>ONBT01000044.1 GCA_900316075.1 uncultured Lachnospiraceae bacterium | reverse complement strand
TCCCTCTGCGTAGACCCCATCCTTTTCTGGGGCACGGAAGAGCAGAAGAAGAAGTACCTGCCTGACCTGGCTTCCGGCAAGAAGCTCGGCGCATTCGGTCTGACCGAACCCGGGGCCGGCACCGATGCCCAGGGCTGCCAGACCAAGGCCGTTGAAGACGGCGACAGCTGGGTCCTGAACGGCTCCAAGTGCTTCATCACAAACGGCAAGGAAGCAGACATCTACTGCATCGTTGCCGTCACCGATATCGTTGAAGGCAAGCGCGGTCCTCAGAAGAAGTTCTCCATGTTCATTGTAGAGAAGGGAACCCCCGGCTTCACCTTCGGTACCAAGGAAAAGAAGATGGGTATCCGCGGATCATCCACCTATGAGCTCATTTTCCAGGACTGCCGCATCCCGAAAGAGAATATGCTCGGCACCCGGACCAAGGGCTTCAACCAGGCTATGCATACCCTTGACGGCGGCCGTATCGGTATCGCTGCCCAGGCCCTCGGCCTCGGCGAAGGTGCCCTGAACTGCTGCGTAGATTTCGTTAAGGAAAGAAAGCAGTTCGGCCGTTCTATCTCCGCTTTCCAGAACACCCAGTTCCAGCTGGCGGACATGGCTACCCGCATGCAGGCTGCCCAGTACCTCGTATATGCAGCAGCTATGGCAAAGACGACCCAGCCCCGCTACTCTGTAGAGGCTGCTCACGCAAAGCTCTTTGCAGCCGAAGCAGCTATGGCTGTTACGACGAAGGCTGTTCAGCTCATGGGCGGCTACGGCTACATGAGAGACTACGATGTAGAGCGTATGATGCGCGATGCAAAGATCACCGAGATCTACGAAGGAACCTCTGAAGTTCAGCGTATGGTCATTTCCGGAGACCTTCTGAAATAATCAGTCACTATTCAGAAATAAAAGGAGAAATTCTAGTTATGAATATTGTTGTTTGTATCAAACAGGTTCCGGATACAGCAGGCGGCGTAGTCTTCAATCCGGACGGAACGCTGAACAGAGGCGCCATGATGACCATCATGAACCCCGATGACAAGGCCGGCCTCGAGGCTGCCCTCCGTCTGAAGGACCAGTACGGGGCACACGTATCCGTACTTACCATGGGTCTTCCCAAGGCAGATGATGTTCTCCGTGAGGCAATGGCTATGGGCGCCGATGACGGCTACCTTCTGACCGACCGTCGTCTCGGCGGCGCAGATACCTGGGCTACATCTTCCACGATTGCAGCCGGCCTCAAGAAGATCGATTACGACCTCATCATCACCGGCCGTCAGGCAATCGATGGTGATACGGCGCAGGTTGGTCCCCAGATCGCTGAGCACCTCGGAATCCCCGTTATCTCCTATGCTGAGGAAATAAAGGTCGAGGGTGACTCTGTCATCGTAAAGCGTCAGTATGAGGACCGCTATCATGAGATCAAGGCCAAGATGCCCTGCCTCATTACAGCCCTTTCCGAACTCAATGAACCCCGTTATATGACTCCCGGCGGAATCTTCGACGCTTATGACGAGAAGAAGGTCACCGTATGGGGCCGCGACGATCTGACCGAGCTCAAGGATGAGAACATGGGTCTCGCAGGATCTCCCACCAAGATTGCCAAGGCTTCCGACAAGGTCCGCAAAGGTGCCGGCGAGAAGAAGACCGACCTCGATCCCAAGGGCGCGGTTGACTATATCATGGATAAGCTGCTGGAAAAGCACGTTATCTAAAGCTGCATGACACTACACTGCAAGGCTTCATATGAGCCCTCAGCGACGTGAAATATTATTATAAGGAGAAATATAATGGCTTTAAGTGATTACAAGGGCGTATTTATATTTGCGCAGCAGGTCGACGGTGAGCTTTCCAGTATTGCCCTCGAGCTGGTCGGAAAAGCAAAAGAACTGGCCCAGCCCCTGAATACCCAGGTGACGGCAGTTCTGCTTGGTTCCAATGTCAAAGGCCTCTGCGATGAGCTCGGCGAGTACGGCGCAGACCGCGTCATCCTTGTCGATGATCCCAAGCTGGAGACCTACCGGACAGAGCCTTACGCTCAGGCTCTTGCCGCAGTCATCAACGAGTACAAGCCCGAGATCATGCTGGTCGGCGCTACCGCCATCGGCCGTGACCTGGGCCCCACGGTATCTGCCCGTGTTGCAACCGGTCTTACCGCAGACTGCACCAAGCTCGATATCGGTGACTTCCCTCTGAACCCGACGCCCGGCCAGGAGCAGCTGCACAATCAGCTCCTCATGACCCGTCCTGCATTCGGCGGCAACACCATCGCTACCATCGCCTGCCCGAATAACCGCCCTCAGATGGCTACGGTTCGTCCCGGCGTTATGGTCAAGTGTCCGCCCGAAAAGGGCCGCAAGGCTGAGGTCATCGAGTTCCATCCGACACTTGAGGAGAACAACAAGTACGTCGAGATCCTCAAGGTAGTCAAGGACATGGGCAAGAAGGTCGACATCCAGTCCGCAAAGATTCTCGTATCCGGCGGCCGCGGAGTCGGAAGCCCTGAGAACTTCAAGCTTCTTGACGACCTTGCCGATGCCATCGGCGGAACTGTTTCCTGCTCCCGTGCCGTTGTCGACGCAGGCTGGAAGCCCAAGGACCTGCAGGTCGGCCAGACCGGCAAGACCGTTCGCCCGAACGTATACTTCGCAATCGGTATCTCCGGCGCCATCCAGCATGTAGCCGGCATGGAGGAGTCCGACATCATCATCGCCATCAACAAGGACGAGTCCGCGCCCATCTTTGATGTAGCTGACTACGGCATCGTCGGCGACCTGAACAAGATCGTTCCCATGCTGACCCAGGCCATCAAGGAAGAGAAGGCGAAGACGGCGTAATTCCTGCTTGACAGGGACGTTAGATTCAAGAATAATGTAGAGCGGGTCGTCTGTACGGCCCGCTTTTCTTGTACAAAAAAATACAATTTGCATGAAATTGTGACTGAGGCAACACAAGTAGAGGGACAGGCGAGGTAAGCTGTACCTGTTCCCTGAAAAAAGATTCTGACGGAGGAAAAGTATGGCAGAAGAACTCACGCCTGAACAGGAGAAGGCGAAAGAAGACGCCCTGGCTGCTGCGGAGCGGATCCGCAAGGCTTCAGGCAAGGAAGACGACGAGAACACGAAGGTGTCGAAATCCGCGACTCCCGAGCACCCTTTCATGGAGGACCCCAATCCCGGCAGCCATGTGAAGCATGTGATCGGAGTCGTATCCGGCAAGGGCGGGGTCGGCAAGTCCTTTGTGACCGGGGCCATCGCCAACGCTCTGCGGAAACAGGGCCACGCGGTCGGCATCTTGGATGCAGATATCACAGGCCCCTCGATTCCGAAGATGTACGGGGTGCACGGACCTTCCTATGCGACTGAAGATGGAGCCTATCCCGTGGAGTCGGCAGAAGGCATGAAGATCATGTCCATCAACCTCCTTCTTGACGACGACACCCAGCCCGTCGTTTGGAGGGGGCCGGTCATTGCCAATACCGTGAAGCAGTTCTGGACCGATATCATCTGGGGCGACCTGGACTACCTTCTCGTGGACATGCCGCCCGGAACCGGAGACGTGCCCCTGACGGTCTTTCAGTCCCTGCCCATTGACGGTATCGTCATCGTCACGTCTCCCCAGGAGCTCGTGTCCATGATCGTTAAGAAGGCGTACAATATGGCCGATATGATGAAGGTGCCGGTTCTCGGCGTCGTCGAGAACTACTCCTACGTCGAGTGCCCCCACTGCGGCGAGCACATCAGCGTCTTCGGCGAAAGCCATATCGAAGAGACAGCGGCAGAGCTTTCTATTGACGTCCTGGCCAAGCTTCCCATGAATGCTGACTATGCGGCGGCCTGTGACCGGGGAGACTGCGAATCCATTGACAGCGCTCCCTTCGCGAAAGCCGTACAGAAGCTGGAAGCCCTTTCCTGAACGAAGCCATGAAAGGCCGGCGGAGAGCAGCATTCCGGCCGGGCGTCCGGCGTTTATCAAAATTTTATAGAGATAAAAATTCCTTTATACTTCGTTCGATTTTCGAACAGGCGATAAAAGAATAATTAAGAGAAGAGGCATTTTCTGAAAGTTCTATTAAACAGAGGCCTCTTCTCTTGTTTTTTGTCCCATGGCCTGCTATAGTGCACCTATCCCAATCGAGGGGACATTTCAAATTTTCTATTATTCTACGATCCGATTCCTGTTTTCATCGTCCCCGATTTCCATTTTTTTCAATTGAAGGAGAAAACGCATGGCAGAAGACTATCCCGTTCGGCGGGAGGACTGGGCCGACTGTTTCGGTCCCCTCTATAAGTTTCTGATTGACGACGAAATCACGGACATCGACTGTGCGGGAGGCACCGTCGTCATTGGAAGAACTCAGGGAGTGCGGCAGCAGGCAAAGGAGTGCCTGGCGGAGGGCTTTGCGGAGGCTCTGGGCAAGCGAATAGCAAAGTCGGTTTCCAGACCTTTTGACCGGGAACATCCGGTGCTGGAGGCAGGAATTGAGTCTCTTCGGATTACGGCAGTGCATCCGGCGGCCTCGGAAGGGGGAGGAATTCTTTCCATCCGCAAGGCCCTGCCCAGGCTGCGGCTTTCGGAGGAGACGGCTGTCCGGGACGGCTTCTGCAGTCCGGAGGTCCTGGACCTGCTGAAGGGCTTCGTGGAGGCGGGCCTGTCCATCTGCGTCACGGGGGAGGCCGGGGCGGGAAAGACGGAGTGTGCCCGTTTTCTGTCCACCTTCATTCCGGAGGGAGAGCGGGTCGTGACCATTGAGGAGACCGGGGAGTGGCACTACAGGGAACTGGCCCCGGGAAGGGAAGCGGCGGCCCTGCTTACCGGGCCGGGCATGGACTATGCCAAGGCCCTCCGGACTGCTCTGCACCTCAATCCCTCCTGGCTTCTCTTTTCCGAGGTCCGGGGCGGGGAGGTGAAACAGCTGATGGATGTTCTTTCCTCAGGCCTGCATACGATTACGACGACTCATTGCGGCGACGTACGGCAGATTCCATCCCGCCTTGCCCGGCTGGCCGGCTCCCGGAGCGGAGGAGAGGACTTCCTGAACGATGTCTATACGTATCTTGCCGTGGGTGTCCGGGTGAAGAGGCGGACGGTGGCCTGTGCGGACGGGAGTCTCCGCACCATCCGCTCCATCGACCAGGTCGGCCTTTTCACAAGGGAGGGAGGAAGAAATGCCTGCAGCCTGCTGGTCGATGGCGGCCTCCCGGTCCACGGGCCTCTGCTGCCGGAGGTTCAGAATCTGCTGGAGAAAGTGAGCCTTAGAAATTCAAAGCAGGCAGAAGAAGCAGAGGAGGAAGAGCCCGCGGCGACTATAGATCATGCGGATGCTGAGGAGGCCATCCGCTTTGCCGCGGACCGGATTACCATCAGCACAGCTATGAGTGATGAGCAGAAGGCAGCCGAGCAGGAGAGGATGGAAGAGATCATGACGGAGCTCTTCCGCCTGGGAAAAAGCAGGCGGACCTGCCTTGGGAGCAAGTCCCTGGTTGAAGGGGCGGCTTCCGGGTGAAGGAGACAATGCTGTCTTAGGAATGCGGAAACGATTAGATAATAGGGAGGTAAGAAAAAGTGAAAGCAGCAATGAAAAACTTTTTGGGAGCCATTCTGGCTGCCTTAACGGGAGCTCTGGTATTGTGCTTCATTTTTACCGGTGCCTTGTCAGTCTCGACAGGAATGTCCGGCTTTTTGAGCCGCTCCTATGCCATGGAAGAAGCGTTAGGCACGGCGGATCTGGTGGCTGCCGTGCATTTGAGAAGCGGAGAGGCAATGGAGGCAGGGCGTCTGGTGAAGTCCTTATCCGGGAAAAAGTACAGCGTCCGAGTGCGGAAGGTGGAGCTCTGTTCCGGAGCGGATGCCGGTCGTGATGTGACGGAGAAGGCGCTCAGCAGAGATGGAAATGAACTGACTTTTCCCAAGAGCGGGGCGTATCGGGTAAGCCTGTATATCGGACTGGATCAGGGAACTTATACGGAAGAAACTTTTTTCTATGCGGTGGAGGGCTCCGGTCCGCTGATGGCCTGAGTTTTGGCTTTTTCCCAGGAAATATTCCCACAGGTGCCTATATTATTGTCTGAATTTTGTGTGAAGCGGTCTCCCGGGCCGACAGATATGGTATGATTGGGAGGACATATCGGAAGCCTTTATAGGGAGAAAATACATGCATTACTGCATAGGAGATGTGCACAGCTGTCTCGACGAGCTGACGGCTGTGATTGAGAAAATATATGCGCGGGACCCGGAGCCGGTCATCTACCTCATGGGGGACATCATAGACCAGGGACCGAAGATGGCCCAGACCCTGCAGTGGGCCATGGACCATGTGACGGAGGACGGCCCCATCCGCTGTCTTCGTGGCAATCACGAGGAAGAAGTCCTGCTCTGGTATAGAAAGTACCTGGAGTGGCAGAGCGAGTCCGTCCGCACCCTTTTCCCGCCGGAATCCAAGTATGACTTTTACCGCCGCCTGCAGCAGGAATGTGACGTGACGGAAGAGCTTTTGGACAGGATTGCAAACTTCTTCCACAGCCTTCGCTATTCCGATGAGCTGGTGATTGACGCGGCTCCTCAGACCGGACGGAAGAAAGTCCATTACTATCTGGCCCATGCCTGGTATTCCGTGTCCGAGGAGAAGGACTCGGAGCGGCAGCGGTGGATCAATCTCTACGGCCGCTCCTGCGACGGCATCTCTCCATTTGAGCTCAATAAGTACGAGAGCATGTATCCGGACGAGATTCCGGTCGTGGTCTGCGGCCACACCCCGACCCTTTCCGCGGTCTACGTATCGAGCAAGTCCGACGTGCCGGGCGTCAACCGGCCCGGTATGACCGGCTACCGGCCGCACGCCATCTTCACGGACGGGGGCTGCTTTCACTACGGCCGGGTGCCCGAATACCCCTGCATGCTCTGCGCCGTCTGCCTGGAGACCCTGGAGGAAATCTATCCCTCCGGCGTTTCGACCCGGATGACCAGCTACAAGGTCCTCTCCATACGAAAAGAGCAGGCCAAGCTTACAAAGGAAGCCGTGCCTGCCCTGTCCCAGCAGAACCTGAAGAAGTTCTACGAGAAATATTATTCTGCTTATCTCACGACAGAGAATCCTTTTCGGACGGAGCTTCTGTCGTTTCTCCCCAGTTCTCGGGAAGACGGATGCTGACTTTCTTGACCCGCTTTCTGCCCGTCTCCTTGACCCGGAGCAGGATGCCCTCCTTCGTGACATAGGTTTCTCCGGTCTCGGGGAAGTGGTCGAAGAGGCCGGTGAGGTAGCCTCCGATGGTGTCGTAGTCCTCTGACGTGAAGTCCAGGTCCAGGGCGTCGCAGAGGTCCTCGAGATTCGTGGTGCCCAGGACGTCGTATTCGTTCTCCCCGGTCTGCACGATGTCGTCTTCCTCGTAGGAGTCGTATTCGTCCCGGATTTCTCCGACCAGCTCTTCCAGGAGATCTTCGAG
Organism: uncultured Lachnospiraceae bacterium; assembly: GCA_900316075.1. Lineage (GTDB taxonomy): Bacteria > Bacillota > Clostridia > Lachnospirales > Lachnospiraceae > RUG306. Next base: position 11,118 of record ONBT01000044.1, on the reverse strand, counting down.
GGTGATGAGGCCCGCCACGGCCCCGTACTCGTCTTTCACAATGGCCATGCTGATGGAGCCGGTCCGCATCTCGTCGAAGAGTTCGGCGCAGGCCTTGTGGTCGAAGGTGAAGTAAGGCTCCCTCAGGCAGCGGCGGACCGAGAAGGGCTTGGTCCGGTCGATGGTCAGAAGGTCCTTCATATTGATGATGCCGATGATGTGGTCGATGTCCCCTTCATAGACGGGGTAGCGGGTGTACATGTGCTCGGCGAAGACTTCCATGAGCTTGTCGTAGGACCAGTTGGCGTTGACGGCAGTCATGTCGATCCGGGGAATCATGATTTCCTTGGCCTCGGAATTCGAGAAGTCGAAGATATTGTGGATGTAGTCCTTCTCGTCGTCTTCAATCGTTCCGCTCCGGTGGCCCACGTCCACGATGGTCTTGATCTCGTCCTCTGTCACGGCCCCGGGCTTTTCATCGGACCGGACCCCGAAGAGGCGGAGGACCCACTCGGAAATCTTCCGGAAGAAGATGATGAAGGGGGTCAGGACAATCATCAGGCGCCAGATGGGGCCGGCATAGGAAAGGGCCAGGGGGAGCGAACGGATGGTGGCCAGGTTTTTCGGGGTGATTTCCCCGAAGACCAGGATCAGGAAGGTCAGGATTCCGGTGGCGATACCGGCCCCGTAGTTTCCGACAAGGCCGATGGCTACCGTCGTGGCCAGGGAGGAAGCCGAGAGGTTGACGATATTGTTCCCGATCAGGATGGCCGTCAGCATCTTCGTCGGGTCCTTCAGGACCTTCAGCAGGGTCTTCGCCTTCTCCTGCCGGGGGTCTTCGTCGTCTTCGGAGATGGTCAGGACCCGGATTTTGTTTACGGTGGTGAGGGCCGTCTCGGCGGAAGAGAAGAAGAAGGAGAGGGCAAGAAGCAGAATCAGAACGATGATCTGAATGATGGTTGTGGTCATGGTTTCTTTCTATGAATAATGTAAAACACTTATTTTTGGGCGCTGCGTTCTTCATCGACACAGCGTCCTTATTATATATTGAAAAGCCATTTCCCACAAGCGGACATAAATGTTATAATCGACCTGTTGGTGCCGTGGGGGAATCCCGGTGGGAAATGTCTGCCGGCTGCTTTTGCGGGCCTCTACAATTTTTGAAGGGAGACTTTTTCAATGGAAAAGAAACTGGAGGACTACGTCCGGACCATACCGGACTTTCCCGAGCCCGGCATTATGTTCCGGGATATTACGACTGTGCTGAAAGACCCGGACGGCCTGAAGCTGGCCATTGACTCCATGATGGGGCTTCTGGACGGCCTTGACTATGACGTTATTGCCGGAGCCGAGTCCCGGGGCTTCATCTTCGGGGCGGCTATCGCGTATCTGGCCCACAAGCCTTTCGTCCTGATCCGCAAGAAGGGCAAGCTGCCGGCTGAGACTGTGGAAGAGTCCTACGACCTCGAGTACGGGACCGCTACGATTGAGATGCACAAGGACGCCATCGTGCCCGGGCAGAAAGTGGTCCTCGTCGACGACCTGATCGCCACCGGCGGCACGATTGAAGCGGCTGCCCACCTGACCGAGAAGCTCGGGGGCAAGGTTGTGAAGATGATCTTCCTCATGGAGCTCGAAGGCCTGAAGGGGCGGCAGCGCCTGAAGGGCTACGACGTGGCTTCGGTCATCAAGTATCCCGGGAAGTGATCCTTTTTTCTTCGCGCATTTCATGAACTTTCCGAAAGGAAGGGCTGCTTATGAAACGAAGAATTTTTTTCCTGCTGGCAGCGGCCTCCCTGGCCCTGCTGACGGTATCCTGCGGGAAAGCAGATCCCAATCCGGCGTATGCTACATATGATGACGGAGAGCCGGTGGAGGCGGAAAAGTCCGCGGAGGATACTGCGTCCGATGAAGCGGGGCTCCTGAAAATCGGCTTTTCCCAGGTCGGCCATGAGTCCGACTGGCGGCAGGCGGCCACGGAAGCGGTCCGGGAGACCTTCTCGAAGGAGAATGGCTACGAACTCACCCTTTTAGACGCCGACAACGATGCCGACGCCCAGAAACAGCAGGTCAGTGACCTGATTGATTTCGGAGTGGACTACCTGATTATCGACCCCATCATCGAGACGGGCTGGGAGCCGGTCCTTACAAAAGCCCAAGGGGCCGGCATACCGGTCCTTGTCGTCGACCGGACCATATCGGATTCAGATAAGTATCTTGCCTGGTTCGGCTCGGATTTCGTGATGGAAGGCCGGAAAGCCGGGGCCTGGCTCAAGGCCTATCTGGCGGCAAAGAATGTCGGATCGGACGGGTTCCATATCGGAGTCATTACCGGGACGGAAGCCGCGGCGGCGACTCTGGGCCGCAGCCAGGGCTTTGACGAGTATGTCTACGCTGCGTCGGATGCCCAGCACTGGATAGTCGATACCGAAGCCTGCGGAGACTTTACCGAAGAGGGCGGGAAGGCCGTCATGGAGAGCTTCCTCGAAAAGTATCCGGACCTTGACGTCATCGTCTGCCAGAATGACAATATGGCCTATGGGGCCATGGCAGCCATGGACGAGGCGGGGGTCTCCTACGGGAAGGACGGAGACAAGGTTCTCATATCCTTCGATGCCATGCGGGATGGCCTCACTGCGGTGAAAGAGGGGAAGATCAGCTGCGACATCGAGTGCAATCCCCTTTCTGCTTCTTTGGTGGCTGAGGCGATTCAGACGCTGGAGGCCGGCGGCGGGACCGTGGAGAAGGAAAACTTCCTGGAGGAAGGAATCTTCGCGGCTGACGACACGGTTGCGGATATCAATGTCGGCGTTGTGGCCTATCCGGTCCAGACCGTGACGGACCAGTTCCTGGACAGCCGGGAATACTGAAATTCCTAAGTATAGCAAATAAGCGGCGGCGCATTTTTCTGCGCCGCCGCTTATTTCATGATATAACTGCAAAAAAAGCAGGCCCCCGGCGCGTACGCGCCGGGGGCCTGTCATATATATTCATTTCTGAAAGCGAATCAGAACTTGCCTTCCTTGGCTGCCTGCTCTACAGCAACGGCAACGGAAACCGTGGCACCGACCATGGGGTTATTGCCCATGCCGATGAGGCCCATCATTTCAACGTGGGCAGGAACGGAAGAAGAACCTGCGAACTGGGCATCGGAATGCATACGGCCCATGGTATCGGTCATACCGTAGGAAGCGGGGCCGGCTGCCATATTGTCCGGGTGAAGGGTACGGCCGGTACCGCCGCCGGATGCAACCGAGAAGTAAGGCTTGCCGGCAGCAACTCTTTCCTTCTTGTAGGTACCTGCAACGGGGTGCTGGAAACGGGTCGGGTTCGTGGAGTTTCCGGTGATGGAAACATCGACGTTTTCCTTCCACATGATGGCAACGCCTTCGGTGACGTCGTTTGCGCCGTAGCAGTTGACCTTGGAGCGGGGACCGTCGGAGTAAGCGATGCGCTCTACTTCCTTGACCTCGCCCTTCTTGTAGTCCATCTGGGTCTCAACGAAGGTGAAGCCGTTGACACGGGAGATGATCTTTGCAGCGTCCTTGCCTAAGCCGTTCAGGATGACACGGAGGGGTTTCTTCCGGACCTTGTTTGCGTTGTTTGCGATACCGATGGCGCCCTCAGCGGCTGCGAAGGACTCGTGGCCGGCCAGGAAGCAGAAGCACTCGGTGTCCTCGGTCAGGAGCATCTTTCCGAGGTTGCCGTGGCCGAGACCAACCTTGCGGTGGTCAGCTACGGAGCCGGGGATGCAGAAAGCCTGCAGGCCTTCGCCGATGGCTGCGGCTGCGTCAGCAGCGGTGCGGCAGTTTTTCTTGATGGCGATGGCAGCGCCTACTGTGTAAGCCCACTTGGCATTCTCGAAGCAGATGGGCTGAATGCCTTCGGTGATGGCATAGGGATCGAAGCCGGCCGCCTTGCAGATATCGCGGCACTCTTCGATGGAGTTGATACCATAGGATTTGAGGACGGGTGTGATCTGGTCGATACGTCTCTCGTAGGATTCAAAAAGTGACATTGTTTCAAACCTCCTTGTCCGTTCTGGGGTCGATGATCTTTACGGCATCGGCAACGCGGCCGTACTGACCGGAAGCCTTCTTCAGGGCCTCGTTCGCGTCGTCGCCGGCCTTGATGAAGTCCATCATCTTGCCGAAGTTCACATACTTGTAGCCGATGATCTCATCGTTCTTGTCCAGGGCGATACCGGTGACATAGCCTTCGGTCATCTCGAGATAGCGGGGACCCTTGGCCAGCGTGCCGTACATGGTGCCGACCATGGACCGGTCGCCCTTGCCGAGATCCTCAAGGCCTGCGCCGATGGCAAGACCGTCATCGGAGAAGGCGGACTGGCTGCGGCCGTATGCAATCTGAAGGAAGAGCTCACGCATGGCGGTATTGATGGCGTCGCAGACAAGGTCGGTATTCAGGGCTTCGAGAACCGTAAGGCCGGGAAGAATCTCGGCAGCCATTGCTGCGGAATGGGTCATGCCGGAGCAGCCGATGGTCTCGACCAGGGCTTCCTGAATGACGCCGTCCTTGATGTTCAGAGACAGCTTGCAGGCACCCTGCTGGGGAGCGCACCAGCCTACGCCGTGGGTGTAGCCCTTGATGTCCTTGACTTCCTTTGCCTGAATCCACTGACCCTCTTCAGGAATGGGCGCTGCACCGTGGTGCACACCCTGGTGAACAGGACACTGGGATTCGATTTTCTGTGTGTAGATCATGTCTTACCTCCAGTATTCTTTTGACTATGCAAACGCTGTCGCCGCAAGGCTTTCGGGACTTCCCGGAAGGCCGGGCGGTCAGCAGCCCGCAACACCTTTTATATTAGCATAGATAGGGAGAAAAATCATTAGTTTTATAGGATATGACTAATGGAAAGCGCCGGGGTTTTCTTCATTCCCCGCTGAGGCGCACGAGGTCGAATTCCCGGCCGGAGAGGACCTTCGCCCGGGGGGAGCCGCAGACAGGGCACTTATAGGCATTCTCCTTCGAGGGGGCAAAGACCTTTCCGCAGTCCGTGCATTCGGCCTTCACGGGAAGAAAGTCGATGATCAGCTTCGAGCCATCGAGGATGCTCCCTTCCGTGGCGGCAGGGTAGTAGCGCTCTAAGTACTCCGGTACCAGGCCGGTCATCTCGCCGACTGCAATTTCCATGGAATCGACGCGCTTTATATTATTCTCATTCGCGGCCGAAAGGGCGGCGGAGACCATGCGGGTGATATAAGAGAGTTCGTGCATTTTTCTGTCCTGAAAATGTATACGTTTTTGCGGGCCGGGAACGGAGACAAGCGAATTTGCAAAAAATGCAGACATTTTTGCAAGGAGCGATAAATCCGCAAAACCTGCGGGTTTTTGCCGGCATTTCAAATCTGTATGCCGATTATAGCATTGAATTATCACAAATAAAGATTTAAAATATAAAAGTTTTGGTACACATTTGTGCTGAGACATCCGGGGAGTTTTTCCGCAGTCCCACGGAGACTGCAAATTCAAAGTTGAAAGGAGTTTTGGGAAATGCCTGTCATACCATTTCTCATCATCTTTCCGCTCGTGATGGCCGGACTCATGTTCTGCGTCCGGGTCAACAAAGTGCGGAATGCCATCGCCTACGTCGGCGCGGTCGTCATCATGATTGCCGTCGGCGTCCTCATTGTCGGCTGGGCCGCGGGAGGCTATCGGCCCATTGAACTCTACGTCCACACGGAGATTGCGGACAAGGTCATACTTTGCGCCGAGCTTCTGCTCATGGTCCAGGTGACCTTCCTGAGTTTCAAGTACAAAAAGTACTGGGTTTCCATCCTCTCCATCGTTCCGACCCTGGCCATTGCCTGGCTGGAGCTCTTTGGACCGGAAATGCAGGAAATCAGCCATATCTATATCGACCATCTTTCCATCCTGATGTGCATCATCATCGGGGTCATCGGTTCTTTGATCGTCGTCTATGCCGTCGGCTATATGCACGGCTACCAGCACTATCACACGAATATCGGGGACCGGAGATATTACTTCTTCATGGTTCTGTTCGCCTTTCTGGGCGCCATGTTCGGTTTCGTCCTGTCCGACAGCCTGCTCTGGATCGACCTCTTCTGGGAGGCGACAAGTGTCTGCTCTTTCCTCCTCATCGGATATACGAGAGAGCCGGAGGCCATCAAGAATTCCTTCCGGGCTCTGTGGATGAACCTCCTCGGCGGCACGGCCCTGGCCATCGGCATCATCTACTTCGCCCTGACCCACGGGACCGTCAGCCTGCATGATATGGTGGCTCTGGGGGCAGCCCGGCCCGGGGAAGTCATGATCCCTGTGGCTCTGATTGCCTTTGCGGCCCTTACCAAGGCGGCCCAGCTGCCTTTCTCCACCTGGCTTCTCGGGGCCATGGTGGCGCCTACGCCTTCCTCGGCCCTTTTGCATTCCGCGACCATGGTCAAGGCCGGCATCTATATCCTTTTCCGCCTGGCTCCGGCCATGAGCGGGACCACAACGGGAATCATGATTTCCTTCATCGGCGGCTTCACCTTCCTGGCGGCCTCCATCATGGCCATCGCCCAGTCCGACGGGAAGAAGGTTCTGGCCATGTCCACGATTTCGAACCTTGGACTGATGGTAGCCTGCGCCGGTGTCGGCCGGCCTGAGACCATCTGGGCCGGGGTCTTCCTCATGATCTTCCATGCGATAAGCAAGTCCCTTCTATTCCAGGATGTCGGAGCTACGGAGAACTCCATCCACAGCCGGGACATCGAAAACATGCACGGCCTTCTCTACCGCCTGCCGAGACTCGCCATCTTCATGTTCATCGGTATCGCGGGCATGTTCCTGGCCCCCTTCGGCATGCTGATTTCCAAGTGGGCCGCCCTGAAGGCTTCGGTCGATGAGAACAATATTCTGCTTGTATTTTTCATCGTCTTCGGCTCGGCTACAACCTCCTTCTACTGGACCAAGTGGCTGGGGAAGATCATTGCCTCCACGAATGAGGCCCCGGCCAAGGACATCACGAAGAGAAACGAGATGATTTCCATCACGATTCACGGCGTCCTCATGATTGCCCTCTGCGTTCTCTTCCCGATTCTGTCGAAGGTCTATGTCGGACCCCTTCTCCGGGAGATGTTCGCGATTTCCGAGCAGACCCTGCCGACCGGGACCCTGGACCTTCTGATCGTCCTCGTCGTCTTCGTCTTTGCGGTGCCCTTCTTCGCCTACCTCTATTCGAAGAAGATCCGGGCGAACAAGAAGCTTTCCTATATGTCCGGCATCAACACCGGGAAGAATCACGCCTTCACCGGTTCCATGGGACAGAATGAAAAGCTGGTGCTTTCAAATTATTATTTCAAGAACATCTGCGGCATCCGGAAGCTCATGCTGCCGAGCCAGCTCATTACGGCGGCGGTCATTACCGTCATGATGATCTTTATCGTCGGAGGTGCCCTGTAATGACTGCAAAATTTATTTCCATCATGTGCTACATTCTGCTGGCCCCCTTCCTGGGCGGTCTGCTGGAAGGTCTGGACCGGAAGATTTCGGCCCGCATGCAGGGCCGTGTCGGGCCCCCGATTCTGCAGCCCTTCTACGATCTTGTAAAGCTGACAAAGAAGCAGTTCATCATCGTCGACCGGTCCCAGCATTTCCTGCTCCTGTCCTACATGGCCCTGATGATTTTCACGGGCTGCATGTTCTTCGGCGGGACGGACCTTCTGATGTGCTTCTTCGTCCTGTCGACGGCGGCGGTCTTCCTCTATTTTGCCGCGGTCATTACGAGCTCGCCCTATACCACCATCGGCGGCCAGCGGGAGCTTCTGCAGGACATGGCTTATGAGCCGGCTTTGCTTCTCACGGCGGTGGGCTTTTACCTGGTGACCGGGTCCTTCAATGTGGACACGATTATCCACACGCCGTACAGCCTGATTGCGAAACTGCCCGGCTTCTTCTTCGCCTTTGTCTTCATCCTGACCATCAAGATGAGAAAGTCCCCCTTCGATGAGTCCGCTTCCCACCACGCCCATCAGGAGCTGGTCAAGGGAATCACGACTGAGATGGGCGGGCGGAACCTGGCCCTCTACAATGTGACGGAATGGTACGAAACCGTACTGATGCTGGGCGTCGTCGCGCTTTTCATTATTAATGAAAATCCCTGGTCCTATCTGGCAGCGGTTCTCGTGATTCTCCTCGTCTACTTCTTCGAGATTCTCGTGGACAATACCTGCGCGAGAGTGAAGACGACGACCATGGTGAAGATGACCTGGATTGTGACCCTGCTTTCCGCGGGCGTCAACTTCCTGGTCCTCATGCTGGTTCATTAGAATAATGTAAAATGAAAATTCTTTGCCCCTTTTGCCTTCGCAGGAAATGCGGAAGGAAGGGGGCTTTGAGGTGGAAATCTATGGCGAATGTAAAACGCTCCCCCTGGCTCCTCCACTACGACGGGTCGAGCTGCAACGGGTGTGACATCGAAGTTCTGGCCTGCATGACGCCTATATATGACGCGGAACGGCTTGGGGTCGAGAATACCGGCGACCCCATGCAGGCGGACATATTCCTGATCACGGGCGGCATCAATGAACAGAACGCCCCCGTCGTGAAGCAGCTCTATGATCAGATGCCCCGGCCGAAAGTCGTTGTGGCCGTCGGTACCTGCGCCTGCACGGGCGGAGTCTTCAAGGAAGCTTATAATATCTGTGGCGGGGCCGACACTGTCGTTCCTGTCGATATCTATGTGCCCGGCTGTGCGGCCCGTCCCCAGTCCATCATTGACGGCATCATCAAGGCCCGGGACCTTTTCCAGCAGCGCTCTGAAGAGCACGATGCGAAGGTGAAGGCGGAAAAGCGCGGCGGGGCGGCGCCCGTGGAAGCAGGGAAACCGGAAAACACAGGAAAGGAGGGCTGAAGTGATGGCGAATATAGTAAGCGCAAAAAACGAATACGAAGAGATAGCTGTCGACCAGCTCCTCTATACGGCTATGAAGAAGAAGAATATGGGGCTTCGCCTGTCCCAGGCCTGCGTAGCCTATGTGGACGGCAAGTTCGAGCTCACCTATTCCTTCGAAGACGACGAGAAGTACGATGTGACGAATGTCCGCATTGTTCTCCCTGACCTGAACACCGAAGTGCCCAGCATTTCGGACATTTTTCCCTGTGCCTCCTTCTATGAAAACGAGATGCACGAGCTCTTTGACGTCAATATCTGCCTGATTGGGCTTGACTACCACGATCGGCTCTACCGGATCAAGAAGGACGCCCCCATGCTTCCCGAAGAGGCCAGAGAGCGTCTGCACGAGGAGCGGAAGGAAGCGGCCATCCGGGAGAAAAAGCCCGGTTCGGACGGAGGAGCGGAAGAGGCGGCAGGGCCTGCAGCAGAAGCTGCGCCGCTTGAGAAGAAGGGAGGAGAAGCGTAATGGGTAAGCAGAGTGTCGTTCCCTTCGGTCCCCAGCATCCGGTTCTTCCGGAGCCCATCCATCTGGACCTGGTCATCGAGGACGAGAAGGTCGTGAAGGCCGTTCCCAATATCGGCTTCATCCACCGGGGGCTGGAAGGCCTCGTGGAGAAGAAAGACTTTAATACCATGGTCTATGTGGTCGAGCGGACCTGCGGAATCTGCTCCTTCGGCCACGGCATGGGTTACTGTGAGTGCGTGGAGCATGTCTTTGACATCGACATCCCCCGCCGGGCCAAGTATATCCGGACGATTCTGATGGAGATGTCCCGTATGCAGAGCCACTTCCTCTGGCTGGGCCTGCTGGCCGATGCCTTCGGCTTCGAAGCCCTTTTCTATCAGGCATGGCGGATCCGGGAGCGCCTTCTTGACCTCCTGGAGACCATCACGGGCGGCCGGGTCATCTTCTCCATCAACAAGATCGGCGGAGTCATGAAGGACATCACGCCCGACATGCAGAAGGCCATTCTTTCCGAACTGGATACCATTGAGAAGGAACTGAAGGAAATCGAGGGCACCTTCCTCGGAGACTATACGGTACAGAACCGCCTGAAGGGGCAGGGCGTCCTTACAAAGGAGCAGTGCCACGACTTGGGCTGTGTCGGCCCCTTCGCCCGGGCTTCGGGCGTCAAGTCCGACATGCGGACTTTGGGGTATGCCGCCTACCCTGAGCTGGACTTCGAACCCATCACATCGACGGTGGGGGACAGCTGGGCAAGGTGCTATGTCCGTCTGCACGAAATCTACCAGTCCATCGACCTGGTCCGCCAGGCCATCGGGAAGATACCTGAAGAGACGGATCTGGAAGTTCCCGTAAAGGGCAATCCCACGGGCGAGTATCTCATGCGGATCGAACAGCCCCGGGGCGAGGCCATCTACTATGTCAAGGGTTCCGGCAAGCGGAACCTGGACCGTTTCCGTCTGAGGACCCCGACCTTCGCCAACCTGGCCGGCCTCTGCGAGATGCTGAAGGACTGCGAGTATTCGGATGTGGGGCTTCTGGCCATCACCATCGATCCCTGCATCAGCTGTACGGAGCGGTAAACCATACATTGTATTTGGCGTCCGGGAACTTTTTCGGAACGCCGGGGAGTATTTTGCTATGGCAATTATGAAATTTGCGTCCGTGGCCCTTAAGAATCTCTTTCATAAGCCCGTGACGACGGCCTATCCGGCGGCTCCGATTGACTATCCCGAGCGGAGCCGGGGCCATATTGAAATCGATATCCAGAAGTGCATTTCCTGCGGGGCCTGTGCCTTGAACTGCCCTCCCGGAGCCATCAAGGTGGACCGGGCTGCAAAGACCTGGACCATCAACCGCATGGACTGCATCCAGTGCGGGGCCTGCACCTATAAGTGTCCGACCAAGTGCCTTTCCATCGTGCCCGGCTATCAGACACCGGACGGGGAAAAGATCTTCGACTCCTATCAGCACATCATGACCGAGGAGGAAAAGCAGAAGGCGGCCGAGCTCGAGGCCAAGAAAAAGGCGGCCCTGGCAGCCGCCGCAGCGAAGAAGAATAATTTATGATCGGACTGCGGCTGACCTTCTACGGCATGGTACAGGGGGTCGGATTCCGCCCCTTCGTGGCGGAAGAAGCAGAAAAATACGGCCTGGCCGGGACGGTTCAGAATTCCGGCGGGCTTGTTACAGCGGAGGTCTATGGGGAGAGGGAGGCAGTTTCTGCCTTCCTTCTTTCTGTCCGGAAAAATCC
>ONBT01000042.1:15452-35126 GCA_900316075.1 uncultured Lachnospiraceae bacterium | reverse complement strand
GCCCGGATTGACGGCCTTTCCGAATGGGGCATCTTCTTCCGCATGTACATGCCGGTTATGAAGTCCACCTATGCGGCAGCCGCCGTCGTTGCCTTCATGAACGCCTGGAACTCCTACATGTGGCCCAAGGTCGTCATGCTGAAGAACGAGTCCGAGACCATGACCATGCTGATTGCGAACGTGGCCGGCGGCTACAAGGTCGACTACGGCATGCTGATGATGGGCGTCCTGTTCTGCTCCGTACCTACGATGATTATCTTCTTCGTACTGCAGAAGAGCTTCGCCGAAGGTATCACGGGCTCCGTCAAATAGTCTTTAGAATAATATAAAAATTCAGACTGCTCTTCGGGGCTGCCTTTCGGGCGGTCACCGGGACAGAAAACTATGAAACTTGAGGGCAGGTCTTTTCGGTATTTTGGAAAGCTCCTGCCCTTTTTGCGCAGAAAAACAGCGTTTTGAGGAGGAAAATCATGTCCGAATTCGACTACGGAATTGTGAAGAATCCGGAAATCTTCGAGGAAAACCGCCTGCCGGCCCATTCGGACCACGAGTGGTACAGCTGCGAAGGGGCCGTGGAAAGCGGCCGCTCGGACTTTAAATTCTTGTTAAACGGAATCTGGAAGCTCGCCTGGGCCAAAAACTACGATTCGGCCGTAAAGGACTTCTACCGGGCCGACTACGACTGCCACAAGTGGGACAGCATCCGGGTACCCGCCCACATTCAGACCGAGGGGTATGGCCATCCCCAGTATGTGAACACCCAGTATCCCTGGGAGGGGATGGAAGAATTAGAGCCCGGAGACCTGCCGACCGTCTTCAATCCCGTGGCCATGTACACCAAGTACTTCACACTGCCAGAAGGTGAAAAGTGGAAGAGGGGCCCGGTCCGCATCTCCTTCCAGGGGGCGGAGTCTGCCGTGGCCCTCTGGCTGAACGGCCACTACGTCGGCTACAGCGAGGACACCTTCACCCCTTCGGAGTTCGACCTGACGGAATATATCGACCGGAAAGGTACGAACAAGCTCTCTGCCATGGTCTTCCGCTTCTCGGCCGCTTCCTGGGCTGAGGATCAGGACTTCTTCCGCTTCTCCGGCATCTTCCGGGATGTCTATCTCTATACGGTTCCTTCCTGCCATATCGAGGACCTGAAGATTGAAACACTGCTCGATGACAGCTACAGGAATGCGGACCTGGTCGTCTCCATGCTTTCCACCGGGGCCGGTCAGTACCGCCTTTCCCTGGCAGGCGAAGGCGGGGAGCTGGTCAGCGGAAAGGGAGAACTCTCCGGCGACGGGCGGACCGAAATCACCATCCCCGTGGAAAAGCCGGCCCTCTGGTCCGCGGAGGAGCCGAACCTCTACACCCTGACGATTGAAGTCTACGGGAAGGAGCATTCCGACCTCTTCAAGTTCGGGCCGAACGAAAATTCCGACGGAGCAGCCCCGGACGAGGTCATTTGCGAGAACGTGGGCTTCCGCCGTTTTGAACTCAAAGATCACATCATGTGTCTGAATGGAAAGCGGATCGTTTTCAACGGGGTCGACCGCCACGAGTTTTCAGCGGAGAGCGGCCGTGTGCTGCCGGACTGCGACATCGCAAAAGACTTAATTACGATGAAGCGGAACAATATCAACGCCGTCCGCACTTCCCATTACCCGAACAAGACGGCCCTCTACCGGCTGGCGGACATCCTGGGGCTCTACATTATTGATGAGACAAATATGGAATCCCACGGCATCTGGGACGCCATCTGGCAGGAAAAGAGAGGGGATGCCTACGCCGTTCCCGGCGACCGGGAGAACTACCGGGGTATGATCTTCGACCGGGCCCGGTCCATGTATGAACGGGACAAGAACCATCCTTCGATTCTGATCTGGTCCTGCGGGAACGAATCCTACGGGGGCACCGTGATCCGGGACGAGGCAGACCTCTTCCGGTCGCTCGATTCCCACCGCCTTGTCCACTACGAGGGCGTGGACCACGACCCCCGCTATCCCGAGACCACGGACATGATCTCGACCATGTACTATCCGGTTCCCGAGATTGAGAAGCGCCTTGCCGAGGTGGCTGACAAGCCCTATATCAACTGCGAATACGCCCATTCTATGGGAAATTCCACGGGAAATCTGAAGGAATACACGGACTTTACCGCAGCAGAACCCCGCTACCAGGGCGGCTTCATCTGGGACTATATCGACCAGTCCATGACCCTCTATGACAAGAACGGGACCGAGTTCCAGGGTTATGGCGGCGACTTCGGTGACCGCCCCCACGACGGCTCCTTCTCCGGAAACGGCATTTGCTATGCGGCGGGTCGGGAACCCAGCCCCAAGATGCAGGAGGTCAAGGCCTGCTACCAGTCCGTATGGGCCAAGCTTTCCGCCAACGCAGCCGAAATTGAAAACCGCTTCCTCTTTACAAATACGGAAAAGTTCCGGGCCGTGCTGACATTGTCCCGCGAAGACCGGGTCGTATGCGAAGAGAGCTTCCGGGCAGCCGTTGCGCCCCTTTCGACCAGGACCTGCCCCCTGCCCTTCGACATTGAAGAGAAGATTCATGAGGATAATTTAAACCGCGGGGAGCAGGACGGAACCGGCGAGTATCAGGCCACCCTGTCCTTCCGCCTCGATGAGGACACGCCCTGGGCCGATGCGGGATACGAAATTGCCTGGGCCCAGAAGACCTTCGGCAGGTACGACGGCCTCCAGTCCATGGCCGACTGCCTTTATGCCCCTTCCGGCCTCGCACAAGGCTCGGCCGTGAATGTACGGCAGCCGCTTATTGTAGCGGAATCCTGCCACGAGGTCGGGGTCCGAAACGACGACTTCTCCGTCTACTTCAGCAAGCTGACGGGCGGCCTTACTTCCTATAATTACGGGGGCATGGAACTCATCAAAGAGCAGCCCCGGCCCACCTTCTGGCGGGCGCCCACCGAGAACGACATGGCCAATCAGATTGCCTTCCGGGGCGGCCAGTGGATGGCGGCATCCCTTTATGCATCGCCCAAATACGAGCACGGGCGGCAGATGACCCCCTGCACGGTGGAAAAGGGCGAAGACTTCGTCAAAGTCACCTTCACCTATCACCTTCCCGTGAAGCCGGCCCTCGACTGCACGATTGAATATGTGGTGACCGGGGACGGAGTAGTCCAGGTGACCGAGACCCTGCCTCCTTCGGCCGAAGTCGGTGAGCTGCCTGAATTCGGCATGCTTTTCACCCTGGACGGGCGCCTGGACAGAGTCCGCTGGTATGGGGAAGGACCGGAAGAGACCTACGCCGACCGGCGCCTGGCCAAGGCCGGGGTCTATGCCATGGATGTGACGGAGAATCTCTCCAAGTACCTCGTTCCTACGGAATGCGGCTTCCGGACCGGCCTGCGCTGGGCGGAAATCACCGATGTCCGGGGACGTGGCATCCGCTTCGATGCGGTGGAGCCTGACTTCTCCGGGACGACCGCTCCTGCGGAAATCCTCGGTTTTTCAGCCCTTCCGGTGAAACCCGGAGACCTCGAAGCCGCCCATCACACGAACGAGCTTCCGGCCTTTGTCAACACCTACGTGAAACTGGGAATGGAGGCCGGCGTCGGCGGAGACGATACCTGGGGTTCCTTGACACACGAGCCCTATTTGATACATAATGAGAAACAGCTTGTGAACAAATTCACCCTCAGAGGGGTTTGAAAGGTGTTTTGAATTATGCTTGAAGATATTTTCGTAGAAGGTTCCGTGGCCAAGCATCCGTCGACAGGACAGCGGATGGTTGCCTATGTGTTCATTGCCCTGGGCATCCTGGCCTTTTTTGCAGGCTTCCTCTATCCTCCCTTCATGATGATCGGGTGGATGATCGGTATCGCCTTCTTCGTGGTCTTCTATCTCTACAACCGGTCCCTGGAGGTCGACTTCGACTACAGCGTGACCAATGGCGTCTTCGATGTCGCGAAAGTTACGAACAAGGAGAAGCGGAAAGAGCTCTGCACCGTGGACCTGAAAGAGGAGCTGGTTCTGGTGGCTCCCAACGGTCACGACTCTCTGCGGGGCTATGAGGGAAAGCACCTGCGCACGATCAATGCGGCAGGCTCTGACCCGGAACAGCCCGTCTATACGATGATTGCCAAGGACTCCAAGGACGGCAGCGGGGAGTATGCGATTTCCTTCCAGCCCGACCGGGAGGTCTTGCAGGCCCTGCACCGGGCCAAGCCCAGAGAAGTCATCATTGTAAACGATTGATATTTCAGCCGGCTTTCGGTTTCCGACCGAAGGCCGGCTGATTATATTCATGGGAGGCGCTGAAACGGCTGAATACCGGCTCAGAGCCCCGCTCCATTCCTGAATGGAAGAGGAATTTTTGTATGACAGAAATGAATGCGCAGCAGAATGCAGAAGTAATGTACAAGTCGAATCCCAACCGCGGGGGAAAGCCCTTCGTGGACGGAGCTTTCCTGAAGATTCTCGCCATCGTCACGATGCTGATTGATCACATCACGGCGGTCTACGGTTCGACCTCCATGGTGCCGCTGGGAACGGGCTATCAGGTCGGCCGAGGCATCGGCCGCATCGCTTTCCCAATTTTCTGCTTCCTTCTGGCTGAGGGTTTCTACTATACAAAAAGCCGCTGGAAGTATCTGGGCCGCCTCCTGATCTTCGCGGCGGTCTCGGAAATTCCCTTTGATATGGCCTTTTCCGGGACCTTTGTGGACCCCACCTACCAGAATGTCTTCTTCACTCTCTTTTTCGGCGGCCTGGCCATCACCCTGATGGAACTCGTCGAGGGCGACCGGGGGCGGGGACATGAAAGGACAGCCCCCGTTGTGCACAATCCTGTTCTCCGGGCCCTTCTATATATAGCAATCATCTTCGGCTGCGCCATCGGGGCCGAGCTTCTCTACACGGATTACGGGGCCGGCGGCGTCTGCACCATCATCGTCATGTACGTCCTTGCAGAGCGCAAAAAGCCGGAAGGGGACCTCTTCCGGACCCGGGTCGCAAACACTCTTGGCTTTGCCCTTGGGGTCCTGATTCTGGGCCTGACCTGCGGGACCATCGAGTTCCTGGCGGCCGTCGACATCGTCTTCATCTGGTTCTATGGCGGCAAACGCGGCTGGCAGCTCAAGTACTTCTTCTACGCCTTCTACCCGGTTCACCTCTTCATCATTGCCCTCATTTTCTATGGCACGGGCGTTTTTAATGTCGACTATCTGACCCTGCTGCGATGAGAATAATGTAAAACAAAAACCTTGCGCGGCCCGAACCAGGTGCCGGCCCGGCGGGAAGGCGGTTTTGGAACGTTTGAGTTCGTGTAAATCTTTGGACAGATTTCAGATGACATGAACATGGAACTTTTGCACTTCGGCTTGAATTCTGAGGGTCTGCCTTGTAAAATGGCGGGTAAGGAAACTTTCTTCCGGGCAGGAAAAAGCCCGGAAATTCAGATACGAAAAGGGAAAGACCGCCCCGGGGCTTTATATTAGTCATAAGGCATGAGGGGGAAAGGAGTGCGGTATATGGCGGAAGAAGTACTTACAGAAGAGGAAATGGACGCCCTCGGCGAGCTGTCCAATATCAGCATGGGCTCGTCCACGACGGCCCTTTCGGCCCTCCTTCAGAACAAGAAGGTCACGATCGAGATGCCCCGGATTGAGGTCATCAACCGCAGCCAGGCCCTCGACGACTACGAGCGCCAGTGCATCCTGGTCCACATCAATTATTCCAAGGGCCTTGAGGGCGGGGACATCCTCCTCCTGAAACCCACGGATGTCATGACCATGACCGACCTCATGATGGGCGGCGACGGGACGAACAATCAGGGCGAGGTCTCGGACCTGCAGCTTTCGGCCATTTCAGAGGCCATGAACCAGATGATGGGCAGCGCGGCGACTTCCCTTTCTGTCATGCTGAACCGGGCTGTCGACATCACCCCGCCCGAGACGGATACCATCGACGTCGAATCCATCAAGATTTTCGAGAATATTTTCAAAACCCCGGACAAGGACATGGTGAAGGTCACCTTCCGTTTCCGGGTCGGCGACCTCATAGATTCCACCATGATTCAGCTCTACCGCCTGAACTTCGCCCAGAACCTCATCGATATCTTCATGGCCCAGATGAAGAAGAACGAGGAGGATATCAAAAAGGCCCAAGAGAGGGAGAAGGCAGGAAATTGAGAGGTACGAAGGGAGTTCGGAACACTATGCCGTGGGGCGTATTTCCATGGTGCGGTGCCGGATATTTCTGAAGATTTTTGCTTAGGAAGGCCGCAGGTGGAAACTTTCCGCCGAAAAAGAGGGCGAAGAGTGGCAAAAATGGAGCGTACGGAGCGCGTTTCCCGTTAAAACCGCCAAGAAACAAACCTTCTACTTGGACGGATTGCACAAAAATCGAGTATTTTCAAGGCTTTTGCTTGCAGTACCACGGACAGTGGTATAGAATACATGTGTTTCCGGGAGGCCGGAGGCAAAAATCCAGTTCCCGGAAGTCCGGGGGCAGAAAAACAAAAGGAGAACAAGCACTATGAACAAAGCAGAATTCGTAGAAGCTATCGCAAAGGAAACAGGTCTTTCCAAGAAAGACGCTGCAGCAGCTGTTGATGCTTATACATCAGTAGTTACGAAGGCTCTGAAGAAGAAGGACAAGGTTACCCTGATCGGCTTCGGTACCTTCGAGACCACGAAGCGCGCAGCCCGCACCGGCCGCAACCCTCAGACCGGCAAGGAAATCAAGATCGCTGCTTCCACAGCACCGAAGTTCCGTCCCGGCAAGGCCCTCAAGGACGCTGTCAACAAGAAGTGATTTCCTTTTAGAATACGGATTCATTCAAGCCTCCGGCCGCTATGCGGCCGGAGGCTTTTTTTAGTGCGCCCGGCGGCGAATGGACTTCTTCATGCCTGCGTCGAATGGACTTCTTCATGCCGACGCGGACGGACTATTGGGCCCAGGGCAGAACTTTGCAGCAAAAGTCCGCCAATTGAGCGCGGGCTTTGGGTCTATGGCTTGCTTTGCGGCAAAAGTCCGCCAACTTACCTTCCGTCCTTGGGCTTATAGCTTGTTTCAAGACAAAAGTCCGCCAGCACGCCTTCCAGCCTTGGGCCGATGGCTTGCTTTAAGACAAAAGTCCGCCATGATTGCGCCTGCCTGTGGGTTTATAACTTGTTTCAAGACAAAGGTCCGCCCGGACGTGCGCTCCCGCCGCCCCGCCGAAGGTCTTTTCTCTTTCCTGCATTACTATTTCGCCAGCCTTCGGCATAGCGTCCTTCGCAGGGCTCCTGTTCCGGCCTGCCCTTGCATGTCGCTCCGCGAACGCTCTGACACCCACTCCCTTGGAGATCCGGGCTTGCCGTGCCATCCATGGCGCGGCATCGCTCCTTTTTCCTGCCGTCCCCGCCTGCAAGCCCGCCGTCGGCCTACTGACGCCCGCGGCCCTGCTCCGGCCGTCGCTCGCATACGCCGGTGGCGTCCTTTTGGCGGGGCAGGGGTCTCCTATCAAGCTTTTCACGACATCTTGCGTCCATGAATTTTGAAACAATAGCATGTGCCATGTCCGAAAGTTCCCAAAGCAGCCACCGGCAGGGAATACATATGGCAATGCGAGAAGGAGAGGGAGTATAATACTTCATGTTCTCTGTCATGTTCCTGCTGGGAGTTTTCTATTTCCGGGGTTCGGAGGCAAGAGTACTTTCTTAATTTTCGAAATGATGTTTTCAGGGTATATATTTGGAAGGAAGAAGATATGCTGAATGGAAAACCTCTTGCCATTGCGCCTATGCCTTACAACCGCCCGTGGAACAATGTGGAACTCATAAAAGACTGCGGTCTTGTGCCTTTTCTTTTTGCGCGGGATTTCGGCTTTGAAGTCCATATGATCGGTCTTGCCCCGGAAGGAGTTGAGCCCGGTCTCTACGGTCCGGAGGATATCGAGAAGTTTTCGAAGGCATATCCCTATTATTCTTACGTAAGCGATATGAAGCTGCGTCTGCTTT
This sequence comes from uncultured Lachnospiraceae bacterium, assembly GCA_900316075.1. Taxonomy (GTDB): domain Bacteria; phylum Bacillota; class Clostridia; order Lachnospirales; family Lachnospiraceae; genus RUG306. The sequence continues at coordinate 27,154 of ONBT01000042.1, read as the reverse complement.
CCGACTATTCGCCGGATGCCAGAGAAGCCCTCATGAGGGAATATGCTCCGGAAGCGGAACTTCTGATTCTTCGCGGTCCCTATCCTGCAAGTATATCTTTTGCGAAAACCTATCGGAGTCTGAACCCATCCGGGAAAATCTATTGCGGGCTGGACGCAAACAGCAGCTGGATGGACCGCATCGCCTGGTATGAACCCTCTTTTCGGAATTTTCTGGAAACAGTGGATGTGCTGGCCACCTCATGCACAGCCATGGGGGCCCTGCTTTCAAAGAAGTGGCCCAGACATGTCTGGTCAGTCTTCAATGGAAATATGGACTTGACAGGAGGCTTTGCGGAATTTGCCCCCTACAGCGAGCGCACCAATACAATCCTTACGGTCGGACGCCTTGGAACAGAGCAGAAAGCCACAACGGTTCTGCTTAATGCGTTTGTGCAGATTGAAAAGGACTGCCCGGATTGGAAGCTTGAACTGGTGGGCTCCGAGACACCTGAATTTCATGCCCTTCTGCAAAACTTTTTGCAGGACCGCCCGGATCTTAAAGACCGGATCATTGAGCGGGGCGAAATAAGGGACAGAGGAGAACTCTGTCGGGTCTATAAACGGGCAAAAATCTTTGCGCTTCCTTCTACGTTGGAAGAACGCCGCTGCCGATGCTTTGAAAGCCGGCCTTGCCATGGCGGTCACCACGGTGGATGCCTATGAAGACATGACCGATGAAGGCCACTGCGGACTGGCTTCGCCTGTAGGCGACGCTGAAGCGTTTGGCGAAAACCTGAAGAGTCTCTGTCGGGACCCTGCTTTGGAAACAAAAGGGAAAGATGCTTTCACACACGCGCAGGCTGTCTATGACATGCCAAAAAATGTGGCCAGACTCCACACTCTTCTTTTCGGAGATATGGAGACGGTTTCACTGCTTCAGTATGAGGAAGAAGAACTTTATCACCGGCATGAGGAAGTCTACTGGAAAGACATTCCGGCAGACTTTTTCAAACCGGTCAGAAACCGCAGTCGTCTTTGCCTGTATTCCGAGGACGGGACCCCGTCAGCCTATGCCCTTTGTCAGAAACTGCGAATGCTGAATCCGGGCCGGGAACTTCTGCTCAACCTTCTCATCGGGATGCTTTTGCATTTCCCTGGTACATCTTCCCTGCGGGTACTTGAAATCGGCTGCGGCAGGGGAGAACTGAGTCCTCTGATTTCCGGGGCAGCCGCCGGCTTTTATTCCGGCAACCGTTATACGGCAGTGACGGATTGCCTGGGAGGAGAAAACGAAGACAGATGGACTGCTAATGTGACGCGGGCGGATTTTCCTGCGGGGATTTCCTATTTGATAGCCGATTTTGCGGATACGAATCTCCAAACCGCAAGTTTTGAACTTGTTTTGATTAATGGGTGGGCGACTGCCTTTTCAGATCCGGGGGCAGTGCTTGCCGAGGCGGTCCGTCTTCGCAGAAAGCCGGGTTATATCCTCTATATCCCGTCCGCAGATTCCGGGCAGAATATGGCTTTTGAGCAGGCTTTTGCAGCAGACGGCAGTTACCTGCAGGCGGAGAGCCAGGGTCAGCGCTACCTATACAGCTGTATCTGGGATTGATGACTGTATTCGTCCTCATTCGCTGTACCAGGCAACTCCCTCGTACTTCCATCCGATGGAGACCAGATAATTCTTCTCGCTGACACTTGAGGTGTAGTGGTGCTGGCCGTTTGTGGAGTTGGGGTTATACAGGCGGTAGACGGGGGTTCCGTTTGCGGAGGCCGTATAGAAGACCGTCCCTTCAGCGGTCCAGCCGGCTGCCTTCAGAAGATTTACCTCGCTGGCATTGGTCGTGTAGACATGCATGCCGCCCTTGTTGGGGTTGTAGACACGGTAGACTTGCCGCCGTTGCTTCCGCTGGTGCCCCAGGGGCCTTCCGCCGCTTCGAGGAGGATTCCCTTGGAATCCGTATTCGTAATCTTTGTATTTGTCAGGTTGATTGTCGAGGTCTGGTTCGTGACGTAGAAGACGTAGCCGTTGCTGTTTTTGATGGTGCTGTTGGTAGCTGTGAAGGAGTCACCGCCGTTTGCCGCGTCACCGGACATCGACTGGTAGAGCATGACGCCCTGATAGGTCTTTGCCTGGCCGTTCAGCTTGGTATTGCTGGCGCTTAAAGTTGTGTTTTCCAGAGTGATGCTGTTAGAGCCTTCCACGACGATTCCTTCGGAGGCATTCGACGTGAGAGTCGCGTTTTTGATGGTCACGCTTCCTGTGACGTAGGCAGCAGGCGAGCCCTGGCCGTTTGACGTGTAGGTTCCGCCGTTCACGGTAACGGTCCCGCCGCCCCGGTCGGTCCGTATGGGCGCGCTGCTGGTGCCGGAGGTATTGATGGTGCAGCTTTTGACGTTTGTCGTTCCGCCTCCGGTCGTCATGGTTCCGCCGGCATTGTTCCCTGTTGTAGTGATTTTTGTATTTTCAATGTTTACGGTCGTTCCGTCGCCGGCTGCCGCGTTGGTTCCGCCGTTTCCGCCGTAGCTGAAGACGCCGTTGGCACCGCTTGCGCTGGTGCTGATGGTCGAATTCCTGATGGTCAGGGTCGCTCCGTCCTTTACCAGGATGCCGGAGTTGGTCCCGTAGAAGTTCGAAGTATCGCCGCCGTCGCTGTTGCCCGTCTTGGTGACCGTGATGCCGGTCAGGGTGCTGGTTCCGCCGGTCACGAGCAGGGCGTTTTCCTCGGCCTTCGTTGAAGTATAGGTGGTTCCGGACTTCGTCGTACTGCTGGTGATTGTGTTGGCTCCGGTCCAGGAGACATTTGCGGAAGTGCTTCCGCCGGGGCCTCCCTGGGCGTTTCCGTCAGGCGGGGCCTGGGTGCTGCCGTTCCCGCTGCCGGGAGGCGTCGGCTGGCTGCTTGACGATGTCTCCGCTTCCGCCGTCAGCGTCTTGAAAGGGGCCGCAGATGCCGCGGCGGCAAGGACTCCGGCCAGGGCAAACATACACATTCTCTTTTTCATATTATTCTTTTGCATGTGTTCCTCCAATCCCGGCGGACCCTGCCGCCGCTTTTTATGATTGGATGATAGGCCCCTTTCCTTAAGCCGGCCTTAAACCCGGAAGATTTCTCAACTCCCTGCTTTTTTCAGGTACTGAAGGAATTTCTCCTCCGGAACCGGCTTGGAGAAGTAGTAGCCCTGCTCGAACTGGCACTGCAGGTGGGCAAGCTCTTCCGCCATTTCTGCGGTCTCTACCCCTTCGACCAGGATCCGCAGGCGTTTGTTCTGGAACATGCGGATGACCTCGGGAAGGACCTGCTCCTGTCCCCGGAAATAGGCCCAGGCGATGGACTTATCTATTTTCACGGTGCTGAAGGGGAGAGAAAGCACATTGACCAGGTTGGAGAAGCCTGTTCCGTAATCATCGAGTGAGAAGGAAGAACCCGCTTCAATCAGCTGCTGCATGACATCATGGAAAGAGTCGATGTCCATCACCGAGGATTCCGTGATTTCGAAATTGATCCTTCGCATATCGACCTGGTGCCGCTTTGCAGTTGCGAGCAGGTCGGAAGCCAGTGACTTGTGCAGGCACTGGATTGGAGACAGGTTCACATTGATTGCCTGCAGGCCCAGGGCATCCATGTCGTGGCTGCTGACAAAGATGCACACCTTTTCAAAAACCTGCATACCCAGCTGCAGAATCAGGCCGTCCTTTTCCGCAATCGGGATGAAGATATCCGGAAAAAGAATGCCGCCTTTTCCGTCGGGGATTCGGGCAAGGGCCTCTGCCGATACAATTTTCTTTTTCGCCGTATCGTAAATGGGCTGGTAATAGACCTGCACTGTATTATTCTGGACCGCATCGGCCAGGAGACGGCGGGCAGACTGGAAGTCGTTCAGCCGCTTGACGAGATCATCTCCGACGGTCAGGATCTCCGGACTGTCGGAGTCCGAAAGCTCATCGAAGGCCATCCTGAGGCAGGCCGCCACATCCTCTTCCGGATTTTTCAGCACATCATCGGGAAGCAGCACAAAGCGAAGCTCCGGCTCAATCCGGTTTCCGCAGCTTCTCCACCAGTCCGTCAAATCCCGTTTCAGGTCTTCAACCAGCTTGTCCGGGGTCTGGCCCTTGTCCGCCATGAGTACGAACTCCCCTTTGTGGAAGTAGAATGCAGGAGAGCTCGTGTAGCGGGTGGTCAGAATTTTTCCGACCTCGGAGAGAAAGCGGTTCTTGGCGTTGCCGCCTGCTTCCGAGATAAAAGTGTGATAGCCGTCGAAGCGGAATCCGACGCAGGCATACTTCTTCCCCTGCCGGTCCAGTTCCTCGGAATAGGCCGTGAAACTGCCGATATTGAAGACCCCGCTCCGGTCGTCCTGGTCATGGGCCGGGTTCTGCAGGGACAGGCACAGCACCAGGAGGCCGACAGAGGAGAAGATATTGACCAGGAGAGTATAGGGGAAGAAATATACCTGGGCAATGAAGCCGGTGTAGACGGATACCAGGCAGATGACAAGGCCGCGCATCTGTTTGGCAGGAATATTATTCCTGTATCGGAAAAGATAATATGTGATGAACAGAAAGTAATAGACCAGGTAGGCTGTAAGTATAGGATAATACAGGGTCCCGCGGAAGTATTCCTCCTCTGAAATGTGGAAGAGCCAGCCCGTCCAATGGGTCGTGAAAGTAATGAAGGCCGCAAGGACAATCGGAGCCCAATAGCGGAATCCGTAGCCGGTCCGGACCTTCCCCCGGGTCTCCGCCAGAGTCCGGCAGTAGGTGGCCAGTTCGTTGATGAAGAGGAAAAGACAGAAGAAATAGGCTTCGTTGAACAGATAGAGGATTCCGACGGAATACAGGGCGACATGGGACGTGGTGAGAGACGCGATGATATCCAGGCAGACGGTGACGGTTTCGATGTACAGGGTCCTGGAGAAGAGAACATTGGACATCATCGGCAGGAAGCGCTGGGAGCGGTAAAACACGAACTGCACGCAGAGAATCGCCAGAGCAACATATTCAAAGTATGAAGACCATAACATAATCGCAAGCTCATTCCCGGAATTTTCTGCACGGGCCGACGCGGATGTTCTGCTTATCTTGCCTTATGATGCTTCTGTTTCTCCGCGTACATGGTCTCGTCCGCGAGCCGTACCAGACTGTCGACATCCCCGTCCTCCGGAGACTTGTGTTCGGCAATTCCGACGGAAACCGTATAGGGCTTTCCGCCTGGGTCCGCCGTTCCCTCGAGCAGATGGTTTACGATGTCCACTGCACGGTCCACCCGGTCCCGGTAGGGACTGGTGATCAGAAACTCGTCGCCTCCGATCCGGTAGCCCCGGCAGCCGGTCGTGACGCAGGCGTGGTCAACGGACATTCCGATGGTCTGCAGGAGGACGTCCCCGGCGTCATGTCCGTAGGTATCGTTCTGAAGCTTCAGCCCGTCCGCGTCGAGAAAAGCAATCGCATAGGCTTCGTCGCTGGCCAGCAGGCCCTTTTCTGCTTCATCAAAAGCCCGCCTGCTCCGCAGACCGGTGAGGTCGTCCCGGAAGGCGACATCTCTGAGGTGATAGAGCTCGACCTGGTGGCGGAAGGTCTTGAAGCTCTGTCGGACATTGTCGGCCATGAGGGTGATTTCAAGCGCCAGCACGATATAGGAAGTCATCCGCACCTGCATGACCTCCTCGGCGAAGAAGCCTTTCGCCAGTCCCGTGCGCTCGATGTTCACCCGGAGAACTTCCAGGAGGCCTCCGGCAATTGTGATGATGAGCCCGATCCGGATAATCCGGTGTTCCCGGCTGCGGTCAGAAAAAGTAATGATGAAGAAAAAAACTCCGAAAGGCAGGACCAGAGCGGTCCAGACAAAGAGCAGGGAAGTCAGGGGAGTGAGGGAAGGGGCAAAAATCTCCAGAATCAGAATCAAGGAACAGAGACCGATGCAGGCGATCTCGAAAAAGAGACTGACCTTGCGCGCAAGCCCCCTGGTCCCCCGCCGGACATAGGCCGTGAATGCAACGGAAAGAACATAGAGAGAAATGTATTCCAAGTCCGGGAAAAAGAATCGGTCAGATGCAATGAAATATATGCAGCCCTCATAGGTCATGGCCCAGAGAATCAGGGCCAGGGAAAAGACCGTGAAGGCGATGTCCTGGAGCCTGCGGTTCATATCCCTTGTTGAAATCAGCACCATATTCATGCCGAAAACCAGAATGGCTGCGATGGCCGCGCAGATGAAGAGGGCGAAATCCACGACCGACTCCGGATCAGAGATGGGATACAGCCAGGCGTACTGGGCCGGCAGGAGCTTTACCTTCCGCAGAAAGGTAGTCGTATAGGGTTCTCCCTGTAGCATCTCCACCTCGACAGGGCCCTTTGCATCGGGCGGAAGAACGGCCCGGACTATGGTGTGACCGGTCAGGCGGCCTTGCTTTGTCTGCTCATCTCCGTGGGAATAGATGAGCTTGCCGTCGCATGTGATATGGATGATGGAATTGTAGTTGGCAAAGCAGAGGGCGGGATTTTCAAAGTTTTCCGTCCCCTCTTCCGGCAGGCGGATGGTGAAGACCAGACGGGCCCCTTTCTCGGGCGGGGAAAATACATTGGACGAAAAGCGCTCCACCGTTCCGTTCACGTGATAGAGCTTCGTTGAAATACGGTCGTCCAGAAGGACCTGGGGGAATTCGGGAAAAGCCAGTATGAACAGAACGCAGAACAGGACAGCCAAAAGAACACTGACCAGGATGAAATAGTGCGCAAAGCGCACTTGCTCCGATCTGCCTCTGACCGGCTTCCTCCGGTGAAAAATTGTACTGCGCTTTTTCAGTTCGTCTTCACTTGCTTCTGTTACAGACATAAAATTATTATCTCACAAAATACAGGTAAATACAATTCACGCCTGCCGGATAGTATAGTATACTGAACTCATTGAAACTGAAATTATTTTCTGCAAATAGCGGAATAATTAAGGAGTTCGGATGAATACAGAAGAGTATCCGCTGATTAAGCGGCGGGATGTGCGGAGAAAGCCGCTGAGTATCGGAAGAATTCTTGCCTCAGTCCTGCTGTTCCTTCTTTCGGCGGGGGCCTTTGCCTATGGCGCAATCGTTCATGCGGCAAATTCCGGGACTTCCTTCTTCCTTGTCTGGATTGGCCTGGGTGTCTTTTTCCTGCTGCTGGGGCTTGTGACGGCAGCAGGGGCGTGGGAGAAGGTGCCGAAAGCATTGAAAATAATAATATTTGCCCTCATCGCTGCCGGAATTGTACTTGTGGCGGTCACCTGGAGCTGGATTCTTCCCCACTTCAACGACCGGGGGAAGCCCGGAGCGGATGCGGTCATCGTGCTCGGGGCCCAGGTCCGCTCTTCCGGCCCCAGTACCATCCTGAAGTACCGCCTGGATGCGGCTGCCGCCTATATCAGGGAGAACCCGGATGCGGTCTGCATCGTCTCGGGCGCCCAGGGGAGAAACGAACCCTTTACGGAAGCGCAGGGCATGGCGGACTATCTGGAGGAGCAGGGGGTCCCGGAAAAAAATATTATTCTCGAAGAGGAAGCGGAGACTTCGGCAGAAAACCTTGCTTTCAGCCGGTCCCTGCTGCCGGCGGAAGACTGCTCCGTCGTCCTTGTCACCAACAATTTCCATATGTACCGGGCTCTTTCGATTGCAGCCAAGCAGGGCTATACCAACGTCTCGGGGCTCGCATCCGGCTCGCCCCGCCTCTACCTCCTGAACAATATGCTGTACGAGAGCGCGGCAATTCTGAAGAACAAGGTGTTGGGGACGATGGACTGACCTACCCAACCAATACGCATTGCGTGCCGATGCTGGCGCCGCGCAAAAACGTCCGGGTTCGGGTCTGCCCGATAAAAAACTCCGCCGGCTGCGGCGGAGTTTTGTCATGCCTATGAAGTTTTCATTCGTCATCGTCGTGGAAACTCAGCGGGTTCTTCGGCCCGTGGAAGGGATTCCTTTCAGGCGTTTCCTGCAGGCGGGCTGCCCATCCGGCAGCTGCACCGAGAGCAACACCAATGATGAGGATTGCAAGAAGAATCAACATATCAAACACCACACCCCTTTCTTTTCAGCAACCTTTTAGAGTATTATAGCACAAGATTGCTGCAGGGAGGTAGTAGAAGTGCAGACTGTTTCAAGTTCAAATAGGAAAGAAGCCCCCATCTGGGTCATGGATTCCGGTGTGGGCGGCATTTCCGTCCTGAGGGAGGCGGCCCGTCTCATGCCGGATGAGCAGTTCGTCTTCTTCGGAGACAGCGTCCATGCCCCTTACGGGACGAAGACGACGGAAGAGGTGCGGGAGCTGACGCTTGAAGCCGTAGCGGATGCGGAGAAGCGGTACCATCCCAAGGCCTTTGTCATTGCCTGCAATACGGCGACGACTGCGGCGGTGAAAGTCATGCGGGGCCTCTATCCGGGCCGGGCCATTGTCGGCATAGAGCCTGCCCTGAAACCGGCGGCTGATGCTGGCCGCAGGCACATCCTGGTCCTGGCCACCCCGCTCACGATCAAAGAAGAGAAGTTTCGTGCCCTCCTGCAGCGCTTTTCGGACGGGCGGGAGGTCATCCCCCTGGGCTGCCCCGGCCTGATGGAATATGCGGAGAGCGGGCAATTGGACGGACCTGAGACCGATGCCTTCGTGGCGGATATGATCGGGGAATATGTGGGAAAGGTCGATGCGGTCGTCCTGGGCTGCACCCATTATCCGTTTCTCAGGGGTCCGATTGCCCGGGCCCTGAAGCTTTCTGACGATGCCGTCTATGACGGGGGCTACGGAACCGCGAAGCATATCCGTTTCCTCCTCGGGGAGACGGGGCTCCTGAGAGATGACGATGCCTATGAGAGGGCGGCCTTAAATGATGCGGCAGGCAGCGCTTTCTATGGTGCAAGCGAAGCGGAGGTGCCCGGGGAAAGAATGGCACGCAGCGCGTGCAGCACCGTCTCCGGTGAAACTCTCATCACTGATGCCTGGCTGGACAATCATGTCATTTTTGAAAATTCTCTGCCCGGGGCAGCAGGTGCAGACCGCATCGCCCTCTGCCGGCGGCTGATGAAGTGATTTTGAGGCGAACTTTTGCGTTGAAAAAAGCCATATACCCAGAAGGCTTGGGCAAGATAGTGGACTTTTGCGTTGAAATAAGCCATATACCCAGAAGGCTTGGGCAAGATGGTGGACTTTTGCATTGAAACAAGCTTTATGCCCACGGTCGGCAGGTGACTTGGCGGACTTTTGTCTTGCCGTTGCCTATAGGCCCAAAGCTTGTTGGCTCAGTGGCGGACATTTGTCCTGAAACAAGTCATATGCCCAAGACCGGCAGGTGACTTGGCGGACATTTGTCCTGAAACAAGCCATAGGCCCAAGCCGCCCCTCAGATATACCCTCCGTCGATTCCGATTACCTGCCCGGTCATGTAGGCCGGCGCCTGGGCAATGCCGACGATGACGGAGGCAATTTCAGATGGCGATGCGAAGCGGCCTGCGGGGATTTCCTCCGCCAGGGCCGCTTTTTCATCGGGAGAAAGGTGACCGTTCATGACCGTATCCACACAGCCGGGGGCGACGGCATTGACGGAGATGCCGCTCGGCGCGAGCTCTTTTGCGAGCGCCCGGGTGAAGGCGATGACGCCGCCCTTGGTGGCCGAGTAGGCCGCTTCGCAGGAGGCTCCGACCCGCCCCCACATGGAAGACACATTAATAATATGACCCGCCTGCTCACGGACCATGCCGGGGATGACAGCCCGGCTCGTGAGAAAGACGCTTGAAAGGTTGACGTCCACGATGCGGTGCCAGTCCGCGTAGGAGAGATCCTGGACCAGGCCGACAATCGAAATGCCGGCGTTGTTTATGAGGACATCCACCGGGGCTCCGGCTTCTGAACAGGCTCTGTCCACAAGCTCCTGCACGAAGGCTTCATCCGAGATGTCACCAAGAAGAGAGATAACTCTGCATGCAGAACTGCTGTTCAATATTATTCTCTCTGTCTCTGAAAGTCCCTCTGCATCGCGGTCTGCGCAGATAGTAATATGTTTCCAGCCGCCTTCCGCGAGGGCTATGGCGACGGCGCGGCCGATTCCCCGGGATGCCCCGGTGACAATGGCGTTGCGCTTTGCTTCCTGGCAACCTGTCAAAGCAGATTCCCGCATGTCGGCATGGAATGGAGCTGTGTTGTTTCCACTGCCTTCAAATTTTGCATTATTCTTGTCATTTTTCATAAAAAGATTTCCTTTTCCTTCGGGCGTTATGGTATAATTCACTAAACTGAAGTATACGAATTAGTATACATCAGAAGAAACCCAAAAGAAAAGGAGGACTGGACTATGAAAATAGCTATTACCGGTCGCGGAATCGAACTTACAGATGGCCTGAAGGAGGCCGTTACGGCGAAGCTGTCGAAGCTGGACCGCTTCTTCACACCCGATACGCGGGCGAATGTCACCCTGTCCGTTGAAAAGGAACGGCAGAAGATCGAGGTGACGATTCCTGTCAAGGGCCATACAATTCGGGCAGAGGAAGCTTCGGACGATATGTATACGAGCATCAATGAGGTGGAGGAAGTCATTGAGCGCCAGCTGCGCCGCTACCGGACCCGCATCATTGACAAGGCCCAGAACGGACCCAGAGATGAAGACGATGTGGCATATTTCTCCAGCGAGTTCATGGACAGCGGGGAAGAGGCCTTCGAGGAAGAGGACGCCGACATCGTTTCCGGCGACATCCGCATCACCCGGACCAAGCATTTCGGCTTGAAGCCCATGTATCCCGAGGATGCCTGCATCGAGATGGAACTCCTGGGCCACAATTTCTTCGTCTTCCGCAACGCCGAGACCGACGAGGTCAATGTCGTCTACAAGCGCAAGAAGCAGAATACCTACGGGCTTATTGAGCCTGAATTTTGAGGACTTCATTTCGAAAAAGGAGAGAGGCTATGGGGTTTAAGAGTATCCGTTCCCGAATGCTGGTCTGGCTGGTTCCCGTGATTGCGGCAGCCCTGGTGCTGCTGACAGTGATCGCGGCCTATTCCAGCTCGAAGAACATCGACAGTCAGCTGAACCAGACCATGAATGCGACCATCGAGTCGAATGCCAATCAGGTCCTGCTGCAGCTGAAGCCCATGGAGGTTCAGTGTATTTCTCTGGCGGCCCAGATTGAGACGGCTTACCAGATTCTGCCGGTCAACCAGCTGGCATCGGTTGTCACAAGTATGCTGGAGGACGTGGACAGCGCCAATGGCGGCGGCATCTGGTTTGAACCCTATGCCTACAGCCCGGAGGAACAGTATACCTGTCCTTTCGCCTATCGGGATGATAGCGGCAAGCTGGCCGTGTCCTATACCTACGTGCAGGACAGCGGCGAGTACTATGATACCGAATGGTATAGCGGTGCCAAGAATGCAGAGGCAAAGACGGCTGTCATCACGGCCCCTTACTATGATTCCACGGCCGGCATCACGATGGTCACCTATTCTTCCCCCATGCATGACAAGAACGGGAAGTTTATCGGCTGCGTCACGATTGATATTTCCATGAAGACGATTTCCGAGATGATCGGAAATGTCAAGGTCGGCAGCACCGGTACCGCCATGCTGACTTCTGCGGACGGAACCTACATCGCCGGTACCACCGATGACAATGTCGCCAACGGCGTGAAGATTACGGAAGACTCGAATTCCTCCCTGGCCAAGGCAGCTGCTGCGGTTCTGGCCAATGAAGAGGGCCAGACCTCCTTTAC
>ONBT01000042.1:0-15435 GCA_900316075.1 uncultured Lachnospiraceae bacterium | reverse complement strand
TGGAAGCTCATGATCCAGATTCAGAGGGACGAACTTGTGGAGCCGATTGCTCACATGACCTCTCTTCTGCTGCTGGTTTGCATTCTTGCTATTGCGGCAACGACTATCATCGTCATTTGGCAGGTCAACGGCATTGCGAAGAACATCAAGTCTGTTCAGCAGTTCTCGGACGGCCTGGCAGCCGGCGACCTGACCATCGATCAGCTGAAAGTGAAATCCAAAGATGAACTCGGAAAGATGGGCAGCGCCCTGAATGCCATGTACGGCAGCAATCGCGAGATGATCGGAAATATCGCCGACCACTCCGAGAAGATGTCCCGGTCCTCCATTGACCTCGAAAACGCTTCGGCCGAGCTGAACGACAAGTTCGAAGCCATCAAGGAATACATGGAGAAGATCAACGAAGCCACGACATCATCTTCGGCCGCTACCGAAGAGGTCAATGCTTCCGCCGAGGAAGTCAATGCTTCCATGACCTCTCTTGCCGGGGAGACTTCCGAATCCGTCAAGGCCGCCGAGGAGATCAAGAAACGGGCAGCCCAGATCGAGGAAGAGTCTATGGCTTCGACAGAGTCCGCAAGGAAGCTGTCTGAGCAGTTTGAGACCCAGCTCTCCAGCAGCATTGAAAACTCCAAGGTTGTTGAAAATATCGGCCAGATGGCGGATGTCATCGCCGGCATTGCCGAGCAGATCAACCTCCTTTCCCTGAACGCCTCCATCGAGGCGGCCCGGGCCGGTGAGGCCGGCAAGGGCTTCGCAGTCGTCGCTGACGAGATTGGAAAGCTGGCGAACGAGACCTCCACTGCGGTCAAGAATATTCAGGATACGGTTCAGCAGGTACAGGATGCCTTCTCCGACCTTTCCGACAATTCGAAGGGCCTGCTGGGATTCGTTACGGATACGGTAATGCCCGACTATGGCAAATTCACGGAAACAGCCAGCCAGTATGGGAAGGATGCCGAGTATTTCGCTTCCATTTCCGAGAAGGTGTCTTCCATGTCCGATGACGTGGAGGAAATCATGAAGCAGGTTTCCCTGGCCATCCAGAATATCGCCGAGTCCTCCCAGGATACGGCGGATATTTCTTCGAATGTCCTGTCCTCCGTCGAGGAGGTTTCCGGTACGGTCACCCAGGTATCGGATATGTCCCACGACCAGCAGACCATTGCCGACGACCTCGACAATGTCGTGAAGAAATTCAAACTATAATAATGTGGCCCCGCCGGAAACCGGCGGGGCCTTTTCATATGCGGTGCTGCCGATGTACTTTCAGCTCGTATTGTGAGCCTTCATGAAGTCTCTCGGATTACCAAAGACCGCTGCATTCGTCTTGCTGAAACCGCTTCAGCGTGCTATAATACTGTAGCAATTTTGTTGCGCAGCGGCAAAACTGCGAAAAATATGGAAGGCAGGAAAGAAAAAATTGGAACAGGCAGAGTTCAACAAGGTGCGACAGGCAGTGCGTGAGCAGTGCGGAAGCAAGGTAGTCATCCGGCTCGACCGCGGAAGGAACAAGGTGGACATTGAGCACGGGGTCATCCAGAATGCATACCCCAGCGTCTTCACAATCCTGATCGATGCGGACGACGAAAAGAAACCGAATCAGCTTTTGTCCTTCAGCTATACGGATATCATCACGAAGGACATCCGCATGAAGCTTTGCTGAAACAGAGATTTGTAACCCCGGGTAGGGAGCGCCGGAGGGCGGCTGTCCGCCCGGGGTTTTTCTATCGGAGGCTCGCGCAATAGAAGTTACTGGATTTGCCAGGCGCGTACCGCGGCGACAGAGAAGCCTGTCGCATCCGGCCCTTATTTTTGGTCATACACGAACGAAAACATTTTCCCGAGATGAAAAAGAATTCTGAGAAAAACAGAAAATTTTCCATAAGGTTTCGGACGCCCCTTCTGGCGTCGGTCCTTGCTGCCTGCAGCGTACTTTGCGCGGTCATGACACCTCTGCAGGCGGGGGCGACAAAGATCACGGACCTCACGAATCAGAGCCAGAACCTGCAGAACAATATCAACAGCGCCAATGCGGAGCTTGTCGATATTCTGTCGGACATCGATGCCATCTCGGCGGAAATCTCGGAGAAGCAGCAGGAGATTCAGCAGGCCGAGGCGGACATTGCCGCTGCCGAGGCCGCGGAACAGCAGCAGTACCAAGCCATGAAGAAGCGCATGAAGTTCATGTACGAGAATGGCAACAAGAGCATCATCGAAATTTTTGTGGAATCGGACAATTTCGCGGATTTTTTGAACAAGGTCGAGTATACGAATGCCGTCTATTCTTCGGACCGGCAGATGCTGGATTCCTATGAGGCTACAAAGATCGAGATTCAGGGCATGAAGGATGACCTGGAGTCCGAGCAGGCGGATTTGCAGTCCCAGCAGAATGACCTTGCGGCCAAGCAGTCGGCCCTGAATACGAAGATTTCCCAGATGAAGGTCCAGAAGCAGGACGTGGATGCGGCCTTGGCCGACGCAAAGAAAAAGGCGGCTGAAGAAGCCGAGCGGAAGCGGAAGGCCATGGAGGCCGAGAAGGCCCGGCAGCGGGCTGCAGCTGTGGCGGCGGCCAAGAAGCAGCGGGAAGAAGCAGCGGCCAGAGCGGCTGCGGCAGCCCAGTCTTCCTCTTCCACGAGTTCATCCTCCTCTTCGTCGGCTTCGGCCGCAGAGGACGTTTCGGACGGAGGCAGCTATAATCCGTCGCCGGTGACGAATATCAGCGGCAGCGAGGTCGTCTCCTATGCAAACCAGTTCGTCGGGAACCCTTACGTCTGGGGTGGCAATTCCCTGACGGAGGGCTGCGACTGCAGCGGTTTCGTCGTTCAGGTATACAAACATTTCGGCATCAATCTTTCCGGTTCGCGGAACAGTGCGGCCCTGCGCAGCGTCGGGCAGAAGGTCTCCTATGAGAACCTGCAGCCGGGCGACATCGTCTGCTATTCCGGTCATGTGGCCATCTATGCGGGCGGCGGCCTCATCGTCGAGGCCCAGAGTACGGCCACCGGAATCACGAACTATCGCCCCGTCACCTGCCACAAGATCGTGGCCATAAGGCGGGTTATCTGATATCGATTTTTTTTGAATCATTCATGGGGCTGTGTTTTCGGCACAGCCCCATGTGCTTGCATGGGCGGCATTTGCGCTGGAGTTTTGAAATATGCACGAAGATGACAATATAGACTTCAGCCTGGGCGAAATACCAGCGGATGAGGAGCCAAGGGAAGAAGTTTCTCCTCCACAGGATGAAGATGGAGGAAGGAAGGAGCCACCCGACCCTCCCGCGAAATTCCATACCCGACCCAACCGCGCGGCGCAGCCGGGCTTTCACACGAATATGGGCGGCTACGGGGCCGGCGTTTCGCGGGGAAGCGCGATACATGAAGAGAAGCGCCGGCGGGAGGCAGAGGAAAAGGCAACCGGGAAGGACCTCCTTCACCTGTGGATCCGGTCGGCCTGCATTGCGGCGGCCTTTGTGGCGATTGCCTATGCCCTGATCGTCATCGCCCTGAAGGCGGGCGAAAACCGGGGAGACCTCGATGTGCGGAAATATGCGGACGCCACAGCCGTGACGGTGGACGGCGAAGAGATGACCTTCGGTGACCTCGCGTTTTATATTATGTATGAGGAAATGAAGGTGGAGCGGCAGGCAGAGGTCTACAATCCCGACAACACCCGCGACTACTGGAACATCCTGATGAACGGTGTCTACCTGTCCGCCCGGGTCAAGGATATGGTCATGGGTATGGCGGTTCACGACCGGATATTCTATAATGAGGCGGTGCGTGCGGGAATCACCCTGTCGACGGACGAGAAGGCGGCGATGGAAAACCGGCGGACGGACTTCTGGGAGGACCTCTACCCCTCGCAGACGGAAAATCTGATCGCATCCCGGGACGACATCAACCACGTGATCTACGAGATCGGCCTCGCAGAGAAGTACCAGCAGCAGCTTTCCATTCAGAATAATGTTTCTTACGAGAGCTACGACTGGAACGGGAAGCTATATGAGAAGCTCCGGGACGAGGAGCACACGGTGAAGGTCAACGACCGCATCTGGCACCGCTTCCACATGGGAAACAACACCCTCTATCACGGCCAGGCGAATTACATCCAGGACCGGGACAAGCAGAAGAAAAGCAAGTCACAGGAATAATGTAAAACAACTACTTCCCCGGAGGCCGCAGAATTGCAGCCTGCCGGCAATGAGATGCAAGCCATAGATCCGCAGCAGACGCGGTGAACTACATTAGTAATGAGAAAGAGAAAACGAGGCGTTCGAAAGGAAATGAAACTGAACAGAAACGACCCCTGCTGGTGCGGGAGCGGGAAGAAGTACAAGTACTGCCACGAGGATATTGACCGGCGGATTGAAAAGGCCCGGATGGAGGGCCACAAGGTGCCGGACCACAAGATGATCAAGACCCCGGAGCAGGTGGAGAAGATCAAAGAGAGCGCCAAAATCAACATGGCCTGCCTGGACGAGGTGGCCAAGCAGATTCACGAGGGTATGACGACCCTGGAAATCGACAATATCATCAACGACGTCACCTACGGCATGGGCGGCATTCCGGCCCCGCTGAACTATGAGGGCTTTCCCAAGTCCGTCTGCACCTCGGTCAACGATCAGGTCTGCCACGGGATTCCGTCCAAGGACGTCGTGCTCCGGGACGGGGACATTGTGAACGTCGACTGCTCGACAATTCTGAACGGTTATTTTTCCGACTCCTCCCGTATGTTCATGATCGGGAACGTGTCGAAGGAGAAGCAGGATCTGGTGCGGGTCGCCAAGGAGTGCTGCGACCTGGGACTGGCGCAGGTAAAGCCCTGGGGCTTCCTCGGGGATATCGGCGAAGCGGTCCATACCCATGCGGAAGAGCACGGATACAGCATTGTGAAGGACATCGGCGGCCACGGGGTCGGCCTCGAATTCCATGAGGAGCCCTGGGTCAGCTATGTGACCAATGCGGGCGAGGACATGCTGATGGTGCCCGGCATGATGTTTACAATCGAGCCCATGGTGAATGCAGGAACCTATCAGTTTTACACGGACGAGGCCAACGGCTGGGAGGTCTACACCCTGGACGGGGAGCCTTCGGCCCAGTGGGAGTACCAGGTCCTTGTCACGGAAGACGGCTACGAGGTCATCTCGAACTGATGCGCATTCTGTTTCCCACAACCCGCGACCTCTGCTACTTTTCGGCAGACTTCTTCGCAGAACAGATTACGACGGCGCTGGAAAGACAGGGCGCAGAGGTCGTCCGCCTGCCCATGCCGGAGCGGATCGTGGATGGAAAGCCGGTGACACCGGACTTTTCGCCCCTGGAGGCCTTCGAGGGGCAGCACTTCGATGCCATTATCGACATTAATTCCAAGCTCCCCTACCTGGAGGCGGAGCCGGGGGTCCGTTATCTCGACACCTTTGACGCCCCCTTCTTCAACATCATCCTGGACCACCCCCTCTACCATCATCCGGGGCTCAGTTTCCGCCTGAAGCACTATTATACGGTCACCATCGACCGCTGCCACAATGCCTATATCGGGAAGTATTATCCATGGATAATGCAGACCTTCTACCTCCCCCTTGCCGGAACATTTGCAGAGGAAGCCGGGGCGGGAACGGAAAGCACAGGCGGCGGGCCGAATGCGGGGACGACACGCAATGCGTACGCTCATTCCGATGAACGATTTCCCTGCCTTCTCTTCCCGGGGACCTTCGAGCCGGAGCCCTGTCTCTATGAAGAGGTGGATGCCCTGCCGGACTGGGCAGGTGCCATTGTCCGGGAGCTCTACGGAGAGTGGAATCCGGAAGAAGAGCCGATGGAAGAGGCTGTTTCCGGGTATCTGGAGTCATTGCCGCCGGCACGAATCGATGAAATCCGGGATTATCTTTCGGCCCGTGAGCAGGCGGCCGATTTCTTTCCTGTCATCATGAACTACCTCTACCCTCTGGACCGGCTGACAAGGTTTCTGATGCGAAAGCGGGTGATTACAGCCCTTGCGGAGGCAGGTGTCGCACTGGATATCCAGGGCGAGGGCTGGGAGATGACGGATGTCTTCGACCATCCGAATGTAAAGTCCGTGCCGCCCATGCCTATAGGGCCTTCGATTGAGACGATGGCCAAGTACCGGGCAATCCTTGACATCAACCCGAATTTCTATGCGGGTCTCCATGACCGGGTTTCGACGGCTGTCATCAATGGCTGCCTTACCTTTTCGAACATGTCGGAAGAGACGGCTCCGAAGACGCCATTGTTCCGACATTACAGCTCATATGACACGGATGCCCTTTGCGAAGCTGTGCTGGATGCGCAGAAGCAGAAGTTTTTGCCCGGAACAGAGACCAAGGCTGGACGACAGACGGCAGCAGGCGGAAAATTGGCAGGGAATGGGATGAATGGCGCGCCGGGAAGCGCGGAATTTCCAATCACATGGGACACATACGCAGAGCGTGTCATAAGTATTATTCATGAAATTTTCTGAGGGGAGGAGAGCATGGACTTTTCGACTGAACTCAAGAAGCGGACGGCGGGCGTCGAAGAAATCATCATGAACTTTCTGCCGGCCGAAGAGGGCTACGCGAAGACAATCATGAGCGCCATGAACTATTCCGTCATGGCCGGGGGTAAGCGTCTGCGGCCCCTGCTGATGGCCGAGACCTACAAGCTCTTTGCCGTCCAGGACGGGAACGCCCCCCTGGTCCCTCAGAATCCGGTCCTTCACCGCTTCATGGCGGCCATTGAGTTCATCCACAATTATTCCCTGGTTCACGACGACATTCTGGACCACGACGAGTACCGGCGGGGCAAGAAGACGACCCACGCGGTGTATGGCGATGACATGGGCCTTTTGGCCGGGGATGCCCTTTTGAACTACGCCTTCGAGACGGCGGCCGGGGCCTTTGAGGCCGAGCGCGTGTGCGAGGCCTGCATGCTGCTGGGCCTGACGAATGAGGCAGCCTATATGCAGAAGATTGCACAGGCCCTGCAGCTCCTCACGAAGAAGGCCGGCATCTATGGCATGATCGGGGGCCAGACCTGCGACGTCGAGGACGAGGGGAAAGAGATTACGAAGGAAGAACTGGACTTCATTCAGGAGGGCAAGACCGGGGCCCTGATTGAGGCGGCAATGATGGTAGGAGCCATTCTGGCGGGGGCCTCGGACGAGGAACTCATGAAGGTGGAAGCCGCGGCTTCGGGCATTGGCCGGGCCTTCCAGATCCGGGACGACATCCTGGACGTGACCGGGGACGAATCTGTCCTGGGCAAGCACGTGGGGAGTGATCAAGAGAATAATAAAGTCACCTACGTCACCTTTGAGGGCCTCGGGAAGGCGGAAGCTGACGTGAAGTCCCTGTCCGAGGACGCCCTTCTGATCCTGAACTCCTTCGCCAACACGAACGACTTCCTGACAGAGACCGTGCAGTATCTGACGACGAGGGAGATGTGATTTGTTTTGAGACAAACTCAGCTGAATGCTTTCACGTCACTTTCTGCCCAGCCTGGATTTCCATCTTTCATGAAAGAGGCCCAGGCGTCGAGCATTTCTGAAGAAAGGCAATAATCGGTCTCTGCCATTGGCCTCCGGCTGCGGCCCAGTGTTCCGAACATATACCAGAGCTCGGATGAATGGAAAGCCCCTGCCCCATCTCCCGGAAGGGGATGCGAAAAGTAACAGCGATGACAGGAAATGCCTGCATCCTTCAGTGCCGCCGCCAATGCTTCATTTTCCCGGAAGAGATAATTCTCTTCCGGATTTTTTTGTGTGCCGTATCCTACCCAAAGGTCGTCGGCGGTGCAGCAGAGCAGGCAGGAAACGAGGGACGGAACGGCGCTGTTTACAGCCTCATCGAAGTCTGTCGGAAGGATATTTCGATCCATCACAACAGACAGGGGAAAGTCAGTATGCAGAACAGGGGAGAAGGCAGCTGTAAACTCTTCACAGAGTCTGACCAGCGCAGAGGCAGGGAGCTTCAAAAAGTCCTGAAACGGCAGCATTTTTGCCTTCAGAAAATCTGCACAGGCCTCTTCTAGTTCTTCTAATGGCCGGCCAATGGTGAACCGGCTTTGCATTCCGCCTCCGCTCTGCAGAATGGCCCGCTTGAATTTTCCGGCGGATGACGGCGATGCCAGAAGAGCACGGACACACATGGCCCCTGCGGATTGGCCGAATACAGTTATATTTTCCGGGTCTCCTCCGAATACCTCAATATTTTCACGAATCCAATCAATTGCCAGCAGCTGGTCCAGCAGGCCGCAATTTCCGCTTTGCCCTCCGATATCTTTCATTAAAGGGTGGGCGAAGAATCCCAGAAACCCCAATCGGTAGCCGACTGTCACCAGTATGATTCCCCGCCGGGCGTATTCTTCCCCGTCAAATTCCATTTCCGAGTTCCAACCGGAAACCATGGCTCCCCCGTGAAGAAAGACGGCAACCGGGCATCCGACCGCGTCTTCAGGTGCCCAGATATTCAGATACAGGCAGTCTTCGCTCATCGGAGGCGTATATTCCGCCCGAAAATAGAATTCCTGATAGTAGAAATCATCTCTTTTTCGAGGACACTGCCAGGCCCGGGGAGGTATTGTCACTGCGGAAAGCGCCCCGTCCCAGGGGTCCGGCTTTCGCGGAGCTTTCCAGCGAAGACTTCCGACGGGGGCTTTCGCGTAGGGAATCCCGAAAAAGGCACGGCAATGATTGCTCCTGAGCCCAATCACCTCACCGTACCGTGTTCGCACGGGCTTATCATTTTTTATAAAAACTGATCTTGTGTAATCCATAGCTCATTCTTCATGCCCCCACTCATAGCTTCGCTGCAGGCGGCGGAATTCTGTAGGCGAATGTCCGACGTTTTCCTTGAAAAGACGGTTAAAGGTGGAAATGCTTGAAAATCCGCACTGCAGGCAAACGTCGGTGACTGATGCCCGGGCATTTGATGCCAGCATGTATCGGGCTGACGTAATGCGGCAGTTGTTAACATATTTTTTGAAGGGCATATTTGTGTATTGACGGAAAAGGCGAAGAAAATGCGATTCTGAGAAACCGCACATTTCCGCTATTTCGGCCGGATGCAGATCTTTTGCAATATTATTCTCAATGAAACGGCAGGCGTTCTGCAGGCGGTCAGCCGTATCTCTTGAGGGCTCCTGAATAAGAGTGCCACTTCCGCCCACTGGCGTAAACCGCCTGCTTGCCTCGAGCAGAAAATTGAGGAGAAGACTGTAAATATAAGCGTAACGCAGGCGATGGTTTGAGGCGTTCCACTGATAGATGCTTGAAATTATCGAGCGCATGTCGTTTTGGTCAGAGGGAGTATTTTCGGGGGCAGAAGGGAAAAAGGCATAGGGCAGAAAGGCCCTGTACAGGTTCTGCATACCAGGTACCTGGATGAAAAGGTCGGGGTCAAAAAGGAGAATATACCGGCTTCCATCAACGGTGGGTTTTGCAATGCGGTGGAGAATGCCGGGCGGAATCAGAAGTGTATCCCCAGGCGCGAGCAGTAGCTGCGTCTCATTTACGGTAACTTCATAATTCCCCTGAATAGGCATGATGATTTCGAAAGACGGCTGCCAGTGGCTGGGGTAGGAATCCTCCTGAACATTCAAATATGCTCGGATCTTCAGGGACTCATCATAAATAACGGTTTCCCGCTCTCCATGCAATATTTCAATCATGGTAATACTTCCTCACATCTGTTTTTTGCCCAAAAATAATCAAAACTATTGATTTCAAATCACGGCTGTTTCCTAACGATTGTGAAAAATGCACATATTAAACCTGAAAATCTCCCGGGGATAAAAGCAAAACGCAGACAAAATCTCACTTATATCCAAATAAATATTACCACATTCGGCAGAATGTACCAATGTAAATCAATCCGGATGATTAAAAATGAGAAGCTTATGGCGTGAATTGAAGAGAAAACAGGGAATGCGGGAGCTATCATGAGACTATCAGATTTCAAAGGAGGAGTTGTTCAGCGATGACCCGGGAAGAAGCGGTCCGATTAGCTGAGAGGCTGGTCGGACAGATGACAATAGAAGAAATGATTTCCCAGCTCTCGTACGATGCCCCTGCAATTGACCGGCTTGGAATTCCTGCCTACAACTGGTGGAACGAAGCCCTGCATGGTGTCGCCCGGGCCGGAACCGCTACGGTATTTCCTCAGGCGATCGGCCTGGCGGCTACTTTTGATCGGGCCCTTGTGAAGGAAGAGGCGGAGGCCATTTCTACAGAAGCCAGAGCCAAATACAATGAGTCTTCGAAAAGAGGGGACCGGGGAATTTATAAGGGACTGACCATGTGGTCGCCGAACGTGAATATTTTTCGCGACCCGCGTTGGGGACGCGGGCATGAAACATATGGGGAGGATCCTTTCCTTACAGGTGAAATGGGGGCTGCTTTTGTGGAGGGCCTGCAGGGAAACGGTGAGTATCTGAAGACGGCAGCCTGTGCAAAGCATTTTGCTGTTCATTCGGGTCCGGAAGCCATCCGCCACAGTTTTAATTCCGAATGCAAGAGAAAGGACATGGCGGAAACATATCTGCCTGCATTCAAGAAACTCGTTAAAAAAGCCGGAGTAGAGGCTGTTATGGGGGCCTACAATCGTGTAAACGGTGAAGCGTGCTGCGCAAGCCCTTTTTTGCAGGGAATTCTGCGGCGAGACTGGGCCTTTAAAGGCCATTTTGTGTCGGACTTTCAGGCTTTAAAGGACATTCATTCCGGACATGGTCTGACAGCGGATGCGGAGGAGACGTCAGCATTAGCTTTGAAGAACGGGTGCGATTTAAATGCCGGCACCACATACCGGGAGGGACTGGAGCAGGCTTTCGAAGACGGCAAGGTGGATGCGGAAACCATTCGTACAGCAGCTGTTCGACTGTTTACAACCCGCTTTCTGCTGGGCGTTATGAAAGGCCAGAAGACTGAGTTTGACGGACTTTCCATGGAAAGCGTAGAATCTCCGGCCCATATCCGGCTTGCCCGACGGGCGGCAGAAGAGAGCGCCGTGCTTCTGAAAAACGACGGACTGCTGCCCCTGAAAAAGCAGAATATACGCAGCATAGCCGTGGTCGGGCCGAACGCCGATGACCGGCATTCGCTGGATGGGAATTATCACGGAACGGCCGGCAGATATGTGACGGCGCTGGAAGGAATCCGAAATTGCGTTGGTGACGATGTTCGTATTTATTATTCTGTCGGCTGTGCCCTGAACCGGGACCGGACCGAGGATCTGGCAGAGCCGGATGATCGCCTTGCTGAAGCAGCTGCCTGCTGTGAACTTTCGGATGTAGTCATCTGTGTGCTTGGATTGAATGAATTTCTGGAAGGGGAGGAAGGAGACGACGGCAATCAGTATATCAGCGGGGACAAGGCGGATATTTCCCTTCCGGCATCCCAGCAGCGGCTTCTGGAAACGGTGGCTTCTTCAGGCAGACCTTTTGTCGTTGTGCTGATGGCCGGAAGCGATATTGACCTTTCTTATGCAGCTGACCACGCGAATGCAATAGTGGATATGTGGTATCCGGGAGAGCAGGGCGGGAACGCCCTGGCAGATATATTATTTGGCAAAGTCTCTCCCTCCGGCAAGCTGCCGGTCACCTTTTACCGCAGCATTGATGATGTACCGCCTTTTACCTCTTATGATATGGAAGGCAGAACCTACCGCTATCTGCGGAAGGATGCCCAGTATCCCTTCGGTTACGGCCTGACCTATGGTGATTGTGCCGTAACCCGTGCGGTGATTCAGGGCGGGGAAGAGGCAGCCGCCGCTGCCTTGCAGGTCCCTGACGAAGGATTAGTGACTATTGAAGCCGGTATAGAAAACAGAAGTGATGTCATTACAGATGAAGTCATTCAGGTTTATGTCCGGGCCGAAGATGCAAAGGATGAGAAAAGAAACTGCGCATTGTGCGGCTTTGAACGGGTCCATCTGAAAGGACATGAAGAAAAAACGATTCAAATTCGTATCGCAGCGGAAGACCTTCTTGTTGTGAATGAAGAAGGAAAGATGGAAAAAGAAGGAAGCAGGCTGCATTTCTGGGTCGGAACGAGTCAGCCGGATCGCGTCAGCGAACGGCTTACGGGGCGCATCCCCGTTGAGCTTACGGTGAGACTTGTCTGAACATATTATTCTAAGGGGAGAGATTTAGTATAAAGGAGGAAACAAACATGAAGAAAAAACTTCTATCCCTGATTCTTGCTGGAACGATGGCAGCATCGCTGATGGCGGGCTGTGGAGTGTCCACGGACACGGGCTCCGGCGGCAGCAGTGATTCAGCCGGCAGCGATACCGCATCCACGGGTTCTTCCGCCGCATCCGAGGCGACAGGAGATGAAGAAGAAATCACCTGGGCATTCTGGGATGATCTCAATGCCAGCCAGGACCTGATGACACAGACCTACAAGGACACGGTTGACCGCTTCAACGAAACCTACAAGGGCAAATATCACCTGAATGTCGTTACGACGAACCTCGAGGAGTATGATTCCAAGGTCAATGCCCTTGTGGCGGCCGGGAATACGCCGGATCTTCTGATCTGTAATCCCGGACCGAATGCGGACGTCTATGTAAATTCCAATGTAGTCCAGCCAATCAACAAGTATCTGGACGAGGATCCGGATTGGAAGAATTCCTTCTCCGGCGGCATGTTTGACCGTATTACCTACGGTGATGATATCTACGGGGTTCCCACGAACTTCGCAGCAGCCCTCTGCTTCTACAATACGGAGCTTTTTGAGAAGGCCGGAATTACAGAAGTTCCGAAGGATATGGACGGCTTCCTTGCAGCGTGCGACAAGCTGAAGGCAGCCGGAATCACACCTATTTCCTGCTCGGCTTCCACTGCATGGTGCCTTTCCATGATTGCCGGCTACTGCATGAACCGCGAGGGTGTGGATACGAAAGCCCTGAACAGTGGGGATATGCACTGGACGGATGCCAAGGTTAAGGCCGGTGCCAATGATCTCGTTACAATTTCCAAATATTTCCAGGATACATATCTCGGGGATTCCAACGATGATGCTACGGCCCACTTCTACAACGAGGAAGCCGCCATGCTGATTCAGGGATCCTGGGTAATTGCTCAGATGAACGGCAACTCCGATACGATTGAAGACAAGTGCGGCGTGTTCTCTTTCCCGACGCTCGACGGTTCCAATGGCCCCATGATTGTCAAGACGGATAATGTCCTGATGTCTTCCACTACGAAGTATCCGGATGCCTGCGTGGCTTTCATGAAGATGCTGACCGATGATACAGCTCAGAAGGCTACTGCCGAGAAGGCCGGCAAAATCCCTGTTACAGATGTGGAATACGACAAGAATGCAGCGCCCAAGCAGCTTTCCTATGTTTCCGATATTCTGGCTACGATGACTGACTCCTTCGGATTCTATAACGAATCCCTCGCTTCTGTCGAAGCCGGCGATACGTTTGATAACAATATGGTTTCAATCGTAATGGGTGAAGAGTCTGTGGACGACGGCTGCCAGGCAATTGAGACTTTCTATGCAGATAATGTTTGGAATAAGTAATTTGCAGGTGGAGACAGTATGGACAAGTTGCTGAGGGACAAGAAGGCAATTGCCTTTTTTGAAGCACCGGCGTTGATCATGTTCACGCTGATTCTGTTTATCCCGATCGTATATGCGATTTTCATCTCGTTTTGTGACTGGAATGCTCTGACGAAACCGGTTTTTGTCGGGATGAAGAATTATGCGGATCTGTTCTCCAAGGACGCAATATTCAGGACAGCATTGAAGAATTCCATCTTCTTTGCCTTGTTTTCACTGGTCACCCAGCAGGCCGTGGGCCTGCTGCTGGCTGTGGTCCTGTCGAATCTGAGATGGGGAAAGAATCTTTACAAGAATATCATTTATCTGCCCTGTGTTCTTTCTTCGGCTGCGCTGGGCCTTCTCTTCAGCTTCCTGCTGAAGCCCAATATGGGCTTGAATCAGCTGCTGGCGGTTTTCGGGATCAAGGGCCCCAACTGGCTGATGTCGGTGAAAGGGACCATTCCGCTGACGATGTGGGTAATCGGTGTTGTTGCTCTTTGGATTTATGTCGGAACGACAATGATGCTCTATATGGCGGGTATTTCGGGAATTGACAACAGCCTGATGGAAGCGGCTTACATTGACGGTGCGACAAAGAGTCAGACCTTCTTCCATGTGACACTGCCTCTTTTGAAGCCCATGATGAAGACGACCGTCTCATTGACGCTGATCGGCTCGTTGAAATTTTTCGACCTCGTCTACAACATGACCCAGGGCGGACCCAACAACAAGACTCAGAATTTGGCGACCTGGCTGTACTTTGAAGGCTTTGCCTACTTCAAATACGGATATGCATCGGCGATTTCCGTTGTGCTGTTGCTTTTGTGCCTGCTGGCAACCTTTATTGTCAACAAGTGTATCAATACAAAAGACTTTGACGAAGTCTGAGGAGGCAGGAAATGGAAAAGCGTTCAAAAAACAGAAGGCCTGTCAAACCTTCGTCGGCTATCAAGTATACAGTGCTGACCATGCTGGCCCTGATTTATGTCCTGCCTTTGCTGTGGATTGTCATGGTGTCTCTGAAAACCAATGCGGAAATTTTTTCCAATCCCTTCGGGTGGCCGGACGTACTGCAGCTTGGAAACTATATTTTTGCCTGGAACCAGGGCATGCTGGGAACGGCGCTGAAGAACTCATTCATTATTTGTTTCATTACTCTGTTTTTCAGCCTTTTCATCGGCTCCATGGCTGCGTTTGGCATTGCCCGTATGCGGTGGAAATTATCCGGACCGACTTTTGTATACTTTCTGATCGGGATGATGGTGCCTGTTCACTGCGTACTGATTCCGCTTTTTGTGACATTCTCAAAGCTGCATCTGACGAATACATATATCGGATTGATTATCCCTTATATCACGTTCGCCCTTCCGATGATTATTTTCATCCTGACGAATTTCTACAAGGGAATTCCCGGGGAACTGTTTGACGCAGCCTGCATTGACGGGTGCTCAATCTATAAAGCATATTTTTCTATAGCTTTGCCCCTTGCCAAGACAGGCCTGATGGTTACCGGGATGATGACATTTGTCAACACTTGGAACGAGCTTCTGGTTGCCATGGTCTTTATCTCAGACCCGGCAAAAAAGACCCTTCCGGTTACACTGACTTATTTCGTGGGTCCGTATGCAACGAACTATTCCCAGATGTTTGCAGCCATTGTCATATCTGTTATTCCGACCATAATTGTTTACTGCGCGTTTTCAAATCAGATTGTGGACGGTCTGACACAGGGAGCAATCAAAGGCTGACAGATAATGACTTTTGGTTTCATGTATTACCCTCCTCTACTTTGCCCGCCGGAAATGGCGGGCATTCTTTTCGTCAGAATAATGTAAACATCCAGAAAAAACAGAAAGCCGGCGTGGAGGGAATGAAATATAATAA
>ONBT01000039.1 GCA_900316075.1 uncultured Lachnospiraceae bacterium | reverse complement strand
TTCGAGACCGGCGAGTCCGTCACCTACGGCCTCTTCGCTGCCCAGGACCGCGGCACCCTCTTCATCGGACCCGGCGAGAAGGTCTATGCGGGTATGGTTGTCGGCCAGTCCGGCAAGGCCGAGGACATCGAGATCAATGTCTGCAAGAAGAAGCATCTGACCAATACCCGGACTTCATCCTCCGACGAGGCCCTGATTCTGACCCCTCCCAAGAAGATGTCCCTGGAGCAGGCTCTCGACTTCATCGAAAACGACGAACTGCTTGAGGTCACGCCTGAAAACCTCCGCATCCGGAAACGCCAGCTGGATCCCCGTCTCCGGAAGCGGGAGATGATCAACCTCCAGAGAGCCCGGGAAGCCCAGTGATTTATATTAGTAATAATGTGCCTGCCCACAAGGGGCAGGCATTTTTCGTTGTAGCGCCCTATATCTTGTGCTAGAATGGTTCCAAGGGAGGCGCTTCGGCGCAGCCGAAATTTCAATGCGCCGACCGACTTGCCGCCGACTGTAAGGAGGGGGCGTTTCCTTATGCAGAGAGTTCCCGGAATGGAAAGGGGATAGGTTCAATGGGACTTTTCAGGAAAGATAAAGGGGATGAACCTTCGGATGTCCAGCAGCGCATCCGTGAGATGAATTATCTCGAAGAGGTGACGGGCACCGGGGCGACGGCAGACCTCTACCGCCAGTACCGGAATTTCTTCACCCAGCTGAAGGAGGACAATGCCGACGCGGTTTCCGCCGCAGGAAAGCTGTCCGGAATGGTCGAAGAAATTACGGAAAGCTCCGCCGGGCTGAAGCGGATTGCCGGCGTCATCAATTCCGGCGTCGAGAAACAGACGGCTGACGTCAATGCTTCGATTGAGGTCACGGACCATTTTTCGAATCTGATCACCTCCATGCAGCAGGAGTCTGACAGCCTCATCGACATGGCGGTCACCATGGACGGGCAGAACAACGACGGCCTGACTGCGGTCACGAATCTGAGAGAGAATACGAAGAAGAATTCCGAGGCCCTCGGCCATATCACGAGCGAACTTTCGAAGCTGGTCGAGAAGATTCAGTCCATCAGCGATGTGACCCAGGTCCTCTTCAATCTGGCCTCCCAGACGAACCTCCTGGCCCTGAACGCCTCTATCGAAGCCGCCCGGGCAGGGGAAGCCGGCAAGGGCTTCGCTGTCGTCGCGGAAGAGGTTCGGAAACTTTCGGAAGAGAGCCGAGAAGCATCCGAGAATATCAATACTTCAATTGAAGACATCACGGGAGAACTGGACAATCTCCGGACCGTTATGGACGAATCCCAGGAGACCTTCACCCAGCAGGATACCGTCGTCTCGAAGGTGGCAGACGCCATGGGCGCCATCCACGATACGACCGACGAATTCATCGAGAGCCAGAAGAAGTTCGGGGACGAGTTCTCTTCCCTGGGTGACGAGAAGCAGCGCCTCGTGGATTCCGTTTCGAATATTCAGAGCGTCGTTGAGGAATTTTCCGCGACGGTGCAGCAGATCACTTCCCTGGCTGGGAACCAGGACCAGACCACAGGCTTCCTGACCAAGCAGACCGAAAGTCTGCAGGGCAAGCTGGATGCGGTCTCGTCTCTTACCGACCGGGTGAAGACCGTGGATACCCGTCCTCCCAAGACCAAAGTCGAGTTCATCTGGGACATCGATGACCCCTTCTGGGATCCAACGAATCGACAGGCTGAGAAGGCGGCGAAGATTCTCGACTGCGATATCCGTATCGACGCCCCACCTGTCCGGGGCGAAGAAGGAGCCCAGCTCATGGCCGGCTACGTGGACAAGGCCGTGGCGGACGGCTACAATGCCATCGTCATTTCCCCCTTCAACCATCCGGCGGTTCACAAGGCCGTGAAAGCGGCTTCCGACGCGGGCGTGCAGATTCTCTTCCTCCAGTCCGTATTTGACGATGTTCCGTATATTTCCGAGATCGGAACGGACTCTCTGGCCTGCGGGGCCAGCGGGGCCGATGCCATGGTGCGGGAAATCGGCTCCTCCGGCAAAGTCGCCATCGGCATGTGGTCCGACACCCATCTCGATATGGTGGAGGCCCGGGCCAAGGGCTTCATCGACCGGGCCAGGGCAGCCGGTCTCGACGTCGTCGAGTACGATATTCCAGGCGAGCCTTCCGAAGAAGAGGCTCAGAAGTATATCGAAGGCCTTCTGGAAAAGCATCCTGACATCAAGGGCGTTTTTGCCACGAATGTGGCCTGGGGCCTGCATTACGGCGAGTATCTGAAACGGCATCCGGACAAGGATTTTGCCGTGGTGACCGTGGACTTCACGAAGGGCATGATTCCCTATATCCGGGAGGGCTACATCTCCGACGGCATCGCTCAAAGGAATGCCATCTGGGGCAGCACTGCTCTCGAGATGCTTTCCGACCATCTGGCCGGCAAGCCGGTGGACAGGTACCGCGATACGGGTACTTTTGCTGTTAACCGGGCAAACCTCGACATTTATGCCGGTTGAACGTTCATATGACTAATGTAGGGCGCGGGGGTTCTTCGCGCCCTTTTCTTTTGGGACACGGAGAAAATGATGAGCGAAATCTGGAAGACGGAAGGCTTTTTCATTGGTGACGATGACTACAGGGAGCGCATGGACGGGGAAGTGGCGGACTTCATCCGGGACCACGTCACCCATGAATATATGATGGCAGCCGACGGCCTGTCCCTGTCCTACTACTATGCCCTCCCGGAGGAGTCGAAGGGGACCGTCGTGATCGAGCACGGCTTCTGCGAGTTCTTCGAGAAACTTGCGGAGATGGTCTACTATTACTACCGGGCGGGCTTTGCGGTGTTTCTGCTGGAAGCGAGGGGCCATGGGGCTTCCGAGCGGGTATTTAAGGACATGGATCCGGACATGGTCTATGTGGCTTCTTTTGACGACTATGTGCGGGACTTTCATGACTTCACGGAGAAGGTCGTGAAGGAAAAGTCGGGGAAGCGGCCTTTGATGGCTTTCGGCCACTCCATGGGCGGCTGTATCGTGGCCCGGACCCTGGAAGATTATCCGGACCTCTTTGACCGGGCCCTCCTTTCTTCCCCCATGATGTCTCTGGACTGGGGCGGCCTGCCCATGCCCCTTGTCTATGCGGCCATCCTGCGGGCGGACCTCCTCCGAAAGGACAAGACCTACCTCCCCGGCCAGCACGGCTTTGACGACATCGTGACCTGGCCGAAGTCCAGCATGAAGTCCAAGGTCCGTTATGACCATATGTTTGAATGCCGGGAGAAGGTCCCGGGGAACCGCTGCTATGGGGGCTGCTATGCCTGGGGCAAGGCGTCCCTGCATGGGATGAAGACCTGCGTCAAACGGGCGGAGAAGATCCGGACACCGGTCCTCATGCTGACAGCCGGACAGGACCATATGGTGACGGCGGAAGGGCAGGAGAAGTTCCTGAAAAGGTGCCGGACAGCAGAGCACAGGGTCTTCCCGGAATCCGGACATGAGATCTACAATGCCACCCCTGCCGAGCGGGCAGAGTATTATGACATGATTCTCACGTATTTCTCCAAACCCCTTTCTGATTGAAAGAAGGGTCCTCTTGTGTTATCCTTCTTTAATGGCTTTTGATGGGAGTGGTGTAGTGTATGAATAGAGGAGCAGGACGGATTCTTTCGGCAGCGGCCCTGGTCCTGGCCCTTGCTGCCTGGCCCCTGACCATGTACAAGTGGCCGGGCCTTGTTGCGGCAATCGGGGCGGTGGTTCTTGCCATCATTCACACAGTATACTTCAAGAGCAGCCGCATCATGAAGACGGCCCTGATTATTGCAATCATTTACCTTCTCATTTGGCTTCTCTTTTTCATAGGAATGGCAGTGTACCGGTCTATCCTTTCACTGGGCGGCGACGACCTGAAGGCGCATTGACCGGAGGGAATATATTCATGGACGGAAACAATTACAATCCATACGGGCCGAACGGATACGGTCCCCAGGGTCCGTACAATGCTGGCCCGCAGGGACAGGGCCCGAACGGATACGGTCCCCAGGACCCGTACAGTAGTGGCCCACAGGGACCCGAATCCTACAACCCCTACGGGGCGGTTCCGAAAGGACCCCACGGGAAAAGGGTCGGCATCGGCATGGCCGTGGCTTCCATGGCTCTGGGCATATGTGCTGTGGCTCTGTTCTGCTGTATCATCAATATCCCTCTGGCCATAGCGGCTATCGTGCTGGGAATTGTTTATCTGGCCAACTATGAACCGGTGGACCGGGGATTTGCTTTCACCGGCATAGCGACCGGAATTATCTCCATAGTTCTTCTGATTGTCAGCATTGCTGTCATCATGACAAGCCCCATTGTCCGCTCCCTGCAGGCGAATCCGCCCAGGCAGGATGAGATCATTCAGGAATACAATGACGCCATTGAGGACTTCTATGGAGATATTCTTGACGACTACGAGTGAGAGTCAGACCGGATTGATTGCCGCTATATCCAAAGCGGATGATCTATATTAGTCATGAAGAATGACTGAAAAAAGGAAAGGATTACTGAAAAGACGATGTACAGAAAAGTAGACACGGACCTGAACTTCGTGGACCGGGAGAAGGAAATTGAGGAGTATTGGGACACCCATGACATCTTCGAAAAGAGCATGGACAGCCGGAAGAAGGGGGAGACCTATACCTTCTATGACGGCCCCCCTACCGCCAATGGTAAGCCCCATATCGGCCATGTCCTGACCCGGGTCATCAAGGATATGATTCCCCGCTACCAGACCATGAAGGGGAAGTACGTTCCCCGGAAGGCCGGCTGGGATACCCATGGCCTGCCCGTCGAGATTGCGGTCGAGAAGGAACTGGGTCTGAACGGGAAGGAACAGATCGAAGCCTACGGGATGGAGCCCTTCATCCAGAAGTGCAAGGAGTCTGTCTGGAAGTACAAGGGCATGTGGGAGAAGTTCTCCGGTCAGGTCGGATTCTGGGCCGACATGAAGAACCCCTACATTACCTATGATGACAATTTCATCGAGTCCGAGTGGTGGGCCCTGGAGGAGATCTGGAAGAAGGGCCTTCTCTACAAGGGCTTCAAGGTCGTTCCCTACTGCCCCCGCTGCGGAACCCCTCTTTCCGCCCAGGAAGTGGCTCAGGGCTATAAGACCCTGAAGGAGCGGTCCGCCATCGTCCGCTTCAAGGCCAAGGACGAGGACCTCTACTATCTGGCATGGACCACGACCCCCTGGACCCTGCCCTCGAATATCGCCCTCTGTGTGAACCCGGACGAGACCTATGTGAAGGTCAAGGCCGCCGACGGCTATACCTATATCCTGGCTCAGGCCCTGGCAGATACCGTGCTCGCTCCGCTCGCGGAGGACGGCAAGCCGCCCTATGAGACTCTGGAGACATACAAGGGTTCCGAACTCGAGCATCGGGAATATGAGCCCCTCTACCAGTGCGCGGCCGACGCAGTTCTTAAGGCCCATGGCAAAGCATTCTTCATCACCTGCGACACCTATGTCACCATGACCGACGGTACCGGCATTGTCCATATCGCTCCTGCCTTCGGTGAAGACGATGCCCGGATCGGACGGAACTATGACCTCCCTCTGGTGCAGATGGTTGATGACCAGGGCCGGATGAAGCCCGAGACGCCTTTCGCCGGAATGCGCTGCAAGCCGACGGAGGAGGAAGTGAAGAAGGGGGCTGTCAGCGCGGATCCCGAAGTTCTGAAGGATCTTTCCGCAAAGAAGCTTCTCTTTGCCGCCCCCAAGTTTGAGCATGAGTATCCCCACTGCTGGCGTTGCGATACCCCTCTCATCTACTATGCCCGCTCCTCCTGGTTCATCAAGATGAC
This sequence comes from uncultured Lachnospiraceae bacterium, assembly GCA_900316075.1. Taxonomy (GTDB): domain Bacteria; phylum Bacillota; class Clostridia; order Lachnospirales; family Lachnospiraceae; genus RUG306. The sequence continues at coordinate 16,048 of ONBT01000039.1, read as the reverse complement.
GGCCGTGAAGGACGAACTCGTTGCGAACAACAATACCGTGAACTGGATTCCCAAGGGCATCGGGGAAGGCCGCTTCGGCAAGTGGCTGGAGAATGTCCAGGACTGGGGTATTTCCAGAAACCGCTACTGGGGCACCCCTCTGAATATCTGGGAATGTGAGGACTGCGGCTACCAGGAGTCTATCGGGTCCCGGGCGGAGCTCAAAGAAAAGACCGGCAGGGAAGATGCCCTGACCGTGGAGCTGCACCGTCCCTATATTGACGACTTTACATATAAGTGTCCCAAGTGCGGGAAGACCATGCACCGGGTACCCGAGGTCATTGACTGCTGGTTCGATTCCGGCGCCATGCCATTCGCCCAGCACCATTATCCCTTTGAAAACAAGGACCTCTTTGAACAGCAGTTCCCGGCCGAGTTCATCTCCGAGGCCGTGGATCAGACCAGGGGCTGGTTCTATTCCCTGATGGCTGAGTCCACCCTGCTCTTCCACAAGGCGCCTTACAAGAATGTCATCGTCCTGGGCCATGTCCTGGACGAGAACGGCATCAAGATGAGCAAGTCCAAGGGCAACGCTGTGGATCCCTTCGAGGCGCTCGACAAGTACGGAGCGGACGCCATCCGCTGGTACTTCTATGAGAACTCCGCCCCCTGGCTGCCGAACAAGTTCTATGACAAGGCGGTCGAAGAGGGCCAGCGGAAGTTCCTCGGAACCCTGTGGAATACCTACGCCTTCTTCGTCCTCTACGCGGATATCGACGGCTTTGATGCGACGAAGTATAGCCTTGAATATGACAAGCTTTCTGTCATGGACAAGTGGATCATCTCCCGCCTGAATTCCACGGTGAAGGAAGCGGACGAGGATCTTGCGAATTACCGGATCCCGGAGACGGCCAGGGCACTTCAGGCCTTTGTCGAGGACCTTTCGAACTGGTATGTTCGCCGCAGCCGGGCCCGTTTCTGGGCCAAGGGCATGGAGCAGGACAAGGTCAATGCCTATATGACCCTCTATACCTGCCTTGTGACGATTGCCAAGGCGGCGGCTCCGATGATTCCCTTCATGACAGAGGAAATCTACCTGAACCTTGTCTGCTCGACAGATCCTTCGGCTCCGGAGTCCATCCACCTCTGCGATTATCCTCAGGTGAATGAAGCTCATATCGACAAGGCGCTGGAAGCGAAGATGGCAGAGGTTTCGAAGATCGTGACCACCGGCCGGGCAGCCCGGAATGCGGCGAATATCAAGAACCGCCAGCCTCTGGCCATGATGTACGTGAAGGCTCCGAACACTCTCGATACCTTCTATACCGACATCATCACGGACGAGCTGAATGTCCGGGAAATGGCCTTTACGGACGATATTTCCGCCTATACCCATTATACCTTCAAACCCCAGCTCAAGACCGTGGGCCCCAAGTACGGGAAATTCCTCGGCAAGATCCAGGGAGCCCTGAAGGACCTCAATGGCAATGAAGCTTACGCGAAGCTGAAGGCGGACGGGGAACTGACCTTCCCGGAGATCGACCCCTCCATCGTTCTGACGGAAGAGGACCTGCTCATCGATATGGCGTCTTCTGAGGGCTTTGCGGCAGCAGGCGACAATGACGTCACGGTGGCTCTCGATATCCGGCTGACTCCGGAACTCATTGACGAGGGCTTTGAGCGGGAGATTGTTTCCAAGGTTCAGACCATGCGCAAGGAAGCCGGTTTTGAAGTCATGGACCGGATTGCCCTTGGCTATGAAGGCAATGACAGAATCGCCGAAGTCATGGTAAAATACAAAGACCAGATTGGAAAAGACGTACTGGCTACGGATATTCACGAAGGCGCAGACGGTTCCTACAGAAAAGACTGGAACCTGAACGGTGAGAAGTGCACGCTTTCCGTTTCGAAGAATTCCTGAGATACAGGCGCTTCGGAAATGGCGGCGGGATTTTTTCAGAACCTTTTGTTGACTGCAAAAGAAGGACCGGCGAAGATCGGTGCCCTGTTCAAGGGGGAGGCCAAAATGACTCAGTCAGGTGTGATCGACAAGGAAAAATTCAAGAAGGACGTTCAGGAGAATGTCATGCGGCTCTACCGGAAGTCCTTCAAGGAAGCAACCGGTGAGGAGGTTTTCCAGGCGGTATCCCTGGCAGTGAAGGACTATGTCATTGACGACTGGTTTGCCACCCAGAACGAGATGGACCGAAGCGATCCGAAGATTGTCTATTATATGTCGATGGAGTTTCTGATCGGCCGTCTTCTGGGAAACAATCTCATCAACCTCTGCTCCTATGAAACAGTGAAGGAAGCCCTCGAGGAGATGGGAGTCGATATCAATTACATCGAAGACCAGGAACCGGACCCGGCCCTCGGCAACGGCGGCCTCGGGCGTCTGGCGGCCTGCTTCCTTGACTCGCTTTCCACCCTGGGCTATGCGGCCTACGGCTGCGGTATCCGCTACCGCTACGGTATGTTCAAGCAGAAGATAGCGGATGGCTACCAGAAGGAGATTCCGGACGACTGGCTGAAGAACGGCTATCCCTTCGAACTCAAGCGGTCCGAATATTCCTATGAGGTCAAGTTCGGGGGCTATGTCCGGGCCGTGCCCAAGGACGACGGTTCCACGACCTTCGTTCAGGAAGGCTATAATTCCGTCATTGCCGTTCCTTATGATATGCCCATCACCGGCTATGGGAACCACATCGTCAATTCCCTGATGATCTGGGATGCTGAGCCCAAGCAGGTCTTCTCCCTCGAGTCCTTTGACCGGGGCGACTATGTCAAGGCCGTGGAGGACGAGAACCTGGCCCGGTCCCTGTGCGAGGTCCTCTACCCCAATGATTCCCACGAATCCGGCAAGGAACTCCGCCTGAAGCAGCAGTACTTCTTCGTATCGGCTTCCCTGCAGCGGGCCCTTGAGCGTTTCAAGAAGCACCACGACAATATTATGGACCTGCCGAAGAAGGTCGTTTTCCAGATGAACGACACCCATCCGACGCTGGCTGTGCCGGAGCTCATGCGCCTTCTCATGGATGAGGAGGGGCTTGGCTGGGACGATGCCTGGGAGATCACGACCCACTGCGTGGCCTATACGAACCATACCATCATGAGCGAGGCCCTGGAGAAGTGGCCTGTAGACCTCTTTGCAAGGCTTCTGCCCCGTATCTACAATATCGTCGAGGAAATCAACCGCCGCTTCTGCCTGGATATCCTGAGGGTATTCAACGACCAGGCCAAGGTCGACCGCATGTCCATCGTTCACGACGGGCAGGTGAAGATGGCGAATATGGCTATCTGTGCCGGCTTCTCAGTGAATGGCGTTGCCCGCCTGCATACGGAAATCCTGAAGAAGCAGTCTCTGAAGGACTTCTACGACATGTATCCGAAGAAGTTCAACAACAAGACGAACGGCATCACCCAGCGACGCTTCCTCCTGCATGCAAATCCTTTGCTTTCCAAGTGGGTGACGGAGCAGATTGGGGACGGGTGGATTACGGACCTCTCTCAGATGCAGAAGCTTAAAGCTCTGGCCGATGACCCCAAGGCTCAGAAGGAGTTCATGGAGATCAAGTACCAGAACAAGGTCCGTCTGGCCAAGTATATCCAGGAGCACAATGGTATTGCGGTCAATCCCAATTCCATCTTCGACGTCCAGGTCAAGCGGCTGCACGAATACAAGCGGCAGCTTCTGAACATCCTGCACGTCATGTACCTCTACAACAAGGTCAAGGAGAATCCGGACATGCCTTTTGTTCCCCGGACCTTCATCTTCGGGGCCAAGGCGGCCGCCGGCTACCGGATTGCGAAGCTGACCATCAAGCTGATCAACAACGTCGCCCGGGTCATCAACAACGACAAGAGCATAGACAATAAGATTAAAGTCGTCTTCATCGAGGACTACCGGGTTTCCAACGCCGAGATTATCTTTGCCGCATCGGACGTTTCCGAGCAGATTTCCACAGCTTCGAAGGAAGCTTCCGGCACCGGCAATATGAAGTTCATGCTGAACGGGGCCGTCACCATCGGCACCATGGACGGGGCCAATGTCGAGATGGTCGAGGAGATGGGGGCAGAGAACGCATTCATCTTTGGCATGAGCGCTGACGAGGTTATCGAGCACGAGCACAAGCGGGATTATAACCCCATGGATATCTATGACTCAGAGCCGGATATCCGCAAGGTCTTAAACCAGCTGGTCAACGGCTTCTACAGTGGTGAGGACACTGAGCTTTTCCGGGACATCTACAACTCCCTCCTGAACACCCAGTGCACCCAGTACGCGGATACCTATTTCAACCTTGCCGACTTCAAGTCCTACGCCATCGCCCAGAAGAAGGTGGAGGACGCATACAGGGACAAGGAACGCTGGGCTCATATGGCCATCATGAATGTGGCCTCTGTCGGCAAGTTCTCGTCTGACCGGACCATTCAGGAATATGTGGATGACATTTGGCATCTGGACCGAATCGAAATCACTCCGGAAGACTACAAGTAATTCATCAGGAAAAATCTGTTTTGAATGGGTCTGCATTTTGCGGACCCATTCGGACTTTTTAAGACAAATATAAACTTTTCATAAAAAGCCCGCCAAAGCTCTGGCGACGGGAAAGGAACAATGAATGGCTGAAAATGACAATGATTTCCGCGAAGTCATCGACGGGGAACCGGTAGATGAAAAGCCCGATACAAAACCGACAGATGACAAAGACAGCGGCACGGATGAAAAGAAGGACGGCTATGAGGACGTCTGCTACATCTGCCGCCGGCCCGAGAGCGTGGCCGGGAAGATGATCCATATTCCCGGGGACCTTTCCATCTGCAGCGACTGTATGCAGAAGACTTTTGATTCCATGAAGAATTTTCCCTTCGGAGGGGACAATTCCGGATCGAACCTGGACCTTTCTTCTCTGCAGCCTCTGAACTTTTTCAATATCAAGGACCTGATGGGAGGCCTTGGCGGGGTTCCCGAAAGCCAGAAGGTGAAGAAGAAGGGGGAGAAAGAAGGGGAGGACGGAGATGATACGGCCCCGGCCGAAATCGACATCCGCAATATGCTGCCCCCTCATGAGATCAAGGCCAAGCTCGACGAGTATGTGGTCGGCCAGGAGCATGCAAAGAAGGTCATGTCCGTGGCTGTATACAATCATTACAAGCGGGTCTTTGCCGACGAGCACAGGAGCCAGCAGGACGACGGGGTGACGATTGAGAAGTCGAATATGCTCATGATCGGACCCACCGGCTCCGGCAAGACTTACCTGGTGAAGACTCTGGCAAGACTGCTGGATGTGCCCCTTGCCATCACGGATGCCACCAGCCTGACGGAAGCCGGCTATATCGGTGACGATATCGAGTCTGTTGTATCGAAGCTTTTAGCAGCCGCCGGCAACGACGTGGAGAAGGCCGAATACGGCATCATCTTTATCGACGAGATTGACAAGCTGGCGAAAAAGCGGAATGCCAACCAGCGGGATGTCTCCGGAGAGGCGGTTCAGCAGGGCATGCTGAAGCTTCTGGAGGGCTCCCGAATTGAGGTCCCGGTCGGAGCCTCTTCGAAGAACGCCATGGTTCCCATGACCATGGTCGATACGTCGAATATCCTCTTCATCTGCGGAGGCGCCTTCCCGGACCTTTCGGACATCATCAAGGAGCGTCTGAACAAGTCCTCTGCCATGGGCTTTGTCAGCGACCTCAAGGACAAGTACGACGACGATGAAAATATCCTCGAGAAGGTCACGGTGGAGGACCTCAGGAAGTTTGGCATGATTCCCGAATTCATTGGTCGTCTGCCGGTCATCTTCTCTCTGGAATCCCTTACGACGGATATGCTGGTCCGCATCCTGAAGGAGCCGAAGAACGCCATTATCAAGCAGTATCAGAAGCTCCTGTCCTATGATGAAGTCGACCTGCAGTTTGATGACGATGCGCTCGAAGCAATAGCTGAAGAAGCCAAGGGACGCGAGCTTGGCGCCAGAGCCCTCCGGTCAATCATAGAAGACCTCATGCTCGACATCATGTATGAAATCCCCAAGGACGACAATATCGGCACGGTCGTGATTACGAAGGACTATGTCGAAAAGAAGGGCGGCCCGAAGATTATCATGCGGACGACGGAGAAGCCCAAGCGGATTGCTGCGGAGGGAGCCTGAGGTGGTTGCCTTTACACTTGAGAAGGTTTCAGCCTTCATGGGCAGCCTTCTGTCCACGGATGCCTTTGATTCTTATGGAGTCCATGAGATTACGATTATGAAAGGCTTCAATCTCATCATTGAGGGGAACCAGGGAGCTGTTTTGGAAAGCGGAACCTCATCCGCGGAGACGGAAGAGCAGGTGGCTGCGGCACCAGGTCCGGTTCTCTACGGCACAGTCCGTCCACTTTGCTTTGATGCGGTGAAGGGGAAGGTCCTGCCGGAATTTATGCGCTTCGTTTTGACTGCCCCGGCCGGCACCCTGAAGCGGTTGACAGCAGAAAGCGGCGGGCCGGTCGACGAGACGAATATCCTCTCTCTGGCCCTGAATATCACCTATCGGAATGGGGCGATTACGGTCACGTCCGGAACTTCCGCCAAGGACATCTTCGCCGGGAAGGCGGTGGATACCGTCTGGGGTGAGGCCGTGAAGCGCCTGTTTACCCCTTTCGGGCTTGTGGAGTGACGGAGTTTTAAGGCTCGAAAAGCCTTTGAAAATTGTCCGTGGAGCGCTTATTTTTCTGCTTGCAAGTACTCCTGCATTGTGATAATTTATCTATGTTGGGCCCACGAAACAAGAGCAATACGGGCCCTGTAGTTTGGAGGACATATCAAGATGAAGACAGGAACAGTTAAGTGGTTCAGCAGCCAGAAGGGCTACGGATTTATTTCCGATGAGGAGGGAAACGACATCTTCGTTCACTTCAGTGGACTGAATATGGAAGGTTTCAAGACCCTTCAGGATGGAGCCAAGGTTCAGTATGAAGTTAGCCAGAGCGAGAGAGGCCCTCAGGCAGTGAATGTCACTGTCATCGGTTGATCGACCTGTTGTGATACGATAGATTGAACTTGAAAAGCGGAGCGGGGAATCCCCGTTCCGTTTTTTGCAATATAGCGTATGAAATATTCTAATCCGAAAGATGCCCTGCTGCAGCTCGGCATTACGTCTCCGGCCACGCTGGAAGATGTGAAATCTGCCTACAGGGAGCTTCTGAAAATCTATCACCCGGATGCCCACCCGGATCCGGCGGTTGCCTGGCAGTACTATGACATCACGGACGCCTACGATTATCTGGTGACCTGTTATGATGGTTTGTCTGAAGGGGCAAGGCTTCCTGAGCAGGCGGTCAAAGGCCGGGTCATCGGGGATACACAGGGGGCCCGGGCCGCGAAAGACAGGGCCGCCTGGCGGAAGAAGAGCACAAAGAGCGAAGAAAAGCGGCGGCAGGAGATGCTGGAAGGCCTTGAGGAGCGGCGGAAGGAAGCCCTGTTTCAGGAGACGATGGACAAAATTCATGCGGCCAGAGCTGCCGAGTTGTCGGCACAGATTATTTCTGCTGTACTGCATGGAGACGGGAAAAAGGAAGAGTAGGTTACTGGTTTGCAGAAGCCTTGCATTATGCGCATTATTCGTATGAGCGAAATTGGGCCGACGGGCCCGGACTGGAGAGGAGAGAAGAATGAATATCGTATGTCTTGATCTGGAAGGGGTTCTGGTACCGGAAATCTGGATAGCCTTTTCTGAGGAGACCCATATTCCGGAGCTCCGGCTCACGACCCGGGACGAACCGGACTATGACAAGCTCATGAAGTACCGGATTGGGATTCTGAAGGAGCACGGCCTGGGCCTTGCAGAAATCCAGGCGACTATCGCGAAGATTGACCCTATGCCGGGAGCAAAGGACTTTCTGGACCGGCTTCGTGTCCTGACTCAGGTCATCATCATTTCCGATACCTTTGAGCAGTTCGCTTCCCCTCTGATGCAGAAGCTGGGCTGGCCGACCATCTTCTGTAACACCCTGGAGGTGGCGGAAAGCGGAGAAATCACGGGCTATCAGATGCGCTGCGAGCAGTCGAAGCTGACGACCGTGAAGGCCCTGCAGTCCATCGGTTTCGAGACCATCGCTTCCGGGGATTCCTTCAATGACCTGGGCATGATTGAGGCATCGAAGGCCGGCTTCCTCTTCCGGACAACGGAAGCCATCAAAAAAGACCATCCGGCTATCCCGGCTCTGGAGACCTACGATGAGCTTTTTGCAGCTATAGAAAAGGCACTTTGAAAGAAGGCGGCAGGCATGGATGAAGTGAAATCAAATATCGAGAACCGGGAGGCGGTCATTGTCCGGACCAGTGTGGTTGGCATTGTCGCCAATGCTGCCCTGGCCGGCTTCAAGGCCATGGTCGGCCTCATGGTCAATTCCATTGCCATCACCCTTGACGCTGTGAACAATCTTTCCGACGCGCTTTCGTCCATTATTACGATCATCGGTACAAAGCTGGCCGGCAAAGCCCCGGACAAGAAGCATCCGCTTGGATATGGCCGGGTCGAATACCTGACGGCCATGGTCGTGGCCGGCATCGTCCTCTATGCCGGCATTACCTCCCTGACGGAGTCGGTGAAGAAAATCGTTCATCCGGAAAGTGCGGATTATACATTCGTATCACTGATCATAATTGCGGCTGCCATCGTCGTGAAGCTCTTTCTCGGAGCCTTCTTCAAGAAGCGGGGGAAAGAGGTCAATTCCCAGTCCCTGATCGCTTCCGGTTCGGATGCTTCTTTTGACGCCATTCTGTCGGCCTCGGTCCTGGCGTCAGCCATCATTTATATGCTGACAAAGGTCAGCCTGGAAGCTTATGTCGGCGCCGTCATAGCCGTGATTATCATCAAGTCCGGCGTGGAAATGATGATTGAGACCTTAAACGACATCATGGGCCAGCGGACCGACCCGGCCCTGGTCGTTGCCATCAAGAAGACCATTACCGAGGACCCGGAAGTCTACGGGGCCTATGACCTTTTTCTCTATAACTACGGGCCGGACAAGAATTACGGCTCTGTCCATGTCGAAGTCAACGACACCCTGTCCGCTGTTGATATCGATGCCCTCGACCGACGGATCCAGAAGAACGTCTATCTGAAGCACGGGGTCATTCTTACAGGCATCGGCCTCTATGCGAGGAATACCACGGATGGCGAGGCGGCAAAGATGAAGAATACCATCATGGAGACCGTCATGGCCCATGACTACGCCATGAGTTTCCATGGTTTCTATGCGGATTTTGGGGAGAAGTTTGCCTCCTTTGATGTGGTGCTGTCTTTTGAATGCGACCGCAACGAGGCCCTGAAGGAGATCTGCTCCGAGGTACAGGGCCTGTATCCGGACTGGGGATTTGCTATCCAGCCGGACGTATATATCACGGATGACTGAACTGCCTCATGGACATGAATGCCATCAGAATCGGACCATATCAAGAGAAAAGAAAGCCTTTACCGGGCTTTCTTTTTTTGTATCCGGGAGATATAATTTTAAGTAAATCTTTCTTGAATTAATTAATAATATATTTATGAATGCAGGATATAATTGTTTTCCTGCCTGAAAACAGTGAGAATATGGCGCGCGGAAGAAAGAAACAGAAAGTCACAATGAAAGACATTGCGGAGGCTCTCGGCGTCAGCACGGTAACCGTGTCGAATGCACTTGGGGGAAAGCCGGGCGTGTCGGCAGAACTGGCCTACAAGGTACGGCTGAAAGCATTCGAACTAGGGTATGAGGATGCAAACCCGGGTAAAAAATCGCCGACCGGCGGGGAAATGGCTTCAGATGGAACAGGCGATGATATGGATGCTCGCAAGGTTTTGCTTCCGGGTGCTCCTCCGGCTTCCAAGGTCACCCAGGCGGACATTGCAAAGGCTATGGGTATCAGTACAGTCTCAGTTTCGAACGCCCTGGCCGGCCGGACCGGGGTGAGCGAGCCTGTGCGGGCCCGGGTCCTGCAGAAGGCCTGGCAGATGGGTTATGTGAAGCCGGCGGGCAGCAAGGGGGTCTTTCTCTCGGCCGGTGTCATAGTAGCCGACCGCTACATTTCCATCGGGACTTCCTTTTACTGGTCCCTTTATCAGGCCGTGGTGCGGGAACTCAGCGAGGCCGGCGGCATCTCAATGCTGGAAATCATTGAACCGGAAATGGAGGAAGGCAGGATTCTGCCTTCGTCCCTGGCGTCCGGTGACAACAATGCCCTGATCATTGTCGGCCCCCTGCATGCGAAGTATCTGAAATATGTGACGGAAACCGCCAGGGTGCCGGTCGTGATGCTGGATTATTATGATGCCTCTCTGCCCTGTGCATCCGTTCTTTCGGGCAATTTTGACGGCTGTCGGCGAATGACCCAGTACCTCATTGACAGGGGCTTTACAAAAATCGGCTTCGTCGGTTCCGTCTCCGACAATGATAATATAAAAAACCGGTTTCGAGGCTTTTCGGCGGCCATGGAGGCCGCCGGCCTTGCAGTGAAAAAGCAGTGGGTGCTGGAGGACCGGATTCCGGACGATGCGGTTCACCTGCCGAAAGCCCTGCCGGATGCCTTCGTGTGCTCGTCGGACTATGCGGCGGGACTTACGCAGACAGCGCTTTCTGAACGCGGCCTGTTCGTACCGGAGGATGTCTCCCTCGTGGGGTATGACGACTTCCTGGTGCCGGATGTGTTCAATGGCCGTCTCACGACCTGCCGGGTGGAAATGGACAAGATGGCGGCCATGGCTGTGGAGGCAGCACAGGACGGGGCGGCCGGCCGCAGAATCGCCGGCCGCCTGTACGAGGTCGACTGCCCGCTGATCGAGCGGGAGACCGTGCGCAAAAAGGTATAGTGGGTTTGCAGAGCCTTACTGCAGCAAACAATCCGCCAAAGAGGTGTAAAGATTTTCAGGAGATTTCAAATATATGGGGAAAGTTACTTTGAAAGATCTGGCCGACGAGCTGGGTATCAGCACGGCGGCCGTTTCCAAGGCCCTGCGGGGACAGAAGGGGGTCAGCGAGGATCTGCGGCAGCAGGTAGTTGATCTGGCCGGGAAGAAAGGGTATGAAATTCGCAGCCACGAGGCAGAAACATTATTTTATAAGGTCTCTGTTCTGGTGCCGGAACGGTTTGTGTCTTCCGGTCAGTCCTTTTATTGGGCTCTCTATCAGGAACTGGCCCGGGAGGCCCGATACCTGCGGATCAATCTCTATCTCGAGGTTGTGGATGCGGAGGCAGAAGACCACTGCGCCCTTCCGGCGGCCGGCCTGCCCGGAAATGCCCAGGCGGCGGTCGTCATGGGGGCCTTTCATTCGCCCTATAAGCGCATGCTGACAGAGCGCCTGCGGCTTCCCCTTGTCTGGCTGGACACTGAGACCCGAACGCAGGGAGCCGATATCGTTGTTTCGGACAATATCGAGGGTGGCTTTTTCATGGCGGAATACCTGCTGGAGAGGGGACATAGGGAAATCGGCTATTTTGGCACCCTGCTGCAGACGGAGTCCATCGACAACCGTTATCTGGGATTCTGCAAGGCCCTGCTTCTTCATGGTATCGATCCGCAGAAGGATCATCGTTTCCCGGACCGGACCGCGGACGGGAGGACCTTCGGGGCAGAGGAAATCAACGAACTGCTTCCGGCAAAGCTTCCGACAGCCTTCTTCTGCAACTGCGATTCCTCGGCGGACAGGCTGATCGAAGCTCTTGCCCTGCGGGGACTTTCCGTACCGGGGGATATTTCCGTCGTCGGCTTTGACAACTTTTCCGGCCATCCGGGAACAGAGGGGCAGGTGACGACCTGGGCAATAGATATCCGTGCCATGGCAAGGCGGACAATCCACATATTAAGCCACCAGTTGGCAAAAGAAAGCTACAGCCCGGGCAAGTTCATTCTTCCGGGTCATCTCATCGAAAGGGATAGCGTGAAGACCATCGGGCCGGCGATTCCGTCTCTTGTATAGTAGAAAAATGAAGGCGGGGGGAAAAACGCAGTATTTGCGGTTCGTATTTTGTACACTAGGTCCGACCGAATAGTTCAGTCAGGCCTTTTCACATCGGACAGGGAAGAAAACTTTCCTGCCCGATTATTTTTTTCAGGCAGCGGGCTGTTTTGCTTCCGGAATTCCCCCGGAGTCATTCCGTACTGCCGCTTAAAGAGGCTGATGAACTGAGTCGCTGAAGCAAAGCCGCAGATACCGGCAATTTCCTGTATGGAAAGACCTGAATAGAGCAGGCGGTCACGGGCCAGGGCCAGGCGGTGGGCGTTTATGTCCTGCAAGGGAGAAATGCCGAAGGCGGCCTTATAGTCCCGGCAGAGGCGATAGCGGCTGATTCCCAACAGATTTTCATAGGAGATGAGGGAAAAATCTTCCTCCGGATGGTATAGAACGGCCCGCCGCAGGACCTGCAGGTAGTCGGGAAGAATGCGGTCTTCTTTTTCCCTGACTGGAAAGCCTTCTTCTGCAGCCTTTTCACGGCCTGCCTTCCGTGATGAGGGGGTGGTGGCTGCCTGCTCTTGTCTTTCTGCAGTGACCGCCCAGTCCGTAAGAATATCCGTAAGCAGGCGGTTTTCCAGCAGGCTGTCCCCGACCGGGGAGGTATGCAGTCCCTGCAGACCGGAGTACATGCCGGAAAATCCCAGCAGGGAATACATCTCCTTCCCGGGGAAGAGGGCGGGCTGGAAGGGAGATGTGTTTCCGTCAATCAGCAGGACATCCCCGTACCAGGGCAAAACGGCCGACTGAATATAGAAGGATTTTGTGCAGTCGATCAGGATTGTGTGCCTGGGGCGGACGGTGACCGGGTGACGGCTGTCTTCACCGGGACGGAAGTGGACAGCTCCGGTCCGGGAGCCGATGAGAAGGAAGGCACCCTCCTTCTGAATCTTCAGCAGGAAGGGACGGCTCAGGACGGGATGGCCGCCTGCAGCAATGTGGAGAAGACCTTTTTCTTCCGCCGGGGCCCCGGTCCGGGGGAAGAAGTCCGTCGGGTCCAGGGTGCTGTCCGCCTCCCGCAAAGAGTCGATTTCATAGCCTTCGGATTCAAGAAATCCTGCTCCCATCTCTTTTTTCTCCCCCTATTACGAACAAGAAAGATTAATATTTACTTAAAATAAACAAAAATTGGATTCGAAAGTTTTCAAAAATGAAGAAGACAGTCAAAAAACAGCCAAACCCTTGTAAATATGCACAAAATCGAAATCGATAAACTGGCAAAAGGCTCCAACATTCAAGCAAATATCAATAATAAAAGATATATCGCAAGAATATGAGATGACAATATTATAAAGTTGATTATAATTAAAAACAAGTTAAGCGAAGAGTTAAATGCTTAATCAAAGCTTAAATTTAAAAAGGAGGAAACAGAACATGAAATTCAAAAAGGCGTTGGCTATCGGATTGACGGCAATGATGGCGGTATCCATGGCAGCCTGCGGTGGCAGCGTAAGCAGCACATCCGGCAGCGATGCAGGAACGGACAGCGCGACAGCTGACAGTACGGCAAGCGACAGCAGCTCTTCGGACAGCGGGGATATCACCTATGCCTCTGTCAAGCTGGGGGAGACAGGAACCGACCTTTCCGTTGACCTGAAGCTTCTTACGAACCGGACGGATATGCTGAAGGACGATTACAATGGGACGACCTGGGCCCAGTATCTTGAGGCCTTCAACAAAGACTATCCCAATATCAAGGTCGACATCGAGGGTCTGACGAATTACGCGGACGATTCCCTTCTCCGTCTGCAGGGCGGCGACTGGGGAGACATCATGATGATCCCTGCCGTGGCAAAGACAGACCTTTCTACCTACTTCCTTTCCTACGGCAGCACCGATGAGGTGGCCAAGGAAGTCAACTATACGAACAACTGGCAGTATCAGGGCCAGACCTATGGGGTTCCGATTACAGCCAATGCCTGCGGCATCGTCTACAACAAGAAAATCTTTGAGCAGGCCGGCATTACAGAACTTCCGACAACTCCCGATGAGTTCATCGCAGACCTGCAGAAGATTAAGGACAATACTGACGCCATTCCCCTTTACACGAACTACGCAGCAGGATGGACGCTGGGCGCCTGGGACGATTACATCACGGGTTCAGCCACCGGTGATGCCGACTGGCAGAACAACGGCCTTGTACATGGCAAGAACCCCTTCGCAGATCCCGGTGACGGCACCCATGCCTACAATGTTTACAAAATTCTTTATGAGGCAGTCAACAAGGGCCTGACCGAGGATGATTATTCCACGACCGACTGGGAATCCTCCAAAGGCATGATGAACAGTGGCGAAGTCGCTACCATGGTACTCGGCTCCTGGGCTGTTTCTCAGATGCAGGCAGCAGGCGACAATCCGGATGACGTGGCATACATGCCTTTCCCCATTACTGTAAACGGCGAGCAGTACGCTTCCGCAGGTCCTGACTACAACTTCGGTATCAGCGCCACAACCGATGCGGATCACCAGCTGGCCTCCATGATCTTTGTCAAGTGGATGACCGAAAAATCCGGCTTCTCCTATAATGAAGGCGGCCTTTCGAATGCGGCCGGCGCCACCAAGATGCCTGCCCTCTATGACGCCTTCTCCAAGGTTACATTCGTTACGAATACTCCGGCTCCCGAGGGAGAAGAAGATTACATGAATGAGCTGAACGCGGACTCCGAGCTGAACATCAGCAACGGAGGAAACGACAAAGTGGCTGCCATTGTAGAAGCGGCTTCCGACGGCTCCCAGACCTTTGACGATATCATGAATGACTGGAACGAGAAGTGGTCCGCAGCTCAGGAATCTGTCGGCATCGCAGTCAACTGATATCCCCCAAAAGACAACTCTTTTCCTTAATACCCTCTTTTTTGAAGGCGTCGGCGGCATTCTCCCATTATTTTTGCCGACGGCGCCGATTATTTTGAAAACAACAGGCAATATTATTCATAAATAATGCAAAGAAAGGAGCCTGTTATGGCGGGACAATTATCCGGAAAAACAGGGACCACTACGATGGCCCGCCGCCGAAGGATGGCCCAGCTGAAAGTCATCATTGCATTCAGCATCATTCCCCTGTTTTTGTTGATCCTGTTCACCTATTATCCCTTCGCCGAGATGGTGAAGTTTTCCTTCTACAAGATGCGCTATACCGGAGCCCGGACCTTCGTCGGCTTCCAGAACTATATCGACCTCTTCCACAGGAAGGACATTGTCGGTTCCCTGAAGCTTTGCCTTTACTATATGGCCGGAGCCGTGATTCAGGTCATTCTGGCCCTCTACCTTGCGACAATCCTTTCCATGAAGGTGAAGGCTGCGAATCTCTGGAAGGGCCTGATTTTCTTCCCCTACCTGATTTCCGGAATTGCCATCGGCTTCATATTCAAATTTTTCTACACCCGGGGCTTCGTCCTCGATACGGTGCTGCAGGCCTTCGGAATTCCCCTGGAAAGCCTCCCCTACTGGCTCAAGGACAAGAGCATCAACAACTGGTCCCTGGTCTATTCGTCGGTATGGCGCTACCTGGGGCAGAATATGATTCTCTTCATCGGGGCCATTATGTCGGTGGACGGAACCCTCTATGAGGCGGCAGCCCTGGACGGGGCCAGCCAGTTCCAGATATTCAGACACGTGATTCTGCCGAACATCAAGACTATTGTTACCTTAAATATCATTCTTTCCATCACGGGCTCACTTTCCGCTTTCGAGCCTCCCTATGTCATCACAAACGGAAACAACGGCACCGGAACCTTCTTCGTCGTCATGAACAAGGTGGCCCATACGGACCAGAAGGTCGGCCTGGCTTCGGCGATGGCGGTTTTCCTGCTCATAATAATAATTCTCTGCACCATTGTTCAGAAGCTGCTCTTTGCCTATGTTTTCCGGGACGCGACGACAGACGAAACGACGAACAGGAAGAAAAAGCATGTAAAGGAGGCGGCTTGATATGGCAGATGGAACAAGAACAGCGACAGCGTCCGCCCTGCAGAAGACAAAGCTGCCCCGGCAGAAGCATCACTATACAGTAGGAACCATCATCTGGACAATATTTAAATATTTTACCCTGGTCTTCTTTTCTTTCCAGGCCGTTCTTCCAATCGTCTCCTGCGTCAT
>ONBT01000038.1 GCA_900316075.1 uncultured Lachnospiraceae bacterium | reverse complement strand
CGCACCTCTCATGAAGTACAGAAGATCGAAGCCTATGACAACGATGCTGCCGGGGAGAGCTGCTATCTGGATCTGGTATATCCTAATGCGAAGGCGGCCGGCTTTGCCATTGATCTGGAGGACAGAGCCTTTCTGGCAGACCGGGTGCTCGAGGATGTGGATCACAGGCGTGCGATGAAAGAGAGTCTGCTGCATGCGCCGGCGCCCGCCGGACAGGAAGCGGAAGGACAGCGGATATCCGCCGTATCGGCTTCCCGGACCAGGGCGGCCCCGCAGACCGGACACCGGTCCGGAATCTTGAAAGCGCTTACACCTGCAGGCCGCTTCTCATGGACGACCGAGCGGATTTTCGGAATAATCTCCCCGGATTTAAAGACCTTCACCGTATCCCCGATTCCGATATCGAGCTTGTCGATGAAGTCCTGGTTGTGAAGGGTGGCCCGGCTCACGGTCGTTCCGCAGAGGCGGACCGGGGTGAAGACGGCCGTGGGGTTGACCCGGCCGGTCCGACCGACGGAAAGCTCGATGTCCGTGATGACGGCTTCCTTCTCCTCCGGCGGATACTTATAGGCCACGGCCCAACGGGGAACCTTCGCTGTATTGCCGAGCGTCTCCCGCATGGCAAAGGAGTTGATCTTCACCACGGCCCCGTCGATATCGTAGGCCAGATTTTCCCTCTCGTCCCCGATGGCGCAAATGGCCTCCCAGACCTCGTCCGCCGTATGGCAGACCCGGTAATTTTCTATGGTCCGGATGCCCTTTTCGTGCATGTAGTCGTAAGCCGCCGTATGGGTCTCGAATGTAAGCCCTTTCACCTGCTGCAGGTTGAAGATGAACATATTGAGGCCCCGCTCGGCCACAATACGGGAGTCAAGCTGCCGGAGGGTTCCGGCCGCGCAGTTCCTGGGATTCTGAAAAACCGGCTTCCCGGCGGCTTCTGCAGCGGCGTTCGTCTTTTCGAAGTTCTCCTTCGTCATGTAGACCTCGCCCCGGATTTCGAAGTAATCCGGCACGTCGCCTGAAAGGTGCTGCACAATGTCCGGAATGACCCGGGCGTTTGCAGTCACGTCTTCCCCGAACTCAATTCCGTCCCCCCGGGTCTCGGCCAGGACGAGATTTCCCTTCTCATAGCGGAGACTCATGGAAAGGCCGTCAATCTTATATTCGACGACAAACTCCGGGTCCTTGAACTGACTCCGGACCTCGGAGACGAAATTCACGACGTCCTCTTTCGAAAAGACATCCTCGAGGGAGAGCATGGGAACATTGTGGCGGACCAGAACCCCGGCCTCCCGCTTAGCGTCCCCGCCCACATGAACGGTCGGCGACTGCGGGTCATAAAACTCCGGATTCTCTGCTTCGAGTTTTTTCAGTTCCTCGAGCATCATGTCGTACTCGTAGTCGGAAATTTCCGGGGCATCGTTATCGTAGTAGAGCTTATTATGATACTCGAGCTCGCTGCGCAGAGCCTCTATTCGGTTTTTGATTTCTGTTTTGTCTACCATAATTTTTTCCCGAGTTCCGCTTCAAGACCGGCCTTTTCATCTTCCGTAATCTGCCGGTACTTCCCGACAGGAAGGCCGTCCAGGGTGAGGTTCATGATGCGGATCCGGCAGAGAGAATCCACCCGGTAGAAAAGCTCCCCGCACATGCGGCGAATCTGCCGATTCAGCCCCTGAGTCAGAATAATGTGAAACTCCCGCTCTCCCGTCTTCCATACCTTGCACGGCCGCGTCGTCACACCAAGCTCCGAGAGGTATACACCGGAGGCCATAGCGGTAAGAAACTCTTCCGTCACCGGCTTATTGACGGTCACGACATATTCCTTCTCGTGAAACTCCCGGGCCTTCATGATGTCATTGAAAAAGTCACCGTGATTCGTCAGGAGCAGCAGGCCCGTAGAATCCTTGTCCAGACGGCCTATGGGATAGATACGGAGGGGGTAGTTGATGTAAGCGATTACATTATTCTTCTCCCGCTTCTCTGCCGTACAGACCAGGCCTGCCGGCTTATGAAAAAGGAGGAGAACATTCTCCTCCTGACGGGTCAGCTCCTGCTGCCCGAAAAATACCCGGTCTCCCGGAAGCACTCTTGTCCCGGGCACGGCCACTGTCCCGTTCACCGTAATCTGCCCCGAGGCAATCAGCTCGTCCGCATGGCGGCGGGAGCAGAGTCCCGCATCTGCTAAAAATTTGTTCAGGCGGATGCCGGATTTTTCCCTCTCTTCAGCCATTACGAATTTCCCGGTTAAAAATATTGCCTTCGGCTTCAGCCAAAACGAACTATCAATGCAGATACTCCGTATGGGCGTAGCCCACCTTGTCCGCGGTCAGCTGCACTTGGCTCCACCCGTTCGTGAAGTCGTAGTTCACATGCATCTTGATTCCAGACTTGGCCAGGGCCAGCTTCGTCGAGGACTCGGACATGGTAGCGCGGATATTGATGGAGGTCGTAAGGGTCACGTCCCGGCCCTCGGAAGAGGTAACTCCGGCCAGATAAGAAGTCTTCACATAACCCTTGGTACCGCTGTAATCGACGTAGGACCACTCGCCCTCGTCCTTGAATTTCGTAAGCAGGGTGCAGTTTTCCAGCATAGCCAGGGACTGGGAACCCTGGTCCGCCGACTGACGAAGGTTCACCTTGTCGGCCGTAATGACCTTGAAGCCCGTGGCTTCCAGCTGGGCTTCCGCAGCTGCCGCCGCTTCTTCCGCCTTCTTCGCTTCTTCAGCTGCGGCCGCATCGGCTGCTGCCTTCTCCTCGGCCGCCTTCTTCTCTTCCTCCGCCTTGGCTGCGGCAGCCGCGGCTTCCGCCTCCGCCTGGGCCTTGGCATCTGCCGCATCCTTCAGGGACTGCTGGTAATTCGTCGCCCACTCCGTAATCTTGTCCTGCAGGGTGGACTCCATGAAGGTCTTCAGATTCCCGTCCTCGATGACGGCCTCATTGTACTTCTTCTGAACCTCGGCCTGCAGGGAGAGGACGTCCTCCTGCTGCTCGAATTCCGCGATCATGGTAGCGACCTGGGAATCAACGGGGTTTTCATTATTGTTGATATTGTATGTGGAGTAAAGATTGTTGATATAAAGCTTTCCCGTGTCGGGGTCCGTCTCCACGTAGAAAAAGTCGAGTCCGGGCGCCGGGGTGTCTATGCCGCCGAACTTCATGTCCACCGCCACGCTGACCAGGTAGGAGCCGTCTGTCAGACCGTTCTTCGAATAGACCTGATCGATGGTATAGGAATCGATGTACTCGCTCATCATGGCGATGTAGGAAAGCTCGGAGTCGGAGAAGGGGGTGGCCACGGATTTCAGGGTATCGACGTCGTTCGTTGCCACCGCCTCATAGTAGGAATTCAGGAGGGCGTTCAGCTCCGTATTTTCCTTCTCGTCCGAGTAGGACTGATAGACATTCTGAACCGGGTCCTTTTCAACGGCCATGGCATCGATGCCGGTGCCCAGCATGACGACCATGAGACATCCGACCAGGCCTGCGGCGAAAAAGCGACGGTACTTCTGAATATATTCAATCACAGCTGACATAAAAATCTCTCCATATAAGCAGATGGACTGCCTCCAAAACGAATGCAGTCCCTCCGGAAATGAAATGTTCAATTAAAAGAATGTGGAAGAAGGGATTCGAACCCTCGGCCTCCAGAGTCGGAGTCTGGCGCTCTATCCAGCTGGGCTACTTCCACACGGTATTCCTCCTCATGACTAATGTAAAACGCCATGCAGGGAAAAGACTTCAAGCTGCCGACTCATCCGACTTTTTCTGACAGCCTGTTTATTCTAGCAATTTTCCTCTTTCAAGTCAACCAGAATCTCATCCGCAATAGCATCCGGTGTTTTTCCATCCACGGGAGTCTTTTGGTCCGCCGCCCTTTCGTATAAGGGCGCCCGTTCTGCAATCATTTCGGCGATGGACGCAATATCGTGCTTCCCTTCAAGAAGGGGTCTCGAATGGTCTCCCAGCACCCGGGAGAGGATGGTCTCCGGGGTAGCGGTCAGAAAGATGACCGTCCCGCTCTGCCGCATGGTTTTTACATTATTCTCATCCTTGACGAGACCGCCCCCGCAGGAAACGATAGCAGGCCCGCCGGCTGCGGTTTCTGAAAGCAGGGCGCTCTCCATCTGCCGGAAGGTCCCCTCTCCCTTTGCAGCAAAAATCTCATTGATGGACATACCGGCCCGGCGGACCAGCTCTTCATCCATTTCCACCACAGGCAGGCCGGTCCTTTTCGAAAGAGCTTTCGCCACCGTGCTTTTTCCCGCCCCCATGAAGCCGATGAGGTAGATGTGCTTTTCAAACGTCATGAAATATCTCCGGAAATGACCTGTCCCGGCCGAAATGCCGGGCAGCTGATCTCGCGTGTCCGGGGCTTATTCAACCCTTCTGCAGATTCCGGTGAATGAGCCCGATCATGTTCAGCCCTTCTGCAAAGCCCTGTGGATAAGGCCGATCATAGAACGACAGTCCTCATAGGGCAGCTGGCCGGGAGCGCTCGAATTTCCCATGGAAGCAAAGGTGATGCAGCTTCCGAAAATCTCTCCGCTGATCCGGGAAATCAGGCCTTCCTTCCCCATGGACATGGAGACCAGGAGGGAGTCGGGATAGGCCGCGGAAAAGCCTGCCGTCGCATAGAGAAGGGTCAGGACATCTCCAAGGGTCTGGGGCATGACAGCCAGTTTCACGATGTCGGCTCCGACGGAATTCATATCTTCGAGCTGGCCGGCCAGGACCTCTTCCTCCTCCGTCACCTCAAAATCGTGATGGGAAAGAATGACCTTGACGGAAGAATTGCTGTGGACGATGTCGACGACGTTCTTCGGATTCTGCACTGACAGGTACTCAATATCCACCATGTCGCAGACACCCGTGGAGGCCGCCGCATCGATGGCTTCAATATAGGCGTCCTCGTCCCCCTCGAACTTTCCTCCTTCGAACTTGGTCCGGACCGTGAAAAGGAGGACCGTATTCTTCACGATGCTCCGCGCCGCCTTCAGAAGCTCCCCAATGGCCTTCGGGTCCCCGACGCCTTCATAAAAATCCGCCCGCCACTCGATCATGGAAATGCCGCTGTCGGCGAGAGCAGTCATCTCTTCTAGTATCCGCTCTTTCTTTTCTGCAATGATCGGCACGCAGATGACCGGCGCCTTTCCCCGGTCAAAGGTCACTCCCTTGATGGTAAACCCCACAGTTTTTTCTCCTTGGAATTCTTCGCAATTTTTGTGTAACGCTAATGCAGGGCAGACACACTCTGAGACAATGTCAGGCAGACTGCTTTTAAATCCGCTTCTCCGCCCGTTCACACCTTGTCTGCAATCTCATATACCAGGCGTTCGGACTCCGTCCAGCCCAGGCAGGCGTCCGTAATGGACTGGCCGTAGGTCTGATGGTCGCTGATCTTCTGGTTTCCGGCAATCAGGTAGCTCTCGATCATGACACCCTTGACGAGGGATCGGATTTCGTCAGAGTGCTTCCGATTGTGCAGGACCTCTTCGACAATCCGGACCTGCTGGATATAATCCTTGCCGGAATTCGAGTGGTTTGCATCGACAACGGCTGCCGGATTCACCACATCCATCTTCTCATACATCTCATATAGACGAATCAGGTCCTCGTAATGGTAGTTCTGGACCGAGTTCCCATGTTTGCTCACCGCCCCGCGAAGAATCGTATGGGTCAGGGGATTTCCCGTCGTCTCCACCTCATAGCCGGAAAAGGCAAAGTGGTGGGGATGCTGGGCTGCATAGACCGAATTCAGCATGACGGAAAAATCGCCGGACGTGGGATTCTTCATTCCGCTCGCCACATCAAAGCCGGAAACCGTAAGCCTGTGGTACTGGTCCTCAACGGACCGGGCCCCGATGGCCACATAGGAAAGCAGGTCTTCCACATAAGGCCAGTTGCCGGGATAGAGCATCTCGTCAGCCGCCGTAAGACCGGTCTCCTTGATGGAGCGGATATGCATATGGCGCATGGCCATGAGACCTTCCACCATGTCCGGAGCCTTCGTGGGGTCAGGCTGAGAGGCAATGCCCTTATAGCCTTCGCCCGTGGTCCGGGGTTTGTTCGTATAAATCCGGGGTACGATCAGGACCCGGTCCTTCACCTTCTCCGCCACGACAGCCAGGCGGCTGATATATTCAAGAACGGCGTCCTCATTGTCCGCGCTGCAGGGGCCGATGATGACAAGGAAGCGGTCGTCCGCCCCAGTGATGATATTGGCCACCTCCCGGTCCCTCTTCGCCTTCAGGGCCTTCTCCTCTTTCGTCAGGGGAAGCTCCTTTGCCACTTCTTCCGGCGTCGGCATGGGACGGATATACTTGAAGCTCATCTTCTTTCTCTCCTCACGGACAAAAATGTCCGTTTTTGTTTCACAGAATCAATAGGTATACAGAGTCAGCCTGACTTAGGACCCCCGGCTGAAAACCTTCTCCCGAATGTACTCCACCGGCATTTCATGCCCGGTCCAACATTGAAAAGAGGCCGCCCCCTGGTAAAGGAGCATGTCTGCTCCGTTGCTGGTCCGAAGACCTTTCTTCCGGGCTGATCTAAGCAGGGTCGTCTCCGCAGGCTCATAAATAATATCATAAACGAAGAGTCCCGGCAGTAAAAATTCTTCCGGCACTAAGGAGGAGGTATCCGCCCCCATCCCCACATTCGTTGCATTGATGAGGACTGTGCTCTTTTTCAGGGACTCCTTCATGGCATCGGCGTCCGCCTGGTCAATGACACGGACCCGGCAGGCCGTATTGGCATTGATTTTTTCTGAAAGTTCCAATGCTCTTTCAAATGTCTTCGACTTCCGCTGAAAAATCTCGATGGAGCCTGCCCCGTCGACGGCCAGCTGGGCCGCAATAGCCGTGGCTGCTCCGCCGGCCCCGAGCAAAGTCACCTGCTTTCCTTTATAGGACACTCCCTGATACGAAAGGCTGCTTGTCAGTCCGACTCCGTCGGTCGTCGTTCCGAAAAGACTGCCGTCGTCCCGGCAGAGAAGGGTATTGACAGAACCGCACAGTTCAGAGACCAGAGACCGTTCATCGCAGAGGGACAGGACGTCGGTTTTCAAGGGCATGGTCAGATTCGCCCCGCGGAAATGCAGGGTCTTCAGGACATTCACGGCCGCCGGAAGATTCTCCGGCACGATATCGAAGGCCAGATAGGCATAGGGAAGGCCCAGCTTTTCAAAGGCCGCATTGTGCATGGCCGGAGACAGGGAATGGGCCACTGGATGTCCGAGAAGGCAGATAAGACGCGTTTTTCCGTCAATCATGGAATTTCCTCAAATAAAAATGCCGGTGCAAGGCGAAAAATCCGTACAGGGTTCCTGTTTTACATTATTCATAACGAAGGGCATCGATGGGATTCAGCTTTGCAGCCTTGTCGGCAGGAATATAGCCGAAGAAAAGGCCTATACCCGTCGATACCCCGAGTGACAGAACGATTCCACCTATGGAAGGCGACGCCGGATAGCCGAGAGCGTTGGTCACCACTGTTCCCAGCGCAATGCCGAGTATGACTCCGATCATCCCGCCGATGAGGCAGATAATCAGAGCTTCGACGATAAACTGCTGGCGAATGGCGGAATTCTGGGCTCCAAGAGCCTTCCGGGTCCCGATTTCCCTCGTCCGCTCCGTCACGGACACCAGCATGATGTTCATGACCCCGATTCCGCCCACCAGGAGAGCGATACCGGCGATGATGGAAATGGCCATCGTGATCATGTTCATCATCTTGTAGAACATTGCCAGCAGGCTTTCCAGAGTGAAAACAGCCACCCGGTACTTTTCATTCCCGGAAAAATAGGGGGCGAAGAAGGTCCGGATCTCTGCCTTCAGGTCGTCGGGGTTGACGCCGGTCCGCGTCGAAATCTCGATATAGGTGTAGTTGCCGTCGCTGTTGTCAATGGCCCGGGAAGTATTCAGAGGAAGATAGAGCATCGAGGACATAAAACCCGTCATCATCATTCCGCTCTGTACCTGCCGCTTGAAAACGCCGGCAACGGTCAGTGTGGCACTGCCGAAGTCCCCGCTTACTTCAACATCCTTCCCGACCGCCTCCGCAGAGCTGCCGAAGAGGTCCTCCGCAGTGGATACATCGAGAAGACATGTCTTTCGCGCATCCGCAAAATCCGCCTGAGAGAAGAAGGATCCCGCCTCAATATCGATGGAATTTGTAAGGAAAAAGCCGGCAGTGACGCCGGTGACGGATGCCTTGGAAGAAAGGCCCTCCCGCGTCACGGTTCCGCTCCCTACCGTATGGCTCAGGTTGACAGCGTAGATATCGGGAACCGCACTGCAAAGCTCCCGGATCATATCGGTCGTGATGTAGTCGTCATCCGATTTTTCCGAGGAGGAGGACAGGCTGCCGAATTTCAGGCCGTCAACCGTCAGATGCTCGATATCGAAAGCGGAAAGGTCGTCGTCTGTGTCCCTGTCCACAACCATGACAAAGATATCGTTCGCCCCGAAGCCCCGCATCATTTCCGAAACATTCGCCGTAACGGAATTGCCGACCGTGAGGATGGCAATGACGGCCGCAATGCCGATGATGATGCCCAGCATGGTCAGAAAGGAGCGCATCTTGTTGGATTTCAGGCTTGTGAGTGCAAGCATTATATTGTCCACTATATGCACTGCCCTTCTTTTCGTCCGAAATGCCCTTCCCGGACTGCTTCATCAGAATAATGTAAAACAGGAAGTCCTTCCGGAGCCTTACAATCCGGCCCCGGAGCCCATGATGTTCAGTATATCGTCTACGCTGTCGCCCGCATCGCTTTGGGGTACGATCACCTCGTCCCCTTCCTTCAGGGTGTCCGACGTAAGTTCAATATAATAGGTGCCTTCGAGTCCCTTCGTGACAGAGACTTTTTTCGCGGAAATCGTTTCCTCCCCGTGCTTGTCCGTGGTCCGTACCGGGACTTCGACGATAGTAATCCCATCCCCGTCCTCCTGCACTGCATCATAGGGAACCGTCAGCACGTCCTCTGCCTCCTCAGTCACAATGGAAACCCGGGCATTCATGCCCAGACGCAGGCGGTCGTTCGTGCTGTCAATGGAAATCCGGACCGGATACTGGGCCCCTGTAGAGCCCCCCGTCAGGGAAGACATGTCCATGGAACTGGAGCCGGAAAGCAGACCGGTCAGGCCGGAAAGCCCGCTTGTATTTCCGCTTTCCGGTTTGGGAGCCACATAAGTGACACTCCCGGAAAGTTCCTCGTCCCTCGTCGCCTCTGTCTTGATGACCGCCCGCATGCCGACTGCCACATCCGGAATATCAT
The DNA here is from genome assembly GCA_900316075.1 of uncultured Lachnospiraceae bacterium. GTDB lineage: Bacteria > Bacillota > Clostridia > Lachnospirales > Lachnospiraceae > RUG306. The sequence continues at coordinate 16,430 of ONBT01000038.1, read as the reverse complement.
ATTCTCCGACTTCGGCCTCCACCATAAGAGAAGAATCGAGCTCGACCAGAGCCAGGGTACCGCCCGTATAGGTCTCTCCGGCCTTTGCGGAAACCTCCGTCACGAGGCCGGCGGCCGGGGCCGTAACTGTAGCCGCTGCGATCCGGGCATCTATAGCCGCCACAGAATCCTGCAGGGTCTTGATCATCGTGTCCATCGTAGCATAGTAAGTGTCCAGAAGGGCATTCGAAGAAGAGACCGGCTCCTGCAGGGAGGAAATCCGCTCGTTCAGGGCATCCACCGTTGCCTGGGCAGCCGTAACCGCCGCCTTCCGTCCGGCAAGAACCGCAGAAATGACCGTGGCAGCCGCATCGTCTTCGCTGCCGCCCCCGTTCAGATAACTGTCATACTGGCTCTGAGCCTGGGCTTCATCCGTCTTTGCCTGGTCTAGGGCCGTCTGGGCCTCGCTCAGAGATTTTTGTGCGGAAATGAGGTCCGCCTTCCTGTCCGCTTCGCTCTTGGCTGCATCCGCTGCCGCCTGAGCCTGCCGGTCCGCCTTGTTCTTCTCGGCCTGGGCAATCTGAGCATTGAGGTCCTCCTTCTGCTCGGAAAGTCCGGAGGTATCGAAGGTACAGATGGTATCTCCCGCACTGACCCGGTCCCCGGGCTCCACGGCTACCGACTGAATCTTCTGGGCCAGCATGCCGGAGGCCGTCACCTCGTGGCTCTCTGTAGAAACAAAGGTCCCGTTGGCCGCAACGCTTTTGACCACGGTCCGCCGGGTCACCTTCGCCGTGTCATAGGACGTGCTCTCATCCGTCTTCCGGTTCCGGAGCATGAAAAAGAGGGCTGCCGCAAAAGCAGCAGCCAGTATGAGAATAATAATGAGGGCCTTCCTGCCCTTTTTCTTCTTTACCTTCTCTTCCTTCATAAAACTCCGAATTCGAAATCAGAAGTGACGATCGGCAATCCGCTGAATTTCAAGCATTCCGCCCGGTAAACACCGGGAGGGTAGCCTTATAAATCCTATTTCCCAGCTCCTGATTTTTGAAGACCTTCACCAGGGTATTGTTGTAGGTCTGCTTGTCCCGGACCTTTTCAAATGTCCGGTAAATCTTCGTATAATCCGTCGGCTTGAGTTTCAGTTCCTTCACGGCCGTCCGAATATCCTTCTTCTCGGTATTGGAAAGGGGCTCACGCTTGTCATTCTGAGGCGCTACCTGAACTGCTGCGGGCACGGTTTTCTCTGCTTTCTTACCGTTCTTTGCTGGAGTCTCTGCCATCTTCTGAGCAGTTCCTGTCTTCTTTGCAGAGGACTTTTTCCGGCCGGTGTTTTTGCCTGCTTTTTCAGTCTGCTTCTCTGCGGCCGCGGCTTCCTGAGCTTTTTTGTCCGCTGCCTGCCGGCTCTTTTCTACCGTCTTTGCAGCAGCTGCCTGCTGATTCTTCTCTGCCGCTTTTCCTGCTGGCTGCTGGCCCTTCTCTGCTGTTTTGGAAGCAGTTTTCTTCGCCCGCTTCTTCCGGGGCTTTACGGGGATATTCCCCCCGATGGAATCCTGCCGGCGGAAGGTCAGAGTCCGGCCGACGAAGTCCTGCTTGTTCCAGAGGTCAAGGACGGAATCGAAGCCCGTGTCCCGGCTGATTACGACGAAGTCCGTCTGGTCCGTCGTGCCGACCAGGTAGCCGGAAAGGGCCGCCAGCTGAAAGTCCAGATAGTTCTTCCCCGTCCGCTCAATTCGGATGTACTGCATCCGGGCCCCGGACTTCTGAACATCGATGTGGAGATTCATCGGAATCGTCGAAGCTGCATTGCTGTAGAAGAGTATGACCTCGTCCGCGGGAGTCAGATTCCCGACCCCTTCCAGACCGGTGAAATTCACATTTTCATAGTCAATTAAATATACGCTCATGAGCAAAAATATCCTTTCAGGATTTTCGTTGATTGTATCACTTGCCGCTCGATGCGGTCAAATACGCAAGGATGCCCGCCACCGTTTTTCCATCCTGTATGGTGAAGTCAAAAATCATCTGCTTCAGTTCTTCGGGTTCGAAGGCCTTCAGACTGATGGACTCGGCCGGGTCCAGGTCCTGGTCTCCGACTTTCCGGATATTCCTTGCCAGATAGACGTCCACCAGTTCGTTACAAAAGGCCACAGTCGTCTTCAGAGAGAGGAGCTTCGTCACCTCATCGGACTCGCAGCCGGTCTCCTCCCGAAGCTCCCGGATGGCCGTGATGCGGGTATCCTCCCCTACCGAATCCCGGCAGCCTGCCGGCAGTTCCCATGTATAGCGGTCCAGGGCCGGCCGGTACTGACGCACCAGAAGAATCCGCCCGTCGGGGAGGACGGCCACGACGGCTGCCGCCCCCTTTCGATGGGCCACAAAGTCCCAGTGCTCTATACTGCCGTCCGGCAGCTTCACCTCGTCGTCATAAATGTCCAGGATTGAGCCCTTCCGCACCAGAGTGCGGCTGATTCTTTCTACGTGTTCCATAGTAATTTTCTCCAAGAAATAATCCGACTCGACTAGGCTCTGGCTGCGCGCTACGCGCTTGTGACAGCCCAGGAGCTATAGAAAAAATGCTCCGCAGATGAATGACCATCTGCGGAGCACATGATTTGCTCAGCTTATTTTGCGTAATCCGTGACTCTGGATTCTCTGATCACATTGACCTTGATCTGACCCGGATACTGGAGCTCGTCTTCGATTCTCTTCGAGATATCTCTGGCGAGGATCACCATATCGGCATCAGAAACCTGCTCAGGAACTACCATGACACGAACCTCGCGGCCTGCCTGAATGGCATAGGATTTCTCAACACCTTTGAATTCATTTGTAATCTCTTCAAGCTGGGAAAGTCTCTGGGTATAGGCATCCAGCGTCTCTCTGCGGGCACCGGGCCGGGCAGCACTGATGGTATCTGCTGCCTGCACCAGAACGGCAATCAGGGACTCGGGGTCCGTGTCACCATGGTGGGCGGCTACCGCATTGACAATGACGGGATTTTCCTTGTACTTCTTGCAGATCTCCACACCGAGCTGGACGTGGGAACCCTCCCGCTCGTGATCCACAGCTTTTCCGATATCATGAAGCAGCCCTGCGCGCTTTGCCACGCGGACATTCTCTCCAACCTCTCCTGCGAGAAGGCCGGACAGCCAGGCCACTTCCATAGAATGCTTGAGGGCGTTCTGCCCATAGGAAGTCCGGTACTTCATCCGACCCAGAAGTTTCACCTCTTCCGGATCAAGGCCCTGCACGCCTACCTCAAGGGTGGCGGCTTCACCGGCCTCACGGATGGAATTGTCTACTTCCCGTTTTGCTTTTTCGACCATCTCTTCGATGCGGGCCGGATGAATCCGGCCATCCACGATGAGCTTCTCAAGGGCCACCCGGGCCACTTCTCTTCTCACGGGATCGAAGGCGGAAAGGACGACGGCTTCCGGTGTATCGTCAATGATGAGCTCCACACCGGTGAGGTTCTCGAGGGTGCGGATATTGCGGCCCTCTCGACCGATAATCCGGCCCTTCATGTCATCGCTGGGCAGCTGAACCACGGAAATCGTGGATTCTGCCACATGGTCGGCAGCACATCTCTGAATTGCCGATACCACGATGTCCTTGGCCTTCTTGTCCGCCTCTTCCTTCGCCCTTGCAATAGACTCCTTGATAATCTTCGCGGAATCCTGCTTGGCATCTTCTTCAACGGTCTTGAGTAAGAAATCCTTTGCCTGTTCGGAGGTCAAACCGGAAATTCGTTCCAGTTCCTGTACACGCTGCTTGCTGAGCTCGTCAACTTCGGCTTTCTGCTTCTTCAGCTGTCCTTCGCGTGCGGCAAGTCCCTGCTCCTTCCGTTCCACGGCGTCGAGCTTCTTGTCGAGATTCTCTTCCTTCTGCGCGACTCTGTTTTCGGATTTGGAGACTTCCGCCCTGCGCTCGCTGATCTCTTTGTCGAGATCATTCTTCGCTTTGATCGACTCTTCCTTGATCTCAAGGGTAGCCTCCCGCTTCTTCGACTCAGCCTCTTTCACTGCCTTGTCGATGATCTGGCGGGCCTGCTCTTGAGCTGTGTCTTTCTTCTTCTCATCCTCTTTCGCCCGGATGGAATTCGAAACGGCAAGAGTGACCGGAACAGCTATCACCACAGTCACCACGATGGCGATAATGATTCCTGGCACAGGAGCACCTCCTCTATTCAATTGTATGAATCCTATTGTAATATATGAAAAATCGTAAAACAGTCATAATTACAACAAAAAGAATTGTACCTTTTTGAGGAGGAAAAAGCAATGCTTTGTGTGAGTAAAGTGTGAAAAATATACGCAAAGGGTGCAGAGATACAGATACACGGGAAAGTATCACGCAGAAGCAAATTCAAGCCAAATAAATACAGCGTATAGGCATTCACGGCCTGCTCACAGCAAATCCGAAAACTTGTCGTAGGAAAAGCCCTTCCCCATGAGATAGCGGGCCGTCTTCTCCCGCTCCTTCCGGTCAGCTGTTTCCGGGTCGTAGTGGCGCTTTTCGAGGAGGCGGCGGATCAGTTCCTCTTCCGACCCCGTATAGGCCTCGGCTCCGGCCTCCCGGATGATCTCTTTCGAAAGGCCCTTCTCCATGAGCTTCGCAGCGATGACCTTCAGAGATTTCGACTCACCGTAGGTCCGGAAGTAGGCCTTGGCGTACTCGAGGTCGTCGACATAATGGTACTCCTCCATGAAGGCCATCGTATCGTCGATGATGTCCTCGGGATAGCCGCCTTCCCTCAGCTTCTGCCGCACATCGGCTTCGGTCCGGTCCATTTTCGAAATCAGATGCAGGGCCCGGGTCCGGCAGCGGGGGCGGATGGTGTCCTCGATGAGGCTGTCATAAACAGAGTCTTCAATCTTCCCCTGCTTCAAATCGTATTTCTTCACTTCTGACTTATAGAGAAACAGAGTCGTTCCGTTTCCGAAAACGACTCTGGTTTTTCCACTCTTGCCGGAAGGTTCCACAGAAAGAATTTCCATGCAGCTCACCTGACAAATTCAAACGGAATGTCTCTTTCCGTCACTTCTTCTCTTCAACAGGCTCGGCCTTGGCATCGGTCTTGCCCTTCGCAGCGGCCTTTTCCTTGCCGGAATCCTTCGCAGCAGCTGCCATGGCCGGGTCCTGGGGCAGGCCATAGTGGTCCCGGATCTGGCTGTCCAGGGTCATCATGAGGTCCGGATGCTCCACAAGGTACTGCTTGGCATTCTCCCTGCCCTGGCCGATCTTCTCGCCGTTGTAAGCGAACCAGGCGCCGGACTTCTGTATAAGGTCGAGATTCGTCGCAACATCGAGAATATCGCCCTCCCGGGAAATACCCTTTCCGAACATAATATCGAACTCGGCTTCCTTGAAGGGGGGAGCAATCTTGTTCTTCACGACTTTGATTCGCGTCCGGTTTCCGATGACTTCACCCTGGGACTTGATGGACTCGATCCGGCGGACATCGAGACGGACGGAGGAATAGAACTTCAGGGCCCGGCCGCCTGTCGTGGTCTCGGGATTTCCGAACATGACGCCGACCTTCTCACGGAGCTGATTGATGAAGATGACGATGCAGTTCGACTTCGAAATGACGGCCGTAAGCTTCCGCAGGGCCTTGGACATCAGCCGGGCCTGCAGACCGACCTGCACATCTCCCATCTCCCCGTCAATCTCGGCCTTGGGAACCAGGGCCGCGACGGAGTCAATGATGATGATATCCACTGCCCCGGACCGGACCATGGTCTCTGCAATCTCAAGGGCCTGCTCGCCGTTGTCCGGCTGGGAAATGTAAAGATTGTCAATATCGACACCGATATGCTTCGCATATACGGGATCCAGAGCATGCTCGGCGTCGATGAAGCCCGCAATGCCGCCCCGCTTCTGTACTTCGGCTACCGCATGCAGTGCAACGGTGGTCTTTCCTGAGGACTCAGGTCCGTAAATCTCGATGATCCGTCCCTTGGGCAGACCGCCCTGCCCCAGGGCAATGTCCAGGCTGATGGAGCCCGTAGGGGAAGTCTCCACCTTCATATGGGAACTCTCGTCCCCGAGCTTCATGACGGACCCCTGCCCGTACTGCTTCTCTATCTGGGAAATCGCTGCATCCAGCGCCTTCAGTTTCTCATCTCTGTCAATCGTAGCTGCCATGAACCGGCTCCTTTCACTTCGAACTATTGTTCGGAACAATCAGTATAGTAAACCTCTTCTCTCCTCTTGTCAATAAGAAAATTCAAAAATCTTTTCGAAAAACAAAAAGGGAAGGAAATCAGGCGAAGCAGCGTGCGCAGTAAAAAATACGCTCATCGGACCAGCTGCCGCCGGAAGAATCGTCGGATATGCCAATGGAATTCTCATCTGCCATAAGGTATTATAGGTGAGCTTTTCAGCAAAGTCAATGAAAATGTTAAGAATGTTTTACATTGTCTCCCGGCCGCAAATATACTGTTTGTGAGGCCGGGCGGCAAGTCATCCGGGAAATACGCTCATGGCAGAAAATATTAGTAATAAAAATTCAAAATCTGCAGTCAAAGACCTGACAACGGGAACCCCTCTGTCCCTGATTCTGGGCTTTGCCCTGCCCCTGCTCGGAGGCATGCTCTTCCAGCAGTTCTACGGACTCGTCGACACGCTGATTGTGGGCCGTTTTCTCGGCGTCGAGCCCCTGGCCGGCGTCGGCTCCACCGGGGCCATCAACTTCATGGTCATCGGCTTCGTCATGGGGGTCTGCAACGGCTTTGCCATCCCGATTTCCCAGCGTTTCGGGGCCGGGGATTACTGCGCCATGCGCCGCTTCTACGCAAACAGCATCCTTCTGGCCGTCCTCTTCGCTGCCGTCATGACGACCGCCGTCTCCCTGCTCACGGGGCAGATTCTGACCTGGATGAAGACGCCTTCGGACATTTTCGGCTACGCCTATACCTATATACTGATCATATTCCTGGGCATCCCGGCGGTCTTTCTATATAACCTCACATCTGCCGCCATCCGGGCCCTCGGGGACTCGAAGGCCCCGGTCTTCTTCCTGATCGTGGCTTCCGTCATCAATATCGTCCTCGACCTCGTATTCATCATTCCCTGCAAGATGGGCGTGGCCGGAGCAGCGCTCGCGACCGACCTCTCCCAGGCTATTTCCGGCGTGCTTTGCGTCCTCTATATCCGGCGAAAAGTCCCCATTCTGGGCATTCAGCCGGGAGAGGGAAGGCCCGACAGGCAGTATATTTCATTACTAATAAAAATGGGCGTCCCCATGGGCCTTCAGTACTCCATCACAGCCATAGGCTCCGTCATCCTGCAGACTGCGGTGAATTCCCTGGGTTCCCTCTATGTCGCCGCCAATACGGCCGCCGGGCGGGTCCTGATGTTTCTCGAATGTCCGTTTGACGCCCTTGGCTCCACGATGGCGACCTACGGGGGACAGAACGTGGGTGCGGGAAAGAAAGAGCGGCTGACGCCTGGCCTCTGGACCGCCTGCCTTCTCGGAATCGTCTACAGCGCCTTCGCCCTGGTCCTCGTAATATTCCTGGGCGATACCCTGACCGGCTTCTTCATTGACGCAGGAGCTGAAAACCGGGCGGAGCTTCTGGCCCTGGGAAAGCAGTTCCTCGTCATCAACTGCATCTTCTTCACGCCCCTGGTCTTCGTCAACTGCGTCCGCTTCATGATTCAGGGCATGGGCTTTCCCGGCATCGCCATCCTCTCCGGCGTCATGGAGATGATCGGGCGGACGGCCGCGGCCTTCCTCCTGGTCCCCGCCATCGGCTACACCGGGGCCTGCCTGGCAAGTCCCATAGCCTGGATTCTCGCGGACTGCTTCCTCTGGCCGGCATATTTCAACAGGAAGAAACACATTTCTGGATGACGCTTCATGCCTTTTCACAGCCCCATTTTTTATTTTTCCGTAACAATCTTTTGAACAGCCACATCATTTGAATCCACCGGGCATTTCGGCAGGCGCTGGGCCTCGAAGGCGACGAGGACAGTTTGAGCGCCTGCTGCCTGCTTCAGGTAGCGGTCGTAGTAGCCGGCCCCGTGTCCCAGGCGGTTCCCCGCGGCGTCGAAGCCGACACAGGGGGCGATAATCAGTTCGATTTCCTCAGGAGAAACCTTCTGGGATTTTTCAACAATCGGAGCCCAAATGCCAAAGGGGCCCTGCTCGATGGCTTCCGGATTCTCAGGTATATAGGCGTCCATGGTCCCGGAGGGGGAAGAAACCGGATAGCAGACCTTCTTGCCCGCAGAAACCGCCCAGGCGTTGAATTCCCGAAGATCCACTTCGTCCGGAGCCGCCAGATAGGAGAAAATGCAGGTGGATTGCTGCACCTCCGAAAGTGCCTTCAACTTCTCGCAGATGGTGTGGCTCTTTTCAGCCCGCTGCTCCGGCGTCAGGGCACGGCGGGCGGCGAGGCAGCGCTTCCGGAGGAAGCGTTTCAGAGCCGCCGGAAAGGCGTTTCGGATGAAGCCGGCCATATAGAGGGAGCCGAAGGCCACGACCTTGCCTCCGGTCTCAAGGGCCGTCTGAATTCCCGAAGGGATATCCGGGCAGGCAATAGCTTCTTTTCCGGTCTCCCTTCGGATTTCTTCCGCCAGCTCCTCAGCCGGCATGGCCCGGTCGCTGTCCGGCGTCAGGCAGACAAAGGAAGCCGCAAACGGAAAAATGATGTCATATATGGCCTTCCGGTCCTTGTCCCGGAGAAGGCCGATCAAGAAGACCACACGCTCATGCGGCAGATACTCCTGCAGCATTTCCGAAAGGACGCCGGCGCACTGGGGATTATGCCCCCCGTCCAGAAGAAAGAATGGCTCTTCCGAAAGGAGTTCCCCCCGGGCCGGCCAGGAGGCTTTTGCAAGGCCCTGTCTCACCGCCTCTTCCGAAAGATTCCAGCCCCGCTCCCGCAGTGCTTCTGCGATTTCCAGTACTACAGCAGCGTTTCTGGCCTGGTGGGCCCCGGCCAGGGGGATGAAGTATTTCCTGCCTTTATAGAGAAAAGTCTGGCCGACAAAGGAAGCCAAGAGTTCATCAGGGACAGCCGCCTTATGGACAGGCAAATCAGACGCGGTTTCGGGAAATACCCCTTTCCCGGCTGCTGCTCTAAGGGCGGAGAAGTCGGCGACCCGGAGGTTTACATTATTCTCATGACACGTGTCCTCCAGGACCTGCATGACTTCGGGCACATTCCCGTAGGATACGACACTTGTGCCAGGCTTGATGATGCCGGCCTTCTGGGCCGCGATTTCGGGCAGGGTCTTCCCGAGAAATTCCGTGTGCTCGAGGCCGATGTTCATGATAACCGCCACTTCGGGCGCGTCGATGACGTTCGTCGAGTCGAGCCGCCCGCCCATGCCGACCTCGAGAACGACGATGTCGCACTGTTTCGCTCTGAAATAGAGCATGGCAATCGCCGTCGAAATTTCGAACTGGGAGGGGTGGTCGGCCATGGCGTCCGCTTCAGAGGCCACGCGGGCCGTATACTCCGCAAGTTCGTCATGACTAATGTAAAGCCCGTTCACACTCATGCGCTCGCAGAAGTCAGTAAGATGCGGGGAAATGTAAAGGCCCGTCCGGAAGCCTGCCGCCTGCAGGACACTTGCCGTCATGGCGCAGCAGGACCCCTTGCCGTTGGACCCGGCCACGTGGATGAATTTGAGGTCCCGCTGCGGACTGCCGAGCCTTGTAAGGAGCTCTCTCGTCCGTCCCAGGCCGAGCCGGGTTTTCGACCACCCCTGGGTTTCTATGTAGGATACCGCTTCTTCGTAAGTCAATGTTGTCCCTTTCCCAAAAAGCAGGCCGGGTACCTTTGTATCGTGTCCGACCTGTGCCTGTCCTGCAAAATGTATACCGTTTTCAAAGGCGGGCAGAAGCTTTCTCCGCTGCTTCCACCACGTGCCCGCAGAGAACAGCTGTAGTCACGCTTCCGACCCCGCCGGGAACAGGGGTTATCGCGGATACAATTGTTTCTGCGGCGTCGAAGTCGCAGTCCCCGCACATATTGCCCTCGGAATCCACATTGATGCCCACATCGACGACGATCTGGCCTTTCTTGAAAAAATCCTTCGAAAGAAGCTTCGCCTTTCCGATGGCCGCCACGACAATGTCCGCGTTCCGGCACTCGGCGGCAAGGTCAGCTGTCCTACTGTGGCAAATGGTTACCGTGGCGTTTTCCGCCAGAAGCAGCATGGACACCGGCTTTCCGATCACGAGACTCCTGCCCGCTACAGTAACCTTCCGGCCGGCCAGAGGCACATCATAATACTTCAGCAGCCGCACCACAGCTTCCGCCGTACAGGGCGGGTAGCCGGCCCCGCCGCCGGAGAAGACGGTTGCCAGGGAACCGGCCGTCATGCAGTCCACATCCTTTTCCGGAAGGAGGAGGCGGGCCGCCGCACTTTCAATATCCTTGTCCGCAAGGGGGCGGAACATGAGGCAGCCGTGGATACTCTCGTCTATATTTATTGTGCGGATGGCCGAGAGGATTTCTTCCTTCTTTGCGTCTGCCGGAAGAAGAAACTTCTTCACTTCAATTCCGACCTTTTCACAGCGCTTTACAGCCGCATTTTCATAGGCGATGTCGTCCCCCCGCTCCCCGACTCTAAGAAGGGCCAGGGTGGGGGTGACTCCCTTTTCTTTCAGGGCATTTGTCCGCTGCGCCAAATCCTCTGTGAGGGCTTTTGCGCAGGGAGCGCCTTTCAAAACTTCTGCCATGTCATTTCCTCAATAAGGGGCCGGCGCGAAGCGCCGGCCCCTTTCAAATCACTTTTTCTCCCGCAGTTTCTTCTGAACTTCCTCCGCCACCGCTTCCGCCCTGGGCACATATTCGGCCAGGATGGAATCGACTTGGCTTTCTGTCTCAGCTGCGAAAGCCCGGTCTTTGAGGGTCCTTGTGTTGACGAACACGTTCAGGGCGGCAGCTCTCAGGGCAGAGGCCAGAATGTCTGCCCCGCAGCCCACATCGGAAATCATGAGGATTGAGCACTTCGTAAGCATTTCTTCCGCCATGGGAACGGCGGAAGATAGGGCGCTCAGGATGCGGGAGGGAACGGCAATTGCCCCTTTCGTGGCCTCTTCCAGAATCTGCTCCCGATTCGGATCTTCCTTCGGAATTGCATAGGCCTTGGAGAGGGGCTCGAAAGCGGCGGCATCCGCATCCACCAGGGACAGAAGCTCATGATAGAGCCAGCCGCCTTCCGAAAGCATGCCCCGGATGTCGTCTTCGTACTCAGCGTACTTCTTCTTTCCCAGGGTGAACTGGCCCGCCATCAGGATGAGGGCCACGCCCTGGGCCCCGGTCAGGGCGGCGGCTCCGCCGCCGCCCGGCACGGAATACTTCCCCGCAAGGCGCTCCGTGAAAGCGCTTACACTCAAGTCTGTCAGTTTTTCAGGCAAACCGTCCCTCCAAAAGTTCAGTACGCACTGCGTGTTCTACATTATTCTCATGATGCAATCAGAAGAGGCCGGAAATGACCCCGTTCTCATCGACGTCAATCTTCTCGGCCGCCGGAACCTTGGGCAGGCCGGGCATGGTCATGATATCGCCGGTCAGGGCCACGATGAAGCCGGCGCCGGCATTGACTTTCACGTTTCGAACCGTAATGCGGAAGCCCTTGGGCGCGCCTTTCAGAGACGGGTCGTCGGAGAAGGAGTACTGGGTCTTTGCCATGCAGACCGGCAGGTCCCGGTAGCCATTGGCCTCGATTTCGGCAATCTGCTTCTTCGCGTTCGTCGTGAAGTCGACCCCGTCGGCGTGATAAATTTTCGTCGCGATGTCGTTGATTTTGTCCTCAATCGGCTGCTCCAGCTCATAGGAGAAGGTGAAGTCATTGGGCTCCTCGCAGAGGCGGACGACCTCTTCAGCCAGGGCCTTTCCGCCCTCTCCGCCTTTGGCCCAGACTTCGGAGAGAACCGCGTTCACACCGAGCTCATTGCACTTCTTCTGCACGAGATCCAATTCCGCCTTCGTATCCGTCGGGAAGGCGTTGATGGCGACGACGCAGGGAAGATGGTATACATTTTTGATATTGCCCACGTGCTGAAGGAGGTTGGGAAGGCCCTTTTCAAGTGCCTCGAGATTCTCTTCATTGAGGTTCTCCTTCGCCACGCCCCCGTGATACTTGAGGGCCCGGACCGTCGCCACCATGACGACGGCATCGGGATGGAGGCCCGCAATCCGGCACTTGATGTCGAGGAACTTCTCGGCGCCCAGGTCCGCAGCAAAGCCGGCCTCGGTGACCGCGTATTCGCCAAGCTTTAAAGCCATGCGGGTCGCGGTGATGGAGTTGCAGCCGTGAGCGATGTTTGCGAAAGGTCCCCCGTGGATGAAGGCCGGCGTGCCTTCGAGAGTCTGGACCAGGTTGGGCTTCAGGGCGTCCTTCAGGAGGGCGGCCATGGCGCCTTCGGCCTTGAGGTCATGGGCGGTTACGGGCTTGCCGTCATAGGTATAGCCGACCACGATGGAAGCCAGCCGCTTCTTCAGGTCCGGAATGTCGGAGGAAAGGCAGAGAACCGCCATGACCTCGGAAGCCACGGTGAGGAGCTGCCGGTCGTTCATGTCGACCGCCCGCTTCCAGGTAATTTTTTTGGGATCAATGCCAAGGGCATTGCCCTGCTGGATGTGATTGTCGAGCATGGCAGCCAGGAGGTTGTTCGCCGCGCCGATGGCATAGAAGTCGCCGGTGAAGTGAAGATTGATGTCCTCCATGGGAACGACCTGGGCATAGCCGCCTCCGGCCGCCCCGCCCTTGATGCCGAACACCGGGCCGAGCGAGGGCTCCCGCAGGGCCGCGATCGACTTCTTCCCAATTTTCCGGAGCCCGTCTGCGAGGCCCACGGACGTCGTGGTCTTGCCCTCTCCGGCGGGAGTAGGGGTAATGGCAGTCACGAGAATGAGCTTGCCGTCGGGCTTATCGCTCATATCCTTCAGCATGCGGTAATCCACTTTTGCCTTGTAGTTTCCGTACTGCTCGAGGTACTTTTCGTCGACGCCCGCGAGTTCCGCAATCTCCGTGATGTGCTTCATTTTGCAGGCCTGTGCGATCTCGATGTCTGTCATCATTTCCTCCTTAAGAATATAAAATTATTTTTTGTCTGCTTCTTCGATGGCCTTCTCGCAGGCCTTGATGACGATCTTCAGGGCCTTGATGCGGGCGTAGTGCTTGTCGTTGGACTCGAGAACGTGCCAGGGGGCGAAGGCGGTATTCGTCTTCTTCAGCATTTCGTTGACGGCCCCTTCGTAGAGGTCCCATTTCTCCCGGTTCCGCCAGTCCTCGTCCGTGATCTTCCACTGCTTCTCAGGGTTGGCTTTTCGCTCATTAAAGCGCTCGAGCTGGGTGTCCTTGTCGATCTGGACCCAGAACTTGATAACGACGGCACCCCAGTCCGTGAGTTCCTTCTCGAACTCGTTGATTTCATTGTAGGCCCGCTGCCAGTCGTTTTCGGAGCAGAAGCCTTCGAGCCGCTCCACCATGACCCGCCCGTACCAGGTCCGGTCAAAGATGGTGAAATGGCCGGACCGCGGAAGCCTCGTCCAGAAACGCCAGAGGAAGTGGCGGTTCTTCTCGTGGGGCTCGGGTGAGGCAATCGGCTCCACGACAAAGCCTCTGGGGTCCAGGGCCGCCGCAATCCGCTTGATGTTTCCGCCCTTGCCTGCCGCGTCCCAGCCCTCGTAGGCGATAATGACCGGAATCCGCCGCCGGTACATCTTGTAGTGAAGCTCCCGGAGCTTCTTCTGCAGCTTCTTCAGTTCCTTGCGGTAGTCCTCGTCACTGATGGTCTTATCGAGCCTGATGTCCTTGAGGTCCTCAATCGGCAGGAGCTGGAAGACGTTCTGGCGGATGGGAGCCGCCTTGCCGTGATTCTTCAGCGCCGTGTCGATGCCGGAATTGATGAAGGAAAGGACCTGAAGCAGGGCCCACTTCTTGTCGTCCGTATCGATGATGCACCAGGGGGCTCCGCCGGAATTCGTGTCGTCGAGGTAGCGGTCGTAGACGTCATAGAACTTGTCATAGTGGTCGTTCTGGTACCAGTCGCTGTCACTCACCCGCCACTCGGTATCGGCGTCAGAGTCCAGGGCCTTCAGGCGGTGCTTCTGCTCCTTTTTCGATATCTGGAAGAAGAATTTCAGGACCAGATAGCCATTGTCCATCAGGGAGCGCTCTGCATTATTAATGGAACGGATGCGTGACCGGTACTCGTCCGGGGTGAGTTCCCCTTTCAGAAGGCCGTTCGTGACCTCCTCCATCCAGAAGCTGTCGTAGAAAGCGAACTTGCCGCCCTCGGGGATGACCTTCATGTAGCGGTAGAGGAAGGGGAAGCGGCGGTCGTCGTCCGTGATCTTCGACATATTCGTGACCCGGAAGAAGCGGGGGTCGATGTCCTTGATGACCCGGCCGAGGATAGAACCCTTCCCGGCGGCCCCCCAGCCCTCGAACATGACCATGACCGGGAGGTTGGCCTCCTTGATGGCCATCTGATTCTTGAAGAGCTTCTCCTGCTCTTCGGCTATTCTTTCCGAAAGGTCTATGCCCTCCGGAATCTCAGGTGCAGCAAAATCCTTCAGCATACAATATCCCCCTTTCATGGGGTCAGGAACCCTTCTGTGGAAGTGGTTCGAAGCCCCTGTTTTCAAGGCCAAGAGAGGGACTGTCCCCCTCTCAGCCAGTACCGGTACGGAAGACCGGAGTTATCAACAGTGGTACCTGACCCCCCTATTATAGCAAAAGTGCCCGGCTTCCGATAGATACGAAAGACGGGCACTGAATGTTTACTGCTTTGCGGGCTCGGTGGAGTAGAAGGCCTTCTTCAGGGGAATCCAGATGATGAAGGCGTAGACAAGGCCGATTAAAGCGGTCGCCAGCTGAATGACCGAGTAGGTCGACTGGAGCTTCGGAAGCATGGGAGCCATCTTCTCGGGAAGAGTGGCTGTGCCAAGAACTCCGAGGCTGATGGTGAGGCCCATGAAAAGAGCCTTTGCCGCAGCGCCTACGACGCCGCCCACGATGAAGAAGACATTATTCTGCTTCTTTCTGTCAAAAGCCCAGAAAACAAGGGCGAGAATCGCATTGCCGCACATGATCAGGGGCATAATGACCGGGAACATCTTCATGACGGGAGCCCCGGTGATCAGGAAAGCCGTGATCGGGGTGATGACCGAAAGAATGACGCCGCAGACCGGACCGCAGGATACGACGGCCAGCAGGATGCAGGCGTTGACAATCGGGCCCGTGATGAATACGGACAGGTTCTTGAAGAACTGGAAGACGATGCAGATGGCGAGCAGGACGGCCGTCGTCGTAATCTGTTTTGCTGTAATCTTCATGTTTCCTCACATTCTAACCACGTCTTTGTGGAAAGCAAAATTTTTGTGTACCAAAACCGAACCTATTTATATCATAGTCCCTATTTCTTCACAAGTTACATTGCACGCAAAATGGATAATGTATACAAAAAAGACCACACCCCTGCGGCGTGGTCTGATTCAATTAATTTTGTGCAAATTCGGACAGTTCGAGGCCCGGATTCCGCTCCTCCGTCATGCGGATGGACCACTCGTTCACCCAGAGCAGGAGCGGGCGGTCTTTTAAGTCCTTCACCTTCTTCATGTCGGAAGTGCCGGAAAGGGCGTCCATGTCGACATCCGCATTCTCCACCCAGCGGATGTACTCGTAGGGCAGGTTCTCGAGAATAATGTCGACATTGTACTCATGCTCGAGCCTGTACTTCAGCACGTCGAACTGGAGGACGCCGACAACGCCGACAATGATCTCCTCCATGCCGGTATTGTACTCCTGGAAGATCTGGATGGCGCCTTCCTGGGCAATCTGGTTGATACCCTTGATGAACTGCTTCCGCTTCATGGTGTCCACCTGGCGGACTCTGGCGAAGTGCTCGGGAGCGAAGGTCGGGATACCCTCAAATCTAAAATGGTCCTTCGCATTCGTCAGCGTATCGCCGATGGAGTAGATGCCCGGGTCGAAGAGGCCGATGATGTCGCCGGCGTAGGCCGTGTCCACGATCTTCCGCTCTTCGGCCATCATGGCCTGGGGCTGGGTCAGACGGACGTCCTTGCCGCCCTGGACGTGAAAGACAGTCATGCCGGACTCGAACTTTCCGGACACGATCCGCAGAAATGCAATCCGGTCCCTGTGGGCCTTGTTCATATTGGCCTGAATCTTGAAGATGAAGCCGGAGAAGTCCGGATTCGTGGGCTCAATAAGTCCGGCATCGCTTTTCCTTGCCAGCGGAGGCGTGGTCATTTTAAGAAAATAATGTAAAAACGTCTCGACGCCGAAATTTAAGAGCGCCGACCCGAAGAAGACAGGGGAAAGCTTTCCGGCGCTTACGGCCTCCTGATCAAATTCCGCCCCGGCTCCGTCGAGAAGCTCGAGCTGATTTTTCAGTTCTTCCTTCTCATCCTCGTCGACGTATTTCGAAAGCTCCGGATCATCGATATCGAGGT
>ONBT01000037.1 GCA_900316075.1 uncultured Lachnospiraceae bacterium | reverse complement strand
GGCAGAGCCCGCGAAAAGTAAAATATCTGCAATTTTCAAGGTTCGGTTGAGCCTGTTTTTCTCAGGCTCCGGGTTTTCATAAATCAGTTGACACTATCCAGCCGGACCGTCCCGTCCGCATCCACGAAGAACGTGAGCACACCGGGATATGTCACGCCCTCGCTGTCCCGATAGGTATCGAAAGCCCCCTGGGTATTCCCGTCCGTATCCTCGGCGTCCACTTTGACGAAGTACTGCCCCGGAGCCAGCGTTCCCTGCCAGTCAAATTCACCGGTATAGATGCCCTCCTGACGGACAAGCGGGTCGTCCATGCTCGCCTTTTGGGACAGGGCAAAAGTATAGGAAATATTCTGGGCCTGAAAATCATAAGAGGTGTCCCAGCCAAAATGCCAGGAAGACCCGTTGTTGACCGGCTTTCCGGTGAAGAAGGGCATGGGCTTCTGCAGAGAATCGAGATAGGCCTGATAATAGGTATCCACCGCACTCTTCTCTGCCGCAATCATCTGATCATACTGGTCGCTGGTCAAGAGCTCATGCTCCACGTCCGGCTCGGAATAGGCGAAAGGCCGGGCCACAGCCGCATAGGAATCGATCATGGCCGGCAGCTTCTCATCAAGATACTGTTTCATCGACGTCATCTTTTCATCCAGCTTTTCCCGGATTTTTTCATCCTTCAGCATGCGCTGAAAAAAAACATTGCCCCAGTAATTGGACACGCCCCGCTGCCAGGCCGGGTCATAGGCGGCACCCCGAATCTGCTTATCCAGCCCGTCGAAGGCCCCGTCGCAGTCCCAGTTGATGAAGTAGAAGGTACTGCCGTTTAAAGGGCTGTACAAAAGACAGTTTCTCGACTGGGTGTCGATATTTCCCATCAATATATTGAAGGCAAGAAAGGTCAGGACATTGTCCTCGTCGAACCACTTGTCAAGGACCGTCTGAATCGGCACGGTCAGGTCGTTTACATCCGTCAGCATGGCGATGAGCTTCGAATGGTCATCGTCCCCCTTGATTTCCAGATGGGACTCGAATTTCGACTTATCGTACTTGTCGTCGCTCTTTAAGACGATATCGTCCTCATAGCGGTAGAACTCGAAGTAGTTGACCTTATAAAGCTGCCCGTTCCGGTCCAGCCCGTGGGCCTGAAGGAAGGTCTTATTCGGCTGCTCCACCTGGGTGTAGAGGCCGTAGTCATGAAACTTCCCGTCCCCGCCGCTTGTCAGGTCCCGGACATACAGGTGCACAAACTGGGTCTGCAGGGACACCGTGTGGTCCAGCCCCTTCAGAAGGTCGAAGCAGAGCTTGTTGCGGAAGCGGCTGCCGTCGGCCACGTGTTTATTGAGATTGATGATCCGCTGCCCGTTCCAGGTCCCGGCCTTCTTGTTGAGTTTAATTTTGAAGTTCTTCTGCTCCTGCTCGGCCGAGCTCTGGCCGCGAATGCTGACGGTGCCGTTGGGGGCAGAAAGGCCGTAGCCGAACTCCCCGCTGACTGGCCCCTGCTCGTCTCCGACCTGAAGCAGGCAGTTCACGCTGTAGCGGCCTACCCCCATGCGCTCATAGTCACTGTCCCGGAGGTCGCTTACTTCCGACCAGGTGTGATTGGTATTGTCTGACACCTCGCCGGGAGAAGCCGTGAGGTAGAAGGTGACGACCGAAGTCGGGTCCTCGCCGACGTAGACGTTCAGATTGTCGTGGAAGTCTTGCGTTTCGTCGTCCGCAAATACCACTTCCTCGTGCTCGGTTTCACCGGAGTCCTCTTCGTCGTCAGCTCCGAGCAAAGTCGCCACATCATTGGTCCCGCAGGCGGTCAGAGAAAGTACTAACGCAAGGCAAAAAGACACACTGAAAATTTTGTGCATGATTTTGCGAAGGCATGCATACCCCAAATGGTCCGCCCTATGCGCATATGGCTGAAAAAGTTTATGTTTTACATTATTCATGCGTCAAACTCGCTTTCATCGGGGGCCTCGCCCTCCCAGACCGGGAATTTCTCCCGATATTTCTTTTCCCGCCGTTCGGCGATGCGGGTCAGCAGGCCCCGGCGCTCGACGGCGACAATGGGCTGGCCCACGAGAACATGCTCCATCAGGGTCCCCAGGTAGCGGTAGAGAAGGATCAGCGATACTAATGTAAAGCCCGCACTCCCCGCGACAAACCCCACTCCGTAGGCTCGAATTCCAAAGCGCATGGCGATTATCGTTCCGGCCACGCTGCCCGCCGCAAAGACCGCGGTCGAGATCAGGGCGCCCTTGTTGTCCGAAAAATAGAGCTGGATCAGCATGAGGCAGTTGCCCATCGCGTAGAAGCCGTAGCCCAGGCAAAGGACCCGGAAGATGCCCAGCATGTCCTCGGTGAAGCCCAGGGGCAGGTAGGGCAAAAGCAATGTCCCCAGCACGATGAAGAGGACGGTCACGAAGAACTGCTTGATAAAGGTGTTGGCCAGCTCTTCGGTCAGGGTCCGCTTCATTTCTTCCCCAGCCTGCTCGATGTCGCCGAGAGAGCCGCTCTTGTTGAAGAGGCTGAAGTAGGTCCGGTACTTGGGGTAGAAATTCACTTCCACACTCGTCACGAAGTTGATGGTCGTGATTAGAATCGAGAGGAAGGCTATGAGGGCCGGGATGTCGTAGGCCGGCGCTTCGTAGAAGAGGCCCTTCACCTGGTGCTGCAGGGGCGAAAACCACATGATGACAAGGTGGCCGAAGACCCCGATTCCGGTGAAAAGTCCCACGAAGCAGAGGGCCGGGTACTTGTCCATCCACTCGAGAAAGCCCATGCTGCTGGCATTTCCCATGGGGAAATATTTGAGCATGAGGCGGAAGTAGAGGACCGCCATGACCGAATAGGCGATGATGGCCGTCCCGAGAAGGCAGGGCACCGCAGGAATTTTTGTGAAACGAATAAGAAGCCACCCGACCAGCAGGGCCAGGCCCACGGCAAGGGCAAAGGTCACCAGAATCCCCCGATAGTCCTTGATGGCCGTGAGATAATTCATCTCCATCCAGACCACGACCATGACCGAAAAGAAGACGATATTCATGAAGACCTGCCCGGGCGTGATGCCGGCAAAGCAGAGAAAGGTCCCGTACAAAGCCCACCCGATCACAAGCTGGACCGACACACTGCCCCAGAAAGACGGCAGGACCCGGTCCTTCTTTTCCATATAGAGCATATCGGCGATATACCGCGTCGTAACCAGGGAAAATACGTCAGTCAACAGGAGTGAAGCCAGCAGGCCGTAGGTGACCATGGCGTTCACCAGGTCGATGTCGCTTCGCCCGGTGCCGGAGAGCTCCCCCAGCAGACGGATGCCCAAAAGCAGGACAATGCCCAGGATCATCGGGCCCGTGCAGACGATTCCCGCATAGCCGTAGGCCGCCAGGGTGGCCAGCAGGCCCTTTTTCTTGAATACTTTCTTCAGTTCAAACCCGATGCCTGCCATTTAACTGATTACTCCAAAAGCTCCATAACATACTAATATAAAGCATTTCCGTTACCGCCGCCGGTCCTATTGCTCCAGGACCTCATTATAGAGCGCCCGATAGGCCTCCATGCTGCGTTCAATCGTGTAGTACTTTTCTGCTCTCCGACGTCCGTTCTCCCCCATGGCCTTCCGCGTCCAGGGTTCCTCGCAGAGACGGATGAGTGCGTCGGCCAAAAGGCGCGGGTGCATGGGCGGCACCACCAGACCTGCGGGCCCCAGCCCGTCGTCCAGGCCTTCTATTAATTCCCGGCAGCAGCCCACATCCGTCGTAACGGCGGCCCGGCCGGCCGCGAAGGACTCGAGAACGGAAAGCGGCTGCCCTTCGGAAATGCTTGATAATACTGTGAAGTCAAACTTGGGAAAGTACTCCGTCACGGCCACGGGCCCGGTAAACGTGATGTCGGGCAGACCCAGCTGGTCTATGAGAGTGTGGCATTCCTTATTATATTCGCCGTCGTCCACGTCCCCGAGGATCCAGAGGCGGGCGTTCTTTACCGCCTCTTTGACCTCCGCGAAAGCGTAGATCAGGGTCTTTACGTCCTTGATCTTCGCAATCCGGACCACGGCCCCGATGTCGACGGTCCCGCTCTCTTCTTTCGGCCCGATATCGCAGAAATTTTCATAGTGGATGCCGTTGGCGATGACGGAAAGCTTTTCAACAGGGCAGCCCAGGTCCGCCTGAATCGCGTTGGCCCCGGAAAAGAGGGCCGTCACCTTGGTCGCCTTCTCATAGGCGATAGCTGAAAGGGAATAGAAGAAGCGGATCCAGTGCGCCCGAAAAGCCGGAAGCACCCAGTCGGCCCGGATCAGTTCCTCCTCCCGCTCCCGGGAGTAGATGCCGTGCTCGGTCACGATGAAAGGTTTCCCGGTCACATGGGCGGCCAGGGCACCGAGAAGTCCTGCATAGCCCGTGGATGCCGTGTGGTAGATGTCCGCCTCCGGCACCGCCTGCGTCATCAGGTACATGGCCGGCAGCATCATGGAGCGGACATTGTAGAAAAAGTCCGTGAAGGCCACGTAGGGGTACTCCCGTCGGCAGACCTCGATCAGCTCGTCGAGGAAGCGCCCGCTCATCAGCAGGCTCACCGGGTCCGTCTTCCCCTTCTGAAAGAGGTCGAAAAGGACGTCCCAATCCGGATTGTTTGCGGCGAAGAGCTGCTCTAAAACCTCATTTTCATCTTCTGAAAGCCTTATATTCCGCGGGTTCCGCCGCAGGTGCTGCTTCAATGCCGAGTCCAGAAAGACTTCCCGCACCTCCACGACATTCTCCGGCAGCTCATACTTGAACTTGCCCCGGTCGGCCTCCTTCGCCCCGATGCACCAGAGGACGAACTCCGTGTCCGGCATGGCCTTTATGTAGTTGTGCGCCCAGCTGGAGACGCCCCCGAATACGTAGGGGTACGAGCCCTCCAGGATCATGCAGACTCTCATTATTATTTCTCTATACTAATATAAAACTCCGACTGGGTCGCGTGCACGAGGAAGAGGCCATTGCCGACTTCGGTGGCTGCGCAGCCCTTGCCCAGAACCCTTGCCCCGTCCGCGTTTACCCGAAGGAGGAAGGAAGCGTCCCCGGCGAAATTCCCGAGGGAAACGGAAAGGCCGTCTGTGGTTTCCTCCGTCTTTACCGTGAGATTCGTGTATTCCGCCACGGCCGTCCCCATCAGGCTTCCCGTAACATTTCGAATCGAAGGGGCAGAAGCCTTAATGAAACCGAGATAATTTTCGAAGGACTCGGCCATCGTCTCCCAGCCCTTGTCCGCCCCCCGGTCCGGGTCCAGGGTGTCGTCCGGGTGCATGAAATGGGACTGGACGTACTGGAAATTGAGCTCCGAGACCTCCGTCAGCAAGGCATAGTCGTCGATAATGGTGCCGGACGTGATTCGCGGCGTATCGATGAAGCCGAAGTCCTTGTCAATGCCGAATTCCTGCACATAAGCCGGCTCCTCGGAAGAGCCGAGGAAGGAGGACGCCATGATGGAAACCTCCGGCAATGCGCCCCGAATGGCCCCTCTTCCGCTCGGGGAAATGATATTGGAGGGCGGGACATAGACCCGGAACTCATTCTCCGGGAAGAGGCGCTCCGAGAAGGAGTTGAGCTCGGTAAGAGAAGCCTGCATGGCCTCGATTGTCGGCCAGAGATTATAGGACCCGAACTGCATGGCGTCGTCGGTTCCTTCGAGACACAGCGGCTGGTGGTTATAGCCATGAAAGCCCAGCTCACCGCCGTTATTTAAGAGCATGTTCCCGTAGTTTACGAACTGGCTCGTGGAAGCGTTGTCTGGGAAGGGCCCGTCTGTATCATCTGAATAATCTTCTATTATTAATCCTGTATGAACAATCCCGTAATCCTTCTCCCACTTCATGACCCGGGGCCACCAGATGGTGGAATAGAAGGTTCCGGTGTCGAGCCCGTAGTCCCGCTGGATATAGGTCGAGTCCCCGCCCGGCACCGGCGACGGGAAGTCGTCGAGATAGTAGGCCGAGGCGTTGATGACCGGATACAGGCACTCGTCACCCAGCTTCGAATAGGCGTAGGCCAGGAAACCGCGGTTATATTTCTCGCCCGAGACGTTGAAATTGATGAAGACGAGCCGTCCCTTCCCGTTCTCCTTCTCCCAGATGAGGGGCACCTTCCCGTCCTCGGAAGTGACCGAAATTTTGCAGTCGCTCTCCAGGGCCACGAGAAGGGAGGTCATCAGGTCCTCGGGGTTGTCCGCGAGGTGATATGTGCTCTTCTCTTCCGCCCCGATCATGGACCCCGATACTAATGTAAAGCCCGTTATTCCGCAGTAGCTTTCCCCTCCGTCCATAATGCCGAAGCCATGGGCTGCGCTGAGGAATGCGGCGTCCGGGTCTGGCGTCATCGTGTTCATGAGCTGGCCGCCGTTTGTGACCCAGAGCATGACGGCTCCCATGTTCTGCCCGATCTGCCCCCAGTCCGGCAGGGCCAGGACCAGCTTCTTATAATTGGGCAGGCGGCTGTAGTCGAAGGTGGCTGCGTCGGCCTCCACGTAGCTGGCCTTCATACCGGAGAGCACGAATTCCATGGCGTCGGCGGATCCGATGGAATAGTCATTGTCCCGGTCCACGAGGACCAGGGTGTCGGCGTTCTCGACCACCTTCCCGCTGTAAACGAGGTTTTCCGGGGCCTTCAGGCCCGTATTATCCTTGAGCCGGATTCCGC
Source organism: uncultured Lachnospiraceae bacterium (assembly GCA_900316075.1). Lineage (GTDB taxonomy): Bacteria > Bacillota > Clostridia > Lachnospirales > Lachnospiraceae > RUG306. The sequence continues at coordinate 15,227 of ONBT01000037.1, read as the reverse complement.
CCCGCTCGATCAGGACCACCGCCGACAGCACGGCCATTGCAATTATGGGCACCAGCACCTTCGCGACGTGGAGGGAGCCTTCTTTTCTGTTCTTTTTCATCTACTTCTCCACGCCTTCATGCCTGCAAATTCTATACACCATTTTCAAACGTCGGTATCTACCCGGCAAATCATTCACCCTCTTGGGGCCCGCTCCCTATCTGCGTTTCCGCCTCTTCCCAGAAGCGGATCCAGTCGTGGTCGTCCCGGGTGAAGTAGGCGTTGCTGCTTTCGGCCCGCTTGATGACTTCCTGCATGAGATGGCTGTCTCCGACGGCCTGGGCGTAGTCCCCGTAGCTTCTATAGAAGGGCATGTAGTCGGGCCACTCATTAAGGTCCTTTTCCAGTTCCTCCACAACCCCGTCCAGCCTCCCCATGCGGACCCGGTTTTCGACCCAGTCCCGGTGGTAATGGCGCCGGCCCGGAAATTTCTCGAGAAGCTCCGTCAGGACCCCGTCCAGCTTCTCTTCATAAGTATGAAGAACCGTCCCGAAGACCAGGCCGCTGTCAATATAGTGCATGAGCTCGTTCCGAAGACTCCGCAGGATATCCGAATTCTTCTGTTCTTTGTAGGCGCTTTCAAGGTCCGCAATCCGGGCCTCGTAGCCGGACTGAATGCCGGTCATGGCCGTGGTCGCGTAATGGGACACTTCCGTGTCATCAGTCCGGGACGCCCGCTCCAGGAGGGACACATTGTCCTCGGGGTGGCGGTTTAAAACGTCGACGATCAGGCGGCGCCGTACGGGCGACTCGTCCACGACAATGGCCTCCTCCAGGGGCACCGTGATGTCCTCATTGGACCGGTCTTCGATATCGATGTGCTTGTAGCGGACCTCGGTCACGTCGAAGCCCTCGAGCCCGATCTCCCGGGACACCCGGTCCTTCCGCTCGGCCCAGAGCTCCTGTCCCGTCAGCACTGCCCCAACATACGGGACAAGCCACAAAATGGCGGGGGAGGCCATCTTCAGCTTATTATGGTGCAGGACCAGAATGATCTGCAGAACCAGGGCCGGGACAAGCCAGAGGAGCAGGGCAATCACAAAAGCAATCATGCCTGGCCCCCTGTCTCAGGTGTCCCAGTCTCAGGCTGTCCCGCCTGCGCGGGTGCCCCGCCCGGTGCAGGCTCTGCCCCAGGTGTCCCGTCCGGCGCGGGTGCCCCGCCCTCGGCCACCTTCTCATAGGAAAGTCCGGCGTCGTCGAAACGGGACGCGATCAGGTCAAAGTCCTTGTCCCGGGTCTGGGACAGGATGACCATGAGCTGTCCCTCAGAATTAAGGCCCATGACATCGTTGCTGCGAATCAGGCCCTCCACCTTCTCTGCGAGGGTCATGAAATCTGCAGATGCAGTATCTATGCTGTTTGCAGCTGCCCCACCCTCTCCCGCGCTTTGCATTTGCAAATTGGAGGGGGTGTCATTTTCCCCCTTATATATTTCGCACGGTGAAGCGGTGAATTGCGAAAGTATATGCAGGAGGACGAAATCCGCCTGGCGGTTGCGGCGCATCTCCTCCCGGGCGGAAAGGACCTGGGCGAAAACTTCGGGACGGAGGATCCGGGTGCCCTCGACATAGTCCGACTCGGCCTTGACCTGCTCGTAGGTGATGGCCCGCTCGATGGAGGAAGCGACCAGGTCCGTGACAATACTGAATTTGTTGGAAAACTCCATGGTCATCTGACCCGGGGCCTCTTCGACGGCAATCATGCCCCAGAGATTGTCCCGGTCGTAGAGGGGCATGGCATATGAGGGCTCCCCTTCCTTCATGGCCTTATTGATGAAGAGCTTCTTGTCTTTGAGGCTCCGGTACAGCTCCTCATGGCCCGTGAAGTCGAGAGACCGGGCCAGGCGCTTCTGCTCCCGCTTGGAGCAGATGGCAAGGCGGGCGAAGTGGCTGTTGGCCTGCAGGGTATAGATGGCAATCGTGTCATTGTCCAGGATGTCCTCCATGGCCCCGACGGCCTCGAGGAGAATCCGGTCAGGCAGCATGGAGTTTAATTTCTGTACAACAGAATAAATCCGCCCGTAACTGTTCCGGTAGCCGATGATCTGCTCGCTGAAGGCCTCCCGGCTCTTCAGGACGTCGCTATACAGGCCGTTTAAGAAGGTATACTTTTTCTCCAGAATCGCATACTCGGCTTTCGCGTCTTCGGTCTGCTCTTTCCGGTGGTCGGTCGTGTAGCCGCAGACCGCCCCGATCAGGAAATAGGAAGCGAAGGGAATCCAGTTCTGAATATTGAAGAATAATACTTCTGCCGTGGAATACGAAAGACTCTCGGTGAGGTAGGCAATGCAGGAGGTAAGGGCTGTGAGGATTCCGGCATAGAAGCCGTTCATGGTCCCCATCAGGACGATGCCTAGGAAGCGGAAGTCCAGAAACTGCAACAGGACATTCCCCTTCACGGCCCGGTCCAGAAGCTCCGAAACAATTGTAACGATGATGATCTCTATAAGGATCCGAATCCGCTCGCCGAGCTTTGTATTATTCCTGTCGCGGACCCTTTTCTCCTGCTCTTTGCCTTCCGCGGCAAGGCTTTCGCGGATCTCAGCGAGGTCGTCTGCGAGGATGTGGGTCGGGAACCAGTAGTATTCTTTCCGGACCTCGTCGGTGGGCCGGACTACAGGCAGGCTTTCGCTGCCCTTGCCGTAGGTGACCGTAGGCTGGTGGCGGAGGCCGGCGGAGAGGCTCCCGACCAAATCCCCGTAGGCCATGACGTTTGCCCCGGTAAGCTCCATGGTGTGGCAGGGCTCGTCAATGGGCGCGTCCAGCATACGGGCGATGAGTGTCCCCAGGTCCTCGTCGCAGAGAAAGTCGGCTTCGGCCTCTTCGGGGGCAGGCAGGTTCAGATGCCCCGCGTCCGCTTCGGCCGCCCAGGACCGAAGGCGGCAGGGACGGGTAATGCTGTAGATATAGGGAAGTTTCAGAATCTCGACCCGCATCTCAGAAAGGGCCGACTGCTCCCGGCAGAGGCTCTCGCAGGCCAGCCGCCGCATCTGCCGCAGGGTGTGGACCGGGGCGGGCGCTTCGTAGCTTCGGCCGAAGGAAAGGCTCTGGGCCTCGTCCTCCGTGGCCTCGTTTCCGGTCACATAGTAGAAGTGGCGGACCCGCCGGCGGCCGGAAAGCGAAAGCACGGCCGAGACGGCCTCCTCCTCCTGACCGAGCCCGGCTTCCCCGTCGAGGCCGGCCGAGAAGTAGAAAACCGACTCGAACTCATAGGCCCCGAAGACGCTACTGAGGTCCTCGAAGCCCCCGTGGCCCGGATAGACCGTGATGGCCTTCCCCTCCCAGGAGACGTCCTTGGCCTTCGTATAGATGACGGCATGGACCCCCGTCCCCAGGCGGTCGAAAAAGGCCTGGGAGAGCATATTCACATTTCCGGTAAAAAGTACATCCATGAGAAAGATCCTATAACAAGCCGTTTGGCATAAGCCCCGGGGCCGACCGGTCCCAGAGCCCGTGTCCGCGGAGGGGTTTTATATTTGTAATAAGGAAAATAATATAATAGCACAAAACACAGAAATAATCTCGGCTCGCTCGGACAAGCCTCACTCGCGTACTCCGTGCTGTCAGGGGGTCAGGAACCACCGCCGAAATTCTCTGCAAGCCGCGAGAATGCTGACGTTGATAGGGTCAGGAACCCTCTATCCGGCACAGCTAGCGGGTTTGATCCGATTTTCTACATGGGGTCAGACCCCACTGTTGATAATTCCTACAAGCCGCACAGACACTGGCTTTGGTGGGGTCAGACCCCAAATTTCCAGAAATGGCGGAAAGTCTATGTTTTAGTGTATTTCGTTGTACAAAGTGGTAAAATAGAGGTAAAGTTTCCTGAAGTTGTGATTTTTGCTAGGAGGTGCTTTGATGGAAAAGGAAAAGAAGCAGAAGACCGGACATCTGGTCGGAAAGATTGTCGCGATCTTCCTGATTGCCGTAGCCGCCGTCTGCAGTGTCCTGAATTTCATGGGCATTCACCGCAACCGGCAGACCTACTACACTATGGTCGAGGAAGAGCTCATGGTCTCGTCCATTCATCTGAACGACGAGTTCACAAATGAGTACGACGGCGACTGGGCTTACGACGGAACGACCCTTTCGAAGGGCGGCACCGACGTCGGCCAGGCCCTGCAGGACCAGCTGGACAAGATCAAGGAAAAGACCGGTCTTGACTACACTCTGGTCTATGGAGATACCCGGATTATCACCACGCTCATGGACGCGTCCGGCAGCCGGGCCGTCGGCACCCAGGTGGACAGCGCCATCGCCACCGACGTCCTCGCCGGGAACAATCATTACGCGCCGGATATCACCATTCAGGGGAGCCGCTATTATGGCTATTACACCCCTCTGGCCCAGAGCGACGGCACCGTCGTCGGGATGATTTTCGTCGGCCGGGACGCAACGGATATCTACCGGACCATGGCCACGGCCCTTCTGGCTCAGATCGGTCTCGCCGTCGGCGTCTTCCTGGTCGTCCTCTTCATCGGCCTCTTCCTGAACCGCAAGATTTCCAAGGAGTTCACGGAAGTCGTCGATTCCCTGAACGAGGTTGCCCAGGGCCGCCTCGGGACCAGGCTTTCCGACAAGATTCTGAACCGAAACGACGAGCTCGGCCTCATCGGCCGCCAGACGCTGGTCCTCGATGACAAGCTTACAGAGGTCATCTCCTCCATACAGAAGCTATCCGGAAATGTCGCATCGAGCGGCCTTGAGCTTTCCCAGAACGTCAACAATGCGGCCGCCGCTTCCCAGCAGGTTACGGAAGCCATCGACGATATTGCAAAAGGCGCTGTTTCCCAGGCCGAGAACGTGCAGCAGTCTGCTAGCAATACCGAGAAGATCGGCGACAATATCAACGGCATTACGGACAATATCAAGTCCCTGTCCGACCTGGCCGGCCAGATGAAGGCCGCCTGCGACGACGCCCAGGGCGCCATGCAGAACCTCATGGCCCAGAATGCTTCGGTTTCCTCTTCGGTCGATGAAATCGGCGAAGTCATCCGGAACACGGCCGACTCCGTCCAGGAAATTTCGAAAGCCACGGATATCATTTCCAATATTGCAGCCCAGACCAATCTCCTCTCCCTGAACGCCTCCATTGAGGCCGCCCGGGCCGGAGACGCAGGCCGGGGCTTCGCCGTAGTCGCTGACGAAATCCGCGATCTGGCTGAACAGTCCAAGGAAGCCGCCGTTTCCATCAACGACGTCGTCGAGCGCCTTGTGGCAAGCTCGAAAGAATCCGTCTCCACGGTCGATTCCCTGGTAGAAGCCTTCGGCGCCCAGTCCGAGCAGATGCAGTCCGTTCAGGATGAGATGAAGACCCTCTCCGACAATGCGACTACCGTCTCCTCCTCCGCCGACGACACCGGCGTCAAGGCCCAGGAAATGGATACCTCCAAGAACGAGCTCACAGGAATAATAGAAGACCTCTCCGCCATCTCCCAGCAGAACGCCGCCGGGACCGAGGAAACCAATGCCTCCATGGAGGAAGTCAACGCCACCTTCCAGACCATCAACGAGTCCGCCACCCAGCTCCAGGAACTGGCCCACCAGCTCGACGAGCAGATCGCGTTCTTCACGATGGAGGGACAGACTGGCGAAGAATAAGTACACAGCTCCCTCGCCTGTGGCTCGCTCGCATACAAAAGTCCGGCTCACTTCGTTCGCATACCGGCATCCTGGCTCGCTTAGCTCGCATACCGGTAGTGCGGCTCGCTCCGCTCGCCTATAGGCTGAGGGTCAGGAACCACCTCTACAATCACCAGCGCCGCCAGCAGCGGCGCTGTTTTTGTGGGGTCAGGTACTCTCTGAAGCTGTATTGGTGCGGGCTGCAGTGACATGGCGGTAGGGGGTCAGGCACCGTTGTTGATAACTCCTGCCAGCCGCACCGGTGCTGGGTTCCATGGGGTCAGGCCCCTTCAAGCCCTCGCCGATACCGGCTTAGAGGCCAGTTGAAGAAGCGGTTCCTGACCCCCGCCCTGCAAGGAAAGCAGCACGCGTTGCGTATATACAGTCAAAAATAGGAACAATCCGGGGCTTTTTAACCCGGACTGTTCCTGTTGTTTTTGTTTGGCAAAAATTTTTGAGGCCTGAAATGGATGCATTTCCGTCAATTCGGGCCAGAATGTTCCACTTTCTCCAAACTTGCCAAACAAATATTTCCGCCGCATGGGGACAATTTTCTTCAGGAAGGGCGTATTGTTCCCGAATTTCAGGAACAATACGCAATGCGTGCCAGCTATATCATACGCAAGGCGGTTTCATATTTGGCGCTTTGCGGAAGAGACTGCACATGGCCTGTTTCCCGCTTTTCAGTACCCCTCCGGGCAGCTGCGGTCCGGTATGCGCTCCGGCCCTGCGTCGGAAACGTAGCGGGCCCTGTACTCGGCATTAATCTGGGCCAGTTCCTTCCGGCCTTCAATATAGTCATCATACATGTCCGCGGACCCACAGGCCCCGCAGCCGTCACAGCTTCCGCAGCCGTTTCCCAGCGACTGGGCCACAATCTTCGCCCGCTCTTCTCTTGTCGTATCTTTGATCAATAAGCTCATTTCATGCCTCGATTCTATATTCACTGCCGTACATCTCTTCCCACATCTTCTTTCCGGTCGCCGTGCGGAAGACTTTCTTGTAAGCGCTTACAGCGGCGTCGCGGGGAGAAGCATCTTCGAAGAGATTGACAAGAAAGTCCGCCTCCACCAGAATCTGCCAGTCGATGCCGTCAATGCCGGAATATGTGTGGTGGTGGCCCACCAGGAAGCAGACCCGTTCCGTCGTCTCAGCCGAAAATCCAAGGCCGATCAGCAGTTTCTTTGCTTCCGCCGGCCCCAGTTCTTCCTGATATTTGCCGGCCGTGGAATGGTAGAGTTCTTCCGCCTTGTGGATGCCTATATCATGGACAATGGCCGCACATTCTAATGTAAAAAGCGTCTTCTCGTCCAGTCCCTCACCCAGCCCGATCAGGCGGGCATAGGTCCAGACCTTCGTAAAATGCTGGATCCGCTTCGGGTCGCCGGCGTCGTACCGGGCAGCAGCATGGTATAACTCTTCTGTTTTCGCCTCAAGGTCAGACATGGCAGCACCTTCTTTCAGCGCTATTTTAGACGCTTTTTTAAACCCTGTAAACGAAAAATTGGCGGGTACGCATTGCGTACCCGCCATTGCTTCAGAGGGTCAGGTACCATTGTTGATAACTCATGACAACCGCGCCAGTACTGGCTGAGATGGGGTCAGACCCCCCTCTAGCCCCCGCCAGTACTGGACCAGAGGGCAGTCAAAGTAATGGTTCCTGACCCCTGTTATCTAAGAGGGCAGCGAAAGGAGGTCACTGCTTCTTCTTTTTAGTGATGTAAACGGTTACTCCGCAGGCGGCTGCGGCGGCGATGACGATACCGCCGATGATCCAGTCGGCGTAGGACTTGCTGTCTTGTGTCGTGTCAATGGCCGTGGCCGATGTGGTGTCCGCAGAGGTCTCGGTGGCGGCGGTTACATTCGTGTCGGAAGAGGTAACAAATGCCGTAGAAGTCCCGTAATGGGAGTCGAAATCCGTCCGGTCGATGTAGGAGGTGTCGACAGTATTTGCGTCACTGGTCGTCACGGTGTTGGAGTAGCTTCCGGTAACAGTTAGAGTAATGTCCGAATCGCCTTCAACAACAGTGCTGCCGCCGGCGACTATTGTTACAGTCTTGCCGTCGGCGTCGACAATTTTCGCCCCGTCTTCGGCATTGAGATTGGGAATCGTCGTGTTACCGGATACGACCCATGTGGAGTCCGCGGAAATGTTGACGGTAATCGGAGAATCAACGGCCGTTCCACCGTCCGCATTATCTTCAATCGTCATGGCCCCGGTGTAGGTCGACCCGTTCAGGAGATAGAAGTCAAGGGTGCTGATCGTGTCGACGGTAACGTCACCGGTCAGGGTCTCGTCATCGGCAGTGAAGGTGACCGTCCCGCCGTTCGACCCGGCCGAACCCCAGCTGTTTGCATTATTCCCTGCGATATAAAGGAGCTTCGCTTTCGCCGAGTCGAAGTCCAGGGTGGTGTTCGAGAGTAATATATTCGCCGTGGTATTCGTCACATAAAACATGCTGCCCGAGGCGATGGAAGATGTGAGCGTCGAGTTCACGGCCTGGAATTCCGCGGCCTCACCGGTCGAAGTTTCGGCGTCTCCTGACGTGGACTGATATATTATTATGCCGTTTGCGACCGGGTCCGAAGCCGTTTTGTCCGTGATGGTCGAGGTCAGGCTGCTGTCCAGAATCAGAATCTTGTTCAGGCCTTCCATGCCCGCAATCTGGCTGCCCGTCGCAGTTCCGGTCACATTGTCGACCTCGATGTCGCCTGTCGAATAGAGAAGAGGCGAGCCGGAGCCGGCCGTAGAGAGGTCGGAATTCGTAACAGAGATACTGCCGCCGCCCCGGTCCGTGGCAAGGGCTGCGCAGTGGTCGCCCTGAGTCGTGATTGTCATCTTGTCCGCAATGACGGTGCCTCCGTAGGTGGCGTCCAGGCCGCGGGAGTTGCCGACAGAAGTATTAATCGTAACATTTTCAGCGTAGGCCGTGCCGGAATCCGTTGCAAATATTGCGTTTGAGCCTTCGCTGGTCGCGGAAAGGGTTGTATCGGAGAGGTAGGTCTTCGAGCCCTCTCCCACGGTCAGGGAAATGGAATTCAGGCCGTAGAAGTTGCAGTTGTCCCCGTCCGTGTCGTCACCGGATTTGGTAACAGTTCCGTTCTTGACCTCAAGGGTGCCTCCATTTTCGGAAAGAAGGGCGTTCTGATCGGTCTCCGTAGCGTCGATGGTTTCACTCTCGGAGGTAACTTCCTCTCCGTCAGCTGTTACCTTTCCCGAGTAAGAACCGGAATAATCGAAGCTCTGCGTGTCGGCTCCGCCGCCGGGACCGCCCTGGGCATTGTCGCCGGAGGGCATTGCAGGCGGCTGGCCGTTCGAATCGGAAGAAGTTCCAGACGGCGGAGCGGTCGGGGCCGAGCCCTGGGTCTCGGACGAAGAAGATGAAGATGTATCGGCTGCTGTGGCGGTCAGAACCGCCCCGGTCGTCGTTCCAGCTGCCAGCATTGCTGCCATTGCAAGTGCGGTAAGTCTTTTCTTGTTTTTCATAATGGGCCTCCTCTTATATGTCCGGTGTATGCCGGGAATCCGCCATGCAGGTCCGGCGGGATGAATCCCCGGCCTGCACTTGATTTCCTTTCGATGATGGCATAATACCGCAGCTACCTTAAAGGAAGTTTAACTTTATAAGGGGGTCAGGAACTCCGTCTGACAATTTCTGTAAGCCTTGTCAGAGCAGGCCGAGAGGGGGTCTGACCCCATCTAAGCCAATATCGGCGCGGACGGCAGGAGTTATCAACAATGGTACCTGACCCCTTCCTCAAATTTATTGTCAAATTCTGTTGCAAATTTTACAGCGGCATATATAATAACGGCATAGGAGGTATCTCAAATGCCAAACATTAAACCCATATCCGACCTGCGCAACTATTCCAACGTGGTCAAGGAAGTATCATACGGAAACCCTGTTTATTTGACGAAAAACGGTCATGGTACCATTGCAATGATTAGCATGGAAGAACTTGACGATCTGAACCGGCAGGTAGCCCTGCTCAAATTCAAATATGAAATGGAAAAAGCAGAAAAATCTGTCCGCGAAGAAGGCACCGTTCCGGCAGAAGACCTCTACAAGGAGCTTGGAATCTGATGCAGCTTGAGTTTTCCCAAATCGCCCGAAAGAAAATGAAAGTCCTGAGGGAATACCTGTCTGAAGAATTCGGCGAGAAAAAATCCAAGGAAATTATGCAGGACATCAAATCCTCCTTGGAAAATCTCAAGGAGTTTCCTGAATCCGGACTAGAGATATCAAAGCAGTATAATATTGATACTGACTATCATTTACTCTTCCGCCAGCACAATTACTTTATTTACCGTATAGAAGAAGAAAAAATTATCGTTATTCAAATATTCAACGAACGGGAAGATTTCATGCAGAAATTATTTGGTCTTTCCGGACGCACCCAGGAATCCATTGATTTCTGGGGCGAATGAACCAATCATCACTCCTCTTCTTCCGTCCCCAGCCCATAGTTCAAGATTTCATTGTAGGCCGCATTAGCTTCTTCCGCGGCCTTCTTCTGCCGCCAGGTCTCGATTTCACTCTGAATTGCCAGCATTTCATCTACAACCAGTTCATCACTCTGAGGCTTTACATTATACAAATACGAAACCATGCGCTGTATAGCCCGGGGACTGCCCAGCTGGCGCGCAATGGCGTCGCCGAGTTCATCCGGAAAACCCAGGCTCCTGAGTGCCGTATTCAGTTCGTCCTTTGCCCGCGCCCACTGGCGCTGATTGTCGGTCATACGAATATAAAGCGCTCCTGACGTTTAACCCTGCAACCTTTGTGCCGGATGGATTTCAGAAATCTGAACTACCTTACCCGAAGCCTTGAGTTCATCCAAATCATATTGATTTTGAATATTAAGCCAGAACTCCGGCGTTGTTCCGAAAAAGGCGGAAAAACGCATCGCGGTATCCGCCGTAATCCTTCTTTTTCCGCTGATAATCTCACTCACCCGCGACTGTGGAATATGCACCTCTTTTGCCAGCCGATAGGCCGTGATATTCATCGGTGTCAGAAACTCCTCCTGCAGGATTTCGCCTGCCGATACAGGTCCCAATACTTTCTTCATCCTACAGCCTCCTTAATGATAATCTCCTATCTCCTCAATAATGACATTGCCATCATTCCAATAGAAACAGATTCTATACTGGTCGTTGACCCGAATGCTGTGCTGCCCCTCCCGGTCGCCCTTCAACTCTTCCAGGTGGTTTGCCGGGGGAACCCGCAGATCACTCAAACTTCGGGCTGCGTTAATCAGAACAAGTTTCCGACGGACCGTCCCTTGAATATCTTGTGGAAGCTTCGCAGAAAACTTCATATTCCAGATCTTCTCAGCTTCTTTGTCGTGCCATTCTGCAATCATATATACTTCCGTATTACGTATCTAGTTCTGCAAAAAAAGATACAACCCCGGACAGGAACTGTCAAGTATATAAAAAGGAGGGTCAGGTACCACTGTTGATAACTCCTGCAAGCCGCGCCGGCACTGGATCTGAGGGGGTCAGGTACTGCAAAAACAGCGCCGCTGCTGGCGGCGCTGTTTGTTGACGATGTAGTTCCTGACCCCCGGGATAGGCGAGCGGAGCGAGCCGGGACCTTAGGTATGCGAGCGAGGCTTGTCCGAGCGAGCTTGATACCCCTCTCCCTTATTTCACATGTTCCTTCACGAACTTCACAATCCCCTCTGCATCCAGTCCGTACTTGGCCAGCAGCTCGGCGGCGGGGCCGGACTCGCCGAAGACGTCGTTGATACCATGGCGATAGACGGGGACGGGGTTCTCGGCGATGGTCTCGAGGACCGCGCTGCCCAGGCCGCCGGCAATCCAGTGCTCTTCGACGGTCACAATCCGCTTGGTCTCAGCGGCTGCCTTCTTCACGAGGTCCGCGTCGATGGGCTTGATGGTGGGCATGTTGATGACCCGAATATCAAGACCGTCCGCAGCCAGCGCATTTGCCGCGTCGAGAGCCGCCCTTACGGGGAGGCCTGTGGCAATTATGGTAAGGTCGGTCCCGTTGCGAAGGACCTCGCCTTTTCCGATCTGGAAATTAATATTATTCTCATCATGCACGGGCTCGACGCCGAAGCGGGAGAAGCGCATGAATACAGGGCCCTCATGCTCGTAGGCTGCGAATACCATGGCCTTGGCCTCGATGTCGTCGGCCGGGCACATGACCGTCATGCCGGGGATTTCGCGCATGAGCGCCAGGTCCTCGAGGCACTGGTGGGTCGCCCCGTCCTCGCCGACCGAAATGCCGGCGTGGGTGGCGCCGATCTTCACATTGAGATGAGGATAACCTATAGAATTCCGCACCTGCTCAAAGTTGCGGCCCGCCGCAAACATGGCAAAACTGCTCATGAAGGGCACCTTTCCGCAGGTGGCAAGGCCGGCTGCAATTCCGGTCATATCGGCCTCCGCGATACCGCAGTCGATGAAGCGGTCGGGGAAGGCATCCTTGAAATACTGGGTCTTCGTGGCGTTCGCGAGATCCGCGTCCAGCACCACCATATCTTCGTGAAGCTTTCCCAGCTCCACCAAGGCCTTTCCGTAGGCCTCACGAGTTGCTACGCCGCTCATAAACTCTCTCCAATCTTCTCCAGGTCAGCCATCCCGACCTTGTACTGCTCTTCATTCGGGGCCTTGCCGTGCCAGCCGACGGAGTTCTCCATGTAGGAAACTCCCTTGCCCTTGACGGTCTTTGCGATGATGGCCGTGGGAACGCCCTTGGTGGCGCGGGCTTCAGCGAGCGCCGCAGCTATTGCCTCCATGTCGTTCCCGTCGATCTTGATGACGTGAAAGTTAAAGGCTTCGAACTTTTCAGCCAGTGGCATGGGGGAGTTGACTTCCTCCAAAGTGCCGTCAATCTGCAGGCCGTTATTATCTACAATCACGCAGAGGTTGTCCAGCTTGCGGTTGCCTGCGAACATGGCGGCTTCCCATACCTGGCCCTCTTCGCTCTCCCCGTCGCCGAGAAGGGTGTATACACGATAATTTTTCCCGTCCATCTTTCCGGCGAGCGCCATGCCGACAGCTGCCGAAATGCCCTGGCCGAGCGAGCCCGAAGACATATCAACACCCGGGATATGCTTCCTGTCGGGATGGCCCTGCAGGTAGGAACCCGTGTGGCGCAGGGTCTCCAAGTCCTTCACCGGGAAGAAGCCCCGGTTGGCAAGAGCAGAATAATATCCGGGTGCGCAGTGCCCCTTCGACAGGACGAAGCGGTCCCGGTCGGGATCATCCGGCTTCTTCGGGTCGATATTCATTTCCTCGAAGAAAAGATACGTGAAAATGTCGCACGCGCCAAGGCTTCCGCCCGGATGGCCGCTCTTCGCGTGATATACGGCGGTCAGCGTGCCCTTGCGGACCTCGTTTGCCATGCGGCGAAGTTCTTGAATTTCCATTATTCCTCCAAATTCTGTTCCAAACAGTCAGCACACGGGAGACAGGCCCCAAGCGCCTCGCAAACCAATATCCTTTGCATCCGGAAAACTGTCGGCACAAGGGAGCCAGTCCCCGAGTGCCTCTCACTTGCCGAATACAGCAGTGTAGTCCTTCTGGAACTTGACGATGCCCTCGTCGGTCAGGGGATGATGAATCATCTGCATGATGACCTTGTAAGGAACCGTCGCGATGTCCGCCCCGGCCATTGCGCAGTCGGTGACGTGGATGGGGTTTCTTATCGAAGCAGCGATAATCTGGGTGTCGATGTCGGCGTAGTTGTCGAAAATCTGCACGATCTGATTGATGAGGTCGATGCCGGGTGTCGAAATGTCGTCCAGACGTCCGAGGAAGGGGGAAACATAAGTTGCCCCGGCGCGGGCTGCAAGAAGGGCCTGATTCGCACTGAATACGAGGGTTACATTAGTATGAATGCCCTCTGCTGTCAGCGCTTTCACGGCCTTGAGTCCCTCAGCGGTCATGGGGATTTTGACGACCATATTCTTGTGCATCGCAGCAATGGCGCGGCCTTCAGCAATCATGCCCTCGGCGTCCGTCGTGGTCGCCTTGACTTCCCCGCTGATGGGGCCGTCGACGATTGTCGTGATTTCCTTCAGAACCGTCGCGTAATCGCGGCCTTCCTTCGCAATCAGGGAAGGGTTCGTCGTAACCCCTGCGATGACGCCCATTGCGGCCGCCTCGCGAATCTCGTCAACATTTGCCGTGTCGATAAAGAATTTCATCACTGTCTCCTTTTACCAAACTTCACCATTTTACAACATCCACCGCGGTTCTTTCAACCGCGAGTGCATCCTTATAGTGACTAATATAGGACGCGAAGCCCGCTGCGCCCTCTTTTGTGGGCGGGCAGACTGTGGAATTCATATTTTTGAAAATGCCGTCCAGCCAGTCCTCGAGCGACTTTTCGCCGGAGTCCAGCCGATATGCGGCAAGCAGAGCCATCCCCCAGGGGCCTCCTTCCGAGGCGGTTTCCATTACTCTCACGGGGGCGTCCAGAGCGTCGGCTAAGTACTGCTGGGCCACGCCCGGGGTCTTGAACAATCCGCCGTGGCCGGTCATGGCGTCGCAGCGGGCGCCTTCGTCCTTTAAGAGAATGTCCATGCCGATCTTGACGGAAGCGAGCGACCCGTAAACCAGGGAGCGTACGAAATTCGCCGCGTCCATGTCGGTCTCCGGGGACTTCACCATCAGGGGCCGGCCCTCGTTCAGGCCCGTTATTCCTTCTCCAGAATAATATCCATACGTCACAAGCCCGTCGCAGTCGACCTTTCCGTAAGTCGAAGCCTTGAAAAGCGAAGTAAACAGGCGGCCCATGTCGATGGCCTCCACGGGAGCAGGCTTACCGCGCTTTTCGGAAGCCTCCGCGGTCGGCGCCCCGTTATACAGAGTAATAATGCCGGCGAAGAGGTCCATCCATTTATTAATATCTGTTGTACCATTATTGGCATGGGCCATGGCGACGGGATAACCGGTCGGGGTCGTCACCATGTCAAGCTCCCTGTAAGGCTTACTAAGGGGCTTGTCCAGGACCAGCATGGCAAATGTGGAAGTTCCTGCGGAAGTGTTTCCGGTGTATTTACGGATTGCGTTCGTCGCCACCATTCCGGTTCCGGCGTCGCCTTCCGGCGGGGCGAAGGGAATTCCGGCCTCGAGATCGCCGCTCGGATCCAGAAGCAGGGCCCCTTCCTTCGTCAGGCTTCCTGCATCCTGCCCAGCCAGAAGGACCTTGGGGAAAACCTTCCTTAACGAAAAGCCCTTATACTTCTTCCCCGCCAGAGCGTCAAACTTGTCGACCATCTCCTGGTCGTAATCGCCGAACTTCTGGGGGAACATGCCCGAAGCATCCCCCACGCCTGTGACGAATTCCCCGGTCAATGCGAAGTGGACATATGCATCCAGAGTGAAAACCCGGTCGATTTTCGTCACATGGCTTTCCCCGTCCAGCATCCGCTGGTAAAGGTGGGCAATGCTCCACCGCTGGGGAATATTGAAATTAAATAACTCCGTCAGCTCATCCGCCGCCGCCTGGGTGTCAGTATTGCGCCAGGTCTCGAAGGGGTGCAGGAGCTTCATCTCCTTATCAAAAGCTAAATACCCGTGCATCA
>ONBT01000046.1 GCA_900316075.1 uncultured Lachnospiraceae bacterium | reverse complement strand
GGCTGCCCAGGCCGGCGCCGGCTCCGAAGAGGAGAATGATGCCGAAGTAGTGAAGGGCCTTGAAGAGGGCCGTCCGGTTTTTTGTATGGAAGAAGGCACAGAGAGCGTCTACCCCGCTTCGCATGTTGCCGATGCACATGGTGGAGGCGAAGGCGTAGCCTGAAACCTTGCGGAAGGCCTGGACCTGCATGGCACAGGCAAAGGACACGAGGGCATTGGCGGACAGGCGAAAAGAACCGGGGAGAAAGCCGACGAAGAGCAGGAGCCCGATTTCAATCAGGAGAATCATCTGCCGCCAGTGCAGGCGGCGGGCCGACTGAAAGCGGATGCGGAGAACTTCTGCAGCGGCAACCCCGCACATGAAGGAAATGAGCGGGACCAGATAGTGGACGGCTTCCGGGAAGTTCCCGTGAAAGAGATAGTCGTTTAAGAGGACGATGTTTCCGGTCTGGGCATTGGCAAAGACCCTGCCCCGGCAGAAATAGGTATAGGCGTCCTGCAGGCCGCCCGAGACCGACAGAAAGGCGGCCGTCACAAAGGATTCGGACATCTGCCGGCGGGACCCGGTCTTTTTTCGGTTAGCAGTTTTCATCTTTTCGCCTGCTCCTTTATCGTATGAAGTATAGCGATGCAGGAAACATTCGTAAAAGATATTATTTATATATCATAAATAAAATAATGATATGTCAACTTTTCTGACCGGTGATGAGACCTTTCAGCCGCTGGACTGCTGCGCTGAGGGGCCGCTTCCGGTCATACACCAGGCAGACCATCCGCTCCGGGACTTTTTCCCGGAGCTTTATTTGGACAATTTCATTCCGGGCGAGGGCATCCTTTGCCATGGGTTCAGGCAGAAAGGCCAGGCCCAGTTCGCTTTTCACCAGGGGCAGGATCTGGTCCGTCGTTGCGGCCTCCGTGTCCGGCGCATAGTCGAGGCGGTGAGCGAGAAAGAAGTCGTGATAGAAGCGCCAGGTCATGGATTCCTGTCCCATTCCGATCAGGGGATAGTCGGAGAGCTCAGAGAGGGTCAGCTCCTGGCTGCCCAGGGCCGTGAAGGTCTTTCCGCCGATCAGAATCTCCCGGAAGGGCATGAGGCGGTCCTCGGAGAGAGGGGGCTCGGCGGTCGTCGGCGTCGTCACGACGGCGAAGTCAATCTCTCCGTTCTCTGCAGCTTGTACGGCCTGGGGCGTGGAGTGGTTGAAGATTTTCAGGCGGATGCCCGGGTATTCGAGGTGAAAGGCCTTGAGGTGGTCCAATAGGAAGATATTCAGGGCCGTCTCGCTGGCTCCGATGGCAATGCTTCCGTGCTCAAGGCTCAGGTTCTCTGCCATTTCGTCCTCGGCCGCCTGAAACTGGCCCATGGCGGCGGAGACGTGAGCGTAGAGGCTTTCCCCCTCGGGGGTCAGGCGGACGCCCCGTGGGCTGGCTGCTGCCCAAGACCTTGGCGGCCTTGGTGAAATTCTGATATTTTGCCACATAATAGAAGACCTTGTAGTATTCGAAATTCACATCCATAGTGCATCTCCGGCCATTTCAAAAACATATTGCAAATAGATGAATAATATTTTTTGCACATTTCACCTGCGACAGTATAATAGGCCCCGGTTCAAAAAGCAAGGGCCGGGAAATCCCTGACGAAGGGAGAATGGCTGTAATGAATAATGAAATTTGAAGACAATTAAAAATATTTTGAAATGCTTCTTGACAGGATATGCCTTGCGGCTTATATTATCTGAAGAATTTAAAAATTATTTTAAACAGTTTCGGCGGGAGCGGGTGAAATGAGTGATACAAATATTTTTAAGGTGCTGGCAGATAAACAGCGCCGGGATATACTCGTAATGCTCAAAAACGGCCGGATGAATGCCGGAGAGATCGCTGAGGAGCTTGGCATTACACCGGCAGCTTTGTCTTACCACCTGAAGCTGCTTAAGAATGCAGATCTGATCATGGAGTATAAGCAGAAGAACTATATCTACTATGAGATCAATACGTCTGTGTTTGATGAACTGCTTCTGTGGATTGGACAATTCGGAGGTGACAAGTGATGAAGAAGCTTATGTGGATTCTATCTTTTATCTCGCTGGCGGGAACAGCGTTTGTTCTTCAGTATATGCCGGACAGCGTACCGATGCATTATGATATGAGCGGGAATATCGATCGCTGGGGGTCCAAATACGAGAACATGATATTTCCGATTATCATTCTGATCATGGCCTTATTCTGGACTCTCTTCATCAGATACTACGACAGAAAGGCCGAAAAAGCTTCTGATGAAAAGGAAAGCGCAGGAGCAAGGTCAAATGCAAAGGTAATCGGTATTGCCGGGTTGTGTACATCCGTAATGTTTACTGTTATGCAGGGATTCATCCTGTATGGCTCCTATACCGAAGCCGTTTCCGGAGCTCTTCAGGAAACTGTGGATATAGGCAGGGTTACCTGCATTCTGATGGGAATCCTTTTCATCGTAATCGGGAACTTCATGACAAAGACGCGTATCAACAGCAATGTGGGCGTGCGGGTACACTGGAGCAGGCATAACGAAACCACATGGAGAAAGAGCAACAGGTTCGGAGCGATCGCATTTATTATTGCAGGTGTGCTGACGATACTGACAGCGGTTTTTATGAAAAAATCATTTGCAGCAGCAATGATGGCTGTTGTTTACATTATCCTTGTATCGATTGCATCCGTAGCCTATGCCTATCGTGTTTACAGGAAAGAGATAGCAGAAGGTCGCTTTACAAAATGAGAGTAAAGGATGTATAGTGACTATAAAGGAGTGATGAGATATGACTGCTACAACAGCAATGGTTCAGAAAATTGAAAAACTATCTCCGGATCAGTACCAGGTAGTTTCCAAATTGCTGGACTTACTGAGTTTGGATACGGTTGCTGTTCAATCAGAACAAAAAGTGAGCAGAAAAATCGGAGTGGCTCCGGAGATTTCCGTACCGTCTGACTTTGATGACATTGACTTTGAATCTGAAAAACTGTTTGGGCTGGATGAATGAAATATTTACTGGACACGCATATTCTGCTGTGGGCCCTCAAGGGAAGAGATAATCAGAACGAACCTCTTCCGGGAAAAGCCGCCGAAATTATTCTGAATTCGGAGAATGAAATCTACTACAGCAGTATTAATATTTTTGAAGTGGAAATCAAAAGAATTACTCATCCGCAGTTGGGACTTCCATCCGGTGAGGAATTGATTGCTTTTTGTGAGGAGGCAGGATTTCAGCCATTAAGCCTGACAAGCAGGCAGACACTTTTTATGAAGACTTTGAAGAAGGACGAAAGTGTTAAGAACCATAAAGACCCATATGATTGGCTTCTTGTGTCGCAGGCGAAATGTGAGGGAATGAAATTGATTACCAGTGATTCCAAATTGAAACACTATCTGGAAGATTGTATTGAAGCGGTACTTTAGTACCTGTCCGGGACACTTCTCAAGCTGGACGCCGGGACATCACAAGGATTCTTCCCAGTCTTCGGCTCAGGTCATCAGGACTCTTCCCACGCCTGCGGCGTGGGCCCCTCCTCCTGACAAATCTTTAAATTTCTTTAGATTTTCCCTCGCAAAAACTTAAGAAAAGAAGTCCATAGTAAAGGACGTGTTCGGAAAGGAAACTTTCCGGACGCGTCCTTCTTTTTTGTTCCCGAAAAGAAAAACGGGGAATACTTGCAAGGGCAGGTCTTTTTTTATTCGGAAACGATTTATTCGTTTCCGGTGTGCGCCGGACGCATGCCGCTACGCGGCAAATTTCCATTTGCGTCCGTGCGCATAAGAACAGCCTGTCCTAAAGAAAATTTGCGGAGGTGAAAGCAATGAGCGAGAGGCTGACAGACCTTCTGGAATATACAGCAAAGAAATTCGGCAGCAGGCGGGCAGTGACCATGGATGGGAAAAGCCTTTCCTATGAAGAACTGCTGGCAAGAGCAAAGCGAATCGGCAGCTTTCTGGGCAGCCACCTTTCGGCGGGCTCCCCGATTCCCATCTATATGGAAAAGTCCCCGGATACGGTGGCCTGCTTCTTTGGAGCCCTCTATGCCGGAAATTTCTACGCTCCGATTTCAAAAGAGCAGCCGATTGAACGGGTGGAGAAAATTCTTGAAACTTTAAGGACCCGGGCTGTCGTAACGGATGAGGACGGAAAGGCTATTCTCGAAGAAAAGGGTTTTCCCGGACAGATTTTTCTCATCGGGGAAATGATAAAGGCGGAGATTGACGAAGACCTTCTTCGGGCAATCCGTCTGGATGTAAAGCCGACTCTCTGTTATGTCATGTTTACCTCGGGATCGACGGGGACACCCAAGGGGGTCGCCGTCAGCCAGCAGGCTGTTTTAGACTTTATCGGTCACTTCGTGCATGTGACCGGAATTACGGAAAAGGATGTGATTGGAAACCAGGCCCCGTTTGATTTCGATGTATCCGTCAAGGATATTTATTCCGCTGTTTCCAGCGGCGCAGAACTGGTGCTGATTCGAAAAGAGCTCTTTGCCGAGCCGCCCCGCCTGATGGATTACCTGATTGAGAATAATGTCACCACCCTGATTTGGGCCGTACCAGCCCTCTGCATCCTGTCCGGAATGAAAGTCTTTCAGTACAGGGTTCCGACGAAACTTCGAAAGGTCATGTTCTCCGGTCAGGCCATGCCGGTGAGGCAGCTTCTGATCTGGAAAGCGGCCCTGCCGGAAACTGAATTCATCAACCTCTACGGACCGACGGAGATTACCTGCAACTGTACCTATTTCCGGATACCGAGGAAAATTGACAGTTCGTTTAAGATTCCGCTCGGCGATCCCTTTCCCGGCCGGCAGATTTTCCTTTTGGATCCGGATGACCATCTGGTTGAGGAGCCCGGTGTCCTCGGGCAGATCTGTGTGGCAGGCGAGTCCCTGGCCGATGGCTACTACCGGAATCTGGAGGAGACTTCCCGGAACTTCACAGAGTATGAGGGGAAGCGGATTTATAAGACAGGCGACCTTGCCATGATGGCGGATGACGGTGAACTCTACTTTGCCGGTCGGTCGGACTTTCAGGTGAAAATCATGGGTCACCGGATCGAGCTCGAAGGGGTGGAAGAAGTCATTCTCTCCATTGGCGGAGTGGACAGCTGCTGCTGTACGTATAGCAGGGACAAGGGCCGGGTCACGGCCTTTATCACCGGCGAGGCGGAGGAAAAGGCCGTGAAAGCGGCATTGAAAGAGAAACTGCCGGCCTATATGATTCCGGCCCATATTCGGAAACTTCCGGCCCTTCCCCTGAACCTGAACGGGAAGATTGACCGAAGGGAACTGGAACTGCTTGCCGGCTGAAAGGATGATTTATGAATAATATAGAGCTCATGGATGCGGTAAAAAAACGGGAGACTCCCTTTTACATTTATGATACCGACGTCCTGGAAGAAACCGTGGAATCTCTTTACAGGAAGCTCTTTCCCGGGGTCCGTCTCTGCTTTGCCATGAAGGCAAATCCCTTTCTGACCGGAATTGCGGCAGGCCTTACGGACCGGATTGAAGTTTGCTCCTTTGGGGAGAGCCGGATTGTAAAGGAACTGGGCATTGACCGGCGGAAAGTTCTGATTTCCGGCGTTCTGAAAAAGAAAGAAGACATGGAGCGGGAGATCAGTGATTTCGGTGGTGAGGCCCTCTATACGGCGGAGTCGGCTGCCCAGTTTCAGCTCCTGCAACAGGCGGCTGCAAGGCAGAAGAAACATCTTTCCGTTCTGCTCCGGCTCACAAATGGCAGCCAGTTTGGCATGGACGCATTTGAAATCGAGGACGTTCTGAGTCGGCGGTATACCAATGTGGAAGTAGTCGGTCTTCACTACTTCACAGGAACGCAGAAACGGAATGCGGACTGCATCCTGAAAGAACTTGCTGCGGTTTCGGGCTTTATGGACCGGGAGAATGCCTCCCATGGACATAAGCTCCGGATGCTGGAATACGGGCCGGGTTTCCGGATTGATTACTTTCAGCCGAAGGAGGATTTCATTCTGCCGGATACAGACTGGGAGCGGCTGAATGCCCTTCTCTCAGATATCTGTTCCCGCTATCAGGTGACGTTTGAAATGGGAAGGGCCCTCACTGCAGACTGCGGATACTATCTGACCCGCGTCTGCGACGTGAAGCAGAACAAAGACACCAACTATGCGATAGTCGACGGTGGCATTCATCAGCTGAATTATGACGGACAGATCCGGGGCATGTATATGCCGCAGGTTTCCTTTCTGCAGCCTTCCGACCGTGATACGGCGAAAGAGAAAAGAAAATGGACAGTCTGCGGTTCTCTCTGTACGACAAACGATGTTCTTCTGCAGCAGCAGGAGCTTCCGGATCTTTCCCCGGGCGACGTCCTGGTCTTTAAGCAGACAGGGGCCTATTCCATTATGGAAGGGATGTCCCTGTTTTTGAGCCACGAGCTTCCGGCGGTTTATTTCTTTTCCGGACAGGAGGGACTTCGTCTTCTTAGAAAGAGACAGGAAAGTTACAGCTTTAATATGCCGCGCACCGTGGTGCAGGAGATGGAAAACTTCAAAGCCGCCCTGGCCTGAACAGACAGCAATTTTCGAATGGAAAAGGAGAAATGAGATGGACACGATTCTTTCGATTCTGAATGACATTGACGACACAATTGACTACGATAACGAGCCGCGCCTGATTGACAATCATCTGCTGGATTCCTTCGGAGTCATTACTCTGGTGTCTGAGCTTGAGGAAGCCTTCAATATCGAGATCGATGCAGCCAGCATGGTTCCGGAGAACTTCAACAATGTGGAAGCCATCTGGAATCTGGTTCAGCGGAAGCAGGGAGTTTCTGCATGATTACCTATACTAATGAAATCTATCTGGTTTTCTTCCTTCCCCTGACCCTGCTCGCTTATGAGATCTGCCCTAAGCGCCACAGGGGAAAGGTCCTGATTGCCGCAAGCTATGTGTTTTTTTATCTGATAAGCAAGTGGCTTTTCCTCTACCTTTTCGGGGTCAGTGTCTTCATTTATCTGGCGGCCCGCCTGCTTGAACGCGCACGCCGGTCGGGGAAACGATACGGGAAAATAATATTAATCTTTTCTGTCCTTCTGCCCGTCGGCCTTTTGCTGGCTCTGAAGTATACGAACTTCATCGGGGAGAATGTGACGAGACTGGGGAACCTGCTTTCAGGGGGTACGGCGGTCTTTCAGCCCTGGTCCATACTGCTTCCGATCGGTATTTCCTTCTATACGCTGGAGGCAGTCGGCTATCTCCTGGATGTCTGGTGGGGAAGAATTCCGGCGGAAAAGAGCCTTGAAAAGGTCCTTCTTTTTCTCAGCTTTTTTCCCAAGCTCATGGAGGGACCGATTCTGCGCTGGCAGGATACGGAAGCCACTCTTTTCTCCAATGAGAGCCTGAAACTTGAGAACCTGGAGACCGGAGCAATCCGCATCTTCTGGGGGCTTCTCAAAAAAATAATGATTGCGGACCGCCTGGCCATTGTGGTGAACAATCTTTTCGCCAATTATGCCTCTCATCAGGGACTGGTGACCGTGCTGGCGGCAGTCCTCTATACGACCCAGCTCTATATGGAGTTTTCCGGCGTCATGGACATCTGCATCGGGTCGGCAAAACTCTTCGGGATTGTACTGCCGGAAAACTTCCGTCAGCCCTTCTTTGCGAAGAATGCTTCGGAATTCTGGCAGCGCTGGCATATTTCCCTGGGGGCATGGTTTAAGAACTATATTTTCTATCCCATGTCGACGTCATCCCTTGTTAAAAAGTGGACGAAGACCGGCCGGAAGAAATTCGGCAAGGGCCTGACCCGGGCGGTCACCTCGGCCCTCTGCCTTTTCCCGGTCTGGATGGCCAACGGCATCTGGCACGGAGCCAAGTGGTCCTACATTTTCTACGGTCTATATTATTTTTGCATCATTCTCTTTGAGACCGTGACCGAGCCCTATTGGAAGAAGGGGATGGAAAAGCTGCATATCAATATGGCGGCTCCCTGGTACCGGGCCGGCCAGCGTGTGAAGCTGCTCTGCATCGTCTTCACCGGGGAAATGTTTTTCCGGGCAGAGAATCTGCATGTCGGTGTCCATATGTTCCGGAGTATTTTCACCGGAAGTGGTATGGCTGAACTGAAGGGGCATCTCCTCCTAAATGTCGGAATCGACATTGACGACTGGAACGTCATTATCGCAGGCCTAATCGTGGTTGTCCTGTATGACATCCTGAAGGAGTTGAATGTTTTCTCCCTTGAGAAGCTGAGGGCGATGAAATTGCCTGTCCGTTGGAGTGCCTACTATGCCCTGATCTTTTCTGTGATTATTTTTGGGGCTTACGGGGAAGGCTACCAGGCGATTGACTTGATCTATGCGGGATTCTAAACTTTTGAAAGAGGGATATTATGCATGCTGAAGCAAAAAAACATGCGGTCCGTTTTCTGGCATTTGTCCTGATTCTCTTTGCTGTTCTGAAGGGAATTTCCATCGGCATTGACGGTGTCTGCCTGAAGAAGAAGGGGATCGTCACCGGCCGCCTGCAGAATGTGGTCGGCTGTATGAATGAACCGGCCAACAGCCTGGATATTGTGGTTCTCGGGGACAGTGAAAGTTACAACTCCTTTTCCCCGATGATTTTCTGGAAGAATAATGGAGTCACAAGCTACGTAATGGGGCAGTCCGGGCAGCAGATCACTGAGGCCTATAACAATCTTTCCGAGGTCCTCACGAAGCAGAATCCCAGGCTGGTGCTGCTGGAAACCAATATGCTCTTCCGCAGCCCGGCTGCCGTCTCAGACAAGGCCAATGTTCTCTATCACGCAGTGAACCAGAATTTCTCCGTATTTCGCTTTCACAATCTCTGGAAGCGGGTAGGGAAGGCATCCTCATCTGTCATGGACAACTTTTTCAAGGGCTACACCATTGTCGAAAATGTGAACGCCTACGAAGGCAGCGCAGACTATATGGCTGTCAACAAAAAGGATTCCCAAATCAGTGACCATGTGCGAAAATACACACAGATGATTGCGGATCTTTGTAAGGAGAAGAATATTCAGCTCGTTTTCTATACGGCTCCTTCCCCGGTCAACTCCTGTATGGGTATGAGCCGGGCAGTGACGGCCTATGCAAAGGAACTGGGTGTACCCTATTATGATCTCAATCTGAAGACGGCTGAGCTGGGTATCAACTGGCAGACGGATACCTACGACAAGGGGGATCACCTGAATGCTTCCGGAGCCGTAAAGGTATCGCAATATCTGTCCAGGCAGTTAGCAGCCTTTCACCTTCCGAATCATCAGAACGAAACGGCTTATCAGAGCTGGGCCAGACTGGAGAAGGATTATGAGATTCGCATGATGGCGGTTCTCGAAAGGAATACAAAATGGCAGATATCCTTGTGATCGAGGATGACGCAGACATCCGGGAGGGACTGCGTATTTTCCTTGAAGGAGAAAACTATCGGGTGACCGAAGCAGGAAACGGGGCGGATGGGCTGAAGAAGGTTACGGACGGCCTTGACCTTGTGATTCTCGATGTCATGATGCCGGGCATGTCTGGAATCCGCACGTGTGAAGAACTCCGGAAGACGTCAAATGTTCCGGTTCTCTTCCTGACGGCAAAGTCTCAGGAATCGGATAAGCTCCTGGGCCTTATGGCCGGCGGAGACGACTATCTGACGAAGCCCTTTTCCTATTCCGAGCTTCTGGGCCGGGTAAAGGCCCTGATGCGGCGTTATCAGGTCTACAAGGGAAAAGGGTCCGCCGGCGGAGATGCAGAAGCGGAGTATCTGGTCCGGGGAAAACTCCGGCTCAATCCGGATTGCAATGAGGTTTTCCTCGGAGAGAAGGACATCGAGCTGACGGATACGGAATACAAAATTCTGCGGCTCCTGATGCAGCATCCGGACAAGGTGTTTTCGGCTCAGAATCTTTACGAAAGCGTGTGGGAGGAACCATATTTTTATTCCTGCAATGCCACGGTCATGGTCCATATCCGGAATCTCCGGAAGAAGGTGGAGGAAGATCCGCAGAATCCGAAGCTGATTGCCACCCTGTGGGGAAAGGGCTACCGATTTGAAACACGTTAGAAATACAGGAGAGGGCAGGACCCTCTCCCTTTATTTTGAAACAATACTTTGGGCCGCAGTCTCCATGGCAGCTGCTATCGCATTGTTTTTTCTTCTGCAGTTTGCGGAGGAAGGGCTCTATGACATGTACGAGGAGAAGTTCGCTGACCGGAAGACGGAAGCGGCCGTTTCCGCTGTGCAGGAGTACATCACAAAGAACAGTCTTTCTTCGGGGGATGCTCCTGTCCTGCAGCCGCTGCTCAGGAAAAACGATCTGACCTCCTTTCAGATTTTCATGGATGGAGACTTCATTTACAATTATTCCTACGGGAACAATATTGACGAAGCTCTTTCGACGGAAGAGTCCTATGCGAAATGGGAGGACTCCTTTCCCCTTGTCTTTTCAGATGGGCAGGCCACGGCCTATACCGACGGGGTCAGCGGCAGTGCTTTCATGAATTTCATTCTGGTTGTGCGGATTCTCCTGAGCTTTCTGCTGTTTTTCATCCTGATCTGGGTTGGGGTCGGCTATATTCTCCGCCGCCTGCAGCATCTGGCGGAGGATATCCGGATTCTTGAAACCGGCAGCCTTGACTATGAAATCCGGCCGGACGGGCGGGATGAGATTACCGAGCTTCAAAAGGGGCTCGACGCTATGCGGCAGTCATTGAAGAGCCAGATGGATCAGGAGGAATACCTGCTCGAATCCAACCGGGAACTTATCACCGAGATGTCCCATGATCTCAGAACGCCTCTGACTTCTGTCCTCATGTATACGGATCTCCTGAAGCTGCACAAGTACAGAAACACAGAGGAGGCGGATTCCTATGTGCAAAAGGTGGAAAAAAAGGCCGTCCAGATCAAGCGAATGACGGACAACATGTTGGAATATGCCCTGGTCGGCATGAATACGACAGTGGCTCTGGAAGCCCCGGAGGATTTTTCTTCGGTCTTTTTTGACACGCTTTCCGATTTTGCCGGTTATCTCTCCGACAGGGGCTTTGAGGTAAAGAGCGACCTCTCCTGGCCTTCGGTGAAAATCCGGATCAATACGGATTACCTTTCCCGAATCATGGACAATATTGCTTCCAATATCGAAAAGTATGCGGACCGGACACAGGATGTCGATATTTCCATTTCATGCCGTACGGTTTCCGAAGGGGCCTATGCCGGTATAGCGGTGGAAAATACGGTCCTTGCGGCAGCTTCTCATGAGGACAGTACCGGCATTGGCACCCGCAGTATGGCCAATATGATGCATGCGATGAAGGGAAAGTTTGAAACCGAGGAAGCGGATGGCATGTACCGGGTGAAGATTCTTTTCCCGGTCATGGCAGTCCGATCCGATGAGACAGCGTAGGAGAAAAATGATGAAATTTCAATTGCAGCCGCTTGCAGCCAGTGATAGTGAAGTCTTCATATCCGATATGCAGGAGGCCTTTCAAAAGGGGGCGGAAGAGGCCTTCGGGGAGACCGGGGAGGAAATCCTTCCGCGCCGTGATGTGGAGGAAAATCTGAAAGAGCCCGGTGCGCATGCCTTTTCTGCCCTTTCCGACGGCAAGCCTGTCGGAGGGGCCATTGTGACAATCGATGAGAAAACGCAGCACAACCATCTGGACTTTCTTTTCGTGAAGACCGGTGTTCAGAGCCAGGGCATCGGGAAAGCAATTTTTCGTGCCCTGGAAGAACTGTATCCGGAAACACGGGTCTGGGAAACCGTCACGCCCTACTTTGAAAAGCGGAACATCCACTTCTATGTGAATGTTCTGGGCTTTTATATCGTGGAATTCTTCAATCCTTTTCATCCGGATCCGCATAGACCGGAAAGCGCCGGCATTACTGCGGATGAATACTTCGAAGGAATGTTCCGGTTTGAAAAGGAGGAGGATGGGGCACTTCTTAATGAGCATGTGGAGCCATGACTCGAACGCACAGAACAAAGACGGGTGGAAGGATTTCGCCCGTTTTCCTAAAGAAAACTGTTTGTCAGCCGTCTGCGGACATATGTACCGTGATGAAGTCATGGTGCACGGCCGGAAGAAAGATATCCGTGATGTCTTTTGTCCTGATTTTCAGGCTCGAGGTGTTGACACAGGGATGGCAGCCCAAGTATTCGCCCTTCAGGACATCCTCATCAATCAGAAGCTGCACATGGTTTTCCGTGTCGTTCATGAGGCCCATGACTGAGACCGCTCCGGGGTGGATATCCAGAAAGGCCAGCATGTCTTCCTCCGGAGCGAAACTGAGGCGGGGGGAGCCGATCTCCTTTGAGACCTCCTTTGTATGGAAGGTCTTGTCCTCCGGCATCATCAGCATATAATAATGTGTCTTCTGCCGGTTGCAGAGGAAGAGGTTCTTGCAGATGGTCGCCTCTAGAATGGCGTCCACGTCTTTGCAATCTTCCATGGTGTAGGCGGCTTTTTCGTGATCCGTCTGCCAGTAGTGGATGCCGCACTTGTCCAGAAAATCATAGGTCCGGACCTCCGCCTCCGTGCGCCCTTCCATGCTTTCCGGTCGTCCTTCGTGAAGTTCCATCCTTTGCCTCGCTTTCAAAAAAGTTTTTCCTTTTTATAGTGCTTTTCGGGGGAAATGGCAAGGGAAAGCCCATCCCGGTCTCAATTTCGATCAGTTGGATTTATACTGAAGGGATATTAATTAAAAATGCTTTGAAATAGTTCTTGACAGAGCCTGGCACCTGGTTTATATTGACCACAGAACTTAAAAATTATTTTAAACAGTTTCGGCAGGAGCGGGCGAAATGAGCGACACAAATATTTTTAAGGTGCTGGCTGACAAACAGCGCCGGGATATACTTGTAATGCTGAAAACCGGCCGGATGAATGCCGGAGAGATAGCTGAGAAGCTTGGCATTACACCTGCAGCCTTGTCTTACCACCTGAAACTGCTTAAGAATGCAGATCTGATCATGGAGTATAAGCAGAAGAACTATATCTACTA
This sequence comes from uncultured Lachnospiraceae bacterium, assembly GCA_900316075.1. GTDB lineage: Bacteria > Bacillota > Clostridia > Lachnospirales > Lachnospiraceae > RUG306. The sequence goes on along the minus strand of ONBT01000046.1, from coordinate 5,344 downwards.
TGAGATCAATACGTCTGTGTTTGATGAACTGCTTCTGTGGATCGGACAATTCGGAGGGAACAAGAAATGAAGAAGCTTATGTGGATTATTTCATTTATCGCGCTGGCAGGAACGGCCATAGTTCTTCCGTATATGCCTGACAGTGTACCGATGCATTATGATATGAGTGGGAATATCGATCGCTGGGGTTCTAAATACGAGAACATGATATTTCCGATTATCATTCTGATCATGGCCTTATTCTGGACTCTCTTTATCAGATACTATGACAGGAAGGCCGAAGAAGCATCTAATGAAAAGGAAAGCGCAGGATCAAGGTCAAATGCAAAGGTAATCGGTATTGTCGGGTTGTGTACGGCCGTAATGTTTACCGTTATGCAGGGGTTTCTCTTATATGGCTCCTATACCGAAGCCATTTCCGGAGCTGAAAGGGAAACAGTGGATATAGGCAGGGTTACCTGCATTCTGATGGGAATCCTTTTCATCGTAATTGGAAACTTCATGACAAAGACGCGGATCAATAGCAATGTAGGAGTCCGGGTACGCTGGAGCAGGTATAACGAAACCACATGGAGAAAGAGCAACAGGTTCGGAGCAATCGCATTTATTATTGCAGGTGTACTGACTATACTGACAGCGTTTTTCATGAAAAATTCCTTTGCTGCAGTAATGATAGCAGTTTTTTACATTATCCTTGCATCGATTGCATCCGTAGCCTATGCCCATCGGGTTTACAGGAAAGAGAAAGCAGAAGGAAGATGATATTTCGCGGCCTTTGACGGGACTCGAACGCACAGAACAAAATCGTTGAAATGCAGTAATGGAAAGGGCGCACGATGTCCAGTGGACATCGGCTTTTGCGCCGACCGGAGCGAAGCGGAGAGAGCGGGCAGCCTCCTTTTTTTCTTAACCAGAATCTTAACCAAATTCTCGAGGATGAAGTGGGAAGGTATTATTTTTCAGACAGAGGCGAAATCATGTGATAAACTGGGATTGAGCAAGACAGATTCAGTTGTGAAAGGAATACAACCATGTCTTCCGATTTTGATCTCAGAAAATTTGACGAATATAAAGAGGACAACCGTCGGGAGGTAAAGAAGGCCAAGGGCGGACTCCCCAACAGTCTGTGGGAGACGTATTCTTCCTTTGCCAACTGTTACGGGGGAGTCATTATCCTGGGCGTTTCTGAAAATCCGGATGGCTCCTGGCAGACGACCGGCCTTTCCGATGAACGCAAGCTACGTAAGGACTTCTGGGATACGATCAATAATAAGACAAAGGTCAGCGCCAACATATTGGCGGATTCGGATGTCGAATCATTCACCGATGAAAAGACGGGGAATGTCATCCTGGTAATTACGGTTCCAAGAGCAGAGCGGTCACAGAAGCCGATTTTTCTGAATGGGGACCTTTTTGGCGCTACCTACCGTAGGAACTGGGAAGGGGATTACCACTGTACAAGTAATGAAGTGCGCGCCATGGTTCGTGATGAAACGGAAGAAACCATGGATATGAAGATTATTGAAAACCTGACGGTTGATCAGCTGGATTTGGAAACAGTGCATAAATATAGGAACCAGCATCGGACACTGAAACCGGGTCATCCATGGAATTCAATCTCTGATCCGGAGTATCTGGAAATGATCGGGGCAGCTGCTGTCGGGGAGGATAAGGAACTTCATCCGACCGCTGCAGGACTGCTGATGTTCGGTGATGAATATCGTATTGTGCGGGAATTCCCGGAATATTTTCTTGATTACAGGGAAACGCTTGATCCATTTATTCGCTGGACGGACCGACTCTATTCCTCGACCGGTGACTGGAGCGGGAATATATACGACTTTTATTTCCGGGTCTATAACAAACTCAGTATGGACATTAAAGTTCCTTTTAAACTGGAGGGAGGCACAAGGGTTGATGATACGCCGGTGCACAAGGCTATCCGGGAGGCTCTTGCGAACTGCCTTGTGAATACGGATTTTTATGTTCCGCGCGGAGTCGTAATTCGGAAAGAGCGGGACAGCATTGTCATGGAAAATCCCGGTTATTCCCGGGTTGGCAAGTATCAGATGCGAAGGGGCGGTGAATCGGATCCCCGCAATAAAGCTCTGATGAAGATGTTCAATCTGATTGATATTGGTGAACGGGCCGGCAGCGGAGTTCCCGAACTTTTCTCTGTCTGGGAGGCAGAAGGATGGGAAGAACCAACCATTGAAGAACGGTATGGAGAGGCATCGAGAACTTTGCTCACACTTTCTTTCAGCAAAAAATCGGGAGCAAAAAGTGGGAGCAAAAAATCGGGAGCAAAAAGTGGGAGCAAAAAATCGGGAGCAAAAAGTGGGAGCAAAAAATCGGGAGCAAAAAGTGGGAGCAAAATATCGGGAATAAAAGTAACAGAGCAGAAACAGAAGATACTTGAATTTTTACAGGCTAATGGTGATCAAAAGGCTGCAGATATTTCTGAATATGTAGAACTTGGACGATCAAGAACTTTGGATTTGTTGAAAGAATTGATTGCTGATGGTAGTGTTGTGCCTATTGGCGAGAACAGAGCTAGAAAGTATATGGCAATCTCTGATATCACAAAATGTGATATCAAGTAAAAACGATGGCAATCCTTCTGCCAAGGGAAAATAGATCTTTTTGAGACTGTAATCTCGGGTGAGGCTGTAAATGAGACTTGGTTCTGATTAAGAACGGAATAGACCATTTGGTGGAAAGAAGAAAGATCTGGGCGGGGAGCTCAAATCTTTCCTCTTTTTTTTTCGGGACCGATTGATGCCTTGCCTGTCCGGAAATATGGGACAGGCCGGGAAGCCACTCCGTGTGCGGTTTAATGGAGAGATGAGACCTGAGCAGGAACTCGCTGCCCAGTCGCTTTTACATTATGATAACGGAATATTGAACGCGGCTACGACATTTGGGAGGCCGGGATTGTCGTTCGTGTGAAGGAATCATTGGAAGATTATTATTCTGTCATCGACGGTGACCTGGTCTGGTATGGTGGAATGAACCTGTTCGGCAAGGCGGATGCCTGGGACAATCTCATCCGGGTAAAGGATCCGCAGGTGGCAGCGAAGCTGGAGATGTCATTAGGAGAAGATTGTATTAAAGCCGTTTAATTTACGGATGTGCTGCGGGGATATTCCCCGCATTTTTATTTTGCAGCAATAGAAAGCAGAACATCCGCCATTTCCTCGGGGGAAAGCGGCATGCCTTCTTTGATCCATTCCATCAGCAGGAAGCAAAGGGCCGTGCTGCGGCAGGATGCGGCCCTGTCAGGTGTCAGCCAGGGAAGGGAATCGCTGGTTCCTACATTGTTTGTCCGTTCATAGATCAGGATAAGTTTCTTTATCGCAGAAAAGAGAATCTCCTGAAAAGAATTCTGACCGGTTGTCCGGGAAACGCTCATGTAGAACTCTTTTTCCCGGATCATATTCTGAAGGACCCGGATCACTCCCTTGCGGACATTCCGCCGACCGATTCCGTTTCTGACGACATTTGTAATGTCCGTTTTTACAATCCATTCGAGCAGTTCGTACTTGTCCTGAAAATGATTGTAGAAGGTCGGGCGGATGACACCGGCCCGGTCGGTGATTTCACGTATTGTAATCTTCCCTACCGGTTTTTCTGCAGCCAGTTTCCGAAAACTTTGAAGCAAAAGGCGGTCGACAATATTTCTTTCCAGTTGTGAAGACTGGAGCTGACTGCGGTAATAGATATAATCTGCCATGGGTTCTCCTTTCTGCCGCGTTTTTTGAAAGGACTGGTATGCTTATGATTCCCCGTGCGTCATCCGCCAGTCAATGCAGCGTTTCAGATAATGGACATAGTCCGGGTTTTTGCACATTCCCTTGCCGTCGGTATCAGAGAGCTTGGCCACATCCTGGCCGTTGCAGTCCGTGACCTTCATAACGATATTTAAGGGTTCCGCATCGGTGTCGTTTGCGATATAAGTTCCGATGCCGAAAGCGACCTTTGCTTCGTCCTTGAAAGTCCGGTAGATTCGGTCCGCCCGTTTGAAATCTAGATTGTCTGAAAAGAGCAGGGTCTTCTGTTTCGGGTCGATTCCAAGGGAACGGTAGTGGGCAAGTATTTTTTTCCCCCATTCGATCGGGTCACCCGAATCCTGGCGGACGCCGGAGAAGAGGGTGGCATAGGTGAGCTGGAAGTCCCGGAGGAAGCAGTCGGTGGACAGGGTGTCTGTCAGGGCAATGCCGTTTAAGACTCCGTATTCGCGAACCCAGGCGTCGAGGGCATACCAGTTGGAGTAGGCCGGATTGTGCTTGTGGTTGCCCTGGCCGACGCACATGATCCATTCGTGGGCCATGGTCCCGACCGGGGTCAGGTGGTACTTCTTTGCCAGATAGACATTGGAGGTGCCAACGCAGACGGATTCGGTTTCCAGCTTCTTCCCGTTCAATTCGGAAAGCTCTCTCACAGCCAGGTCCTGGGCTTCTGCAGACAGCCGCCGCCTTAGACCGAATTCCGAAAAGTTTCCAATCGTCAGGACGTCCGTCTGCAGAAGTTCCTTCTTTTCTTTCAGTTTTCGTCGGAAACTTTTCAGCAGATCGTCGTAATCGTAGTGCATGCGGAAGTAGACTTCATTTACGATGGCCAGAGTCGGAATCTCATACATGGAGGTGTTGAGCCAGGTGCCTTTCGTCTCGATGGAAAGACCGCAGTCCGCATCCTCTGAAATCGCAAAGTCCGAATAATTCGGCCGCCACAGGCGAAGAAAATCCACATAGGAGGGCTGCAGCCAGGTAATTCCTGAGAGGTAGGAAAGCTCGTCCTCCGTGAAGCGCAGGCTGCAGTAGAGCCGGATCTGCCGTTTGATCTCCGCCACCATTTCCGGGGTGAAGTGAACGTCCTTGTTCCGGCACCTGAAAGTCCAGGTCGTCGTATAGGAGGGAAAGAGGTGGTAGATGGCCTGCCCCATGCTGAACTTGTAGAGGTCGGTTTCGAGAAGACTCGTGATAATCGGATCCATATATTCTCCCTTTATAAATAATGTAAAACGAATACTTCTTGCGTTCAAATCTTCATTGTCTTTCTTTCAGCGCCTGTCCGATTCCTGAAAATTCCCTTCGGATATCCTTGAAGTCAGCACGTATTGCTGCCTCTTCCACCTGTATTTCCGGGTGTTCCTCGACTTCTGCCCTGATAAACATGAGTGAGAAGCTTACAAAGAGAAGGCCGGCGGAAACGAAGATCGTGCGCAGACCGAGGGAACTGATGAGAAGGCTGCCCAGGCCGGCGCCGGCTCCGAAGAGGAGAATGATGCCGAAGTAGTGAAGGGCCTTGAAGAGGGCCGTCCGGTTTTTTGTATGGAAGAAGGCAC
>ONBT01000047.1 GCA_900316075.1 uncultured Lachnospiraceae bacterium | reverse complement strand
CGACCCACATATGACCCGCGGAGCTTTCGTAAATGAAAATAATAGAAATAATACCGCTAAATATCGAGAGACGAGATAGGACGAACCACAACATATAGTGTGCTTAAGCTCATAATCATCGAGCTCGAATAATACACATTCCCTTGAACCCCGCTTGTAGAGCGGGGTTTTATTTTTAAGCCGCAAATTATACTACAAGTTCAATGCGTTCCAATAATGTGCATTGTACAATGGTATTGTGGATATAATATTTTTGAGGGTATGGATTATAGTTATTGGCATGCGAAGGAGTCTTTTTTATGCGAACAGTGCAGGAACTTTTAAGAATTGCGGATGAAGAAAAACTGTTTCGGAGTTTTGACAACCGACTTGCCAAACATTATTTCCAGAATATGCCGGAGGATATGACCGGAAAAGAATATTTCGACAGACGACGGAAACGATTTTCAGATCTGTATCAACGGCTGACGGCTATCCCTATCAAAGAGGATGAGGACGGACAGCATGTCCTGTTCGCGGTTCCGCAATTGAAGGATGATCTGCTTGGCATAGAGCATTCCGCAGAACTATGCAAGGTGGAAGAACTTTTGAAGGATTACAGGACTGCGGCAACGTATGCTTACGAGTTTACAGAGCAGGAAGTGATTATCGGCTGGTTTGTTGCGGAAACTGATATTACTCTTCAGCATATGTATGATCTGCTTACGAATATCCTGTTTGAGGCGACCTTCTTTGGAATGGAGCAGGAATATCTGGAAGAGGAAATGAAGAAACTGGAAGAATCTGCGGCGGAAGCAAAGGAGATGAGGGCTCATCCAGAGAAGGATACTTCCCGTCCGGCAGATGAAGTAATTGAGGAGATGGAATTGAAATACGGCTGGATTTCCGGCAAAGGCGTAGACAAATATAATGAATTCGGCGGGATTCTTCCTCACAATCGTGAGGAAGAACGATTTCTGGATGGAGAGGATGACACCACAGACCGGATGATGAAGGCAATTTACGAAAAAGAGCATAAACTAATGAATTATATTATGCTCCGGGAGAAGAAGAAGGTTTTGGAACTTCTCAAGGCGGACGAACAAAATTTCTGTTGAGATGCTGGTGGAAAATCCGAACAATCCCATGTTAGAGAAAATTGAAGAGTCATTTGCTGCGGACAGAAAACGTCCGACATGTCGGACTTATTCAGAGTAGGAACAGGAAAAGGTGCGACGTGTCGCACCTTTTGAAAAAACGTTATCGGTATCCGATTTATCCCGCCATTTATCCCGCCATTTATTCCGCCATTTGGTGGCGGGATAAAATTCCCCCGCCACCTCAAGCCTCACTGTAAAGAATGCAGAAAAAGTCTTCCTGTGCGACAATGCTTGATATCTGCACGAGTGTCCCTCAGATTCTGAAAGAGCGGTGAATTGTCTATGAAACAGGCAGAACGGAGAGAAAAACTGATCCGGTATCTTCTGGATGAGAATCCGGAATACAGGGATGTGGAAATACCACAGGAGGAGACCGGGCAGAGACGCCTCCTGCGCGGTCTCATGAATGTCCGCATGCCGGGGGCAATCGACGAGAATTTCCTCCGCGTGCAGGACGAGTACCTGCAGGAAGAGGCTGCTGCAAAGGGAATCGTGACGATAGATGACATGGCTTTCAATGATGAAGGACTGGCGGTCTGGAAGGGCGATATCACGAGGCTCCGGGTCGATGCCATCGTTAACGCTGCCAATAGTGGAATGACCGGCTGCTATGTGCCCAATCATACCTGCATTGACAACTGCATCCACACCTTTGCCGGTGTGCAGCTGCGCTATGAATGCTCAAGAATAATGGAAGAGCAGGGATACGAAGAGTCGACCGGACAGGCGAAGATCACTTCAGCCTACAATCTTCCGTGCAGATATGTACTGCATACCGTAGGCCCGATTGTCAGCGGCCGGGTGACGGCAGAGGATGAGGACTTGCTCGTCTCCTGTTACCGGTCCTGATTGCCGTGCAGACAGTGAAAGACTACCTTCAGAACGACACTTTGGTGAAAAAGGTGATTTTCAATGTTTTCAAGGACATCGACGAGGAAATCTATCGTGAACTTCTCGGATGATCAGAATAATAAAAACGCAATCTGTTCCCTGAAAGCCGCTCTGGATGTGGCGGATGCAGTCATTATCGGAGCGGGAAGCGGGCTTTCTACCGCCGCCGGATTTACTTACTCCGGGGAACGATTCGAGAAATATTTCGGGGATTTTGCTGCCCGTTTCGGTATTCGGGACATCTATTCCGGCGGCTTCTATCCCTTTCCCAATCCGAATACCTTCTGGGCCTGGTGGAGCCGCCACATCTGGCTGAATCGCTACGTGCCCATTCCGACGGCTCTGTATCAGCTCCTGCTTGCTCTGGTGCGGGACAAGGATTACTTTGTCCTGACTACGAATGTGGACCACTGCTTTCAGCGGGCAGGATTTGACAAGGAAAGATTATTCTATACCCAGGGGGACTACGGCCTCTTCCAGAGTGCGGATCCGAAAGGCCCTTCCGCCGGAAAGACCTATGACAATGAAAAACAGGTGCGGGAGATGATTCTGTCCCAGGGCTTTGAGATTGCCGCAGACGGCGGCCTCACAATACCGGAAAGTGTCAAGCTTCGGATGGAGATCCCTTCTGACCTGATTCCGGTCTGCCCGGACGACGGCGGTCCGGTGACCATGAACCTCCGCAGTGACGACACCTTCGTCGAGGATGCGGGCTGGCATGCGGCGGCCGCATCTTACGGGAATTTCCTCGCCCGGTACGGAATCGAGGCGCAGGGATTTTTCACGGCCGACAGCACGGAAGAGGTTGACCGGTCCTATGAGGGACAGGTCCTTTTCCTGGAACTCGGTGTCGGGGCCAATACGCCCGGAATCATCAAGTACCCCTTCTGGCAGATGACCTATGACCATGAAAAGGCAGTCTATGCCTGCGTGAACAGGGGTGAGGCTCTTGCTCCGAAGGAAATCCGGGACCGGTCCATTGTGATCGACGGGGATATCCGGGAATGCATCGAAAAATTGTGGGGAGCTTACCACTAGGGAAGCCGGCAGATGTCACTCACTGCTGTTATTTTCCCCTTCCCTTCCTTCCGCCTGTCTTGTCATGCCGAGGTCAAGAAGGAGAACATAGCAGATTTCTCCGTAATATTCGTGTCGGACCCGGCGCCCGGCATGGTATACTTCCTTCACAGTACCCTGCTTTGTCAGAATCCGGTATTTGCAGGTTTCCTCTCCCTCTCCGGCCAGATCCTGCTGCCGGTTTTGAATGTCTTGCTCCACCAGGGAAACGTCGTCAGAATAGATGAGGGTGCCAAACGACCGCTTTGTAAGCTGCATGAATTGCTGCATGGTATCGCACCCGAAGAGATGCAGGCATGCATCATTTGCATAGAGAATTTCCCTGCTTGCGTCGTCCTTGTATATGAGGACAGCTCCGGGCGTTCCGCCGGCCAGATCTTTAAAAGTAAAGCCCATCTGCTTGCGGTTTTCGTCATCCATCTCCGCCCTGAAATAGGAAATATGGTGGTGAACTTTGCTCTTTGCGTGATAAAGGGCCGCATCCGCCTTGCGATAGAGTTCGTGAAAATCACGGCTATCCTGCGGATACATGGCCGCTCCTGCGGAGACATAGAAAAAATACTCCTTATCGCCAGTCTCAAAATAATGCTTTCCATTAAAGAAATCCTGCACACTCTTCTCCCAGCCCGGCTTCGGATTTTTAATGAGCATCTGAAATTCATCGCCCCCGTTTCGAGACAGAATCCCGGTGCGGCCGGTAATTTCCGAGAGTTCGTCGGCAAATGACATCAGCAGGACATCGCCGACACTATGCCCATAGAGATCATTGAAAGATTTGAAATTATTTATATCAATGGCTATGATGCAGGCAGATTGAACCTTCCGATCTGCGGCCATTTCCGCCATGGCCTTGTCAAATCCCCTCCGGTTCTTAAGCCCGGTCAGGGCATCCGTATCATTGAGGGAAATGAGTGCCCTGTTCCGGCTGACCAGGGCAGAGACAAGGAGAACGATCAGGAACATCATTCCCATAAAGCCCCAGAAGAAAAGCCGATCCGTAATGCTCACCTTGGGAAACATTGTGAGACGCCACCGTTTCCCGTAGATGGTCTGTTCTACTGTTACTCCGCCTGTTTTCCCCTTAAGGCCGCTGACAAATACTTCTTCATTGTCCACGACAGCCGTCAGCCGGTATTTGTACCCCATCCGGTCAATGGATTCGAAGGCCGCCTGATGCAGCACGTCATCCATATCGCAAATGACGATGGAAAAGCCCCAGAAGCTGCCAGTATCGTCCTTTTCCAGGTAGACGGGCTGTCGGATAGCCATGCCGAAGCCGCCCTGCTTCAGATTGAACGGGCCGGCTACATTTGTCTGCCCAGACCGTTTTGCCTGATAGGCCTCTGCTTTCCGGTCCGGATCGGTAAAGAGGTTAATCTTGCCGGACTCATTTCCCTGTTCGGGATACACATACGTGACTACGCCGTCCGGAGCCAGCTGAACGCTGCGCAGAAAGTCGTTTTTCTCATAGACGGCTTCTGCCAGCGTGTCGAAATCCGCTACTTCGCCTTTATCAATGATAATGACATCCGCCAGAGCTTCCGTGACGGAGGTACAGGTATTGATAGCCCGGTAAAGGGCATTCAGCTTGTACTGTCCGTATGCCATGGCATCTCCGTTCCGGTTTACCCGCTGGGTGTAGGAGAGGCCGTATGCCGCTGCGTTCATGATCACAAGCCCGACAAGAAGGGCCGGCATGTTAAATAGCTGCCGTCGGCCTTTTCGGCCTCGTAGATTCTTTTTCTTTATCATAAGTTTTTAATACCAGAAGCTTAAAGCTGTCTGCAATATTTCTCCTGTTACAGCTGCTCAATCAGCTGTGAAATCTTTTCCTCAGTGGTGGCCCAGCTGGTCGCAAAGCGAATGATCGTGTGGTCTTCGTCCGGTTTTTCCCAGAAACTGGAGACAGCGAAGGAGTCGAGATGATCCTGCTGTTCCTTTGTCACGGTCAGGAAAATCTGGTTGGTCGGGGAGTCAAAGGCCAGAGGATAGCCGTGTTCAGTGAAGGCTTCCCGCAGTTTGTCAGCTGCCCGGATGGCGGAATCTCCGATGTGGAAGTAGAGATCATCCGTGAAGAGGGTATCGAACTGGAGCCCGGCTACAAAGCCCTTGGCCAGGAGGGCACCGTGTTGTTTGATGATGGTGAAGAAATGGGGAATCAGGCCCGGATCCGGAAGGACGACCGCCTCGCCGAACAGGGCTCCGCATTTCGTCCCGCCGATGTAGAAGGCACTACAGAGACGTGCCAAATCGGGCAGGGTGACGTCGTTTGCCGGGCAGGAGAGGGCATAGGCCAGACGGGCTCCGTCCACATAGAGTTTCAAGTTAAATTTGCGACAGATTTCGCTGATTGCGGTGAGTTCAGCCCGGGAGTAGAGAGTCCCGTACTCCGTCGGCTGGGAGATATAGACCATGCCCGGCATGACCATATGGTCCCGGTTTCCGTCGGAGAGCCAGTTTTCGCAGGCCTCTTCAAGCTGTCGGGCTGAGATTTTTCCATAGTGGTGGGGCAAGGCCAGAACCTTGTGACCGCCGAACTCGATGGCCCCGGCTTCATGGACGCTGATATGGCCGCTCTCTGCGGCGAGAATCCCCTGATAGGGGGCAAGCAGGGCGTCGATGACCGTGGCATTGGTCTGGGTTCCGCCGACCAAAAAATAGACGGAAGCATTCGGACAGGCGCAGGCTGTGCGGATTCTGTTCCGGGCGCTCTCCGAAAATTCATCCGTCCCGTAGCCGGCGTTTGACAGAAGATTGGTCTCGACCAGCCGTTTCATAATGGCTGGATGGGCCCCCTCTTGATAGTCGCTTGCCAGCATGATCTTTTCCATTTTCGCATACTCCTCTCCCCGAATCTGCTCTATCTCTATCAGAGAAAAGAATAATATTCTTCTGCCGGGAAAACAAGTGGCTTCGCTTTTGACACGACAGTCCGTTCGGTATAATATATGAAAGATTCAGTATATAAATTTCTTTCAGAAAGCAGGAAACATCATGAAAATTGCAGTGACCTATGACAACGGAGAGGTCTGGCAGCATTTCGGCCGGACGGAGAACTTCAAGTTCTACGATGTGGAGGACGGAAAGGTCGTCTCTTCTGAGGTCGTGAATACGGAAGGGGCAGGACATGGGGCTCTGGTGGATTTCCTCGCGGACCACGGGACGGAAGCCTTGATCTGCGGAGGCGCAGGTGCCCCGATTATTATGCGGCTCAATGCGCTGGGCATTCAGACCTATCCCGGTGTCACCGGAGATGCGGATGCCGCAGTGGAGGCCCTTCTGGCCGGAACACTCGAGACGAATGAGGATGCGGTCCACGAGGGCTGCCACCACCATGCGGAGTGAGAAGGAAGAGAGCGGAGGCCTGTCCTCTTTGAAAATGGAGGCCGTGGCACCGATTCCGCCGGACATAATCCCCCTCCTTACAGATTGGTATGAGACTAATAAACGCCCCCTGCCATGGCGGACCGATACGAACCCTTATCACATCTGGGTTTCCGAAATCATGCTGCAGCAGACCCGGGTGGAGACGGTCATTCCGTATTACGAACGCTTTCTGAAGAGCCTGCCGGATGTGCAGGCTCTTTCTCTGTGCCCGGAGGAAGAACTCTTAAAGCTCTGGGAGGGCCTCGGCTACTACAGCCGGGTCCGCAATATGCAGAAGGCCGCTCAGGCAATTTGCAGCCCGGAGGGCTTCGGCGGAGCCTTTCCTTCCGCCTTTCAGGACCTTCTGTCCCTGCCCGGCTTCGGGACCTATACGGCCGGGGCTGTGGCCTCTATTGCTTTCGGGCAGAAGGTCCCTGCCGTGGATGGAAACGCCCTTCGGGTGCTTTCCCGTCTGCGCTCCGACGGGCGGCCGGTGGATGAAGACAAGACGAAGAAGGCGGTCTCCGCGGAACTTCTTGCCGTCATGGAGGCGGAGAAGGAACCTTATTCTCCGGGAGAATTTAATCAGGCCTTCATGGATCTCTCCGCCCTGATCTGTCATCAGAACTCTGCCCCGGAATGCGAGAAATGTCCGCTTAAGGACCTCTGTCGGGCTCATGCGGTCGGTACGGAAAGCTCTTTTCCGGTGAAGAATCCGAAGAAGGCCCGGCGGGTCACGGACCTCACGATTCTCCGTATCCGGGACGGGGAGAGGTACCTCATTGATAAACGCCCTGCGAAAGGCCTTCTGGCTGGCCTCTGGGAATTTCCGAATGCAGCAGGGCGCCTTTCGGAGAAGGAAGCCCTGGAACGGGTGGAGGCTCTGGGCCTCATGCCCCTTCATATAGAAAGACTGCCTAAAGCGAAGCACCTTTTTTCCCATGTGGAGTGGCGTATGACCGGTTATGAAATCCGGGTGGCAGCTTTTGAAGGAAAGCTGCAGGGACGGGAAGTCCTGGTGACCCCGGAAGAACTGGACCGGGAATATTCCATGCCTTCAGCATTTCAGGCCTACCGGCCGGAGTAATTCGTTATATGAAAATGCCGCATTGCGTGCTATAATAGAATTGCTGTGGGCACGGAGGCCCGCAAGGCAAGGCCCGGGACCTTTTTTCCCGGAAGAGTGTGTGTATTGACAGGTGAATATATGGCAGAAGAGACAAAAACCAAGGCAAAGACAAAAGCAAAAACGAAGCAGGCGCAGGCAGAGAACAGGAAGCAGGTCAAGGCAATCAGCGGTAAGCTGGCCCGGGTGCTCGTTTCCCTGACGGCAGCCCTTCTTGTAGTGATTCTGGCGGTCGTTTATTTTTCGACGACCCGTCTCATCAACAATATGATGAACAGCCTCATGTCCCAGCAGGTCAACGCCGATTCCGGCAAGGTGAACCGGGAGTTGAATGCGACTTTCTACTACCTGAACGGAATTGCGGATTCTGTTGAAATCATTGATTTCCAGAGTGATACGGAAATTCAGCAGTATCTTTCAAAGACCATGGGCCGCTATGACATGATTCCTACCGGCGCCTATATGGCCCTCGAGGACAAGTCTTATATCGATCCCTCGGGCTGGCAGGCCGGCAGTGATTACGACCCGACGGCGTCGAAGTGGTACCAGCAGGGTATCGCCTATTCGGACAGTTATTTCTATTATTATGACCAGCCCTATTTCGATGAGGACACCAAGCAGCTCTGTGCCACAGTTATCCGTCATGTGACCTTGAAGGACGGCCGTCAGGGCGTTTTTGCGGCGGACCTCATGATGCAGACAGCCCAGGATTATCTGAACAGTGTGCAGATTTATAATTCCGGTCACGCAGTCATGGCTACGGCAGCCGGACAGGTTCTGAGCAGCCCGAACGCCGATGAGTGCGGACAGAATCTGGCCGACCTCAAGGACGACAAGCTGATGAAGAATCTGGCTGTCCTTCTGACAAAGGATGATCAGAAACTGACAGAGGTCAGCGGCAAGGACGGCAAGTATCTGGCCATTGCCCAGACTGTGAACGGAACGGACTGGAAGGTCATTGACTACGCGAAGGAAAGCGAAGTCATGAGCGGCATGTACCAGATGCTGGTCCTCATTGTCCTCATTTCCGCTGTGGCAGTTGTTATCATTCTTGTCGTCATCATCAATGTCCTGAGCCGGATGATCCGCAAGCCTGTCAGTGAGTTGACCGACAATATCGAGAAGATTACGAAAGGTGACTTCACCGTCCATATCGAGGAAAGCGGCAACGACGAGATTTCCTACATGAATTCCACGATGAAGACCTTCATCAAGGATATGAGGGGAACCCTCCGGAATATCCAGAACATTGCTTCCCAGCTGTCCACGGACGCTGAGAACTCCAAGACTTCCGCGGCGACCATGAAGACGGAAGCCGACGAGCAGTCCATGTCCATGGAACAGATCAAGGACAATATGAACAATATGGCTCTCTCGGTTACCGAGGTGGCCAACAATGCCACGACCCTGGCCCAGACTGTTTCCGACCTGAACCAGGCTGAGCAGGAAATTGAGACGACCATGACGGCCCTCGTTGAGAAGGCCGATGCCGGTCAGAAGGACATGACCCAGGTTTCCAATGGCATGACGAATGTCGTCTCCTCCATGCAGGATATGAATGAGGCCGTCAGCGCCGTAAACGAGGCGGCCGGCCAGATCAATGAAATCGTAGACATGATTTCAAGCATCGCCTCCCAGACCAACCTCCTGTCCCTGAACGCTTCCATCGAGGCGGCTCGGGCTGGTGAGGCCGGCAAGGGCTTTGCCGTAGTCGCTACGGAAATCGGGAAGCTGGCAAACGACTCCGATGAGGCGACGAAGCAGATTTCCGAAATCATCGACAAGATGTCGAAGCGGGTGGAGGACCTGGCCGAGAAGTCCGGTTCCAATACGGAGCTCATCAATGGCAGCGTGGAAGCAGTTTCCAGCGCCGCAGAGACTTTCTCCCGGATTACGGAAGAGCTGGGGGAGGCAAACAAGACCTTGCAGCGCATGTCCGAGCGGATGAACAGCGTAAACGACGTCGCCAGCAATGTGGCAAGCGTTTCCGAAGAGCAGTCGGCTTCGACCCAGGAAATTACGGCTACGGTCGAGAACCTGGCCGAGAGTTCGAAGAAGGTGGCCGAGTCCAGCGGTACCGTTGCCGATGCGGCGGCTTCCGTTGCCGATGCTGTTGAATCCATCAATGATTCCGTGAAGAAGTTTACGATTCGGGAAGACCGGAAGGACTGATGAAAAGAAAAATCAGATATGGAATTTCAATAGGGCTGACCGTTGCTGCGGCAGCCCTTATCTTTTTTTCTGTTGGGTTTGGCGTCTTCGGGGACGGATTCCTGCCCGGGGCGGATGAAGTACGGGCTTTTCTGACGGACAGGCAGGACAGGACTGACCGGGGCTCAGATGCGGCAGGAGACGGGACCATAGCAGAGAACCAGACAGGAGCAGGGATTCCCGCCGGCAGCAGGAGCTGGGTGATCACACCGGGAGTGGTTTCCGGGCAGGCAGCTGCGGTTTCCGGCCCGGCAGCGGAAGAAGTTCCCGAGGAGCCGGTCCCTGAGACAAAGTCCATTACAATTTCCGCCGTCGGGGACTGCTCCCTGGGGAAGCTGCAGATTCACGGCTACAGTGGTTCCTTCCTTTCCTATTATGACAAGTACGGGGCGGACTACTTCTTCAAAAATGTAAAACAATATTTCTCCTCCGATGACCTGACTCTGGCCAATCTGGAGGGGGTTCTTTCCACATCCGACCAGAAGGTGGAGAAGAAGTACAATATCGAAGGCCCGCCCGAATACACATCTATTCTCACGGCCGCAGGCATAGACCTGGTGGGAACCGGAAACAACCACATCATGGACTATGGAAAACAGGGGGCTGAGGACACCTGGGCAGCCCTGGACGCGGCCGGGATTCCCTATGCCTATGAGAGCAAGACGGCCCTGTTCACGGCTGAAAACGGCCTGAAGGTGGGCGTTGTGGCTGCAATGTGCTTTAATATGGGCTCCGACAAGGAGGCAGCCGTGAAAAAGAGCATGGATGCCCTCCGGAGCCAGGGGGCGGACCTCATTGTCTTCATGTGCCACTGGGGAATCGAGGGAAACTATACGCCCGAAGCCGGGCAGGTGGATTTCGCCCACCGGATCATCGACGACGGGGCGGACCTCTTTGTCGGAGCCCATCCCCACGTCCTGCAGGGGTTGGAAGAATATCACGGGAAGATGATCCTCTACAGCGAGGGCAACTTCTGCTTCGGGGGCAACCGGAATCCGGACGACAAGGATACGATGATCTATCAGCAGACCTTTACCTTTACGGACGGGGTCCTGCAGGACGGTATAGATGCGAAAGTGATTCCCTGCCGCCTGAGTTCCCGGAAGGATACGAATGACTTCTGCCCGACGCCCCTGAGCGGTTCCGAAGGGCAGGCGGTTCTTGACAAGCTGAACCAAATCAGTTCCGGACTGGGAGAGGAAGCAGTTTCCCTGCAGGCGGATGGCCGTGTCCAGGCAGAAAGCAGGCAGACGGCAGATAATGCCGGTGAAGAAACGACAGAAAATGTTCAACAATAATACTTTTTGTGGTGCAGTCGGCGCAAATAGGCTATAATACATTGTAATTTTTGCGTAAAGAGGTATTATTCGATGGCTGCATCTTCCAATATTCCGATTCTTCTATCCACGAATCTGGTGGCCCTGCTGCTCTGTGCCACGATGGGCGTGAACGGAGTCTGGAGGTGGCGGAGCGTCGACATAGAGCAGAAGCTTCTGGCCTTCATGTTTCTGGTTTCCGGGGCCTGCTGTATTTTTGACCCGGTGACCATTCTGGCAAACGGACATGTGACCCGGGCTGCCTTCTGTGCCAATCTCATCGGCAACAGCCTCCTTTATATCGGCGGGGTGTCCGGTATCTGGGCCTGGACGCTTCTTTTGCAGCACCACCTGTTTGGTGAAATCAGCCGGAGGTTTGCCCTGGTAGCCGGACTGCCTTTCGTGGTCTGCCTGGCGCTCATCTTCATCAACTTCTTCTATCCCCTGGTCTTTTCCATTGATGAGAATAATGTATACCACCGGGAAGGGGGACTTGTGTTCATCACAGTCCTGGAGACCATGTATTTCTTCCACTCCCTGGCCCGTTATTATCTGGCAAAAAAGCGAGGGGGCCTGCTCAAGTTCTTTCCCGTGTGGAACTTCGTGATTCCGATATTTTTCGGTATTACCATGCAGATGATCTTTTTCGGCACATCCTATCTGCCGGCCTGCTGCGTCGTAGGAACTACCGGCATCGCCGTCAGCTTTCAGAATGAGCAGATTTACCGGGACAAGCTCACCGGTCTTTATAACAGGGCTTATCTCGACTACATCACAGCCCGGCTGAACCGGCAGGGCTCGGCCCCTCTGACCGGCGTCATGCTGGACGTCAACGGCTTCAAAAGCATCAACGATACCTACGGGCATCTGACCGGAGATGAAGCCCTGGTCACAATCAGCCGGATTCTGGAGCTGGCAGTCAAGGAATACGGGACAGCCATCCGCTATGCCGGTGACGAGTTCATTCTCCTCATCAATTCCACGGACAATACTATCGCAAATGTCTGCTTCGACCGCATGAAGGAGGGCTGCGAGTCTTTCAACGCGGTGTCGGACACCTATCAGCTCTCGATTTCCTATGGATATGAAATTTTCCGCCCGGAGGACGAGACCCTCGACGATTTCATGAACCGGATTGACAAGAAAATGTATGAGGACAAGGAACGCTACTACAGACAGTCCGGTAAGGACCGGCGCACGAAATAAGGAAGAAGGAAAATATGGCAATCGAACGGAAGAAAGTAGGCATCATCGGAACAGGCAATGTCGGCGCGACGCTGGCCTTCTATCTCGTCACGGAGCACCTCTGCGACGACCTCGTTCTCATTGACCGGAATGAAAAGAAGGCCGTGGCCGAAATGCTGGACCTGCAACACTCCATGGGCTATTCCGGGAACAATATCGGGGTGACCATCGGGACTTATGCCGACTGCGGAGACCTGGACCTGATTGTCCTTGCCATTTCCGCCCCTTATACGCCCGGTATGGTCCGCATGGACATGGCCGGAAGCGCTGTGAAAATTGTGAAGGAAATGGTTCCGGAAATCATGAAGACGGGCTTTGATGGCATCTTTGTCGTCATTACAAATCCTGTGGATGTCGTTTCCTATTGGGTACAGAAGCTCTCCGGCCTGCCGGATTCCAGGGTTATCGGAACCGGTACCAGCCTCGATTCCGCCCGTCTGCGCCTCTATCTGGCTACGGTCATGGGGGTCGACCCCCGAAGCGTGGAAGGCTTCTGCATGGGAGAGCATGGGGACAGTCAGTTCATCCCCTGGAGCCAGGTCTCTGTCGGCTCGAAGAAGTTTACGGATATCCTGAAGGACAATCCCGAGCGGCTCAAAGGCATCAATCTTGAGGAGGCGAACCGCTATACCTCCCAGATCGCCTACCAGATTATGGAAGTGAAGGGGGCCACTACTTACGGTATTGCTGCCGTTACCGGCCAGATTGTCCGGGCTATCATGGAGGATGAGAACAAGGTCTTTCCGGTTTCCACCATGTTTCACGGGGAGTACGGCATGGAAGATGTCTACATGGGCTGCCCGGCTGTCCTCACATCCCGGGGTGTGAAGGAACTGGTCGAATACCATCTGACGGATGAAGAACAAAAGAGCCTGGAGAAGTCGGGAAACTTCATCCGGTCTATGAATGCGTCCGTGAAGGAAAAACTGGGGCTCTGAAGGCCTGCTCTGTCCGCTTTAAAACGGGTTCATGACTAATGGAAAGCGCCTGAGTCTCCGGAGGAGGAAATGATGGAGCACGAACTTTCAAATGAGGAAGTGAAGATTGCTGTCTCAGACCACGGGGCGGAGCTTACCCACCTTGTGAAAAAGGCGACGGGAGAGGAGTACATCTGGTCCGGGGAGGACTATTGGAAACGGCATTCGCCGGTCCTCTTTCCCTTCGTCGGAAACGTGGCGGAAGGATATTATTCTGTAAAAGGAAAAAAATACCCCATGGGCCAGCACGGTTTTGCCCGGGATATGGACTTTGCCTTTGAGGGCGGGGCAGACGGCCTATGGTTTCATTTCGATTATACGGAGGAAACCCTGCAGAAGTATCCCTTCCGCTTTCATCTGAGAATCGGCTATACCCTGTCCGGAAAGACAGTAGGGGTTCATTGGCAGGTGACGACGGAGGACGAGGCCATGCCCTTCATGATCGGGGCCCATCCGGCTTTCAACTGTCCGCCGGTCCGGCCGAATCCGGACGGAAGTCTCAAGGGAAAGCCCTTTCACAGAACGGGCTGCTCCGTGGATTTCCATACGAATGAAAATCCTGCCTATGGGCTTCTGGACGGGAAGCTGGTGGGAGAAGGAACGAAGACGCTGGACCTGCAGGAAGGGCGGATGAAACTCGATTCCCACAGCTTTGACCATGACGCCCTGATTTTTGAAGGGGACCGGATTCACGAGCTCTCCCTTGACGATGAGCAGGGCAGGCCTTTCCTCTCCGTCCGCTTTGACGCTCCCCTCTTTGGCGTCTGGTCCCCGGCCGGGGATGTTCCTTTCGTCTGCCTGGAACCCTGGTACGGGCGGTCCGACCGGGTGGGCTTTTCCGGTGACCTTTCGGAAAGGGAATATGAGCAGAAGGTGAAGAAGGGGGAGAAGTACGAGAGGAGCTATAGTATTACAATTGACTGAGAAAACGGCACGACACACTTCAGACGAAGGTATGTCGTGCCGCTTTTTGGGTGTTTTCTGAGGACTGGAAGGAAATCCCGCCGGTCTCTGTCAGTAGAAAATCTGCCGGAGCCTGCCGCCCGCATTCACTTCCGCCCGCTGTACGTCGAAGGCGGACTCAATTGCACCGGATTTCAGTACGGCTGCCGCATCTCCTGCGGCAGCTGTTTTTCGTTCTTTTGTCATGACGACAATATAGTCTGCGATATCCGCTGCCCGGTCCAGGTCGTGGAGGACGGTAATGACAGTCTTTCCCTGAGCTTTCAGGCTGCAGAGAAGCTGCATGATCTCCCGCTGGGCGGCCGGGTCAAGAAAGGTCGTCGGTTCATCCAGAACCAGGGTTTCACAGCCCTGGGCCAGAACCATGGCGATGAAGACCTTCTGCCGGACGCCTCCGGAGAGGGTGTCAACATAGCGTTCTTTCAGGTCGGAAATTCCGACAGCTTTCATGGCGTCTCTGACGGCTTTTCGGTCCTCCTCTCCCATGCGGCGGGAGAAGCCCAGATAGGGAAAGCGGCCGTGCTCTACCAGGGTCTGCACCGGAATGGCCGGGATGATGGAGCGGACCTGGGGCAGGAAGGCAATTCTTTTTGCCCTTTCATTTCCGGAAAGGGAGGAAAGGTCAGTTTCGCCCAGAAAGACATGGCCGCCTGCAATCTCAGACATCCCGTTCAGGCACTGCAGCAGAGTGGTTTTCCCGCAGCCGTTGGGCCCCAGGAGGACGGAAATCCGGCCCTTCGGGAAGGAGACGGACAGGTCTTTCAGAATCTCAGTCCGTCCTACACGGACAGTTACATTTTCAAATCTTATTGCAGCATTCATGCAGCCACCCTCCTTCCGCCCTTCCTTTTCAGCAGCAGAAACAGGAAGAAAGGCCCTCCGATGAAGGACATGATAATGCCGGCCGGAAGCTCGTAAGGGGCGGCGATCAGGCGGCCGAGGAGGTCACAGAGAAGCACATAGGAGGCGCCCAGAAGGCCCGAGGCCGGAATCAGGATTCGGTTGTCGCTGCCGAAAAGACGGCGGCAGATGTGGGGCACAATCAGACCGACGAAGGACAATAGCCCCGTATAGGAGATGACAGCTCCGGCCAGCAGGGAAGACAGGGTCAGCAGGAAGAAGCGGACCGCGTTTACGTTCATGCCCAGGGAGCCGGCAATGTCGTCCCCCAGAGCCAGCACATTGAGATGGCCGGAGAAGAGACAGGCCGTTAGAAAGACCAGCAGAATAATGATCAGGGGCAGGCGGATATCCTTCATGGAAACGCCTGCAACGGAGCCAATCATGAAGGTGTTGATATTCAGGGCGATGTCGTCGTCGAGAATTTTGATGAGATTGATGCCTGCGGAGAAAAAGGAGGATACCGTAATACCGGCCAGAATGACGGTGGTGCGGGAGGCGCCCGAGCCCCATGCGAGGGCAAAGATCAGGAGGGATGTGATGAGGGCACCGGCGAATGCAAAGACCGGCCGGGCGCCCACAGCTTCCGGAAAGAAGACCATGGAAAGCATGACGGCAAGGCCGGCACTGGAGTTTACGCCGATGGTATTGGGACTGGCCAGGGAATTGTTCATGACATTCTGCAGGATGACGCCGGCAGTGGCCAGGCCGACGCCCGCCCCGATGCAGCCGAGGACCCTGGGCAGGCGGACTGTGGCAATCAGGATATAGCTCGTCCCCTCCCGCAGGCGGCCGGTCAGGACCTTCAGTGTGTCAGAAGCCGGAATATCCACGCTGCCGAACAGAAGACCGAGAAAAGCCGAGACAAGCAGAAGAAATATCAGTATAATGAAGAGCAGTGTATTTTTCTTTTTCATGTTTTACATTTTAGCATGTCCCGGGCATTTTTCGAGAAAAATTCTGTCTGCCGGGGCGGATTTGAGACGAGGAGCAAAAATGAAGAAAAGACTGTTTGCAATGCTTCTGGCAGCGACCCTGGCCATGGCGGCTGTATCCTGCGGAAACACCTCATCACAAAGCGACGGAACGGCCGAAAATTCCGCATCGCAGGAGGAGGCCGGTGAAGCTGCTTCTCATGATGGGACAGAAACAGCAGGAACAGATGCCGCAGGGGAGCAGGCGAAAGAGCCCGTGGAAGTGACCTTCTCCGATGACCTGGGCCGGGAGGTCACGGTGAACAATCCCCAGAGGGTGACCGTTCTGCTTTCCAGCTTTGCCGACGTCTGGCAGTCGGCGGGCGGTACGATTACGGCAGCGGTGCATGAGACCTGGGAGAACGACCAGGTGACGCTCGACGAGTCCGTCACGGATGTCGGGGATTTCGAGCAGCCGGATCTGGAACAGATACTGGCATCCAAGCCTGACTTCATCATTGCGACAGGCAATCTCGACAGCCAGACGGCCCTCATTGACCAGTTTGAGGGAGCCGGCATACCGACAGCCTTCTTCAGTGTCTCCAATTTCGACGACTACCTGCATATGCTTTCCATCTGCACGGACATCACAGGGCGGAAGGATCTCTACAAGACGAACGGGACAGATGTCGAAGATGAGATTACAGCCCTGAAGGGCCGCATCACCGGAGAGCAGCCGACAGTGCTTGTGCTCCGGACCAGCGCAAAGGCCGGAGTCAAGGCCAAGGGCAGCAAGGGAACGGTCCTCGGGGAGGTCCTCGCCGACTGCGGGGCCAGAAACATTGCGGACAGTGACTCCGGGATTCTTGAGGATCTTTCGCTGGAAGCCATTCTCAGGGATGATCCGGATTATATCTTTGTCACTTCCATGGGAAACGATACGGAGGCCGCAGAAAAGGCCCTGGAAGACGCCCTCACTGGAAAGAGCGCCTGGCAGAGCCTTTCAGCGGTCAAGAATGACCGGTATTATGTCATGGACAAGGACCTCTTCAATGCCAAGCCCAATAAACGCTGGGCCGAGGCCTATCGACAGATCATAGATATTCTGTACCCGGAAGCAGAGTAGAATTTCATCCGTTACAGTTTGCGGGGCTTTTGGCCCCGTGAACTTTTAAACTTCAGTCCGCCGGCTTATCCGAGAAGCGGTACATGGACTTCCTGAGCTCGTTGCCCTGGTCGTAGCGCTTGCCGCCCCAGTACATGCGGCCCTGAACCTCGCACTTTTCGGACAGGTGGACGTCCTTCATGATGTATTTCAGGAACTCCTCGAAGCCCGTCCGGTCTACGATATAGCCGATGTGCTCCTTGGACTCGACCGCATCCCGGTCCATATATTCGTCGAGATAGGCATAGACGTTTTTGATCATCTGAACGATGGAATC
>ONBT01000036.1 GCA_900316075.1 uncultured Lachnospiraceae bacterium | reverse complement strand
ATACGAGTCCGTCGAAGGCACGATCAAACTTTATAATAATCAGGTCTTCATCGCGGACAATATCAAGGAAGTCATCCCCGAGTGGCTCCTGCTCTTAAAGGGCGTCATCGACTGCCCCGACCTGCCCTTGAATGTCTCCCGAAGCGCTCTTCAGAACGACGGCTTCGTTACGAAGATTTCCGACTACATCACGAAGAAGGTGGCGGACAAGCTCACCGGCCTCTGCAAGACCGACCGGGAGAACTACGAGAAGTACTGGGACGACATCTCCCCCTTCATCAAGTACGGCTGCCTCAAGGATGAGAAGTTCTGCGACCGCATGAACGACTACATCCTCTTCAAGGACATAAACGACAAGTATCTCACCCTCCCCGACCTCCTGAAAAAGGAAGAGGAAAAGAAGGATGAGGATAATGAAAAGACCCCCGAAATCCTCGATGCGAACGGCAACCCGATCAAGTCCGATGAAAAGAAGGCTGAGGAAGAAAAGCCGGAAGAAACTTCGGACGGAGAAGAGAAGGATAAGAGAAAGCCAGTCTACTATGTCACGGACATGAAGCAGCAGGCCCAGTACGTCACCCTCTTCAAGGAGCAGGGAGAAAACGCGGTCATTCTCGACAAGGTCATCGATACCTCCTTCATCACCCAGCTGGAGCAACGAAACCCCACTTACAAGTTCCTCCGCATCGACTCCGACGTGACGGATTCCCTGACCGAGGACGTTTCCGAAGAGGACTTAAAGAAAGAGACCGACGCCCTGACCAAGGCCTTCCGGGAAGCCCTCGGCAAGGAGAACCTGAAGGTCACTGTCCAGAAGTTCAAAAATAAGGACATCGCCTCCATGATCACCCTCGGCGAGGAAACCCGCCGTATGGCCGACATGATGAAGCTCTACAGCCGGGGCAATGATTTCGACGCCTCCATGTTCGGAAGCGACGAGACCCTGACCCTCAATGCCAACCACCGGATGGTCAAATATATCTTCCGCCATGGCAAGGATGAAAACACCCCTCTCTTCTGCCATGAGCTCTACGACCTGGCCCGCATCATGAATGCTCCCCTTCCTCCTGCAGAGATGAGCGAATTCCTGAAACGGACAAATGACCTCATGCTCCTTCTCACAAAGGAAGAGGACAAGGTCAAAAAAGCCGAGAAGGAACTGAAGAAGACCGAAGAAGCTTGAAAATATTGACATTTGAAAATGCCCGCTCCGAATCCGGAGCGGGCATTTTTGGCATGAAAAAAGCCCCTTCCGAAAGGGAAGAGGCTTTTCAAAAATTCTATCTTCAATCAGAAAAGATTGATGGAGCCCGCAGTGCCGTCTGCTACGTAGTAAACAGCGTTCTGGGAAGGCTTTACATAGATGTCGACCTTCTTCAGGGACTTCTTGTTGGACTTTGCAAGAACTTCTGCCTTCAGGTCCTCGACATTCTTGGAGTTGCCGAAGTCGTCCTGAATCTCGACATTGACCTTCGTCTCGGCAGCCTTTGCCGTAGCCTTGGCTGCTGTCTTGGCAGCGGACTTCTTCACGGTGGAAGCAGCCTTCTTTGCAGCTGTCGTAGCCTTGGCCGTGGTCTTCTTCGCGGAAGCGGTAGCCTTGGCTGTGGTCTTCTTTGCGGAAGCGCTTGCCTTGGCAGCGGTCTTCTTGACGGAAGCGGTAGCCTTCTTCACTGCGGCACCGGCCTTCTCCTCAACTTCCTTGGCATCGTTCGCAAGCTCTGTAGCGAGCTTCTTCATGTCTGCCTCAGGCTTTGCTGTCTTCTTTTCCATAATCCTTTTCCTCCTGATCTCCTTGTTGAAAAAATCAATAAGTATTCCAAAAGACTAAAACAGTATACCACTTTTTTTTGTAAATCAAATAGCATTATTGGCGAAAGTGCTGAAATTTCTGAATACTTTTTGTGCGATTTGTCATTTGCTGTACCATTGGGCATAAGGTCAGCTTCTGTAGTATTTATCCAGAGTCAGGAAAAAGGAATCTGTTTTCAGGTCCGTATTGTCCGCAGAAATATCAATTGATTCCCAGAAGGTCGTATTGATGCGGCTGTAATACTTGGAGTCCGCCGATTCGAAGATGCCGGTCAGGACCTTGTCCTTCCGGTCCGCCAGAATCTTTGTCTTGTTCTCTTCGGAAAGGGCCTCGTCATACTTGTCAATGCAGCGGACGATGTAATAGCCGTCGTCGGCCGTGATGAGGGAGGAGACCTCCCCGTTTTCCAGACGGAAGATCACATCCTCCACGGCCGAAGGATAGGTGTTCCGGCCGAAGGAGAGCTGGCTCCGGTCCCCGTCCCCGTAGGTGGCAAGGACCGTATCAAAGGAAGTGCCTGCCGCCAGGGCCGCCTCTGCCGCAGCCGCCTTGGCCTGGTCCTTGGTATAGAGGACATAGGCGTCCATGACCCGGGCCTCGTCCTCGGAGACCTCCTCGTCGACGGAATCCATGAGCTCCCCGTAGACCTTCTCCGCTGTGGCATAGCGGGTATACATTTCGTAAATGTCCTTTTCCCGGGTCCCGGAATACTTCTTTTCCGCATCCGTCAGGGAAGCGAAATATTCCTTGGCAGCAGTCTCGATCTTCGCATCCTCCGCTTCCGTCAGTTCAATTCCGTTCTCTTTCGCGTAGAGGTTCAGAATATAGACCTCGGAAAGGTTGTCAATACAGGAGGTCTTGATGGAGGCCCGCAGGCGGTCCTCGTCGAATGCCCCGGACCATAGGTCCTGGTCCCCGATATGGCTGTAGAGATTCCGGTAATTCATGATATAGATCAGGGCTTCCTGCCGCGGACACTTCATATCCTCAATCTGAAAGGCCGTGGACATGGAGTTTCCGACAGTGAAGCGGATCTCCCTGCCGAAGGCGGAGCAGGAGGAAAGCAGGAGGCAGGCGGAAATGAGAAGACCCAGAAGCGTTAGGCGTTTTTTCATTATTCTCTTTCTCCTAGCCTTCCACGAAGAGGTAGCGGCCGTCGGGCAGGGGGAAGACTTCCGTCTGGGAAAGGATCTCCTCCTCGCTCATTCCGGACACGTCCATCTCGTCCTTCAGCATTTTGATGAGGCCCTTCTTGTCCTTGAAAACCAGGGCGCAGACCTCGTCGAGAAACTCCTCCGCTTCCTCCGGGCTCTCTGCCACCGGCTCCGGAAAGAGCTGCAGCTGATTCTTCAGAAATGTGTCGATACAAACCTTGTCGTATGCACTCATAGCTTGATCTCCTGTGAAAGGGTGAGGGAATAGATGATTCTTTCCCGGCAGGTCTTCCCGTAGGCCCGCTCCAGGGCTTCCCCGTAGATGGAAAGCTGGCTTTCATACCGGGCCTTAAGGACGTCCGCCTTCTTCACCCGGTCCGTCTTGTAGTCCAGAAGGATTATATCATTTCCCTCAAAGAAATAGGCATCAATAATCCCCTGAATCAGAATCGGCTCTTCCCCGCCATCCGGCAGGACTCCGGACGCCTCCTTTTCCATGACAAAAGCTTTCTCACGGAATAGAAGTTTTTTTGCTGCCGCCTCATGCATCCTTCGGGCCAGGGGACTTTTTATGAATAATGAAAGCGCCGCAGAATCCAGCAGCCTGTCCTCATCGGCGGTCAGCAGGCTGCTCCCCACCATGCGCGCCCGCTCAGCATCCACCGAGTCCGCGAAATTTTCCGCGGCGAAGTTGAAGCACTCGAGGAAGCGGTGCATGGCCGTTCCTTTTTCGGCCCCCCGGGGACTCTTCTCTGCCCCTCCCAGAAACTTCGGAACAAGGTGGTCCTCTTCTTTTGCCGGAGGGAAAAGGCTGACCCCCTCGGAAAGCTCCTCCTGAAAGGCCAGGTCCTTGATCTCGGAGACCGAGTACTTGGTCTTGTAGACCACTTCATCCGCATAGGGGTAGGCAGTATCCAGAAGCTCCGAAAGCCGCTCTCCTTCCCTCTTCCCGCTCTCTGAAGAAAGGTACTCCTTCTCGGCTGTGAGGAGGTCCCTCTGTCTTTTTTCCAGAGATTCTTCCTCCTTTTCACCAGCCTCGGCCATATCCGAAATTCCCTGCTCCGTGATGGAAAAAAGGGCCGGATTCTGAGCCGCCGCCGGAAGTATATAGGAAAGGAAACTGCCGGCCTCCATGCGCCCGGCAAAGGAAAGGGGAAGTTCCTTCTCCCTGGCGGCATTTAGGGCTTTGACCGTATCATCGGCTTTCCCGATGGTGCCGGTGATGATGAGTTTTTCCCTGGCCCGGGTCAGGGCTACGTAGAGGACCCGCAGAGCCTCTCCCCGGCTCTTTCCCTGCTCCCTTTTTCGCGCGATTTCCTCCGTGGGAAGGGGACTCATGAGCCGACGCTCCTCATCGAAGGCCGCCATATAAAGGCCCCCGGACTTGGTGAGGTAAAGGCCGTTCTCCTTCTTTTCCGGCAGGAATCTTTTCCCGCAGCCGAAAACGAAGACGACGGGAAACTCCAGGCCCTTGCTCTTATGAATCGTCATGAAACGGACTGCATTGACGGCCCCTTCCTCGAGGGCTCCCCCGGAAGTCAGGGTATACTCCTTCTGCTTTTCCACGAAGCGGAGAAAACCGAAAAGACCCTTCATGGCATTCTTCTCATAAGCCACCGCCAGGTCAAAGAGGCGGAGGAGGTTCTCCCCCCGGACCTCTCCTCCCGGCATGGCTCTCATGCGGTCATAGAAGCCGGTCCCGGAATAGATTTCCGCCAGCAGGCTGTGAATGGGGGTGTAGGCCGACATTTTCCGAAGCTTTCCCAGATAGGAAAAGAAGGAATTCAGGGCGCTGTCCTCCGGATGCTGTTCAGCGTACAAACGGACCGCAGCGAAGAAATAGCCCTCCCCCTGCGCGTTTCGGATTGTGAGAAGCTTCTCGTCGGTGAAACCCGCCAGGGGACTTTTCAACACCGTGGCCAGGGCGATGTCGTCCCGGGGGTTGTCTATGAGGGAAAGGAGGCTCGTGATGACCCGGACTTCGTAGCTCTCGAGGTAGTTGTCCTTCTCCACCATAATGAAGGGGATGCCGGCTGTCTCGAAGGCCTCTGAAATCACCCCGTAGGTGGAGGACGTACTACGGGTCAGGACCGCAATGTCTCCATACCGGAGAGGCCGAAGTTCCTTCGTCTCCTTGTCCGTCACCCGGAAATTCTGCATGAGTTCGGAAATCCGCCGGGCTAAAAGGCCTGCCTCCACCTGCAGGGAGTCATCGAGTTCCTCCTGCCCTTCCCCCTCGTCCGGCTTGTCGGCAAGGAGGACCTCAGTCCGGTTATCTTCCGTGTCCGGAGGGAAGGAAGCGCCTGCCTTCAGGGCTTCGGCCTCGGAATAGTCCACTCCGCCCACATCGGAGGCCATGCAGGAGAAGAAAATCTTGTTGACGGAGTCGATGACTGCCCTGCGGCTGCGGAAGTTTTTGTCCAGTCGGATCAGGGTGTCCCGTCCCCCGTCTTCATGAAAGGAGGAAAGCTTCCTTCCGAAAATCTCCGGGTCCGCCGAACGGAAGCGGTAGATGGACTGCTTGACGTCGCCCACCATGAAGTAATTTCCGGTGGATTCGGTCTCTGTCACGATGCTCTTCAGGATGGTCTCCTGCAGTTCATTTGAGTCCTGGTACTCGTCGACCATGATTTCTTCGAAATAGTCGGAAAGCTCCAGGGCCGCATCTTTTCGTTTCCCCGTCTTCTCATCGATCAGAATCGAAAGAGCCATATGCTCGCAGTCGGAAAAGTCCATGACCCCTTCCGAAAATTTCTCTTCGAGAAAGGCATGGTAAAATTCCCGGGTCAGTTCAATCAGTTCTTCCGCACAGGGACGGGCGGCAGAAAGGGCAGATAGGAGTCCTTCCGGCGTGAGATTCTGACAGAGTTTCTCCAGCAGGTCGCCGGCCTGTTTCAGGTCCCCCCGGAGGTCTTTGGCATAGAGGTCCGTTTCCGTAAGCTTGGCACTGCTTTTCGAGGGAAATTTTCTCTTTGCCGGCTGCAGCGTATTGATCAGAGCCGCCTTTTCCAGGATGTCTCCGGCCTTGAGAATCCGCCCGTAGTCCTCTTCTTCACTGCGAAAAAAGTCTCCGTACTTGTCCCCTTCACTGTAGAGTTCAGAAAGGTCCCGGTAGGCAGGCAGGAGTTCCGAAAGCTCCCGGGAAACATATTCTGAGAGAAATTGAAGGTCCCCGGAGGCGAGAAGTTCCTCCCTCGTTTTCATTTCATAAGGCTTTTTCAGCTGATCTAAGTACTCCTCCGGCCAGGGAACACTGCCCAGGCTGTCCGCCAGCGAAAGCACCGCATCGGAAAGAGCCGTGTTCTTTTCCCTGGCTGAGAAATAGGCACAGAGCTTCAAAAAGGCCGGGTCCTTTTCCTCATACTTTTTTTCGAGCAGGTCATTAAGCACCCGGTCCCGGATGGCCATGCCCTCGGCCTCGTCCATGAGTCTCAAATCCGGGTCCGCCCCGATGTCCTCGAAGTAGTTCTTATAGATATAGGAGCAGAAGGAGTCGATCGTGGTAATCTTCGCATTGTGAATCAGGGTCAGCTGGCGGCGGAGATTTTTGTCCCCGGGATTTTCCGCGGAAAGGTCGGCAAACTTCTGATAGATTCGCTCCTTCATCTCCCCGGCTGCGGCCCGGGTAAAGGTAAGGACCAGAATCTGGTCCACGTCCACAGGATGCGGACCTTCCGTACATTTTTTGATGACCCGCCCCGAAAGGACGGCTGTCTTTCCGGAACCCGCTGCCGCAGAAACAAGGATATTCTTTCCCCGGGTGTCTATGACCTTCTGCTGGTCCGCAGTCCATTTCACTTCTGCCATAGATGGTCTTTCTCCATACGTATAGAATAATATTTCACGCCGTGCACTACATTAGTCATGAGGTTCTTCTGCCCCATCCGTGATGTCGCTGAGACTTCTCTTCTTCAGCTTTCTGAGCTCAAATCCGGGCAGGCCCCGCTCGAAGCCGCAGACCCCCTTGTAGGAGCAGTAGGTGCAGGAGGAGGACTCGCCGGCAGACGAAGGCGATACGGGAAATTCTCCCCGATCGATGGCCGCGGCAAAGTTCTTCTCCTTTTCCTTGGTAAAGGCGATGATACTCCGCATATCGTCCGTGGAAATCCGGGAATTGTTCTTCGAAAGCTTCCCGTCCTTATTGATGCCCAGGGGCACCACGGGGGACTTGCCGGAGAAGGTGTCCTCCGGTGAAAAGAGGGCTGCGTCCAGGCCGGTGAGGTTGGTCTCGTCATCGATATAAGCCCCGGTCATGCAGAAGTCGGATAGGCGCTGTCTCGAAAGCTCGCCCTCCGGGCTCGCAAGGGGGCCCTGCAGAATCGGGTTGTGGATATGGCTGTAGAGAAAGGCCCCGGGAAGGACCTCCCGGCCGGTTCCTGCCTTTTTCTCGCTCTTCTCCGTCATGGAAAGGGCCAGACCCATATAGGTGGGAAGCTGCAGGGAGAGGCCGTTGTAAATACCCGTATAGTCAATGCCCTTGTCCGAGGACTTGTAGTCGATGATCCGGACATAGACCTTTCCCCCGGCCGTGAAGGTGTCCACCCGGTCGATGGAGCCCCGGAAGGCCAGGTGCCGCCCGTTTCCTATGTCCCAGGACCCGTCGGAAAAGTCCGCGGCGTGGGTCAGGGGCACCTCAACGGCGACGGGCCGGTAGCTGCCCCGGGCAGCCTGCTTCCTGAGAGCCCAGACGGTCCGGTAGAGGGTCTTTCGGATATTTTCCACAGCGTAGAGCTCTGCTGCATCCGAAAGGGCCGCCGCCTTCTTCATCCGGGCGACCTCGGCCCCGAAGGCCTCCGAGAGGACCCGGTCGCTCTCCGCGTCGTCTATGGTTGCAAAATCCTGCCCCCGTTCGAGGAAAGTCTCTATATAGGAAGCCAGGACCGCATGAAAGAAGCTGCCGATGTCGGAGCTTTGCAGTTCGGCATTCTCCCGGTCCGTAAGGCCCAGGCGGTAGGTGAGGAAATACTTATAGGGACACTCCCCGTAGGTTTCGAGATTTGAAACTGAGCCGAGGAGGACCTGTTCATGGGCGGGATTTAATACCTCTTCCGATATGATCTGCATCTGATAGCGGAAGAATGCGGAACCAAGCAGGCCCTTCCTCTTCTCCCCCTTTTCGTCCAGTGTCCCCAAAAGAAGGAGCATTCGCTCGAACTCTTTGCCGGAAAGGAGGCCGGACCGGTAGGCGCAGAGGTCCTTTGCCAGCCGCTTCGTTCCGCCGCCACCGGCCACTTCCGCTTCAAATGGCAGTTCATCAAAAGAGGTGAAAATACCCTTTCCGAGAAGGGACAAAAGTTCTGTCACCAGGTAAGAGGCGCGGACCGGGGCCCCGTCCGCGCTGTGCCGCCCGTAGGTGATATGCAGTTCCTCCGAAGGCTTGGTCAGGGCCAGATAGAGATAATAGCGCTGAATGAAGGCGTTCTCCCGGGCCGTGGGAGCCAGTTCCAGCGTCAGAGACAGAAGCTTCTCCCGTTCGGCCTCGGAGAGGATGCCTCCGCCGGAGACCTTCTTGGGAATGGCCGCATCGGACGCCCCGATGAGGAAGAGGACCCTGGCCCCTTCGACCCGGGTCCGGGTCAGGTCTCCCACCGTCACGCAGTCGCTTGACGCCGGAAGAACCCCGGCCGTAAGCTCGGAAAGGGCCATAGCCATAGACTTTCCAAAGGAGAGTATATCCGTCTCCTCCTCTCCGGAAAGCTCCGCCATCCGGTCCATGGTCCCGATGACCTGGGGATAGATTTCACTGTACTGGCGGGCAAGGACTTCATTATCCGCAGCGGAAAACTCTTCGGAAAGGCCCTTCATCTTCTCCTCCACCCCGAAGGCGGTGAAGAGGTCGAAAAGGGCTGTGAGGCAGGCCTTGACCGTGACGCCCTTTTTCTTTACAGCGTCATAGAAGGGTCCCATGGCCTCCATGAAGCCTGCCCGGACAGAATTTACAATCGTCAGGTCTTCCGTGGTAAAGCCTTCCGGCAGGATGGCAAAGAGCCTGCGGAAGGCCGTCACCCCGTGGATGCCCGAAGCAAAGAGATAGGAATCGAAGAGGTCCAGTTCCTCATCCGAAAAGCCGCAGAAGCCGGTCCGTAGAGTACGCACCACGTCCTCGTAGGAAAAGCGATAGGCGCTGCAGGAAACCGCGGCGGAAATAAAGGCCGGCAGGGGATTGGTCGTAAGGTCCGCTTTTTCATCGAGGAAGTAGGGAATCTGGCAGGCGTCAAAGATTTCCGGCAGCAGAAAGGAGTCCTCGGAAAGGTCGGCGCAGAGGACGGCCATGTCCCGGTAGTGAAGGCCCCGCTCCCGGACCAGCTTTCGTATCCGGAAGGCCGTATACATGAGTTCTGCCCTGGGGTCCTCGAGCTCCGTCACGTCACAGGTCCCGGAAACAGGTTCCGCAAAAACAGTTTTCTCTCCGCCTGTGTCTGCAGCTTCTTCCGCAGGCCTGTCCGGCTGCTTTTCGGCAGCCTTCCGGGGACGGAAGATATTCTGCTCCAGGAAGGACAATCGACTGCCCTCGGGAAAACGGCTCTTTTGCCCCGGCAGGGGAAGACGGACCGGCTCCAGGACTTCGGTCCCGGTCTCCCTGGCCAGGGAAAGGAGCTTGTTTACAGTCTTCTTCGTCAGGTGGAAAAGCTCCTCCTCGTCCGTCTCCCCGCTCAGAGCTTCTTCAGATCCCAGTGAAAGGGCAAAAGAAAGGTCTCCGGACAGGCCCATGAGTTTTTGTATTACGAGAAACTGCAGGGGTGTAAAACCCGTGTAGCCGTCAAAAACGAAGGTCGAATTCTTTGCGAGCTCCGACCGGTCAATGCAGTCGGTCAGGATGGTCAGGACCTCCTCCGGCGTGATGTACTTCCCCCGGATCCCCTCTTCAAAGGCGGAAAAGATAGTGACGAGGTCCCCGGTCTTCTTCTTGAAAGCCGGCGACAGGGCCGTATCCTCTCCCGCCTCCCTGAGTTCATCGATGGAGACATTGTACTGCCTCAGTTCGGACAGGAAGGACTTGATTTCATCGATGGTGCCCGGCCGCTTTTCAGCTCCGGAAAGGACGGAAAGCTCACTGCCCTTGGCCTTGATGATCTTTTCAATGAGCAGGGCCTTCCCCGTATCATCCAGAATCCCGGGCAGGCCGATCATCAGCTCGTTAAATACCCGCCGGGCGAAGCGCTCGAAGGACAGGGCCTCGATATTGATGGTCACCCCGTTTTTCGACGCGGCCACCAGCTCCCGCTGGGCCGACAGGGTGAACTGGTCCGGGACGAAATAGAAGTAGGTCCGGGACGGATTTTTTTCCGCCTCATGAATAATATAGTTCCGAAGATATGTGGACTTGCCGCTCCCGGCGGGTCCCAGTACAAAGCGAATTGCCAAAATATTTTCTCCCGAAAGCCGGACACTCCGGCAAAGCTGCTTCTTCATCTGCCGGCATGCGAAAAAAAGACCTGCGGGGGTTCCCGCAGGTCCATTATAGCAAAAGAGGCCTCCTGTTTGAGGTCTTATTTTCAGGTGATACGGAAGTCATTTTTCTTCCGAATTACGAATATTCCAAAGTATCCTCCGGATTTAGGATTTACTTCAGGTCTTCCTTGTCTGAAATCCCGTACTGGCGCATGAACTCCTTCAGGTCCTTCTCGTCCCGGATCAGCATCTTTTCCTCGAACCTGCCCGTGGCCCGGTTCATAAAGCCGGCCACCCGCTCCCCGTTGGCCAGATTCTTCCGGATGCAGGGGGTCTTCAGATTCGGGTCGTACTTCTTTTTCGACCGGTCGGGAAAGAAGGCATTGCGCTCGGCGTCGAGTTTCTTGTAGTCCCGGATCTCCTGCTCCCGCTCTTCATTTCCCCGGCTGGGCTTTAATTTCGTCATGCCGAGAAGGAGGCCGACGACGACACAGACAGCCAGCATGACGGCTCCATAAGAAGCATGGCCGGAGACAGCCAGCACCAGGAAAAAGAAAAAGCCGACAATGGCCCCGTAGCCCGCCCCCTCGGAGGCATAAGTATCCGGCGTGTCCTGATTACTCTGCTTTTTCTTTGCCTTCTTGTCCGCCATCGGCAGGCTCTCCGTCACTTAACATCTCTTCCATCGTGTGCCAGCCCAGTACCGCGCACTTGACCCGGGCGGGCATGTGGGAAATGTCGGAAAGGATGCCGGCTTCTTCGAGCTCGTCCTTTTCCTCGTCCGTGACACTGCCCTTGATCATGCGAAGAAAGATATCGGCAAGCCGCATGGCCTCATCCTTGGGCTTTCCGATGATGAGGTCCAGCATCATGTCGCAGGAGGCCTGGGAGATGGCGCAGCCGTCCCCCTCGAAAGCCCCGTCCTCAATGACTCCCGCGTCGTTTACCTTCAGGGAGAGGACGATATCGTCCCCGCAGGAAGGGTTGACGCCTTCGAGGGAGACATTGGCCCCTTCCATCTTGTGCTTGTGCATGGGGTTGATATTGTGCTCGGTCAGAATTTCATTATAGAATGTCGAAGCCATTTTTTCTGCTCCAAAATCAGGATAATCGTACCGTTTTCAGACGGCGGCTGTCTGTCCGCAAAAACAGTTTTTCAAAGATTCCGTATCATGTCCGGCAAAATTGTATACTTTTCAATCCGGATAGCCCATTTCCTTCCGCATGCCGGAAAGGGCTGCAATAAAGGCGTCGATGTCCTCGTGCGTATTATAAAAACCCAGCGAAGCTCTCGATGTGGACATTATCCCCAAGTGCTTGTGCAGGGGCTGGGCGCAGTGGTGGCCGGCCCGGATGCAGACCCCGTGCTCGTCCATGATGGCAGCCACATCGTGGGGATGGACTCCCTCGATGGTAAAGGTAAGAATCCCGTGGTGATCACTGGCGTCAGCTGCTCCGAGCACCTTCACACGGGGAACGGAAAGCATTCTTTCATAAGCGTAGGCGGTCAGTTCTTCCTCCCGCCGCTCGATTGTCTCCCAGCCGATACCCTTCATGAATTTCAGGGCGGCAAGAAGGCCGACGGCCCCGCCGGCGTTGACGGTCCCGGCCTCGAACTTGTGGGGGACCTCCGCATAGGTCGCCGAATACTTCTGCACGTACTCGATCATCTCGCCCCCGTAGAGGAAGGGAGGCATCTTCTCAAGGAGTTCCTTCTTCCCGTAGAGAACGCCGATTCCCATGGGGGCATACATCTTGTGGCCGGAGAAGGCGAAGAAGTCGACGTCGAGGTCGATCACATTCACGGGTACATGGGGCGCGCTCTGGGCACCGTCGCAGACGAAGACTGCCCCGACTCTATGGGCTTCCGCGGCAAAGGCCTTGACGTCATTGAGCCGGCCGAAGACATTCGACATCTGGGTCATGGCAACAAGAGCCGTCTTTTCGGAAAGCAGCTTCTTAAATTCGTCCAGAGAAAACTCCCCGTCTTCCCTGCACTCGAAGTAGGTGAGGACGGCCCCGGTCTTTTTCGCCAGAATCTGCCAGGGAAGAAGGTTGCTGTGGTGCTCGGCGATGGAGACGATGATTTCATCTCCCTCGTGAATGAAGGCCTCCCCGTAGGAATAAGCGACGAGGTTCAGGGACTCCGTCGCATTCCTCGTAAAGACGATTTCCGCAGGCTCCGCCGCCCCGATAAAATCCGCGACCGCTTCCCGGGCTTCCTCGTACTGCTCCGTGGCCCGGATGCTGATATTATAGAGCCCCCGCATGGGGTTGGAATTCACGGTCCGGTAGAATTCTTCCACTGCGTCCAGCACCGCCTGGGGCCGCTGGGATGTGGCGGAATTATCGAGATATACGAGTTTTTCATCGGAGAGAATCGGGAAATGCGCCCGAATCTCGCGGTCTTCATTCGTCATAGTGCATTCTTTCTTTGCCAAGTACAGACCCGAAACTTCTGCCCCGGGAATGTATACATTTAAGAAACCATGAGGCAGTCAGGCGTCCAGGAGACTGTCAATCCGCTTCCGGGTCTCCTCATCGGAAATCAGCCCCTTCACGGCATCGATTCTGGCCCGGGCCATCATGCGGTAGATTTCCTCTTCGGAAATGCCCCGGGACTCGAGATAGAACATGAGCTCGGAATCCAACTTCCCGATGGAAGCCCCGTGGTTTCCTTCCACGTCCTCTTCGGTGCAGAGGATGATGGGCAGGGTCTTGTTCACGACCCCCTCGTCGAGAAGGAGGACTTCCTCATTCTCATTTCCGACGGCTCCCTTGGCCCCTTTTCTGAGGTCGATAGTCCCGCGGAAATTCTTCTTTGCATTGTCAGCAAGGACTCCGGAAGCCTTGATGTCGCATGTAGTCTTTTTCCCGATATGGTTGACGACCTGGTTGATGTCGAGAAGCTCGTCCTCCCCCACGAGGTAAGCCATGGCAGTCTCCTGATCGGAAGCCCTGCCGGCAAGGTCGGTAAGGGACCCGTAGTAAGACTTCCCGCCGGAAAGAATCAGCTGGTACTGACGGAAGGCACCGCCCTCGTCGCAGGTCCCCCCGATATCGTTAAAGAAGGTCATGGAGTCCGGCAGCTTCTGCACCTGTACCAGAGTGAGCTCAGCGTCCCTCCCCACGTGGTAGAGAGTCTGGACCCCGGCGGAACCGGAAGCCTTTTCTCCTGTATAGAACATGATCAGGGTAGCCTTGACCCCGTCTGCCACTTCAATCTCAATCGGAGAAAGGTCACTGACCTCATCCGCATAGGAAAAGTTCATGCGGATGGGACCGTCCGGCTGAGACACAACGGAAAGCGCCTGGACAGGCACGCCCGCCTTCTTCACTGCACCAGCAAATTCAGGGCCGATGCCCGTCTTCTGCTCTGCGAGATTTCCAAGCGGAAGCTCTTCCGCTGAGACACCGGCCGGCAGCGTAAGAGACGATGTCCGCCCGGAGGTCATGGTGATCTCGGCCCCCTCCGCCTCGTTCAAGTGCAGGCGGTTCCAGGTCAGGGACGGCACCCGGTTGATTGTCGTAAATCCTTCTGAGGATTGAACTTTCATAGAAATTTCCTTCTTTCCCGGCCACCCTGCGAAGGCAGACGTTTCGACCGGCAAAAAGTATACATTATTCTCATGCCTAGCCTATGGCGCCCTTCATCTCGAGGCGGATGAGATTGTTCATCTCGACTGCGTACTCCAAAGGAAGCTCCTTCCCGACATTGTCCGCAAAGCCGGAAACGATGAGGGCCCGTGCATCCTCTTCCGAAAGGCCCCGGCTCATAAGGTAAAAGACGACGTCGTCATTGATGCGGCCGATCCTGGCCTCGTGCCCGATGTCGCAATCGGCGGTCCGAATGTCCATGGCAGGAATCGTATCCGACCGGCTGATATCATCGAGCATCAGGGACTGGCAGGATACGGAAGACTTACTTCCCTTCGCGTTCGGCATCACGGTCACGGCACTGCGGTAGGTCGAAATGCCGCCGGACTTACTGATCGACCGGGTATTGATGAAGGAAGAGGTGTTCGGCGCATTGTGGACAACCTTGGTCCCGGTGTCCAGATTCTGCCCCTTGCCTGCGAAGGTCACGGAAGTAAACTCGCACTTGGCCCCTTCCCCGTTCAGGATACTCATGGGATAGAGGTAAGAGACATGGGAGCCAAAGGAACCGGACACCCACTCGATCTTGCCGCCCTCTTCAACGATGGCCCTTTTTGTATTCAGATTGTACATATTCTTCGACCAGTTCTCGATGGTCGAATAGCGAAGGGTCGCCCCCTTCGCCACGAAGAGCTCGACGCAGCCGGCATGGAGGTTGGCCACATTGTACTTGGGAGCGGAACAGCCCTCGATGAAGTGGCAGTAAGCCCCTTCGTCCACAATGATCAGCGTGTGCTCGAACTGGCCGGCTCCCGGCGCATTGAGACGGAAGTAGGACTGCAAAGGAAAGTCCAGATGGACCCCCTTCGGCACGTAGACAAAGGACCCGCCGGACCAGACCGCACCGTGCAGGGCCGCAAACTTGTGATCCGTGGGCGGCACCAGGTGCATGAAGTGGTCGCGGATCATGTCCGCATAGGGTCCGTGCAGGGCGGACTCGATATCCGTATAGACGACGCCAAGAGACGCCGCCTCGTCCTTTACATTGTGATAGACAAGCTCCGAATCGTACTGGGCGCCGACTCCGGCCATAGACTCCCGCTCGGCCTTGGGAATTCCCAGTTTCTCAAAGGTATCCTTGATGTCGGTCGGGACTTCCTTCCAGTCGGAGGCAATCTTGTTCTTCTTCGGCCGGATGTAGGTCACGATATTGTCCATATTGAGGCCGGAAATATCGGGGCCCCACTCGGGCACCTCGAGCTGGTTGTAGATTTCAAGCGACTTCAAGCGGAAGTCATGCATCCACTCGGGGTCGTTTTTCTCCTTCGAAATCTCTTCGACAATCTCAGGCGTCAGCCCCTCGTCGACCTGGAAGGTGTCCTCGGGCTTCTCCTCATAGCGGAAGTCGTAAAGGGACCGGTCGATGTCGGCGACTATTGTCTTTTCTTCATTCTCTGCCATAGTGTTTCTCTTTATTTCTGAAGGTACTTCTCGAATCCGTTCTCGTTGATTTCATCGACCAGACTGCCGTCGCCCTCGGCCACAACGCGGCCCTCGACTACGACATGGGTCCGGTCCACATGCAGGGACTCGAGGATCCTGGTGGAATGCGTGATGATGAGAAGGGCCCCGCCCACGGTCTTCTTGTACTCATCGATGCCGTCGGAAACGGTCTTTACCGCGTCGACATCAAGGCCGGAATCGGTCTCATCGAGAATGGCCAGAGAAGGCTTCAGCATCAGAAGCTGCAGAATTTCCGCCTTCTTCTTTTCCCCGCCGGAAAAGCCGACGTTCAGGTCCCGCTCCGCATAAGAAGGGTCCATATTGAGGACGGTCATGGTCTTTTCGAGAGTCTTCTTGAAGTCCCAGGCCCTCAGGCGCTCTCCGGTCCGGTTCTCAACGGCGGTCTTGATGAAGTTTGAAAGGGTAATGCCGGGCACCTCAACGGGATTCTGGAAGGACATGAACATGCCGGCCTTGGCAATCTTGTCCGCACCCAGCCCTGTGATATCTTCCCCGTTAAAAAAAATCTTCCCGTCCGTAATGTGGTATCTGGGGTCCCCCATCAGGGTCGAGCCCAGGGTGGACTTGCCGGCCCCGTTCGGTCCCATGATGACGTGGGTCTCGCCGGCCCCGACCGTCAGATTGATGCCGTGGAGGATTTCCTTCTCCTCGACTTCGGCTTTCAGATTCTCTACCTGCAAACAGATGTCTGCCATATCCTGCTCCTCAATCTATGTATATGAATAATGTAAGCTCTCTACGTCGTTCGGGACCCCAGCCTTCTCAGAAAGCCCGAAAAAACAGCCTCTTTCAAAGGTCCCGGCGATTATTCAGTATATCGACAAGCCCCCCGCCTGTCAAATAATATATTCGACCATGTGTATATTTTGTGTTGCCATTGCAACGATTTTTGGCATTTACCTAGTCATGCACTGGGTTTTATGCAATATGATATTCTGCGTCTCTACAAGCGCCTGTGAAAAAGCCCGGGCACCCGGCCCCGGGGCCCGCAGCAGATTCTCAGTTTTCCCGGGCCTGGGCCGTCAGCTTCTGTTCCTGGTCCGCCAGCATCAGGGCGTCAATGAGTTCCTGCAGGTCCCCGTCCATGACCTTGTCCAGCTTATAGAGGGTGAGGTTGATGCGGTGGTCCGTGACCCGGCCCTGGGGAAAGTTATAGGTCCGGATTTTTTCCGACCGGTCCCCGGTTCCGATCTGGGCCAGGGTGGCATCGGACCGCTCCTGCCGCTGCTTCTCGAGTTCGAGGTAGTATAGCTTGGTCCGAAGAAGTTCAAAGGCCTTGGCCTTGTTCTGAAGCTGAGACTTCTCGGTCTGGGAATAAATGACAATGCCGGTCGGATAATGGGTCAGGCGGACGGCGGAATCCGTCGTGTTGACACACTGCCCCCCGTTGCCGCTGGCCCGCATGACATCGATTCGGATGTCCTTTTCCGGAATCTCCGGCACATCGATTTCCTCGGCCTCGGGCATGACGCAGACCGTAATCGTGGACGTATGGATGCGGCCCCCGGACTCGGTCTCCGGCACCCGCTGCACCCGGTGGACGCCGGACTCATACTTCATGACCGAATAGGCCCCCTGGCCGTCGACAGTGAAGCTGACATGCTTCATGCCCCCGATGCCGGTCTCCTCGGCCTCTTCCGTATGGACGCTCCACCCCCGGCTTTCGGCATACTTCATATACATGCGGTAGATTTCCGCCGCAAAGAGGGCTGCCTCGTCCCCGCCGGCCCCGGCCCGGATTTCAACGACGACATTGCGGTCATCGTTCTTGTCCTTGGGCAGGAGGGCGATGGTGAGTTCCTTCTCCAGGTCCTTTTTCCGCTCTTCCGCGTCCAGAAGCTCTTCCCGGCACATGGCCTTCATCTCTTCGTCCGTCTCTTCGGAAAGAAGGGCCTGGGAGTCCTCCATATCCTGACAGGCGCTCCGGTAGTTTCGGTACATTTCAATCAGCGGGGTCAGGTCCCCCTGCTCCTTCATGAGTTTCTGGAAGCGCTTGGCGTCGTCCGCCGCCCCGGGCTCCGAAAGAAGGTGCATGACCTCCTCGTAGCGGGCCTCCACATCCTCCAGCTGTTCAAACATAGTATCTATCTCCTTAAAAAGTTCCGGGTCAATTGTTCCTCCCGAAACCCTATGGCTCTTTCAGCAGGAAACCGCCGCACACGCGGACATTCCCCCCGTAGTCCTTTTTCAGAATAATATTTGAAAACCCGTTTTCCTTCAGAATCTCCGTCACCTGCTCCCCTTGATCAAAGCCTGTCTCAAAAAGAAGGAGACCGCCGGGAGCGAGATAATCTGCCGCCCCGTCGGCAATCCGCCGGTAGTAGGTGAGGCCGTCTGCCCCGCCGTCCAAAGCCCGTCTGGGTTCATGGTCCCTGACCTCCGGCATCAGGTTCTCTATTTCTTCGGACTTGATATAGGGAGGATTTGCAATGATGAGGTCAAAGCGGCTCCCGGCAGGAAGCGGGGCATAGAGGTCCCCGGTCAGAAATTCCGCCCGGCCGGAAAGGCCCAGCCGTTCGGCATTGAGTTCTGAAAGTTCCACCGCATCTTCTGAAATATCGGTCCCGACCCCGCTCGTATTTTTCCTCATCTCCAAGAGGGAAAGCAGAACACAGCCGGTCCCGGTGCAGAGGTCGAGAATCCTCATTCCTTCCGTGAGGAAGGAAAGGGCCTTCTCGCAGACCACTTCTGTATCCGCCCGGGGCACCAGAGTGGCCGGGGAAACTTCAAACTCCAGGCCCATGAATTCGGTATAGCCGAGAATCATCTGCAGAGGAATCCGCTTCTTCCGCTTTCCAAGAAAGGCCCGGTACTGCTTCTCGACATCTGCCGGAAGGTCTTCTTCCCGCTTCAGAAAGAAGTCCAGCTTCCCGATGCCGGTAAGCTCCGATAGGAGGATCTTCGCTTCCTCTGCTCCCTCCTCGATTCCGGCCTCGGTCAGTTCCCGTCCGCCCCAATCCAAGGCTTCACCGATGGTCATTTGAAGTTCTCCTCCTGCCATTTTTTCCAGTCGAAGACGGCATTCACGGAAGCGATGCCGACTTCCAGCATGGAGTCGTCCGGCTCCTTGGTCGTGATGTGCTGCAGCCACAGGCCCGGAGCCGCAAAGAAATTGATGAGGGCATTGTCGCTCCGCCCGCCCAGACGCAGGAACTCGTAGGAAATCCCGGCAATGACCGGCATCAAGGCAATGCGGAAAAGAAGCTGCAAAATACGGCTGTCCGTCCGGATGAAGGCGAAGACAAAAACCGAAATGAAGACCACGATGAAGAGAAAGCTGGTCCCGCAGCGCTTGTGAAAGCGGGTGGACTTTCTCGCGTTCTCTACCGTCAGCGGCAGGCCGTGCTCGACGCAGTTGATGCACTTGTGCTCCGCCCCGTGGTACATATAGACCCGTTTGATGTCTTCCATGCGGGCAATCACTGCCATATAGGCAATCAGGATGAGAATCCTTATAATGCCCTCGATCAGGATGATGACGGTTTTCGAAGGAATGAAGGCTGTAAAAAGCTTCGAGAGATAGAAAGGCAGGGCCAGAAAAATGAGCAGGGCCAGGACCAGGGAAAAGACCAGGGTTCCGGCCATCTCGACGGTTTCCTTCTTCTTCTCCTTCTCGGGATTCTCCTCTTTTTTCTTCTTCGTCTCCTCGTCGTCCTCCACAAAGTCCGCCGAAGCAAAGAGGGTCTTCAGTCCCACCACCAGGGACTCGAAAAAGGCGTACATACCCCGGAAAAAGGGAAGTTTGAAAAAGGCTGGCGTCCCCTTCACATGGGTCACATCCGTATGGATGCTCCCGTCCGCGAGACGGACGGAAAGGCTGTAAACGTCCTGGTTTCGCATCATGATGCCTTCCATGACGGCCTGCCCGCCAATGCCTGAATATTTCATGCACTATCTCCTGATATAAAACAAGGCCGGGGTGGAATCTTCCACCCCGGCCTCGAAAATGTCACATTTCAAATGCAGCCCGGCGGGGCTTATAAAAAGACAGAAAAACCCCAGCCGCCGTAACTACTCTGTGATGCCGTACTTCTTGTTGAACTTGTCGATCCGGCCCTTTGCCTTCGCCTGCTTCTGCTGGCCTGTGTAGAAAGGATGGCACTTGGAGCAGATCTCGACGTGCAGACTCTCCTTCGTAGAGCCTGTAACGAAGGTATTACCGCAGTTGCAGGTAACGGTTGCCTGATAGTAGGTAGGATGAATTCCCTTTCTCATGATAGAACACCTCACAAAAAATAATAGAAATAAAAGTCTCCCGGCGTCTCCGCCGGACTACCCGTATTGGCGCGAAAGACTCTTCGCGATAACATCCCGTAAAACAACTCCCATACTATAGCACCCAGGGAAGCGAAAAGCAAGAAGTTTTTTATAGGGGAAGGCACGAACCCTTCAAGAGGCTGTGCGATATCCGTCCGGGCGGGAATTGAAGCGCTTTTCA
Organism: uncultured Lachnospiraceae bacterium; assembly: GCA_900316075.1. Lineage (GTDB taxonomy): Bacteria > Bacillota > Clostridia > Lachnospirales > Lachnospiraceae > RUG306. The sequence goes on along the minus strand of ONBT01000036.1, from coordinate 2,278 downwards.
GAAGACCCCCCGCCTGAGAATTACATTCTTCGTGAAGTCAAGATTCGACTTGGTGGAAGCAAAGAGGCGAACAATGGCCTCGCCGGCTTCTTCCTTCTTGAGACCGGACAGGGCTTTTCGCACATAGTCGGCCGCCACGAGCTCTTCCTTGGTCAGGAGCAGGTCCTCTCTTCGGGTCGAGGACCGGGCCAGATCGATGGCCGGGAAAACCCGCTTTTCGGACAGTTTCCGGTCGAGAACCAGTTCCATATTGCCGGTGCCTTTGAATTCCTCGAAGACCACATCGTCCATCTTGCTGCCAGTGTCGACAAGGGCCGTGGCCAGAATGGTGAGGCTGCCGCCCTCCCGCATGTTCCGGGCCGCTCCGAAGAAGCGCTTGGGGCTGTAGAGGGCCGTGGGATCCAGACCGCCGGACAGGGTCTTTCCGGAAGGAGTGACTGTGAGGTTGTAAGCGCGGGCCAGCCGGGTAATGGAGTCCAGAAGAATCATCACATCCTTGCCCTGCTCCACCAGGCGCTTGGCCCGGGCGATGACCATCTCGGACACCCGCTTGTGGTGCTCGGGCAGCTCATCGAAGGTCGAATAGACGACAGAGACATTTTCCCCGGTCACGGATTCCTTCATGTCCGTGACTTCCTCGGGCCGCTCGTCAATCAGGAGAATAATTAAGTGCATGTCCGGATACTGGGCCGTCACGGATTTCGCAATCTGCTTCAGGAGAGTCGTCTTGCCGGCCTTGGGCTGGGAAACAATCATGCCTCGCTGTCCCTTGCCGATTGGGGAAATGAAGTCGATGATGCGGACGGCGAGAGGAGCCCCCGGCGTTTCGAGCCGGATCCGCTCGTTGGGGAAGATGGGCGTCAGGTCCTCAAAATTGGGCCGACGGGCAGCCACTTCCGGATTCATATCGTTGATCGTATCGATATAGAGAAGGGCCCCGAACTTGTCGTTGGGATTGTTCTTTCTGGTCGAACCGGTCACGATATCCCCGGTCTTCAGGTTGAAACGGCGGATCTGGGAAGGCGATACATAGATGTCGTTGTCCCCGGACATGAAGCCGTTGGACCGCAGGAATCCGTAGCCGTCCGTCAGTACCTCGAGGAAGCCCTCGCAGGGTTTTGCATCATCATACTGAGGAATTTTCTTCTCGTGGTGCTCCTCTGCCGTTTTTTCGTGCTTCTCTTCTACCGGGTCCTCTCGCTTTTCCTCTACCGGTTTTTCTGCCTGATGAATTGTCTTTTTCGTGCGATGAACAGTCTCTTCCTGTTTGGGCTTTGCTTTTTCCGCCTCTTCCTCATCGAGCTTCAGCATGAGTTCGATCAATTCTTCCTTCTTCAGGCGGGTGGCATTTTTAACGCCCCGGCTTTTTGCAATTCCCTTCAGGTCCATGGCCTTCAGTGATTCATACTGTTCTCTGTTCATAAAAAGAAATCCCCCTCAATAATGATAATAAGGTACTGAGAAATTCGTTCAATCTGATGTATTCAATGTAAATGGGATTGTTTGCTGTAGGTATAGCGAATATATAGAAGTGAAATACCGCCCAAAAGATTCGATCCAAATTTGCATTTCTGTTCGAAAGTATAGCCCAAAAATTTCGGCCTTGCAAGAGGGGATTTTGAAGCACAAAAATACCGCCGGTCCGGGAGGACAGACCGACGGCAGCACCAAATAAAGGGAATTTTCAAACTTACTGTTTTACCTTTGAAGAAGGGACGTTTCGTGCGAAGTCTTTCGCTGCTTTAGCTTAAAGCTTCACTTCATGAAAGGTCGGTTCTCCCTTTTCAAAGGCCAGGGCCGAATCGAAGGCGCTCTTCACCATGTTTTCAATCGAAGCCCTCGTATAGAAAGCCGTATGGGGAGTCAGCACGACATTTGGAAAGGTCCGGAGAAGGGCAAAGTCCTTATTGGCAATGACGTCCGAAACCTTGTTGTTGTAGTAGAGGCCCATCTCGTGCTCGATGACGTCGAGACCGGCAGCCCCGGCCTTCCCGCTTTCAAGGGCGGAAATCAATGCGTCCGTGTCGATGAGACTGCCCCGGGCGGTATTTATGATGACGACCCCGTCCTTCATTTTGGAGAAGGCTTCTTCATTCAGAAGGTGGTAGTTCTCCTCTGTCGCATTTGTGTGCAGGGTGATGACGTCGCACTCCCTATAGAGGGTGTCGTAATCCACATACTCCGCGTACTTCTTCGCCTCATCGTTTTCATAAGGGTCCGTGCAGAGAAGGCGGCAGCCGAAGCCGGACAGGTGCTTCAGAACAGTGGTCCCGATTTT
>ONBT01000026.1 GCA_900316075.1 uncultured Lachnospiraceae bacterium | reverse complement strand
ATTATACCAAAAAGGGAGGTAAATGCTTTTTTTGTCGCAAACTCCCTGAAATACAAAGGTTTGGAACTAAAAACGGGTAGTGAATTTGACACTACCCGGTGTTTACAGAAGGGAGAGAGAATGAAATTTTCACTTGTGAGAAAGACGGTCGCTGTCGCAGCGGCAGTGGTTGTCGCATTTACGGCGGCCTTCTTCGGACTGCCTGCGGGAAAGGCGGCTGCAGCGGATGCGGACTTTTCTTCGGCCCAGGCCTTTGAACTGGGACAGGCTGTGACCGGAGCGACCGGGGGAAAACGTATTTATTATTACTTCACTACGACGGATTCTAACCACTATACAATCCGGGTGTACAATCCCAAGGACACAGGCCAGATCAATTACTATCTCTATGACAGCACAGGCAGCAGCGTTTACAGCGGCATTACCAATCAAGGTGCTCTGTCGAAGAATATTGAACTGAAGAAAAATTCGAGGCTTCTGGCATATGTGTGAAGCCTAATCATGTAGATCAGCCTTTATGAAACACCTTTGAAGGAGGCGATCCGTCGTTGCTGAAATAATTGAACATTGAAAAACCACCTGGCCTTCCTTAATGTATTAGCTGACCAAAGCAAATAAAAAAGGAGAACCAAGTGGCTTCAGCTAATACAGTATTCAAAAAGATACTCAATGTCAATGATGCAATCATAGATGATATCCACACCGGGCAGACCTGCACCGGAGAAAAGACTCTTACCTTTGATGTCCATCTCCGCAAAGGACTGCAGTGGTGCTGTCCCTGCTGTGGCAGAAGACGTTCGGTCTATGATCAGCCATATGTGACAAACCGGTGGCGCGGCCTGGACTTCGGAGGGATCAAGATCTATCTCCGGGCCAGTGTACCGCGTATCCGCTGCCCAAAGTGCGGGATCAAGACAGCCTCCGTTCCGTGGGCATTCCCGGGCGCCCGCTTTACCAAGGACTTTGATTACACAGTCACCTGGATGGGAAAATACTTAAGCCGCAGCGCCCTTTCCAACTACATGCGGATCGACTGGGAAACAGTAGGCCGCTGCATATCGCGGGCGCACAACGATATCGAGCCGGATGTCCATGTCCGCTTTGACAACCTTGTCAACATCGGCATCGATGAGACCAGCTATCAGAAAGGCCACAAATACATCACTGTTGTCGTCAACCATGACACCAACACTGTCGTCTGGGCCGCAAAGAATCACGGCAGGTCAGTCCTTGAGAAGTTCTTCAGGCTCCTTACAGAAGAACAGAGAGCTTCGATAAAGGTTGTTACCGGTGACGGGGCCCGATGGATCACGGACTGTGTCAATGAGTACCTGCCTAATGCCGAGCGTTGCGTGGATCCATTTCACGTCGTCGAATGGGCAATGAATGCTCTCGACGAAGTCCGGGTCGCTTCTTGGCGGCGAGCCGCTGAGAAAGCCAGCCAGTTGAAGGTCAGCCGAGGACCGGGTCGGCCTGCGGCAGATGACAGGGAAGCCGCTGCGGCAAAGGCAGCCGCAAAGGAGGCCTCAGAGATCAAGCATTCGACCTATGCGCTCGGAAAGGCACCGGAGCATCTGACCAACACTCAGGCTATCCGTCTTGAAATGATCCAGCAGACGGATAATCAGCTGTACCGGGCATATCTGCTGAAGGAGCAACTGCGCATCATCCTGAAGATGGATGATGTGAATGAAGCCAACGAGGAACTGATCAAGTGGGTCAAGTGGGCCCGCCACTGCAGGATCCAGTCTTTCGTGGAACTCCAGCGGAAGATCATGCGGCACAAGGATCATATCCTGAATACGATCCGCTATGGGCTCAGCAATGCCCGGATCGAAGCAACCAACAACAAGATAAAACTTCTCATCCGTTAGGCTTACGGATTCAGGGATGTAGACAACATGATCGACATGGTTCTGCTTTATTGCTCGAACCTGAAAATCCCGCTTCCAAATCGTCCGGTGCAGAAAGAGGCTTTATCGCAGGTGGCATAGGGATTTGCGCTACTTCATCGGTACACACCTATGCCAGAAGAGTCAAAAATTCCGCCTATTACCTGCGGGTGGATTCGGGTTTCGAGGATCGGACATACCGCTTTAAGATCACGACTCAGACCGATGCCGGGAATACCGAATCGATCAGCGACGGTGATGGCCTGTCCTTCTACCAGGCCATTCCTGTTGATCTGGAAAAGGACAATTTTGAAAGTTTGAAGGCAGACAAGCAGACCTACTATTCCTTTATTACGAATTCAACGACCGCCTATAAGTTGCGCTTTTACAATCTGCAGAACACGGACGGTGTGTATATAGAGATTCGAAATAATACTTATCAGGACATTCAGTCAACCAATACAATTGACGGTTGTCTGTCTATGGATATGACGCTTGATCCGAATTCAAAATATTATATCTGCATTCACCATTCGCATAATGATATTTCCTGCAAGTTCAAGATCACCCCGGCAGACCGGGCAGGAACCACCGAGTCACTGGCTACCGGCGACGGGCTCTCCTTCTACCAGGCGCTGCCGATTGACCTGAACAAGGACATCACGGGTTCGACGGAGTCCAAGCTTTACTATACCTTTACGACCACCAATGCGGACAAGTATGTAATGCATCTGACCAATACGGTCAACACGGATGAGATCCGTTACCGCATCTACAATGATGAATACAGCTATGTCCACGACGGCTATACCAGCAGCTCAGACGGGGTCCGCACGGACCAGTTGACCAAGCTGAAGCCGAATACCAAGTATTATCTGACCGTCGAGTCGAGCCACCTGGATGATTACAAGTTCCGCATCGAGGCGGGTTCTTCGGTTTCCATGTACCGCCTCTACAACAGGGTTTCCGGCGAGCATCTGTACACGTCAAATGCAACGGAGCGGAAGACCCTGGTGCAGAAGGGCTGGCGCGACGAAGGCATCGGCTGGACGGCCCCTGCCACATCGAACACCCCGGTCTACCGCCTCTACAATCCCAATTCCGGTGACCATCACTACACGACGAATGCGACGGAGAAAGATACGCTGGCCAAGGCCGGCTGGCGATACGAAGGCATCGGCTGGTATTCCGATGATGCGAAGAGCGTTCCCCTCTATCGGGAATACAATCCCAACGCCAAGACCGGCACCCACAATTACACGACCAAGAAGTCAGAGCATGACTTCCTGGTGAAGAATGGCTGGAAGAATGAAGGCATCGGCTGGTACGGCTGTGCCAACTGATTGTCTGCAGCAAAATTCATTTGATATAAACGGCGGCAGCCGCAGTCCCGGAGAGGACTGCAGCTGCCGCTTTCTTTGGGATATCAGTATTTCCGTGCCTTTCTCTTTCAGCCGTTGAGCTTGGCAATCAGTCCGGCCAGTTCTTCATCCGTCATGGTGCCGAAGCTGGGCAGGGACTTGAGGGGCATATAGAGCATCATGGCCTTTGTCATCTTGTCGCTGATGGCTTCCTTGGCGGCACTGCCCTCTGCGGCATCGCCGCCCATGGCAGCCATTCCCTTCTTGATCAGCTCCTGGATGACAGGGGCAGTCTTGGGATTGGCCAGGAGTTCCTCGGTGATCGTATCGCCGGCGACATGCAGGGGAACGACCTTTTCTGTGGTGAAGGAAATCTCCTTTTTCAGCAGGATATGGTCGCTGGCGTCTCCGACCTGCAGTTCATAGGTCCCGGAGGGAGCGAACCAGTCCCCCAGATCCTCTTCAAAGTAGGAGAGGTCCCGGGCCGTGAGCTGCATGGTCACGGTCTTCGTCTCCCCGAGCGCCAGGTCCACCTTGGCGAAATCTTTCAGCTCCTTGAGGGGCCGCTGGGGTGTTCCGTCTTTGTCCGCCACATAGAGCTGGACGACTTCGGCGCCGGCCATCTTTCCGGTGTTTGTCACATCGACCGTTACAGTGAGCGTGGTATCGTCATCCATCTCTTCCGTAGACAAGCGCAGATTATTCATGGAGAAGGTCGTGTAGGAAAGGCCGTGGCCGAAGGCCCAGCGGACGGGCAGCTCCTTTTTCTCGTAGTAGCGGTAGCCGACGAAGACGCCCTCCTGATAGTCGACGGAACGCAGGGTCCCGGGGAAGTTCAGGTAGGAGGGATTGTCGGACAGCTTCATCGGGAAGGTCTCCGCCAGGTGACCGGAGGGATTGACTTCCCCGTAGAGGATGCGGTCCGTTGCCTCGCCGACGCCTTCGCCGCCCAGGTACATCTCGAGGACAGCTGCGGCCTGGTCCGCCCAGGGACACTCGACGGGGCTGCCGTTGTGGAGAACGACGACGGTGCGGGGCTGGGCCGCGCAGACCGCCGCGATCAGGGCATCCTGGCAGGCCGGCAGCTTCATGTCGTCCCGGTCATAGCCCTCGGACTCAATGCTGTCGGGCAGACCGGCGAAGATGACGGCCACATCGGCGGTCTTTGCTGCTGCGACGGCCTCCGCAATGGCGGCTTCATCGACTGCTGTATCCGCAATGCCGAAGCCCTTCGTATAGGTCACGCTGCGGCCCTTTTTCTTCGCGCTCTCCAGGGCAGACTCGACCTTGTGGCTGTGGATGTGGCTGGAGCCGCCGCCCTGGTAGCGGGGCGTTTCGGCGAATTCGCCGATATAGGCGACTTTCACGTCACTCTTCATGGGCAGGGTTCCGTCGTTCTGCAGGAGAACTGCGCAGCGGCCGGCCAGGTCGATGGCTTTTTTGTGGTCGGCCTCCCGGTCGAAGACAGCTGTTTCATCGCGCTTGTCGAGATAGGAGAAGATCTTTTCCAGAATCCGCCCAGCGCAGGCGTCGACAGCTTCTTCGGAAAGCCGGCCTTCCTTCACGGCTTCCACGATCTTTGCGTCATTGGCCTTCGTATCTCCGGGCATCTCCAGATCCAGACCTGCCCGGACCCCCTGTACCCGGTCGTCTACAGCCCCCCAGTCGGTGACGACGAAGCCCTCGAAGCCCCAGTCGTCCCGCAGGACCTGAGTCAGCAGCCATTCGTTGTCTGAAGAGTAGGTCCCGTTGATCTTGTTGTAGGAGCACATGACGCTCCAGGGCTGGGCCTCCTTCACGGCTGTCTCAAAGGCCGGGAAGTAGATTTCCCGTATGGTCCGTTCGGAGGCCTCTGCGGAAACGCTCATCCGCCGGGTTTCCTGATTGTTCAGGGCGAAGTGCTTGATCGAGGTGCCAACATTCTTGGACTGAACGCCCCTGATATAGGCGGCGGACATCTTTCCGGCGACGACCGGGTCTTCCGAGAAATACTCGAAGTTCCGCCCGCAGAGGGGAGACCGCTTGATATTGACGGCCGGTCCCAGGACGACAGCGACGTCCTCCGCCTGGCACTCGTTTCCGATGGTCTCGCCCAGTTCCCTTTCCAGGTCCCGGTCGAAGGAGGCCGCCGTTGCGCAGCCGGCCGGGAAGCAGACGGCTTCGATGGACTCGTTCACACCCAGGTGGTCCCCCTTCTGGTCCTGTTTCCGCAGACCGTGGGGCCCGTCGGAAACCATGATCGCCGGGATGCCCAGGCGCTCGACGGCCTTCGTGTGCCAGAAGTCCTTCCCGCCCAGCAGGGAGGCCTTCTCCTCCAGGGTCAGGTCGGAAAGCAGTTTTTTGATGTCGCGTGCCATTCTCTTTTCTCCTTTGTGATGGTTCAATCGTATGTATGCAGGGCGGGCGCTGCCAGATGCAGCGCCCGCCCCTTCACTTTCAATCAGATGTAGTGCTTGAAGAACTCGCATTCTTCCCTGTTCACCCGCCTGGCGTCGGGCGACTTCATATTGCAGTGGAAGACGTGGGCGAGATCCCGCGCGGCATTCGTGTAGAAGCGGTAGACGTAGTCGACGCCCGCCTCCTGCAGCTTGGGCAGCAGGGCTTTCGGCTGCTCGATGAGGAAGTCCTTGGGGCAGGTCATGACAAAGGCCGGCGGGAAGTCCTTCGTGATGAAGTTTTCGACGTTCACCATGCGCATTTCCGCTGCGTCCTGCGGTCCGTGGGGCAGGTACTCCTTCATGGTCTCGTCCTTTTCTGTCAGGCGGTAGGCTCCGCAGTTCAGGGCGACTGCAGTGAGGGCCATGCCGGGAATCGGATAGAAGCCCCCTGCATCGACACTCACATAGTCCGGGTCGGAATTCAGTTCCGCCAGTTCTTCCTTTGAAAGTCCGCTCACGATGGGGCCGAAGTCCTTTGCGTAGGCCGGGTTGGAAAGAATCTCGGAATACAGGGCCAGACCGTTTCCGCCGGCGCTGTCGCCGACCCCGAAGACGTGGTCCGTATCGAGGTGGCAGCTTTCCTTCTGCTCCTTCACCCACTTCATGACCAGGTTCATATCGACGAGGGGGGCAGGAAACTTGTGCTCCGGTGACAGCCGATAGGTGAAGTTTACCACTGCAAAGCCCTGCTCTGCAAGGGACATGCAGTAGTATTGATAGACGTCCTTGTTCCCGTAGATCCAGCCGCCCCCGTGGAAGCTGATGATGACCGGAAGCTCCCGGTCGCCGGCCTCCTTCGGCCGGTAGAGATCGAGCACTTCGTCGGGGTCCGGTCCGTAGGCGATATCGTCGAAGCGGGCGACGTCGTCAGGCGTCGTCAGGCCGGCATCGCGCGCAGTGTCTGCTGCCGTACACATGGCCCGCATTTTTTCACTGAATTCAGACATGGTACATTTTCCTCCGTGAAATTACAGCCAGAGATCAGGGCTGTTTTTTTGTGAGACAATGAGCTGAGGTGACTCCATGTATGTGGGGAACCTCCGGTATAGGGTAAAAGAACCGGGGCTGCGGTGAAACTTCAGCCCCGGTGAAACGTTTCTCAGGCTGCGTGCCGGGCTGAGAGATCCGCCTGGATGCGGTCGAGATTCTTGTCGATGTTCATGAAGAGCAGGATCACGATGCAGGCAACAGCGACGATGGCGCCGAGATAGCCATAACCGAACTTGATGGCTGCGAGAGCGGATGCGGACTGGACCTCCGCCTGTCCGTTGTAGCCGCCCCAGGCCAGCAGACCCGTACCGACAGCAGAACCGAGGCCGATGCCGACCTTCATGCCGAAGGAGGTGCAGGAATTGATGAGGCCTTCGGACCGGATGCCAGTCTTCCACTCGCCGTAGTCGACGATGTCGGCGGTCATTGCGAAGATGCCGGAAAGGATGGGCGCCGTGCCGATGCCCTTGACGATGGAGCCGATCAGCAGCAGGGGCACGCTCGTGTTGGCGAGGCCGATGATGATGCTGCCGATGGCAACGACGGCGGAGCCGTAGATCATGAGCTTCCGCTTGCCGACCTTCGCTACCATGTTGGGAACGAAGAAGTTCATGACCAGGGCGGGCACGCCGGCGAAGGACATGATGCTGAGCAGGGCCAGATTGCCCATGACGGACTTGAAGTAGTAGTAGCTCAGGGTTCCGCCGGCAACCGTTCCCAGGTAGAGAACCAGGAAGAGGGCGGCCTGCAGATAGAAGTACTTGTTCTTCAGCACTGCCGGAAGGGCCTTCTTCAGGGGAACATTCTTGACATTTGCCTTGCCTGTTTCATCGACATCCACATGTTCTTTGCAGCCGAAGAAGCAGATCAGGAGCAGAACCATTTCGATGATGCCATAGACGACTGCGAGGGGCGTGAAGCCGATTTTGACGACGAGCAGGGGAGTGACGGCGTTGATGATGATGGTCACAACCGAATTCATGATGAAGCGGACCGAAGCCGTCGTTGCCCGCTCCTGTACGTTCAGCGTCATCCGGGCCAGCAATGCGTTGTAGGGCAGATTGTTTGCCGTGTAGACGATGCAGCTCATGAAGAAGTAGGTGACGTAGGCGTAGAGCAGTTTGCCGGAAGCCGATGCGTTCTGGGGCACCATGAAGAGGAGGATCATTCCGATCATCATCAGCGGTGCGGTCCAGAGGAGCCAGGGCCTTGCCTTTCCGAAGCGGCTCTTCGTCTTGTCAACGACGCCGCCCATGATGAGATCCGTGATTCCGTCGAAGACCCGGAGCACCAGCATCATGGTTGCGATGGCGGCGGCCGCGATTCCTGCGGTGTCCGTGTAGTAGCCGGTCAGGAAGGTGCCTCCGATGCCGACCGCGTAGATATTGGCGGCGCAGTCCCCCAGGCCGTAGCAGATCTTTTCGCTGAGCGGAAGCTTGCCGTCGGCTCTGGCCGCTGCTGCTTTTTTTGCAGTCGGCTTTGCGATTCCCTCAACGCGATTTGAATTGTCCATGCATTTTCCCTCTTTTCTAAAAATCACCCGTATCCCGCCGATACAGATTTTCCACGGCGGTCAACTGACTTTGTGAGTATAGTTTACCGCAGCGGGGAGAAAATGCTTGCCGCCTCTTATCCTGACAATTACCATTTTTTGCACAAGCCCCGGAATGCCGGTCCACCCGTCTTTCTGTCTCGAGAATAATTTCACCGGTGAAATTATTTTTGAATGGTCTTCCGGAATTCGCTGGGCGTGCAGGCATACTGCTCGCGAAAGGCGAGGGACAGGCGCCGGCTGTCCTGAAAGCCCACCTCCAGGGCGATGTCCAGAATGCTCCTGTCTGTCGTGAGCAGGAGTTCGTGGGCCTTTTCAGCCCGAAAGGTCCTGAGATACTGGGAAAAGGTGATGCCGACGGAGGCCTTGAAGAAGCGCGAAAAGTAGGTCGGCGTGAAGTAGAATTTCTGCGCGACGGCCGGCTCCGAAACCGGCTCCGCGTAGTGCTGTTCGATGTACTGGATGATGCCGCGCAGGCGCTCGATATTTTTCTCGTGGTTGATATTCGTGACGCTGTCGCGCAGGACCAGGCGCTCGCTGCACATGTAGCAGAGGAGGTCGAAGATGAGGGAAAGGCCGTGCAGATAGTCATAGCTCTTCGTTTCAGCCGTGGGCTGGGGTGTCCGCCAGTCCTCGCCCTCGAAGTCCTCGCTCAGGGCGCTGATCCTTTTCATGAGGGTGACGATGGCTTTCGGCGCCGCCTTCTTTTCGTTGCTGAAAATGTACTTCCCGTAATCCGGTATGAAGGATTTCACAAAATTGAGATTCAGCACCACGACCGTTGCCAGCAGGCCGTCCGGGGGAAGGGGGGCGTCGGTTCGGGAGACGATCTTGTGCACGGCGTTGCTGTTCGTGATGATGAGATCGCCGGGGCCGCCCGAAATGTGGTGGCCGTCGATGTAGTGCTCGTCCCGGCTGTAGATATATACAAGCTCCAGCTCCTCATGCCAGTGGGGCAGGATCTCGCTGATCATATGATCGCTGACTTCAACATTGTAGATGTGGAAGGGGACATTCTTCTGATATTCGAAACGCTGATGGATGACGATGGGTTCGCTCATGGTCTTTTCCTCCAAAAAGAGTATAATAAACTTCGAAGCGGCATTTTTCCAGCAATTCCGGCATATGAAAAAGGAGAGATCTGTTATGTTGTGGTCCTCGTACTTTGAATATGTTGCTCTCGCGATTCTCTGCGTGCAGTTCGTCTTCTATCGCGCTCAGCGGTTTCTGCCCAGGGTGTCCAATGTCATCTTTTCCAGGACCCTGTACATAGAGATCTTTACAGTCTGCCTGGATATTATCGCTTCCGTCACCAGTTCGCATGTTTCCCTCTATCCTCTCGGCCTGCTCTATCTCTTCAACGAGGCCTATTTCTTCTGCCTCTTCCTCTTCATCAATGAGCTGGCCAAATACTGCCGGACCTTTGCGGAGTCCAGGGCCAGGGTCCGGATCCGGAGCGGGATGCTCTACAGGATTCCGGTCATCGTCGCAGGCATCATTGCGTTTACGACCCACTGGACCGGCTTTCTCTTTCATATCGATCCGGTAAAAGGGTATGCCCGCGGGACGATCTATTATCCTCTCTTTTCGGTCTATCTGATCTTTTACTTCTGTTTCATCGTATATTACCTGGTGCGGTACCGGACCTATATTCCGGCTGATCAGAAGCGGGGCCTTTTCATCTGCCTCGTGTCCGTCTACATCGGCTTTGTGATACAGGTATACTTCCTACCCTATGTCCTCCTCATCAATATCTTCTCCTCCCTGGGCCTCCTGGTTCTCTGCCTGTCCCTGCAGAATCCGTCGCACGATCAGGACGACCGGAGCGGACTCTACAATATTGCCAGTTTCTCCGCCTATACCGATGAGCTGGCGCGGCAGGGGACGAGGTACGCCTGTGTCGGATTCACCTTTGCTTCGTATTACACCTTTCTTTCCGAATCCGGCGGGGATGCAAAGAAACGCTTCCTTTCCGGCATCGGAAAACTGCTGACTACCCGGTATGCGGACTATCCGGCTTTCTATTTCCATAAGGGCCAGATCGTACTGATGGCAGTGAAGGGGCAGGAGACAGAGCGCCTGCTCGAAGACCTCAGAAGGGACCTGCCTGAATGGTGGGCTCAGGGTGGAACCCGGCTGGATCCGGAACTGCGTTTCGTCCTCCTGTCCAGTGATACGATTGAGGATCCGGACATCGATGTGACGGGCTGCCTGCGCATTGCCTTTGATGAAATGTCGGAGGGTGACAGTCAGGAGGTCCTGACGGTTGGAGAGGATCTGATCCGGCGTCTGAACGATTACCGGTCTGCCCGCCGGCTCCTGGCCAGGGCAGTTCATGAAAATGCCGTCGAGGTATGGTATCAGCCGATTTATGATACCGCAGAGGGCAGGATCGTATCCGCAGAGGCTCTTGCCAGGATACATGACGGGCAGGGTGGAATTATTTTCCCCGACATCTTCATTCCGATTGCGGAAAAAGAGGGACTGATCCTGCAGCTGGGCATGCAGGTTTTCGAGAAAGTGTGCGTTTTCATCAGCACGCACGACATGCAGGCGCTGGGCCTGCGGTCCATCAATGTGAACCTGTCTCCCATCCAGTGCCTCCACAAGTCCCTTGCCGACGACCTGCTGGAGACCGCGCGGCGTCACCACGTTGACATGCACAGGGTCACTTTCGAGATCACCGAATCCTCCATGATGGACATTGACAGCTTCCACGACATCATGCAGCGCCTCATTGAGGCAGGGGCTTCCTTCTCCCTCGATGACTATGGAACCGGCTTTTCCAACTTGATCAATGTGCTTTCGCTGCCCTTCGGCACCTTGAAGATAGACAAGTCCATCGCCTGGGCCTATTTCCAGGGCAATGATCAGGTCCTGCCGGAAATCGTCCGCATGTTCCGGGACAAGCAGCTGAATATCCTTGTGGAAGGGGTTGAGACCCGGCGCATGGCGGAAGAACTGGCTGAAATGAAGTGCCAGTACGAACAGGGCTACTATTTCTCCCGGCCTGTTCCGGAGGAAAAATTCCTGCGGCTTCTGGCGGAAAGACTTCAGAGCAGCAGTGCGGCCGGCAGGGGAGAATAGAGGCGGACATTCTTTATATCGGCCCGGCCGGAAAGTTTTCAGACAGGAAAAGGAAAAGATGCTACCCATCGACTTCGCCCCGATGGAGGGGATCACGGGCTATGCCTTTCGCAACGCGCATTGCAGAACTTACGGCGGAATCAGCCGCTACTTCACCCCCTTTATCACGGTCAACCAGAACTGCCTCTTCAAGAAGTCCGAGGAGCGGGACGTTCTTCCTGAGAATAATTCAGCCTTGCACGGAAGTCTGCCTGCAGATCCGGCGAGTCGGGAAGACAGGCTGGCGGGAGAGAGGGGCACTGCTCTTCTTGTGCCCCAGTTTTTGACAGGACACGGGGACCAGCTGCTCTGGGGGGTCCGGACCCTGTACGGGATGGGCTACCGGGAGATCAACTGGAACCTGGGCTGTCCCTCGCCCACCGTTACGAAAAGGGGACGGGGAGCCGGTCTCCTGGCGGAGCCCGACCGGGTGGACTGGATCCTGGATGCCGTCTTTGAGGGCATGGAAAGGGAAGGCCTAAAGGCGTCCCTCTCCATCAAGATGCGGCCGGGCCTGGATTCAAATGAGAACTTTCCAGCCCTGATGGAAGTCATCAACCGGTATCCCCTGGATGAAATCATTTTGCATCCGAGACTGGCGGCCCGGGGGTACGGGGGTGCGCCGGATGAAGAGGTCTTTGCGGAGGCGACTGCCGCCTGCAGGCATCCCCTGATCTGGAACGGGGATGTCAGGTCCCCTGCGGATGCTGCAAGGATCCGGGACCGCTTTCCGACGATTGCCGGCATCATGATCGGCCGGGGCCTTCTGATCGATCCGGCCCTGGCGGAGGAGATTGCCGCTGCGGAACCAGGAACGGAAGCAGGTCAAGGCAGTGAAAAAGGCCTCTTCCCTGGCGGAGTACCGGCTGGCGGTGGAGAGGGTGCTCGGGTGAAAGGCGGCTGGCAGGACCTGAGAATCTTCACTTGAAAAAAGCAATTTTTGATGTATAGTCTTTTCAAGACAAAGGCGTCCGGATTTTTCCGGGCGCCTTTCCGTTTTTGAAGGAGGCTGCCATGAAGACATTTGATGATTTCACCCTGGAAGAAAAACTGGCCCACTTCACCGATGTAGGCCGCCGGGCTCTGCCCCTTTGGGGACTGCCGGAGGACTCGGACATGAAGCTGCTCAATTTCACGGAAAACGCGACTTTCCTCGTGACGCCTCCCGGAAGTGAAGAGAAGACTATCATGCGGGTGCACCGCCTCGATTATACTTCGCACGATTCCATCATGACGGAATTTGCCTGGATCCGGGCCCTGCAGAAGGAGACGGATGTTTCTCTGGCGGCTCCGATCCCGATGCTGAACGGGGAGTTTGTTGCCACGATCCACACGGACGACCTGAACGAAGACCGGCTCGTGGACTGCTCGACCTTCATGCCGGGCAAGCCGCCCATGGATTCCTCCGACGGAAACGGGGATGTCGGTGCCATGATCGCAAAGATCGAGAAGATCCCGGACAGCATCACGCTGCCGCTCTTCAAGGCACTGGCCAGCGCCTATGCCTGGTACGGTTCCGTGAACCCCAGATCCCATATGACAAAAGAGGACCGGGAAATGTACCGGACTGTCGGTCATATCATGGCCGAGATGCACAGACAGGCAGAGCACTGGCAGAAGCCTTCCTTCTACAGCCGCATCGACTGGGGCTTTGACGGCACCTTCGGCGACTGGAACAACTTCTACGGTGCGACCTACCGGAACACCAAGTGGCTCACGGAAAAGGAGATTGCTGTTCTTGATGAAGTGAAGGAGGAGATCCGGGAGAGGCTGGCACTCTATGGCGAGTCGCCTGACCATTACGGCATGATCCACAGTGACCTGCGGACAGCGAACCTTCTGAAAGACGGGGATACGATTACGGTCCTTGATTTCGATGACAGCGGCATGGGCTTTTATATGTACGATGTCGCCGGGGCCGTTGCCCTGATGGAGCACCGGCCGGACCTGAAGGAGATCGTAGATGAGATTCTGAAAGGGTATGAACCCGTGCGGAAGCTGAGTCAGGCGGACAGGGACGAGATCCCGACCTTCATCATGATGCGCCGGATCGGCATGCTGCAGAGCCTGATCTGCCGGATCGGCTGCGTGGCCGGCGGCAGCGGGGAGGCTGCCGAGCTTACGGCGGAAATCCTCGAGTTCTATGCCCGGGGCACGGTCGAGCTTGGGAAGAAGTATCTGAAGACTTATGGCGAACCTGATATGTTCTTTGCAGCTGAGGCGGTCTGACCGCAGAGATGTCTGGGTCCTGGCAGAGTGAAAAGAAATATTATTCATGAATAATATGAAGCGCCGGGCTTGCTGAACGTTCGGCAGTTTTGAAAGGAAGAATAATGAGCGAAGAAGCGCACAAGATCTACGAAGAAGCAGCGGATGTCTGGAACCCGAATAAAGTAGACCTTTTCCACGGGTTCGGGGTGGAGATGGTCATGGGCGAGCGGTCCGGGAATACCTTCTCAGATCTCGACGGGAATACCTATATCAACATGCACTCAAACGGCGGTGTGTTCAATCTGGGCCACCGGAATCCGGAGATCATTGAGGCCCTGACGGAGGGCATGGAGAGGGTCGATGCCGGGAACCACTATTTCCCTTCGGCATACAAGAATGAGGCCTGTGAAAAGCTGTTGGCGGTCTCACCGGAATCCATGAAGTATGTCTGCTTCCACAATGGCGGCGGTGAATCCATCGATGCGGCGGTCAAGTTCGCCCGTCACGCCACCGGCCGTAAGCGGGTCGTGAGCCTGGACTGTGCCTTTCACGGTTCGACCGGTATCGCCATGGAGGCCGGAAGCGAGGTATTCTCAAAGTTCTGGAACATGGAGCCGGATCCGGACCTCTACACCCATATCCCCTACAATGACCTGAATGCGCTGGAAGAGGTTCTCAAAAAGAACGATACGGCGGCTGTCCTGATTGAGAGCATCCCTGCCACGGCAGGCTTCCCGATCCCAATCGAAGGCTATCACAAGGGAATAGAGGAGCTGTCCCATAAGTACGGGGCCATGTATATCGCAGACGAGGTGCAGACCGGCCTTCTCCGCAGCGGAGAGATGTGGTGCTGCGTCAAGTACGGAGCGACTCCGGATATGATCGTCACCGGCAAGGGCTTAAGCGGCGGCATCTATCCCATGTCTGCCGTCATCATGAATGAAGAAGCCGGCAAGTGGCTGCACGAAGACGGCTTTGCCCAGGTATCTTCTTTCACAGCATCCGAGCTCGGCTGTATCGTCGTTTCAAAAGTAATGGATATCCTGAACCGGCAGGAGACCAGAGAGAACGTGGCCATGCTTACGGATTTCTTCGGCAAAGGTCTTGCGGAGATACAGAAAAAGCACAGCGATTTCCTCCTGGAGGTCCGCCAGTGCGGCGTCATCATGGGACTTCATACGGCGCATCCGAGCGGCGGCATGGCGCTGATGTACAGTCTTTTAAGACACGGCGTCTGGTCCGTCTTTGCAGACTATGATCATTCGACGCTGCAGTTCAAGCCCGGGCTTCTGATGACAAAGGAAACAGCAGAGAAGGTACTTGAAAACCTGGATGTGTCGCTGACAGAGGCGAAGATGGTGGCCGCCTCAGGAAAACTGGACAATCTGATGTAAGGCACGAAGAGGTGCGGTTTGCCGCCGGCAGCAGGACGGGGCCGTTTCCAATCTGTGCCTCTTTTTTATTACGAGAAGGGAGCAAGATCATGAAAAAGGAAATCTTTCGTACGATCAAGTACTTTATGATCGCGGCATCTGCGGGACTGATCGAGATGGGTTCCTTCACCCTCTTTACCCAGCTGCACCTCGGGCGTGATGATAGATAAAAGCGGGCGATGCAGATGAAGAACGTGTATGGAAAGCATGTGCTGGTGACAGGAGCCTCCAGCGGGATTGGAAGGGCAGTGGCGATTGCATTTGCAGAGGCAGGCTGTGAGGTCACGGGGGTATCCCGGCATTGCGAGAATGGGGCCGTTGAAGAGATCGGGAGCGGATGCATTGTTTCCCGCGTATGTGACGTGGCGGTCGGCGGTGGGTACAAGGTTCTGATGTTCCTGCCCCGGCTGTTCCCGGACAGGCTGACGGAGTGGGTGCTGGCGAAGATCTACCTGCCGGCAGGGTGAGGAAGATAGGCTTACTTTAAAATATTCAAAATGTTTCCCCAAACAAAAATTAATTTTGATTTTGGGGAATAATATCTGCCAGCCAATTTGCGGCATCTACGATGCGGATTCCTTCGTGTTGGTACTCAGGTTGATAGATTCTTGCAATCAGAACTTTTGGCCATCCGTCTCGAATCTGCAGGAGGGGAGCAACCTCTCGTTCAAAAGTATCCGGTTCCGAGATGTCATAGGCTACCTGAATATATATTCGCTGTTCCTGCCTTACGGCGACAAAATCTATTTCTTTGTTATACAGCTTTCCCACATAGACTTCATAACCGCGCCGCAGTAATTCGATGGCCACAATATTCTCCAATATGTGTCCGTAATCCATGTTTTTCGTGCCCAGACGGGCATAGCGGAACCTTTGATCTGACAGGTAAAATTTGTCCTCGGAGCGAAGATAGCGCTTGCCCCGGATATCATAGCGGCGGATCCGGTAAAACGCGAATGCGCTGCAGAGATATTCTGCATATTTACCGATCGTCTTGTGATCAGCCTTGGTTCTGTTTGAAGCCAGTGTGTCGGTGATTGTCCGGATTGAGGTGATGTTTCCGATATTATCCATCAGATAATCAATCAGCTCATTCAGAAGCGGTACGTTTCTGATTTTATATTTTCTTACAATATCCCTGACGATCAGTGCGTTCAGAACCTCGGTATTGATATAGCGGTATTTCTGCATTTCGTTCCCGTACAGATAGGACCCGGCCATTCCTCCTTTTCTTTGGCATGGAGGCTGTTGATGGCTTTCTCAAAAGAGGGGCACATCTGGATCTCATCAATCAGAAGATAGTTGTCACAGCCCTTTTTGTACAGGCTTTCAACATGAGCTTCAGGGGATATCCTCCAAAGAAAGATAGCATATAATCAGAATAGTATATTCCCCAAAATTTATCAATGTTAGATTTTGGGGAATAGAACCAGCTCTGAAGTATCAAAATCAGACGCTAATAAGAATAATATAAATAATACTGAGTTGAGTGAGTCTCCTATCCGATCGATGGTATCCGATGCGGATTCGGATACAAACGCACGACAGCCTGTAGACAATCCGGATATAGATCTTCAGCATCGTGTATACGAAATGGATACACACACTTACCGGAATACAGACGTGGAAGAACTCCCGGATTACGCGGGGTATCGGGAACTTATCCGGGAGCAGATAGAGTATACCTGTCTTCTGGACCGCTATTCGACAGACCGGGACACTATCGAGGGCATCGTAGACCTGATGCTGGAAGTTGCTCTGACGAAGAAACCGGCCCTGCACATCGCAGGAGACGATTATCCGGCGGACTTTGTCCGCGACCGCTTCCGCCGCATCAACTTCGGCCATATCGAGTACGTCATGGCCTGCATGCAGAAGAATACCTCGAAGGTTAGGAACATAAAGGCTTACATGTTGACGGCTCTCTTCAATGCCCCGGGAACAATGAACAGCTACTACCGGGCCGAGGTCAATCACGATATGCCACAGTATGCGGGGTGAGGTTGCTGAAAAATCTATTCGTTTGACAGAGTATGCGGCAATAAATAAAATAATCCAATACTCTGTAGGAAAAGCAAAGTCAGGAGCCGCTATTGATCATCAGAAACGACATCCCCATCCTCGAATACGATACTTCTTCTCCCGAAGTCATTGCACCGGATCATGATAATCCGGAGATGAAGCTTCCGGAAACGTGTGTGCTGGCCTTTCTCGGAGCTGTAGTCGATGCTTATGCTTTAGAGCATGATGCGGATGTGGCAGACGAATTCATCACGGTCAGTCACAGTTTTCCCATGTATGTACTTCATGATCCGGATATGACTTTGATTCAGGTACCTATCGGAGCTCCCGCGGCTGCACAGGTCATTGATGTGGCAATAGGACACGGATGCAGGAAGATCATAGCGGTCGGGTCCTGCGGAGTGTTGACGGACATTGAAGAGAACGCATTCCTGGTTCCGGTGAAGGCTTTGCGCGACGAGGGTACATCTTATCACTATCTTCCCGCAGCGCGGATAATCGAACCGGACGAGCAGGCCGTATCTGCAATAGAGACCACCTTTAAAGAACTGGAGCTTCCATACGAAGAATGCATGACCTGGACGACGGACGGATTTTTTCGGGAAACGAAGGATATGGTCGCGGCCCGGGTACAGGAGGGCTGCAGCTGCGTGGAAATGGAATGTGCAGCTCTCTGCGCAGTTGCACAGAAGCGCGGAGCGCAGTTTGGAGAGTTCTTCTTTACCGCGGATTCCCTTGCCAACGTGCACGAGTATGATGCGAGGAACTTCGGCTACGGGTCACACGAAAAGGCATTGGAACTGGCAATCCGGATAGCGGAGAATTGGAAAAATAATGAAAATTGACATGTGCTAATATTTCAGGAATATCAGGAAAGTTTCCCCAGATTTTTTCAAAACAGAGTGTAAGATTTCGCCCGGCTGATTCGTATTATAGGTGAAGGCCTTCAGGAGAGCAGTCAGGTGAAAGCTCCGAGCCGGCGGAAACCCGGACGATCTACGGAGTGACAGTCAGCTACAGTCGCGATGCGATTCTCTTCCTTCCGGATGAGAAGACGGAAGTGGACGCGGCCGCGCTGGAACGGGTGCAGGCGGATGACCACTTCTCCATCAGCTATGGCGGCAGTGACGAGAAGGAAGAACTCCTGGCTGCCGGATGTTGCCATATCTGCCCGAAAGGATCAGAACACTCCATCATCAATACCGGAGATGACGACCCGGTGATGCTGACGGTTGTCGTAGAACAGGATAGGAAATAAGAATATTTCATGAATCTGACAGAAGAACTCCTGGCTTTTGTCCGAAAACAATATGATGTCACACCGGACCGGCCGTGGAAGCGGTATCCGGAGAATCAGGTGCTCCGCCATAAGGACACGGGCAAATGGTTCGGCCTCATCATGCCGGTGCGGAAAGAGGTCTTCGGACTTGACGGCGACGGGTATGTCCCCGTTCTCAATGTGAAGTGTGACCCGATGATGGCCGGGGGTCTGCGTACCAATCCGGGTATCTATCCGGCCTACCATATGAACCATGCGGACTGGCTGTCCCTTCTTCTGGATGGCACGGTCCCTATGGAGATGGTTCTGAACCTTCTTGATAGCAGTTACGAACTGACGGCTTCCAAAGCTCTGAAACAGCAGCTGCGCGGTCCGAGAGACTGGCTGATCCCGGCAAACCCGAAGTACTACGACATTATTCATGCATTTGATGAAAATAATGTGATCGATTGGAAGCAAAGCAGCGACATTCAGGTCGGGGACACGGTCTACATGTATGTGGCGGCACCGGTTTCGGCCATTCTCTATAAGACAAAGGCCTTGGAAGTCCGCATTCCGAGCAAGGAGGACTATGGCCTTAATGTCCGCTGGCTGATGAAGCTGCAGCTTTTGCACAGGTACGACAGCGGAGATTTTCCGATGTCGGTGCTCCGGGATTACGGCGTGCTTTCCGTCCGAGGCCCAAGGTCGATGCCGAAGAGCCTGGTGGAAGACCTGAACAGATAGAGCAATATTTGAAAGATAGAAAGAAGGTATCAATATGGAGTTCAATGAAGTAATTCGGGATCGGTATTCCTGCAAGAAGTTCGACGGCAGGGCTGTCACAGAAGAGAAGCTGCAGGCCATCCTTGAAGCCGGACGCCTGGCACCGACGGCGAAAAACTTGCAGGAGCAGATCATCTATGTGGCAGAAACTCCGGAAAGCCTTGCAAAGATCGACAAAGTGACACCCTGCCGATATGGGGCAGGGACTGTTCTTGTGGTGGCATTCAACAAAAAGAATGTTTTCACGTATCCCGGCGGGACGCGTGATTCAGGCATTGAGGACGCCACAATCGTCGCAACTCATCTGATTCTTGCAGCGTACAATGAAGGCGTGGACAGCTGCTGGGTCAATTTCTTCGATCCGGATGCACTGGCAAAAGACCTTGACTTGCCCGAGGATGAAGAAATTCTTGCCCTGATTGATCTCGGGCATGCAGCCGCCGGCGCCGGCCCCTTGCCGAATCACAGCGACAGGAAGACTTTGAGCGAGACCGTGAAGAAAATCTGAAAGAGAAAAAAGAAATATAATTTCCCATTATCCGCAGGATCTGCCCCTTGCAGTTCCTGCGGATTTTTCTTGCAATTTATGCAACGCAAAATTATAATGCAGATATGCAATGCAAAAATTTCGAAACTTTTCAGGAGGCGCTTATGGAACGTGATTTTGCTGAGGAAATGAAGAAGCTTCGGGAGTCGACCGGGATGAACCGCAAGGAGCCTGCAAAACAGAAGCTGATGGACAGCATGAACTGCTGAATCCGTCTATTGCTGATGCTTTGCAGACGCCTTTTCTTTTTTGCCTAAAATAAAGGGCTCTTGACGCGGCTACAGGAAATCTCTCCCGGCCCGCATGCTTTCCGGATGCTTCTGTTTTGAACAGGCACCGGAAAGGTGCAGAAAATGAAAAAACAGAATCAGGACACATCGACTATCGACGGGAGCTCCCGTTCACATTATTGATTTGGGTTGCAGATTATTTTCATACCACGACGGACTATATTCTTCGGGGAACGGATGCGATATCAGGAAAAGACGCATTTCTTTCAGAAGCAGTGAATCTCTTGCGGGAGATTACAGATGAGAGAAGAAAAACAGAAGTGCTGGCGCATCTCAAAGTGATGGTGGAGTACAGTGAATAAGAGGCTTTTCTCATTCGCCCCAGTATTCATCCGTTTCGGGAGAGGTTGTATGGATTCCGAACATTTTCTGCATGAAATCCTCGCGCTCATCATAGATCTTGATGATCTGGATTTCCGTTTTGGTCACAAGGTAGAAGACATAGTTCTTTTCGGCATAGATACACCTGTAGTCGCAATCAATGCCGTAAATCTCCCTGACTGAAATGCCCATATTTTCATTATCCGGAAGTAAGTGAATCCTGGAATAGAGTTTGTTCATTTTGTCTTTCCGAACTTTGCTGCCGAACTGAAAATCCAAGTATTATCGGAGTTTTGCCAGCTTTGCGGTTGCAGCCGGGGTGTAGACAAGTTTCTTTTTCATTCGTCAATCCCCATGATCTTTCGGGCTTCATCGTCTGAAACCCAGCCTTCTTTATCGGCCTGGGCTTCCGCCTTGCGCAGGTCATCGACCACGGCGGCTGCGGCATGGAACTTGTCAAGTTCGTCTGCCTCCTGGATGGTCATGATGGCATATACTCCGCGGCCGTTGCGTGTCAGGTATACGCGCTGGTTGGCATCGACATCTTTCAATACGTCAGTGTAATTTCTGAGATCAGAGATCGGTAATATGCTGGGCATAGTGTTCACCTCCATATCCGCATTATAGACGCAGCTCCAAGGAATATCAAGCATATAAACACGTGAATTCATCAGCAGTGAGTTTCATCCGCAAGTCTACATTTTGTAGACCAAAGTCTACAGTCGGGGTAACGACAAATAAGCCCTGACACCTTATCATAAGTCCTGTCAAAGAGAGACAGCCGACCGGTCAGCAGCTGCACTCTTCATACATCATGAGTTAGGAGGTATGAATGGCGCGGAAAGGAAATATAGCGGAGCAGTACCTTGAGGCGGGAGTCGATGACCGGATTGATATTATTCTGAATAACTATCGGGATTTCTCCAGTAAGCAATCTTTTTTACTTTCCTCCCGTCAGCACCGCTGCCAGAGTCCCGACTACAATGATTGTGCAGCAGATAACGATAAGGACGACTTTTAATTTCGCATGGTGGCTGCTTTTGCTCTGGAGTTTCGACAGGACCCCGGTGGTATAGAGAACCATTACAATCAGAGTTCCGAGAGAAAAACCGAAGCAGATGCCTTCCAGGTAGTCGTATACAGGAAGGGACGTATCTGTGGACATCCGCGACATGAGCATTCCGACGCAAAGGGTAATGAGTCCGACAATGCTGATCCATTTCATTCGCTGTAGCAGGGTTTCTTTCTCGGCATCCGCGTATTCAGAGACTTTCTGAACTGTTTCCATTACTTCATTATTCATTTTCTGATCCTTTCGTTCACCGTCCAATAGTTCACGGAGGTCAATCGAAAAGAAATCAGACATCTCGAGCAGAACATCCAGATCCGGCAGGTTGCTTCCGGTCTCCCAGCGGGAAACTGTCCGGCGGGAGACATTGAATTCCTCTGCCAGCTGTTCCTGCGTCAGGTTTTTCTCCCGGCGGAGTTCTTTAATGAGTGTTCCGATTTTCATCTGGTCCATCTGCGTGACCTCCTTTACACGGTTCACGATACGACAAAGGTCATTGTAATAGAAGGACACAGAGCGGGCAACCGCAGATTTTTAGGGATGGGACAGTGTGTGTCCCCATGCAGAGGAAGCCTGCTTATTGGTTGGCGATGAATTCCAGTCAGCGGCCTTCTTTTGGGGACGAATCAGAGGAAATTTATCTGGACGCTGTCGACGGCGCATGCGATTATGATTACCGTTACAATTTCCGTAAGGCATTAGATTATGGTTCCATTAATTAGTTCTTTCAGCCATTCCGCATCCTGTTCTTCCAGGACATAATAATATCCTTGGATAAATAGTACTCCGCAGCTGTCGTGACAATATTTTGCTTCAATCTCTTTCTCTGAGGTTTTTAGAATAAGATCGACATCAAAGGGACACTTATAGTCACCGGAAGTTTCATGCATGCGGCCGAGCATTTCCTGCACCCGGGTGACTGCTTCATCTGACAGCGGATATTGATCTCCTTTGGCGTCAACAATTACGATACCGCTGAGATCTTTTACTGTGTCCTTCTCAAACGGCTCGTAATCGGCCAATTGCTGCATTTTTTCGATAAGTGTCTGAGACTTGACCCATAGAGCTTGAGAAGTTTCTCCGTCTTCAATCGTAATATTTACTCTGCCATCATCAAACGCGGACATCTTCGTGAGCATGTAATTGCCATCTGCGGCCCGCAGGACAATCGAAAACTCATATCCCAGGAGGTGCGCATCCGGATTTACGGCTTCTTCTTCAGAAATGACGCTCGCCTTTTCGATTTTTTCTACGAGGGCAGCAATTTCATCGGAGTTCATATTCAGCAGAGTCAGATCGGTTCCTGCGACGTCTTTCGTAACGCATAAAACGCTGCATACAGGAAATGCTATATGCTCATTGACAGAGAACTCCGGATTCTCTCTGCTTATGTGGATTAGGGTTGGCGCAGGCAATTCGCCCAAAGCTGTATAGGGGGTCAGCCATTCAGGTAAATTCCCACTATCTGCTGTTAATTCCTGCTTTTCCATCGTTGTTGCGACGGGTTCCTCTCTGCTGAGGGAATTGGCTTCCGGTTTGCCTGATGACGCACAGCCTGTCAGCAATAGAGAGGCAATAAAAATGATCGATAAAATTCTCTTCATAGAAGGCTCCTTCAAAAACATTGATTGAACGGTGTCTACTGTGGAGGGAAAGTTTATTGTGGCGGAAGTGTTTCTGGATTTTTAGCCGGCCTGTCCGTTCAGAGGAGGTTATATAGAACGCTTGCCACTGCACATGCAATCACAATCACCAGTACGATCCTTGCGATGATGATGGAAGACTTCGACCGGTGGGGAGCCGATGGCTCTTCATTAGTCATATATTCAGATGCAAGCTCCTGCGCCTTGTCGAACTGATCGGCATCTACGTAAATGTCCTGCCCGTAGACATTGTAGCCCATGACGATCTTCAGGTACTGTCCGCTGCCGCTGTCCATGCGGTAGGCCGGGATGCCGGCTGTGGAGAGAATGCCGAGCAGGCGGTTGCCCTCCAGCTCATCTGCGGTATTGCAGAGTTTTCTGTATTCCATAGCGTCCTCCTTCCCCCAAGGGATTCTATTTATGAAACACACGAACAGGAAAAATTACTCCCTGCCATTTATGATTTGATTGTACAGTATCGGGTACAATATTTGAACCTGTTCCTTTAAAACATAGCACAAAAAGCAGGCATTTCTTCTGAACCGGCGAGATCTGTATGTTTTCAGGCGAAATTGGTAATTTTTTCTCCCTCCCCTGCCCCATGTCGGGTCATCAGGACTCTTCCCAAGCCTGCGGCTTCAGGCCGGCGTCTTTTTCAGTGGAAGCAGGATGCGGGCTATGGTAGTATCGAAGGCAAGAATAAGATTTCTATAAATCAGAATTTCAAGGAGTACAGAATGAATATTGCAGTGATAACCGGAAGTCCGCATAAGAACGGCACAACAGCGCTTCTGGCAGATGAATTCATCAGAGGCGCATCAGAGGCAGGAAATGACGTTTTCCGTTTTGATGCCGCATTCAGGAAAGTTCATCCCTGTATCGGCTGCGGACGTTGTGACGGCAATGCGGGAATTCATTGCAGCTTTACAGACGATATGGACGAACTTTATAAGAGCATCCTGAAATCTGATCTGATTGTACTGGTTTCACCGGTTTATTACTGGACGCTTTCTCCTCAGATCCTTGGTGTGATATCCCGCTGGGAGTATATGGTTCAAAGACTGCGTGGAAAGAAACTGATCCTTCTGACCGCACGGTATAATCCCGATGATACATGGACACTTGAGCCGATCAGACTCTGGTATCGTAATCTGCAGAAATCTGTCGGTCTGATCGGTGCCGGAGAGATTCATGCAGTCGGAGCGGAAACGAGAAAGGAACTTGAACTGACGGAGTATCCGAAGCAGGCATATCTTCTGGGAAGGAAAACAGGAGCAGAGTCTGCGGACGAAACATCCGGCTGATAAAGAGGACGAAGATAATAGATGAAAAGATTTTCTGAACACATCTGGTATCGACAGGAAGATCCCGTAACGGATCTGCCATACTGCTATTACATCAACGGCAGCAGGTTTTCACTTGCGGTTGATGCAGGCAATTCCCCTGAAAACTACAGGAAGTTCCTGGGCAATCTTGCATCGGAAAGGCTGCGGGAACCCACCATGCTTGTGCTGACGCACTGGCACTATGATCATACCTTCGGGCTGCCTGCAGTGACCTGCCCTGTGATTGCCTCTGAAAAGGCACAGGAAAATCTTCTTCGTATCAGTAACTGGGAATGGACGGAGAAAGCTATGCGGCAGAGACTTGCCAGTGGCGAAAGCCTGCAGTTTGCATATGATAAGCTGCATATTGCATACCCGGATGTGACAAAGATTCAGACCGGGCTTGCGGATATTCTGTTCGATACGGAAATGAATATTGATCTGGGAGGCGTTCATGTCCGCCTGGTACACAGGGATACGCCTCATACAAGGGATGCAGTTCTCGTTTTTGCAGAAGAAGATGAAGCCTTGATTGGCGGAGACTCTCACGATGTCGATTACTATGACAATGATGGCCGTTTTGATCCTGGCCGCCTAGACGATTATGTGAAATATCTGGAAGAAAGCAGTTTCAGATATTATCTGAAAGGCCATGATGGAGCGGTTATCGGCAGGAATGAACTGCTCGCAGCACTGCGCGAGGGGAAAACGCTTCCGGGCAGCCTTACATCAGAGAGAGAAGGCTTGTGAAATCAGGATTGAGTTCACCGAAGGCGAACGATGCACATTGCCCTGAAGGGACGAATTCAAACGGAAGTATAGCGTGGACGAAGTCACGAAGAAATACTGAAGCCTGATGGGAGAAGGAAAATGAGGATAGATCCGGCAGGAACGCCGAAAAAGATAGAGATCCGCGGGGCTCGCTTTTATGCACCTGGGGCGGAAGACCTCTCTTTCAACAGCACCGGTGCCTGTCGGAAGTGTGACGGGACCGTCCGTACTGATTACGATAGATGAAGGTTTGCGATAGTTGGGACCTGTAATCCAAACATTTTAATCTAAAGAGCAGAAAATAAACAGTTTTAGTAATGTTATTGAAATGTTTAGTAATGTCTGTTATCTTTTCGGGATCAGTCTGGAAGAGATCGATCGGACAAAGAACCTGATCGCAGTCATTAATGACAGACATATCTTTCCACATGCGAAGTATCGGTACCTGATGCGCAGCGTGGATGAAAATGCCGAAAAATTCGTCCTTGCCCTGAAGGTGCTTCCGTCTGATTCCATAGTGCGTTACCGCGAGGGCGACTTTAATGAGGCCGTTTTTGTAAAGGGAGACGGAAATACGACGCCTGCGACACCGGAAGAGATCATTGCGCTTGCGAAGAGGAAATACGGTGTCGATAATGAGGTGACAGAACAGAAATATGACGAATCTGCCTGGTCAGATTATCTTGACTTATGCAGAACGTTCAGAAACGATGGGTCGGCCCCGTCAGTCAAGGAACTCCAGAATGAGGAGATCATATCCGGTGACGGTTTTGCAAAATCCGGATTTGTGATGTTCAGGAACGAATACGACGGTGATGATACGCTTATCAGCTGTAGGCTGTGGCAGGAGAGCAGAAAGTCCGGAACAGTTCTGGATAGCAGTCGTTTTAAGGGCTCGCTGGCGGCTGCTTTTCAAAATGCATTATATTTCATTGAACGCAATACGAAGACCGGATGGAAAAAGACGGAAAAAGGAGGGCGTGAAGAGATCCGCTCTTATCCGCGGGAAGCTGTCCGTGAAGCGCTTGTGAATGCTATTGCGCACAGGGATTATTCTATTGCCGGAACGCAGATTGACATAGATATTTTTCCAAACCGAATAGATATCGTATCGCCAGGTTCCTGGCTGCTTCCAAGGAAATATGAGGAATATCCGGTAGGGGCGATTCCTTCGATAAGGAGAAATGCCATCATTGCTGCCTGCCTCGATGTGGCAAACCTGATGGAGCGTGGCGGGACAGGCTTTCAGACAATGGTCTATAGTTATAGCGGATATCCTGAAGAACGGCAGCCGGTAGTTATGGCCTATCCCGGCTTCCTGGATCTTCGCCTGTTTGATTGCCTGTATCACGAAAAAGACCAGAATGAAACAGAAGAGGATAATAGAGAACAATGGAATGAGGAACAGAAGAAAGTACTTGAATTTATTAGGCAAAACGGACCTGCTCACGTTAAGGATCTTCAGGCAGCAACCAGGTTTAAGAGCAGAGCGCAATTTTTAAAAGAAGTACTGAATCCGCTGCTTGAATCAGGAGTGGTCTTTAGACACAATCATTCAGGTTTTTACCGATATGAGGCGTGAGTGCCTCACGCTGGAATCATCTGCTGCGGCTTGAAATCCATCTTCTTCAGGATCTGAAGATC
>ONBT01000012.1 GCA_900316075.1 uncultured Lachnospiraceae bacterium | reverse complement strand
AGCGGCTGGCAAGATAGGTGTCGAAAGAGTACTTGTCCTTCGTGTCGCTGGCCTGGAAATTGTGCATGCCGAAATTGGCAATGGCAATCCAGATATTTCCGGACGAAATGCACAGGGCCAGAATTCCGGCCGTCTCCACTCCGGAGATACGGACCACGAGGGCTGTCATCAGCCACTGGCAGAAGTAGTAGAAGATACTGCCGGCCGTATTCCAAAGGACACTGGACCGGACAGACAGGCGTCCGTTTTCAGCCGAAGGAGATGTGTTTTGTTCTTGCTTGGACATGAAATATAGGTTCTACGTAAATCAGGCGGTCACGAGATCAGGGATTCCACGCTGCGGAAGTTATTTGCCTTGGCCCCGCAGATGGGGCAGACGAAGTCAGCCGGGAGGGAGTCTCCGACGAACTCGTAGCCGCAGGTGTTGCAGCGGAAAATCTTCTGGTCCTCGCTTGCCGCCTCGGCCCCGTAGCCGGCCGGCTTGATGTGGGCGTGGTAATAGTCATAGGTCAGGCTCTCGGCGTCCGAAAGGACGTCCATGTCCTTGACCCGGACCACGAAAAGGGTGTGGGTCTCAAGAGACAGCATGGATTCGGCCTCACAGGACAAATAGGCCTTGGTCCCCTTCGTGATATAGTAGATGCCGTTTTCAGCCCGTTTGCAGTCCGAACAATCCTTGAACTTATCAGCATCCTTCCCCGTCTGGAAACCGAAGCGCTCGAAGAGGTCGAAAGGGGCCTCCGTCGAAAGGACCGAAAGATTACAGCGCCCGGTCCGAAGCAGCATATCATGGGTCAGGTTCGACTGGTTCACCGCGAAGGCAATGCGGTTGGGCCTGCTCGTCACCTGAAAGGCGGTATTCACTATGCAGCCGTTGTCCCGCTCGTTTTCCCTTGCCGTCAGGACATAAAGACCGTATGTCAGCGTGTCCATGGCTTTCTTGTTCATTCTCCAGTATCTCCTTGCTGAGCCGCATCTGTTGTGGTATCTGCTGCGGCTCCGGTATTTTCTGCAGCCGTGCCTGTCGTATCTGTCACGGCTCCGGTATTATCGGTTGTATTCGTTTCTGCGGCTGCACCTCCTAGGGAGGTAACCTTCCGGGCGGCCTTACGGCCGTTCTTCGTATCCGGAAAGTATTCGGCCAGCTTCTGGTAATAGACTACGGCGTTTGCCGTGTCATTCTTCTTTTCGTAGCACTGGGCGATGCGGTAGAGGGCGTCCCCATCCGAATAGCGCTCATCGATGGCCAGGCAGGCCAGGTACTGGGTGATGGCCGTGTCGTAATCGCCCGAATTTCTTGCCGTCTCCGCCGCGTCAAAAGCCGCCTGGGCCGCTGCCGCATTGATGGTGCCCGACACATTGTCATAGGCCGCCTGACCGGAGGCATCAAGGACATCCCGGTTTACGGCGGAAAGGGCCGCCTTGGCGGTCTCCGCATCCCCGGCCGTCGCCGCGCTCATGGCGGCAATGAGCTTCTCGTAGGAAGTCTTCACGTCCGACTGACCCTCGTACTGGTCGAGCTTCGTCTGCAGGTCGCTGACCTGGGACTGCAGAGCCGTCACATCCGTGGCGGAATTGGCTGCGTTCTCATTGGCACTTACCAGGGCATTGGCCGTCGAGGAATTCTCCCGCTGCCGCACCTCCGGCACCACCAGAAAAATGCAGACCAGAAGGCCGATCACGATGCCGATGAGGATATTTAAGATGCCGCCCTTACTGGAATCCAGGGCTTCGATGAAGGTCTGCTTGGGCATGACGACCGTCCGTCCTGGAAGGCCACGGCTTCCTTCTTTGCTGCCTTGCTCTTCTTCTTTTCGTTCTTCTCCCTGAGGTAGTCATTGACCTCGTTTAAGTAGGAGACCGTCAGGGGATTGCCTCCGTCGATACGCATTGCGTATCGTAGTTCCTTTCGGGCATTCTCGTACTCGTCGTCCTGCATGTAGATGAGGGCCAGAAGCTGCCTGGCCTTGACCATCCGGGGATTGTTCTTCAGAACCCGTTTCAGCTGAATCCGGGTCAGGTCCCGGCTCCCCTCCTGGCAGTAGGCAAGGGCCTGATTATATTTCCGGTTCGTATCGTCGAGCTGCTGCAGGAGGCCCGGCCCGTACTCGATCTCATTTAAGTAGCGGTCGACCTCATTGTCCTCGGCCTGCAGGTTCTTGCTGATGACCCACTCCCGGATGGCCAGGACCGTCTCCCCGGTCTCAAAATAGACGAGACCCAGGAGGTTCCGGGCGTCCGTGTTCATCTTGTCGAAACGGAGGGCAGCCGTGAGCTTGTTCGCGGCCCCGGTCAGGTTCCGCACCTTCGCCAGTTCCAGTCCCTCGTTGTAGCAGCGGGCGGAAGAAGACAGAATTGCCCTGTAGAGGCGGTTGTCCGTCCCGCAGTTGGGGCAGACCCCGGTTTCATTATCAAATTCGTAGTCGCAGGAATAGCACCTCATATCACCGTCTGTCCTTGCGCTCCGCGTTCTCTTCCGTCAGTTTCTTCATGATGTCGATCATGTCCGTCAGGTCGGACCGGCGGATGATATCGGCCGCGTCCTCCACCTCCATGGCGGGCTTGAATTTCTTCAGTTCTTCTTCGAAATCAATCATTTGAGTGCATCCTTACCGAAGGCTCCGGGCAGAAGCTCTCCGAGCGTGGTTTTCGTATACCCTTCGCCCCCGTCGTTCATTATGAATAATGGAAATCCCTCGGGGCAGAACTCGGACAGGGCCTGCCGACACATGCCGCAGGGAGGGCAGAATACGAAATCTGTACCCTTGCCTCCGCAGAGGGCCAGCGCTACAAGGTCGTCCCTGTGCCCCTCCGAAACAGCCTTGAAAAGGGCCACCCGCTCGGCACAGATGCCGACAGGGTAGGAAGAGTTTTCAATATTCGCCCCCGTATAGACGGTCCCGTCCGCGCAAAGAAGCGCGGCGCCAACGGCAAAGCCCGAATAGGGGGAGTAGGAAGCCTTCCGGGCCTCCTTTGCTTTTTCCATGAGCTCCTCCGGAGAGGTTCCGGAAGAAGTCTGGGGATTTACATTAGTCATGAGAAATAATACACCGAATCCGGAGCATAATGGTCAGCCCAGTTTTTTCAGACGGGCAAGAACGTCGGCCATCATGTCTTCGTACTTCTTCTGCTTTTCCTTCTCGGCAGCGACCTTGTCGGCCGGGGCCTTAGAAAGGAACTTCTCGTTCGAAAGCATGCCTTTCGAGCGCGCAAGTTCGCTTTCGAGGCGGGCCTTCTCCTTTTCAAGCCGCTCCCGCTCTTTCGCCATGTCGACGAGCTCGGACAGGGGCAGGTAGGCCGTGGCTCCGGGGATGACCGCGGAAACGCAATTTGCTACATCCGGCACCTTCTTTTCGTCCGTGAAAACCTCCACGTCCGTGAAGCCTGCCAGGGTCGAATAGACGGCCGTATTGTCCTTGAAGGTCTTCCGCAGGGCGGCGTTTGCAGAAACGATATAGACTTTCGCCTTCTTCGCCGGCGGAACGTCCATCTCGGTCTTCAGATTCCGCACGCCCCGGACCAGGTCCATGATATGACCGATGGCCTTCTCTTCTTTCGGGAAGGAGAGGGACTTCTTGTAGACAGGCCAGGAGGAAATCATGATGGACTCCTCCTCGGGATGCAGGGTGCAGTAGATTTCTTCCGTGATGAAGGGCATAAAGGGATGAAGCATCTTCAGGGCCCGGGAAAGCACGCACTTCAATGTAAAGAGGGCCGCATTCTTCGAGGTCTCTCCCATATGGCCCCAGATCCGGGGCTTTACAAGCTCGATATACCAGTCGCAGAACTCGTCCCAGAGGAAGTCATAGACCTTCTGTACGGCGATGCCCAGCTCGAACTTGTCGAGGTTTTCCGTGACCTCTTTTGCCAGGGTGTTGACCCGGCTGATGATCCACTTGTCCTCGACGCCGAAGTCTTTGTCATCCGGATAAGGAAGGTCTCCGTCCGGCAGATTCATCATGATGAAACGGGAGGCGTTCCAGACCTTGTTCGCAAAATTCCGGGAATTCTCGACCCGCTCCCAGTAGAAACGCATGTCGTTGCCGGGCGCGTTTCCGGTGATGAGAGTCAGCCGCAGGGCGTCGGCTCCGTATTTATCTATGACTTCAAGGGGGTCAATGCCGTTGCCCAGGGACTTACTCATCTTCCGTCCCTGGTCGTCGCGGACCAGGCCGTGGAAGAGAACCGTGTGGAAGGGGGCTTCTCCCATCTGCTCATAGCCGGAGAAGATCATCCGGATGACCCAGAAGAAGATAATGTCATAGCCCGTGACCAGGACATCCGTCGGATAGAAGTACTTGAGTTCCTTCGTCTTCTTGGGCCACCCTAATGTAGAGAAGGGCCAGAGGGCCGAAGAAAACCAGGTATCGAGGGTATCCGGGTCCTGGGTGAAGCGCCTGCCGCCGCACTTGGGGCAGACCTTCGGCATTTCGCGGGCAACGACCATTTCTCCGCAGTCGTCGCAATAGTAAGCGGGAATCCGGTGGCCCCACCAGAGCTGGCGGGAAATGCACCAATCCCTTATATTGTCGGTCCAGTTGAAGTAATTCTTCTCCATCCGCTTGGGAAGGAGCTTGATTTCGCCGGTCTTTACGGCCTTGACGGCGGGTTTTATCAGCTCGTCCATCTTCACGAACCACTGGTCTTTCACCATGGGTTCGATGGTGGTCCCGCACCGGTCGTGGGTGCCGACATTGTGGGTCAGATCCTCGATGGAAACGAGGAGGCCCATCTCGTCGAGTTCCTTGACGATGGCCTTTCTTGCCTCGTAGCGGTCCATGCCCTGATATTTGCCGCCGTTTTCATTGATGGTGGCGTCGTCGTTTAAGATATTGATAACGGGCAGGTCATGGCGCTTCCCGACCTCGAAGTCGTTGGGGTCGTGGGCCGGGGTAATCTTTACGACACCGGTCCCCTCTTCCATGTCCGCGTGCTCATCAGCGACGATGGGGATGGGGCGGTTCACGATCGGAAGCATGACTTCTTTGCCGATCAGGTCCTTATAGCGGGGATCCTCCGGGTTTACCGCTACAGCCGTATCGCCCAGCATGGTCTCAGGCCGGGTCGTCGCAAATTCGAGGAAGCGGGTCTTTGAAACCTTGCCATTGTCCTCGATCAGGGGATACTTGATATGCCAGAAATGGGAAGCCTGCTCCTGGTACTCGACTTCCGCATCCGAAATGGAGGTCTTGCAGTGGGGGCACCAGTTGACCATCCGCTTGCCCTTGTAGATATAGCCCTTCTTGTAGAGGCCGATGAAGGTGGTGAGAACCGCGTCACTGCAGCCCTCATCCATGGTGAAGCGCTCCCGCTGCCAGTCAGCGGATGAGCCCATCTTTTTCAGCTGCTTGATGATGCGGCCGCCGTATTCCTTCCGCCAGTCCCAGCACTTCTCGAGGAAGCCCTCCCGGCCCAGGTCGTGCTTGTCAATGCCCTGTTCCTTCAGGGTATTCGTAACCTTGACCTCGGTGGCAATCGACGCATGATCGGTGCCCGGCTGCCAGAGGACCTGATAACCTTCCATCCGCTTGTAGCGGGCCAGGATATCCTGCATGGTATTGTCGAGGGCGTGGCCCATGTGAAGCTGGCCCGTGATATTGGGCGGGGGCATTACTATAGAAAATGCCTTTTTCTTCTCATCCACCTCGGCGTGAAAATAGCCGTTCTTCTCCCACTTGCTGTAAAGGCGGTCCTCAATATCTGCGGGATCATACGTCTTCTTCAGTTCCTTCAAAGGAAACTCCTTCCAAATCCATCATTGCCATTTCAAAGCGCATGCAAAAAGCAGACTGTAACGCACTGCAGTACAGCCGCTTGTGGACTTCCGGCCTGCCTTTGCAGACCGGAGGTTCACAGGTCCTTTCAGGACGCGCTCTTCTCCTTGCCCGGGCGTTCCTTCCGGACCTTCAGCGTGTCGATCTTGAACTCCATGAGGGGCAAGAGGTAGGCCGGCATCTTCCGGCTGCCCAGCTCCCAATCCTGCACGGTCCGGTAGGGAATACCGAAGTACTCGCAGAACTCACGGCGGTTCATGCCCGTCTTGTGCCGCAGACGGACGAGTTCGTCTTTTTCAGACATATAGTGCCTCCTTCAAGCCAATAACCACACCCATGGCTATATACGTTTGAAACGCTATCCGAAATAGTTTATTGTCCCGGGGCGGATTTGTAAAGGTTTTTAACGCAATTCGTATATTTTTTGAATTTTCCGCC
This sequence comes from uncultured Lachnospiraceae bacterium, assembly GCA_900316075.1. GTDB lineage: Bacteria > Bacillota > Clostridia > Lachnospirales > Lachnospiraceae > RUG306. Next base: position 49,702 of record ONBT01000012.1, on the reverse strand, counting down.
AATATCTTGTGGTTGATTTTTCGCACGCAAAGTGTGTAGTACATCCTGTTTGGGCCTACAGCAGTTTCTGGGACAAAAGTCCACCGTTCCGACTGAGCTGCTTGGGCGTATGGCTTCTTCTAAGACAAAAGTCCACCAAAGAAGGGTCCATGTGTGGGCTTATGGCCTATTCCGGAGCAAAAGTCTTCCATTCGGCCTCTGTTCCCTGGGCATATAGCTGGTTCCGCAACAAATGTCCGCCATTGGAAACGGTACGTCTGGGCCCATAGCTGGTTCCAGAACAAAAGTCTTCCATTCGGCCTCTGTTCCCTGGGCATATAGCTGGTTCCGCAACAAATGTCCGCAAACCTGTAGCGGACCGCCTTGGGGAATGCTAAAATCTAGAAGCCAAGAAAATGACTTCCCGGGGGAATTACAGTGTCACAAAAATCCGACATCACCAAACGCCACATCAAGCGGGCTTTCGAAATCCTGACCCACCAGGGGCCCAGAGCCTTCATCAACAAGGTAAAGCTCCGCCTCTCCGAGCGGAAGGCAGTAGCCCCGGCCCCTACAGCCGAGGAGACCATCGCCTTCAGTGACCTGGACAAGGCAGAAGTCCCCTTCACCGGCACCCTGGCGGTCCACCTCCACCTCTACTACGACGACCTGGCGGAAGAATTTGCTGCAGTGCTAAAAAACATCCCCATCCCCTTCGACCTCTATATTTCTGTACGAAAAGAACTGACAGACGGCCGAATAGCAGAACTCAAGGAAATTTTTGAGCAGACGGTCAAGACCTCAAATGCAGTCAAGCCGCGCAATGCTGCGGGCGCAGGCACAAACACAGCCGTCAGTCCCGTCTCAGCAAAAGCCCCTGCCACCGGCAGGGTCACCATCCGGCGGACGGAAAACCGGGGCCGGGATATCGCCCCCATGTATGCCCTGTTCGGAAAGGAGCTTTCTTCCTATACAATCGTCCTCCACATGCACTCGAAGAAATCCCTCTACACGGGCTCCGAGCAGATGGATTGGCGGCAGTACTCTGTCAAAGCCCTAATTGGCACGCCGGAACGGGTCAGCGAAATCCTCACACTTTTTGAAAGCCGACCTGACATCGGTCTCGTCTACCCCAAGCGCTTTGCCGGCATGGCCCCCGAGGCCTACGGGTGGCTTTCCAACGCAAAAAAAGGGCGGGAATTCCTGGAATCCATCGGAGTCCCCTTTCATGAAGGCATCTTCCTCTACCCGGCCGGAAGTTTCTTTTTTGTAAGGAATGCCGCCATCCGCCAGGTCTGGGACCGGAAGCTTACCTATGAAGACTTCGACGAAGAGGCTGGCCAGACCGACGGAACCCTGGCTCACGTTCTGGAGCGGGCCATCGGACGGATTTCTTCAGCCAACGGCTTCGAGGATGCTGTAGTCGATACCGATGACGGAAAGTTCCACCTGGGGGCGGACCGGGACATCTTCGCCCCGGTCTTTCGCAGGGACTATACCTTTCTTGAGACGGAACTCATGTCCTACGACGTCATTTCCTTCGACCTCTTCGACACCCTCCTGACCCGGAAATACTCTTCGCCCGACGCCCTGTTTGCAATGGTTCCCGCGGCAGCCACTGAAGCAGTCAACATCAGGAAAGCAGCCAGGGAATCTGCCACAGCCCCTTCTGAAAATACACTAAGCTCCGATACTTCTGCCATCCAAAAGTACACTCCCGGAGATTTCAGGGACCTGCGCATCCGGGCGGAGATTGAAGCGATAGAAAAGAAGGGGGCTTCCTGCACCCTTACGGACATCTACGCCTGCCTGCAGGAGATGGAAAAGCTGAGTGACGAAGACCGGGACCGCCTCATGCAGGCAGAACTGACCCTCGAGGAAGATACCCTGATTCCGAGAAGGGACATGTGCACTCTCTATCGAAAACTCATCTCCGCCGGCAAGACTGTCCTCATTGTCAGCGACATGTACCTGCCCCGGTCCTTCTATGAAATTATGTTGAACAAGAATAGTCTGACCGGATACGAGAAGCTTTATCTCTCGTGTGAGGAAGGCCTTCGAAAGGACGACGGCAGCCTCTGGGAAAAAGTCCTCTCCGACTGGAAAGGAAAGACCTTCGCCCACGTGGGGGACAATCAATGTGCCGACTGGCAGCAGCTTTCGGACCGGAAGGAGAAGACTCTCTGGATCATGAGCCCGGCCGCGGAAGAAAAAATCGCCGGAATTCCGGAGCTTATGAGCCTTGACCAGACAGCCGCGGCAAAAACCATGGAAGCAGGCAAAGATTCCCGCAGCCATGACGAAGCAGCGATATCAACAAGTCCTTTCCTGCCTCTTCTCCGCGGCCTTTCCCGGAACGGCGGCCTTTTTAACTCCCCCTTTGCCCTGGCCAAAGACGGCCAGGCCCGCTTCACGGATCCCTATACCATGGGCTATACAGTCTTCGGACCTTTGCTCTACGAATACATGGTCTGGCTGCAGGAAAGCACACCGGCGGATGCCTGCCTCGCCTTCCTGGCCCGGGAGGGCTGGCTCTTTGAACAGGTCTATGAGATTGTGACCGGAGACCGGGCAAAGGAACACGGCTACCTCCTGACTTCCCGAAGAGCAGTCTCCGTCGCGGCTATCCGGACGGAAGACGAGATCAAAGGCATCCTCCGCCGCAAGTATGACGGCGGCCTTCATAATCTCCTGGAGGCAAGGCTGGGGGCCGGTCCGGACATATTGAAACAAATCTCCGACCATCAGGTCCATATAGCGGACGAGACAGCCGGAGAAGCGGATGACTATGAAAAAGTACTTTCTGAAATAAAGCCCCTCCTGCCTGCCCTCCTCAAGAATGCGGGAGCAGAAAGGAAAGCCTATCTTTCCTATCTTGAAAATGCCCTGCCGGAAGGAGTCCGGGACCGGGCTGTCCTTGTGGACATCGGCTACGCGGGAACCATCCAGTACTATATGGCAAAACTCCTGCAAAAGCCAGTTGCCGCGGCCTATCTGGCCGTCTTCTCTCCCCACCCGGGACTGGCGGAAACAGGATGCAGAGTCCTTTCCATGTACCGGAAGGAAGAAAATTCCTTTGCAGACGTAATTGAAAAGACCCAGCTCTTCCTCGAGTCCGTCCTTCAGGCCCCCTACGGACAGCTCCTGCATTTCACGGCTGACGGGGCTCCCGTCTATCGGGAGGAAGAAGGACCTTCCGAAGGAATTAAAGCCCTGCAGGCCGGCCTCCTTGCCTACTGCAGGGACCGGGCATCGGCAGAGGAGCTTGTCGGAAAATCTCCCGCTGGAGGAAAAAACTATATGGAATCCCTCTATGAAGAGCTTCTCGTCGACCACGACTTTCTCTCCGAAAAAACAGCGGCCCTCTTTTCCGTAGAGGACCGTTACAGCCAGGATACGAAGCTCCACCTGAACCCCGTCACCCACAGGTGGGAAATCTAAAAAACGCCCTCTTCCGTTTTCCTGGAAGAGGGCGTTTTCTTACCTGTTAAATCCATAAGGTGTTTTGGTACGGATTTTATAAGAAATATTTTTCATCATGAGATACGGGTGGCGGAAGGCCTGGCCCAGTTTGACGAAAAGATTTCCATTTCGGAAGAGGTCCTTCATCGTAAGCATGGTGCGAAGCCGGGCTATTTTCTCCGGCGGGAAATCCGTTTCCGAAAGCAGGTCCAGAAATTCAAAGGCCGACCGGTCCGTGACCCGGGTGTCCGCAGAAAGATTGGACTCGGTCTCCCGGTGGATATAGAGAAGGGCATCCACGTATACATGCTCCGCCCCGGCGGAAAGAAGGAGGAGCCAGAGGAAGTAGTCGTCGGCCCCGTTGTTTTTGAGAGGGTGGTCCTTCCAGAAGTCCGGAATCGAAAGCCGGTTCAGCATGACCTGGCCCGGAGAGACAATCTGGGTCCCGATATTGCAGAAGGTATCAAAGCCCCAGACCAGCTTCTTCCCGGCCTCGGTCCGGTAGAGCTCATTGCCCTGTCCGTGGCTTACAAAGACCGCATTACTAATGAAGACCTTCCCGGACGTGGCTGTTCCATCCTTCGCAGCATCGGCGGCCGCTGCCGCAAGGAAAGTGCTGACCGCATCCTCCCGAAGGAAGTCATCCTGGTCGAGAAAGATCACGTAGTCACCTGTCGCGGCATTGAGGCCGACGATGCGGGAGGCATGGATCCCAACGTTTTTTACATTAGTAATGACGCGCCAATAGGGCTTCCCCAGATTGATGCCCGAGAGGGGGACCGGGACTTCAGGACTGTCATTGACGATGATGACTTCCACCGTGTCGCGGGTACCGTCCGCCGCCGGATGGGCAGCCGTGTAGCGTTCAACAGCCTCCAACATTTGCTGATAGCCCTTCATATAGTCCCTTCCATGGTAGAAGGGGGTGATGATTGAAACCTTCACGCTGCGCGCTCCCTCTGTTCTCCCTCATGTGACGGCGGCGCCATTTCTGCATGGCTGAAAACCGCGAATCAATGCAGCTGCTCTCTCGGCAATCCCTCAGAACGACTTCTCGTACTTCTTCCCCAGAAAATGGGCCTCCAGAAAAGCCGTCCCCTTCTTTGCCCAATTCACCGGCTCCGTATTCACCAGGGGCAGCTCCAGCAGGCGGTATTCCCGGTGTTTTAAGAGCCAGGCGTTGAAGAGGATTTCACTGACCCGGCCGTAGAGGCGGGCCTCAAAGGGCGTGAGATTTTCCGTCAGGCCTTCAGCCGTGAGCCGCTCCTCCAATTCAAACAGAACCGGAAAGAGGAAAGTGCAGTAGTCCTCAAGGGCCTCCCGTTTGAAGACCCCCATATTGAACATGTAGCCCCAGCGGCGGGAATAGGCCTGATCCACCGCCGGAATATAGTCCGTATGCTCTTTTGCAATGATGTCCCGGGCCAGAACCAGGTGGCGGGCATCGTGGGTCGAAGCGTAGTGGGTGAAGAGGGACTCAATCACATAGCGGCGTTTCTGTGGAACAATAATATCGCACCTGGTGAAAAGGCGCTCCGTCTCGGCCCCGGTCAGGACCCGCTCGAAGGGGCCTTCGCCGGCCAGGGGCTCTCCGGATTTGAAGGCAAAGCCCGCCGGTGTCAGCAGGGACGGATGCCCGAAATAGCGCCGATAATGGACAAGTCCTATAGCGTCCGCGTCGGTCCAGTTCTTCCAGGCATAGTAGAGGCCCGTGAGTTCCGAATAGCCGCCGTTCCGGCCCGAAATATTTTCTCCTCCATCGTCGCCCTCGAGAGGAAGGCCGCCGCAGGATTCGTCATCTGTCACTTCATTTCCAAGACGATAAAGACTTTTTTTCCCTTCTGCTCCCATTTGCAGAGGAAGATAAACAGAATCGTCCGGTACCCGATAAGGCTTATGGATTGCAATTAATATTTTTGTATTCATCAGCGTTCCTGCTTGAGCTTGGCAAAAAGACCTGGGAAGCGCCTGCGCACAAAGGCCACGAGGCCGGCCCGGCGGACAGCTTTTTTCGCCTTTCCGTCCGCCAGGGGCTGCATGAGATATTTCATCGCGCGCCCTGCCGGGATGAAACGCGGGGCCAGCTCCAAAAAGAGGTCGGTCTCCATCTCGTTTCGGAGCTTTTCCCAAAGAGACTTTTTCTTCATGCCTTCGGAAAGATCCCGGGAAATGCCTGAGGAAAAGGAGCGGAAATACTCGGCGGAGAGAATCCGATAGGCCTCCGCATCCAGAGTCCCGAAGGCCCGCTGCTGGCCCAAAAGGCGCTGGACCCGCCGTTTCTGCAGGTCAAAATACTCGTCGATATGTCCGGCCGTGAGCCGGGTCTTCCGCTCTTCGGAAAGGACATTCCGGTAGTGGACCGGCTGCCGGTCCAGGGTCACAAGACTCCGTGCCCGGTCGAAGACGTCGGCATTGAAGAGGACGTCCTCGATGTGGGGAATCTTCGGAAAGGAAAAACCGTTTTCCTTTAGGAAAGCCGTTCGATAGGCCTTGTTCCAGGGGTAGCCGTAAAGGGTGGCCTCCTCGAGGGGCATGAGGATTTTCCGCAGCTCTTCAGTAGAAGAAAAGTACTGGCCCGGCGGAGTATGGACGATGGAATAGACCTTCTCGCCTTTGAGGTCGAAGTAGTCCTCGGTCAGGCCATAGAGAATTACATCCGGTTCATGGTAAACCGCCACGGCTTCTCTCACCGTGTCGAGAAGGTCCGGGTCGAAGCGGTCGTCCGGGTCCAGGAAGAGGCAGTAGTCTCCTTTTGCCTCGGCAAGGCCCCGGTTGCGGGCCCCGGACACGCCGCCATTTTCGGGCAGGTGGATGACATGTACTCTCGAGTCCCGGGCCGCCGCCTCATCCGCAATGGCCCCGCTGTGGTCCGGGGAGGCATCGTCTACAATCAGAAGCTCAAGTTCTCTATAGGTCTGGCCCAGAATGTCCCCTATGGCATCGGGCAGATAGGCTTCCACCCCGTAGGTCGGGAAGATGACCGAAAACATTATTCTGTTTTCATTCGAAAGGCCCATGCGATCAGCGGAGGGAAATCAGGGTGCCCTGCTCACTGTTGATGGCCTTCTGCTCCGGAAGAAGTTCCGTCACCAGGCACTTCCTGACAGCCGAATCCCCGATGAAGTCAATGGCCGCCTGGATCTTCGGTTCCATGGTCCCCTTGCCGAATTCCCCGGCCGCCAGGTACTTCTTCGCGTCTTCTACGGACATGTAGTCAAGGGGCTTTTCATCCGCCTTCCCGAAGGAGAGGCAGACCTTCTCTACCCCGGTCAGGAAAATCAGCATGTCGGCAGAAAGAAGCTCCGCCAGCCGGCCGGCCGCAGTATCCTTCTCAATGACGGCCGAAGCCCCCTTGAGCCGGTTCTCCTGGGAGAGAACAGGAATTCCGCCGCCCCCGCAGGCAATGACGACCTGACCCGCATCCAGAAGGGCCTCCACGGCATCAATTTCAACAATATCAATGGGCTTAGGAGTGGCAACGACCCTGCGGAATCCCGCCGCTTCACTCTCGGAAGAAACTTCTTTTCCGGCTGCGTCGACGGGAGCCACGTGGTTGCCCTTCTTCTCCTCTGCGTCCGCCTCTTCCCGGGTCAGAATCCGGCCGATGATCTTCGAGGGCCGGTAGAAGGCCTCGTCATAGGGGTCCACCGTGACCTGGGTCAGAATCGTGGAAACGGTCTTTGAAATGCCCCGGGAAAGGAGCTCGCTCCGGATGGCGTTCTGCAGGTCGTAGCCGATATAGCCCTGGCTCATGGCGGAAGCCACGCTCATGGGAGTGGCCGTATAACCGGGGTTTGCCGCCCCGAACTCATTCATGGCCGCGTGGATCATGGAAACCTGGGGCCCGTTGGAATGGGTGATGACGACCTGATAGTCCTGCTCAATGAAGTCGCAGACCTTGGCCGCTGACTTCTTCGCCGCCTCCTGCTGTTCGGGCAGGGTCGTTCCCAGGGCCTCATGGCCGAGGGCCAGTACGATTCTCTTCTTCATCTGGGTTTGTCCTCTCTATATTTGTTTTACATTATTCTCATGACGAATATAATGCACCAGCACACCTGCCAGTATAGCATATTTGCCCGACCCGGGGAAAACGGACTCCAGGCACCATCGCCGTTTTCCGTAAGCGCCCTTTGTCCGCAGTTTCACTTCCACTTCCCGGCCAGGAAGTCCCGGATCATGCCTATGCTGTCCTTCGAAGCCACGGCCTGGCCCCGCATGATGTAGTTCTTGTCATCGTCAATCATATCAATCATGAGCTGGGCGTATTTCGGGTCCAGCTGGGTGCCGGCGGAATCTGCGATAATCTTCCGGATGTCCTCCTGGGGCATGGCGGACCGGTAGGAGCGGTTACTTGCCATGGCGTCATAGGCATCGGCTACAGCGATGATCCGGGCCTCCTCGGGAATGCTGTCTCCGATCATGCCGAAGGGATAACCGCCCCCGTCGTAGTGCTCATGGTGATACAAAGCTCCGATGCGGATTCTAGGGATTTCAGTGACCCCGTCCAGGATTTCCCCGCCCAGGGTCGGATGCTCTCGAACCTTCGCATACTCTTCCGGTGTCAGCTTGTCGGTCTTTCTAAGGATGTTTCCGGGAATCCCAATTTTCCCCACGTCGTGGACCATGCCCAGATAGTAGATGCTCTTCTGAAAGTCCCTGGGCTTTCCCGCCCGCCGGGCCAGCTCCCTGGAATACATGGCCACCCGGATGGAATGGCCCTGGGTATAGGGGTCCTTGGCATCGATGGCGGACACCAGGGTCGTGATCAGCTGGTCGGTCAGAAGCTCGGAATGCTTGTGCTCTCTTCTGAGTTTCCAGTTCGAATAAATAAGGATACCGGCCACCACGACCAGGGCTGTAATGACAATCAGGGCAATAATAATTTTTTCCATGAAGGAAGTCCTCCCCGCAAATACTCCTTGATTATGCCACAAAGCTCCCACAAGGAAAAGAGAAAGCCTACGGGCAGAGGAAAAAAGCGGGCGGCACCGAAAGGCGCCGCCCGCATGTAGGAGGTATAGCTATCAACAATTTTTCAGGTGGTCTGCCGCTGATCGGGCGGCAGGATATGCACGCATTGCGTGCTAATTCAAATAGCAGACTCTGTCATCAAAAGGCTCATTCTTCGAACAGAGCTGTGGAGAGATACCGGTCGCCGGAATCCGGAAGCAGGACCACAATGGTCTTCCCGGCCGCCTCGGGCCGCTTGGCGATGTCTACAGCCGCCTTGACCGCGGCTCCAGCGGAAATTCCGACCAGAACGCCGGCCTTCTTGCCGACCAGTTTCGCATAGGTGAAAGCGTCTTCATCCGTGATTGGAAGAATCTCATCGTAAATCTTCGTATTCAGCACGTCGGGAACGAAACCGGCCCCGATGCCCTGAATCTTGTGGGCTCCGGCATGGCCTTCGGAGAGGACGGGAGAACCGGAAGGCTCCACCGCGATAACCTTGACCGAGGAATTCTGCTCCTTCAGATACTCTCCGGTACCGGTCAGGGTTCCGCCCGTACCGACGCCGGCAATGAAGTAGTCGACCTTGCCGTCGGTGTCCTGCCAGATTTCAGGCCCAGTAGTAGCCTTATGATAGGCAGGGTTCGCAGGGTTTACAAACTGGCCGGGAATGAAGGAATCAGGGATTTCTTTGGAAAGCTCATCGGCTTTGGCAATGGCCCCCTTCATGCCCTTGGCCCCTTCAGTCAGGACCAGTTCCGCCCCGTACTGCTTCATGAGCTTTCTTCGCTCAACGGACATGGTCTCAGGCATTACGATGATGATCCGGTAGCCCCGGGCTGCTGCCACGGAGGCCAGGCCGATTCCGGTATTTCCGGAAGTAGGCTCGATGATCGTGGCGCCGGGCTTCAGCTTCCCTGTCTTCTCCGCGTCGTCGATCATGCCCTTGGCAATCCGGTCCTTGACCGACCCCGTGGGATTGAAGTACTCGAGCTTGGCAAGAATCTTTGCCTGAAGACCAAGCTCCTTCTCAATTCCCGTAAGTTCCAGGAGGGGGGTCCCTCCGATCAGCTGGTCCGCTGATGTAAAAATTCTGGCCATTTTCGTTCTCCTCTCATACCGTATGCCGGCAGAAGACTGCATGGTTTATATTCGTAATAATAATAGCACAAACCGGCTCCCTTCCAAAGGCCGGAGAGCTATTACCCGGACAGGCAGGATTTTCAGAGCATATTTCCGGCTTTAAAAATCAAACCGCTGCGAAGCCCTTATCAAGATCCTCGATGATGTCGTCGATGTTCTCGATACCGATGGACAGGCGGATGGTGTTGGGCTTGATGCCCTGGGAAGCCAGCTCCTCGGGGGAAAGCTCCGCGTGGGTCGTCGTGTAGGGATGGATGACCAGGGACTTCACGTCGGCCACGTTTGCAAGCAGAGAGAACAATTCCAGATGGTCGATGAAGGCGAAAGCCTCTTTCTGGCCGCCCTTGATTTCAAAGGTGAAAATCGAAGCGCCGCCATTGGGGAAGTACTTCTGATAAAGGGCGTGGTCCGGATGATCGGGCAGCGAAGGATGGTTTACATGCTCTACCTTCGGGTGCTTTGCAAGATACTCGACGACCTTCTTCGTATTTTCCGCATGCCGCTCAAGACGGAGAGACAGGGTCTCGGTGCCCTGCAGGAGCAGGAAAGCGGAAAGGGGAGAAAGGGTAGCCCCCTCATCCCGGAGAAGGATGGCCCGGATGTATGTGGCATAGGCTGCAGGGCCTGCCGCATCTACGAAAGAAATCCCGTGGTAGGACTCGTTCGGAGCCGAGAACTGGGGATAGTCCTTCCAGTCGAAGTTGCCTCCGTCGACGATGACGCCGCCCAGGGTCGTGCCGTGGCCGCCGATGAACTTGGTAGCCGAGTGAACGACGACATTGGCTCCGTGCTCCAGGGGACGAAAGTAGTAGGGGGTTCCGAAGGTATTGTCGACGACGACGGGAAGTCCGTGCTTGTGGGCGATTTCGGAAATCGCGTCAATATCGGGAATGTCGGAGTTGGGGTTGCCCAGGGTCTCGAGGTAGACGAGCTTGGTATTGGGCTTGATTGCCCCCTCGACCTCAGAGAGATTGTGGGCATCCACGAAGGTCGTATCGATGCCGAAGTCCTTCAGGGTCAGCTTCAGGAGGTTATACGAGCCGCCGTAGATGGTCTTCTGGGCTACGACATGGTCACCGGCCTTGGCCAGAGCTGTAATCGCGTAGGTGACGGCTGCGGCGCCGGAAGCAACGGCAAGGCCTGCGACGCCGCCCTCAAGAGCTGCGATTCTCTTTTCAAATACATCAACCGTGGAATTCGTAAGTCTTCCATAGATATTTCCGGGATCCTTCAGGCCGAAGCGGTCAGCTGCGTGCTGGGAATTGTGGAAGACATAGGAAGTGGTCTGGTAGATGGGTACGGCCCGGGAATCGGTGACGGGGTCCGCCTGCTCCTGACCTACATGTACCTGCTTGGTTTCAAATCTGTATTCGCTCATATCTTTTCTCCTTAGAAAATCATCAACAGTCCTTACATGCTGCAACAGAATCCGGTCGCTGACCGATGGCACATGTAGTAACTGTCCATAATTTCAAAGGAACTCATATTCCTTTTCCAGCGCATGGCTTTTCTCCTTAAATAACCCTTCCGTTTGGTAGGTTGAATGGATAATAGAACAATTAACCCAGTATGTCAATAGGTTTTTCTTGAAATTTTGAAAAAAGGGCGTTATTATAGGCTCAGAAAAACCCACCCGGGAATAGAGTTTTTGGAGGATTATATATGAAAATATCGACAAAAGGCCGCTATGCCCTGCGCGTAATGGTGGACTTGGGGCTGCACAATACCGGCGACTGGATCCGCCTCAAGGACATCGCCGCCCGGCAGAATATATCGGAAAAGTATCTGGAAGCCATCGTAAAGACCCTGGTGGCGAACAATCTCCTCGAGGGCAAACGGGGCAAGAACGGGGGCTACCGCCTCCTGAGAAAGCCTGCGGAATACTCGGTCTGGGACATTATTTCCGTGACGGAGACCGGGGAACTGGCTCCCGTGGCCTGCCTGGAGGAAGGGGCCGAAACCTGCCCCATGCGGAGCGAATGCCCCACCATTGCCATGTGGCAGGACTTCGGAAACGTGGAGAAGGAATACTTTTCGAAGATTACGATTCAGGACCTTCTGGACAAGGCCGCCGCTCCCGGCGGGGGAAAGGCAGCATCCCCGGAAGAAGCTGCCCTCTATATCTCCCAGCTTTCCGCCTGTCTTTGATTATTCTAATGAAAGCACCCCCTGCAGGACGCTTTTTGCTGCCTGCAGGGGGATTTTTTTCAATATAAGGTGCAAAAAACCGTCCGGGAAGGTATAATGGCAGGGCGCTTTAATTCTGCCACTTGAAAGGAACGGCTTCTTTTGTCCTTCACCCTGATGATTTTCCTGCTGGCCTTCCTGCCGGCTTACCTCATATTTCATACGCTAGTACCGTCCACTAGGGGGAAAAATATCGTCCTCCTTGTTTTTTCCTGCCTTTTCTACGCCTACGGGGGAATCCCCTGTCTTCTGCTCCTGCTTGCGGACGCCCTCCTCGGCTTTCAGGCCGGACGCTTGCTCGAAAAGACGCATCATAAGCGGTATCTGGTCCTCCCGATTATCGTCTGGCTCGGCCTGCTCGGCGTCTTCAAGTATGCCGGCTTCTTCGGAAAAAATATCGGAGCCCTGTTCGGTGACCCCCTAATGGTGCACCTGGCCCTTCCCATGGGCATTTCCTTCTATACCTTCAAGCTCATAAGCTACCTCGCGGACGTCTGGCAGGACAGGTGCCCGGCGGAAAAGTCCCCCCTTTCCTTTCTCTGCTACGTGACCACCTTCCACCAGGTCCTGCAGGGGCCCATCGTCCGCTATCCGGACATGAGGGAGGCCCTTCACGAGCGGACTGTCAACCGGGAAGCCATGATTTCCGGCCTCGTCCGCTTTTCCACCGGTCTTTTCAAAAAGGCAGTCCTGGCCGACTACTGCGGAACCCTGGCTGACACCCTTCTGCCCCTGGACGGGAGTATTGGCACCGTCCCCAAAGCCGGTCTCTGGATAGGATCTGTCCTTTTCACCATGCAGATTTATCTCGACTTCTCGGCCTATTCCGACATGGCCATTGCCCTCGGGACCATGAGCGGCTTTACCTGTCCCGAAAACTTCAACTACCCCTATGCGGCGGTCTCCGTCAAGGACTTCTGGCGCCGCTGGCATATCTCCCTCTCCTCTTTCTTCCGGGACTATGTCTACTTTCCGCTAGGCGGTTCGCGAGTGAGCCCTGTGCGAACGGTCTTAAACCTCCTCATCGTCTGGCTCCTGACCGGCTTCTGGCACGGAGCCGATTGGAACTTCATCCTCTGGGGCCTCTACTACTTCGCATTTGTCGTCCTGGAGAACTTCATAAGGAAGCGGAAACTGCAGCAGGCCGACGCCTCGGTCCGTGACCTTGCCGGAAAAACTCCCTCCGCAGGCGCTGCCTCCGCGCCTTCTCGAAGTACAGTGGCACGCATCCTGAAAGAGTTTCCTGCCCGCCTTTACACCCTCTTCGTCGTGAATCTGGGCTGGGTTATTTTCCGTTTTACGGATTTTAAGGAGCTGGGAACGGTCCTCTCCGGCCTCTTCACCGGTGCGGCAGCAGGAGGGACTTCCGCCTTCGTGGGCATGACGGTAAAGAACAATATCTTCTTCCTCCTCTTTGCCCTCCTCTGCTGCAGTCCCCTCTTTCTCCGCCTGGGGCAGGCCATCCGGAAGCGCTATGAAGCCGGCCGCCTGAGCGCGGGAGCCTGGTACGGCCTCCGTCTGGCCCTGACCCTCCTCTGCTTCGTCCTTGCCCTGACAGCAATTGCGGGCTCCACCTTCCGCCCCTTCCTTTACAATACCTTTTGAGATTCTGCCTTATGACTAATATAAACCCCTCCCCTTTGGAGCCAACTGAACAGCCCCCGACCCAACGAGAAAAGAAGACCTCTTTCTGGCAGAAAGTCTTCCTGACCGCCATTGCCTGCGTCGGCCTCTTTTTCGCCGTCCTTGGCCTCATCTTCCCCCTGCGGCCGGTCCGTTCCGATGTCGAAAAACGGGATCTGGCCAAGGCACCTGTCTTCACATGGGAAGCCCTCTGGGACGGAAGCTATTTTTCCGCCCTCTCCGACTGGTACGCGGACACCTACCCGGCCCGGGACCCTCTGCTTACGGCAAAGAGCAGCCTGGAGGCCCTCTACGGGGTCCGGACCACGGCCGTATATAACCAGTCCGCCAGGACCGCCGATGAGATCCCGGATGCAGATGCGGTGACCAGCCCGGCCGCCCTCATGGAAGATGAGGACGAAGCCGTCGATAATGAGGCGGCAGGCGAAAGCACTTTGCCGGAAAAAAGTGACGAGGCCAATCAAAACGACAAGAATCAGGATCATCTCAACGGCTCCGACGCCGATGATGACACGGCGGACCCCGCCGCCATCACTGCGGCTCCCGAGGCTTCGGGCTCCATATATGTGGCTGACGGAAGAGGGTTTGATTTATATTATTTTTCTAAAGAAAATGCCGACGCCTACGCTTCGATGATCAATACGGTCCGCTCCAAGCTGCCGGAAAACGTGACCCTCTATGATATCGTCGTTCCCAACGCTTCGGGCGTTCTGCTGGCCGAAGACGTACAGAAAAGTCTCGGGGCCTCGGACCAGGAAGACGCCATCGGCTACATCTACTCCCTCCTGGACCCGGCCGTGAAGAGTGTTCCCGTATTTGACGCCCTGACCGCCCACCGGGACGAGTACATCTACTTCCGCACGGACCACCACTGGACCCAGCTGGGGGCCTACTACGCCTACGAGGCCTTCTGCAAGGTCAAGGGAATCCCCCCGCACAATATTTCGGAGTACGAGACCCGGACCTATGACGGCTTCCTCGGCACCTTCTACGCAGCTTCCGGCCAGGCCCCTGCCCTTGCGGCTTCCATCGACACCATCACGGCCTATGTCCCCCTTTCCACCAATGACATGACCTTCGAGGCCAAAGACGGCAGTACCGTGAACTGGCATATCATCTCAGACGTCTCAAGCTATGACGCAGCCCAGAAGTACTCCTGCTTCGCCGCCGGAGACCAGTCCCTGGCTACGATTGACAATCCGGCTCTTTCAGACGGGACGGCTGCCCTCATAATCAAGGAGTCCTATGGAAACGCCTTCGTCCCCTTCCTGACGGACCACTACGACAAGGTCTATGTCGCCGACTACCGGCACACAAACCGGAACCTTCTGCAGTTTGTGAAAGACAATGGGATTTCGGATGTGATTTTTCTGAACAATGATGAATTCGTGACAAAGGAACGGGCAAAGACCATGAACGGTCTTTTCCGATAAAAACCCTGCGCACGAGCTCCAAGCGGTCGGAGCCTGTCGCAGGATTTTCAAAAAACGGCCGGAAGAAGTGGGGAAGATGTGAAAAGAAAAGGGCTTAGAATGAACCAGGGGATCTGACCCTTACCGGCATCAGGCGATGAAACATCAGGGATCCTGTCCTCTCCTCCATGAGCATATGCGGATTATAGCCTACCGGAAAAAGTCCTTCAAGGTCAAATCGTCGAATAGTTTTCGAAACTCATTTCGCCACAAGGTCTTGGCGGAAGCGTTTTCAATGAGTTTTCTGTATCCAGAAATTCTTTACGGCCCGCCGAAACGTAATCTTTTTCGCTGAAATTAATGTTCTGCATCAAAATGGATGACAATCGATTCCAAAAAGGAATTGTCTTTCATTCCAAAGAAAAATTACAAAAACAGTTTCCTCACGTGTATAATACGGATAACTGATTTCTGACACATACATTTTAAGGAGAAAACCATGGGGGGAAAAAGCAAAAGTATATTTCACGGACTTCCGGACCGTACTCGATACACCGCTGACGGCCAAACTTCAGAAACTGATGAAAAAGGCCGGAATCGGAACGATTGACATGGACGGCAAATTTGTCGCCATCAAAATGCACTTCGGCGAGTACGGAAACCTGGCCTTCCTGCGGCCGAACTACGCCAAGGCAGTAGCCGACGTCGTGAAGGAACTGGGCGGAAAGCCCTTCCTCACCGACTGCAACACCCTCTACCCGGGCTACCGTAAAGACGCCCTGGGCCACCTCACCTGCGCTGAGTTAAATGGCTTTAACTCGATCACCACCGGCTGTCACGTCATCATCGCCGACGGCCTCCGGGGGACGAACGAGGTCGAGGTCCCGGTCCGGAACGGGGAATACTGCAAAACGGCCCTTATAGGCACCGCCGTCATGGACGCGGATATCTTCATCTCTCTCACCCACTTCAAGGGCCACGAGCAGGCCGGCTTCGGCGGTACCATCAAGAATATCGGCATGGGCTGTGGCAGCCGGGCCGGAAAAATGCAGCAGCACGCGGCCGGAAAGCCCCATGTCGTAGAGGATAAGTGTCGGAAATGCCACCGGTGCGCGAAAGAATGCGGCTCCGACGCCATTGACTACACCCGGGGCGTCGCCCATATCGACCCGGACATCTGCAAGGGCTGCGGCCGCTGCATCGGGGCCTGCGCCTTCGACGCGATTGAAAACGACTACGACAATGCCGCCGAGGTCTTAGGCTGCAAGATGGCCGAATATACCCAGGCCGTCTGCGACGGCCGTCCCTGCTTTCATATTACTCTGATTCAGGATGTGTCGCCCAACTGCGACTGCCATGGGGAAAACGATGCCCCGATCCTGCCCGATGTCGGCATGCTCTGCTCCTTCGACCCTGTGGCCCTGGATCAGGCCTGCGTGGACCTGTGCAACCAGCAGGAGCCGATCCGGAACTCCCAGCTCGGCGACAATCTCGCCAAGCCCGACTGGCACCACTACCACGAGCACTTCAAGGACTCGAATCCCAACACGGCCTGGAAGGAAACCCTCGAACACGGAGAGAAAATCGGGCTCGGCACGAGGGAGTATGAGCTCATTACAATGTAAAGACGTGCAAGGGGGCACCTGTCAGATACCAGGCGCCCTCTTTTTTGTGTAAATGTCAAAATATGTTGCTTCAGCAACTTCCAAATAACCTGCAAAAGTGATAGGATTTGCCCATGTCAAAAGTCTGGGAAATAATCTTGGAATCCTTCTGGCCCCTTTTTACCAAGGGCCTGCTCGTGACGATTCCGCTGACGGCCATCTCCTTTGCGATCGCCCTCGTGATTGCAGTAATTGTCGCCCTGATTCAATATGCGAAAGTCCCGGTCCTGACCCAGATTGCCCGCTTTTATATCTGGCTCATCCGGGGAACGCCCCTGCTGGTCCAGCTTTTCATCGTTTTTTACGGGCTGCCGGGGCTGGGCATCCGGGTCAACGCCTTCTGGGCCGCGGTCTTCGTCTTTTCCGTCTGCGAGGGGGCCTACTGCGCCGAGACCATCCGCGGCGCTCTGGAAGCGGTTCCCTACGGGCAGACCGAAGCCGGCTACTGCGTGGGCATGAACTTCGCCCAGACCATGTGGCACATCGTCCTGCCCCAGGCCTTCCGCAATGCCTTTCCGGCCCTGATGAACTCCCTCATCTCCATGGTCAAGGACACCTCCCTCGCCGCCAATATCACGGTGAACGAGATGTTCATGACGGGCCAGCGGATTGCGGGCCGGACCTACCAGTTCCTGGCCATCTACATCGAGGTTGCCTTCATCTATCTCATGTTCTGCACGGTTCTTTCCCTGGTCCAGAAGAAGCTGGAAGGGGTCCTGAGCCGCTATGAGCGGAAAGACGCCGCCTGAGTCAGGATATTTTTTGTATTACATGAATAATATAACCCCCGGAATATGCCTATGTCCGTACTGACTGTCACGAATTTGAAAAAGAGCTTCGGGCCGAATGAAATCCTGAAGGATATCAGTCTCTCCATCGAAAAGGGGGAAGTGGTCTCCATTATCGGCCCCTCCGGCGGCGGTAAGACGACCCTGCTGCGCTGCCTGAACTTTCTGGAGGAGGCGGACAGCGGAACCCTTACCTTTGACGGGGTTTCCTACACCCTTCCCTCGGTCACGAAGAAGGAAATCGGGGAAATCCGAAAAGAGACCGGCTTCGTCTTCCAGAGCTACAACCTCTTTGCAAATAAGACCGCCCTCGAAAACGTCACCCAGGGCCTGATCACAGTCCGGAAGAAGCCGAAGGCCGAAGCTGAAAAAATCGGCATGGAAATGCTCCGCAAGGTCAATATGGAAGACCGGGCCTCCTATTTTCCCGCCCAGCTCTCCGGCGGCCAGCAGCAGCGGGTGGCCATCGCCCGAGCCCTGGCCGGGGACCCCGACATCATCTATTTCGACGAACCCACCTCCGCCCTGGATCCCGAGCTCATCGGGGAAGTCCTCCGTGTCATGCAGGACCTGGCAGAGGGCGGCCTCACCATGCTGGTCGTCACCCACGAAATGTCCTTCGCCCGTGACGTAAGCAAGCGGACGATATTCATGGAAGGGGGCGTGATTGTGGAAGAAGGGCCCTCAAAAGAGCTCTTCACCCATCCCGAAAACGCCCGGACAGCAGAATTTATAAGGAGTGTAGAAAGATGAAAAAGAAGAAAAGGATTTTTGCCGCTGTTCTTGCCGGGGTCCTGGCCCTCGGCCTGACCGCCTGCGGCAGCAGCACGGGAAGCACGGGTTCCGCCTCCGGAAACACCGCATCCTCGTCGGAAAGCACATCGCAAGATACCTCTCTCGCCGACATCCAGAAGGCCGGAAAGATCCGCATAGGCCTCGAGGGGGACTGGCAGCCCTTCTCCTATCATGACGCCGATGACAATCTGGTCGGCTACGACGTGGAGGTAGCCCAGAACATTGCCAAAGAGCTGGGTGTCGAAGCGGAAATCACGGAAGCGCCCTGGGACGGTCTGTTGACCGGTCTTTCAACAGGCGTCTACGACATGGTCGTAAACGGGGTAGATGTGACGCCGGACCGGGAAGAGACCTTTGATTTCTCGGACCCCTACGCCTACGACCACATCGACCTCGTGGTAAAGGCCGAAAACACCGACATCACATCCTTCGACGACCTGAAGGGCCGCACCTCCGCCAATTCCACCGGCTCCACCTATGCAGAACTGGGCGAGCAGTACGGGGCTACGGTTTCCAATGTTCCGACTCTTGCCGAGACCATGGAACTGGTACTGAACGGGACAGTTGACGCGACAATCAACGCAGACACTTCCGTCCAGGACTACCTGAATACAACCGGGGAGACGGACCTCAAGGTCGTTGCCCGGCTCGATGACGTCACAAGCTATGCCATTCCCCTGAAGAAGGGCTCCGACTCCCTGAGAGAAGCGGTAAACTCTGCCATCCAGAAGATGCGGGACGACGGAACCCTCTCTGAGCTTTCAAAGAAGTACTTCGGGGCGGATCTCACAAACAAGTAAGTATTCGATTTTCATCACAGGGCACGAAGAGGGAGGCACGCATTGCGTGCCTCCCTCTTTTGCATTGCAAGTCAGACGAAACTGTCTATAGGGCAGTACCCTGCTGCATTTGTACCGTTCCTACCTCCAGATTCCCCTGGCAATCCGCACCTTGTAATACATGGTGTTTTCCATGGCCAGGACCTTTTCCATGGGGACCGGTTTGAAGACCGGTATCTTCATTTTGACTTTAATCCATATGACGGAATACACAAACAGAATGGCAAAAATTACACCGGTCAGACCGAGAATCTGTGCCCGCTCAACCGGGTCAGTGCTGATATTGATAACCATGTAAACCGTTCCGGCAATGCCGATCAGGGGCAGGACAGGACCTCCCGGCACCTTGAAGTTTCTCGGCGCGTTGGGAAGCCTGTGGCGGAATACCAGCAGGTCAATATGAGCGCAAATGTAAGAAAGCATCCAGAATACCGAGCCCACCAGAATCAGGAAGGAAATCTTCTTTCCCGTAATGATGTCTGCAATATCCGTAATATCATCCCAGGTGCAGCGGCCCTCATGGATGAGGTCCGTGAATTTGCAGCCTACAATGCCAATTGTATTGTAGGTGGGATAATCATATTCTTCCGACCATGCCTCATAGAGCTTGCGGTTGTCCACGACGAAACGACACTTGTTGACAAGAAAATCGTCATCTATGAACCGGGCTGCAGAGGGCATGGAAATCAAAGCCCCCGGCTTGATCCACTTCCCGTCTATTACAGGAAAGGAACTCATATCCGTTTTCACCGTCGTTGTAAAGCTGATGATATCTGCATCTTTTACAGCCTCTTCTACCGTTTCACACTCCTCAATTTCATCAAACTGGGGATATTCCTTCTTTACAAATTCTATGAAAGACGCCGTCGATTTAGAACCCTTCGTATGGCCTTTGATCCGGATTCTATGCAGTTTCGGACAGGTAACGGCAAATGCTGCAAGAGAAGTTTTTCCCATGACACCCGGGCCGATGATGGCTACTGTCTCTGAATCTTTTCTGGCAAGATAGCGGGCTCCGACCCCGGGTATTCCGCCCGTCCTGTATGCCGAAATCAGATTGGCGCTCATGAAAGCGAGGGGAGCCCCGGTATCCTTGTCGGACAGGGTCAGCATCAAAATGGACCTGGGCAGGCCTTCTTTCTTGTTTTCAATGTTGGAGCCGTACCACTTGACCCCGGCCATCTGGTACTTCCCGCCCAGGTAGGCAGGCATGGCCATGAAACGGCGGTCAGTCGCATTTTTCGGCATACCCGGAAATTTCGGGTCATCGGGAAAGAGAATCATGCAGCCGTGGGAATTGTGGTTCTCCCCGCCCATCATGTAGTCCCCCTTCTGAAGCAGTACCAGCATGTCCTCCATTGTATCGACGCAGGCCTTCATGTCCTTGACGCCGGCCCTGATCATGTCCGGCTCACTCAAATACAGAAAATCGACTCTCGAACTCATAGATACCTCCTTATAGTCTTTTGCAGCACCCCAATGGGACGGGGTATTTTTGTTTTACATTATTCTAATATAAAACCCTTACTTCGTTTCAATCAAACACATGCTTTGAAGCGGTCGTAACGGAGGGCCGAGATATCGAGCATGGTCTCCTCATCGCAGGCAAGCTGACTAAGAAGCTGGCCGATGACCGGGCTGATACCGAAGCCGTGGCCCGTGAAGGCACAGGCTACGATCAGGCCGGGCACTTCCGGGATTGCGTCGATGACCGGCACTCCGTCCGCGCAGACATCCTCGTAACCGGACCAGGTGCGGACGATCTTGGCGCTCTTCAGACGGGGAATCCACTTGAGGATGCCCCGGCAGATAGCCGGTGCCGTCATGCTATGCGTCGTCATGCAGCCGAAGTCCAGGTTCTGGGTCTCATACCCGGATGCCCCGCCGAAGACGAAAGAGCCATGGTCGGTCTGGTGACCGTAGAAGTCCGCGTCCGCCGTTCCCAGCATCTGGGGAAACATGGGGGGCTCTGCCTCGGTGACCAGGCACTCGATTAAGTCCTTCGTCATCGGAACGTCAATGCCGACGGTCTGCAGGATGGCCCGGCTCTCATAGCCTGCTGCCACAATGACCTTTTCTGCGCTATAGGTGTCGTGGTCGGTCACCACGTAGCGGAGGAGGCCCTTCTTTTTCTTCAGAGCCAGGACCTTTTCACCCGAGTAGAAGGTGACGCCCAGGCGGCGGGCCGCCTTGAAGAAGGCCAGGGTCGCCTTCAGGGGATTGGCATGGCCGTCCGTCGGGCACCAGGAGGCACAGGTGACGTCAGGAGCCAGCCAGGGATTGATGGCGCGTACCTCGTCCCCGCTGATCATCTTCACATCCAGGCCGACTGCCACAGCCCGGTCCGTCAGGCCCTCGAGGATCTTCTGATGCCGCTCATTCCGGCCCAGACGGAGGTTTCCGTCCTGGTGGTACTCCACGTCCACTCCAAGCTCTTCGGAGAGGGTGGGCCAGATATTTTTGACCCCATACATGGCCAGGGGAAGCTCTCTGGGATCCCGGCCGGACTGGCGGACACCGCCGCCGTTTCGGGAAGAGCCGCCGTTTCCGGTGATTTCATCCGCGTCGATGACGATGACCGACTTTCCCTTCTTTGCCGTATAGTAGGCGGCAGCGCAGCCGATGATGCCTGCCCCGACAATAACAACGTCTGCTGTCTTCATTCGGCACCTCCTTCCTTCTCCTCGGCCCAGGTGGCCATCTCAATGGGCCGCATGGGGCTTCTCGAGGAGGCCGGGGCGATTTCAGAAACCGGAACGCCGAGCTCGGAGGCCATGATTCTTGCCACCAGCTTGCCGCAGGTCTGGCCCTGGCAGAGTCCCATCCCGCAGCGGAGATAGCGCCGTACCTCCGCCAGGGTGAACAGCCCATCGTGCACTGCCTGACGGATTTCCCCCTGGGTAACTTCCTCACACCGGCAGATAATCCGGTCGTCTCCCTCCTTGGGAAGGCAGGGGCCCAAATCTTTGCTTCGATCGATTCTCATATTATTCTTCCTCCTCGGGTACGCCTCGCACGCCCGCACGTCTCCTGTAATCTGTTACCTCTGCCATCAGACTGCTTTATAAAAACGGGCCTTCATCGCCATATCCTGCGGAACTTCAATCGTGACAAGGGCCGTATGGTCGAAGGCTTTCGAAGTCCGGACCCGGACCACCTTGGCGTCGCAGATAATCTGGCCGCTCCGGGAAAGTCCTTTTCCGGTGTCCCCCTCTTTCGGAAGGGGCAGGAACTCGTAGGGAATGGTCACTTCCGCATGGCCGTTTCCGGTGTCCTCATCGACCAGGAAGATGGCCTGGCCGGAGCAGGAGGCCACGCACATCCCGCAGTTGATACAGTCCTTATCCGCCTCCACTGCAGGAAGCGCCGTGATGTGGGACCCGATATGAATGCAATGCTTACTGCAGGCGTCCTGGCAGGGGTTGCAGGGAATGTTCTGGGTGCATTCCATGACGGGATGGATACCGACCTTGTGGGTGACTCCGGGAAAGCGCTCAATCTCGTCGTCCGCGACAAAACCGTGTTTTAAGAGGTTCTCCGAAATCGGAATTCCCTCTTCGGTCTTTTCAATGACCTTGCCCCTGTTCGAGGGAGCAAACATGCCCTGGCGGAGTTCATCAAGGGCTTTGACCTCTTTGTCAAATTCCTCGTCCCCGGTCTTCACCTCTTCAAACCCTAAGTATTCCGCGGCTTTAATGCCGGCCATCCGGCCCTCGATCATGGCGGAGGAAGCCTCTTCGATTCCTGCCACGTCACCGACCGCATAGATTCCCGGAACGCTTGTCGCCCCGCTCTCATCGACGACGGGGATCTGGCCGCCGCCCTTGCCGGAATTATCCATCTGGCAGCCGGCCATCTTGAGAAGCTGGGACATGGGAGAAAGTCCGACCGCCAGGCAGATGGTGTCGACGTCGAAGTGCTTCTCCGTCCCGGGAATGAACTGGAAGTGGCTGTCCACCTCGGCAATCGTAACCCCGGTCACGTGATTTGTTCCTTCCGCCTTCACAATCGTGTGGGAGAGGTAGAAGGGAACCCCGGTCCGGGCCACCTTTGCCGCATGGACCCCGTAGCCGCCGACCCGCGGAGCCGCATCGACCAATGCCACAACCTCGCAGCCGGCCTGCATGAGCTGGAAGGAAACGACGAGGCCGACATTTCCGGATCCCAGCATCAGGACCCGTTTCCCTGGCTTGACTCCGTGCAGGTTCATCATGGTCTGGGCGGCCCCTGCCCCGATGACCCCAGGAAGGGTCCACCCGTCGAAGGTGACCATATTTTCCGCTGCCCCGGTCGCCACGATGATGGCGTCGCCCTTGTAGTGTTCAACGCCATCGCCGATCTTTACGACGACCTCCCGGTCGGGATAGATGCCGACGACCGTTGCTGAAAGCTTTACCTCCACGCCGGCTTTCGACGCCTCGTCAAGAAGCTGCTGACCGATTACGAAGCCCCGGATCTTTGCCTTGTGCTCTTTGCTTCCGAAAAACTTATGAATCTGCTTGAAAAGCTGGCCGCCGGGCCGCTCGTTTTCATCGAAGACGATGACGGACATGCCCCGCTTTCCGGCCTCAATGGCTGCGGAAAGACCGGAAGGACCGGCACCGATGATTATGAGATCATATCTTTTCATCCCAGGGCCTCCTTCTTCGTCGTCACTCCGTACTGGGTTTCCACCACCATGCCCTCTTTCAGGGGCGTCATGCAGGTCCGCACATTCGGAACCCCGTCCACGACCATGACACAGTCCGTGCAGCGGCCGATGGCGCAGAAGATGCCGCGGGGGGTGTGCTTCTTTGCCGTGTACCGGTGTACCATGACGCCATTGGCATGCAGGGCCATGGCGATGGGTTCTCCCTCGTACCCCTGCATTTCCTTTCCGTCGTAAGTGAAGGTCACGAGCCGCCCCTTGTCGTAGGTTCCGAGAATCGGGTGCTCGGTGATTCTTTCTTCATCCATATGCTGCACTCTCCTTCCTTTCGATATGAAAAAAGGGACTGCACCCGTCAAGGTACAGCCCCATTGCTCTTACCAATGAGAATAATAAAAAAACAGGGGTAGTCCTTCAAGACCACTCCTGTTCCATTTTTCTGGTACTGCGGGGTGAGCTGCAGATGATGCAGACCGCAGCAAAGTACCGGTTTTATATTATTCTAGAATTTCTTCTCCCGTATGGCCTTGAAGAGGCCGATCCGGTCCCGGACCCCGATTTTCCGGTAGATGGAAAGAATTTGCTTTTTCAGGGTGTTGACGGAGATGGAGAGCTTTTCCGCGATTTCTCCGTTTTCGAGCCCATCCATCATGAGGCGGAGGACCGTCTCCTCCCGGGCCGTAAGCCGGTAACGCTCGGCCGCCACGGAAACCGGAGGCTTCTTCTCCGTTTCCTTCTTCTGCTTCTCGGCCTCGGCTTCCGCCAGCCGGTCCCGCCAGAGCCGCAGGGAAATATGGTCCTTCAGGGAATCAAGAAGGAAGACGTCGTCATAGGAAAAGTCCTCCCGCCCCTGCAGGCGGTAGAAGGTGGCGGCCCCCAATGGATGCCCCTCGTAGGCAAAAACCATCTGCAGGGAATAGTGCCAGCGGTTGGGCTCGTAGACCCGGCGGAAATACTCGGTCCGAACCCGCTCCTCGTCCTCCAGCACGTCCGTATCCCGGTAGACCACCGCCTTTCCGCTGTAGACAATGCCCCGGCTGTAGTCGATGGCGTCGTATTCTTCAGAAAGATTCTGATCGCAGTTGTAGAAAACCGGACGGTACAGGCGGCCTACCGGCCGGTCTTCCGGAGATACGCCCCGGTTCCAGCCCTGCAGGACGTTCTTCTCTCCCCTGGTCTCCTTGATGAGATAAAAGTCCGCGCAGTCATAGTCGACAATATTGGCCAGGCGGGAAAGGAGCTCCCTCCGCATGACCTCTTCATCCGCCGTTTCCTCAATCCGGAAAATAAGGCTCGAAAGAAAGACCCACTCATTGGCTTCGAGAGAGCGCATATCTATGCCTCCAACGTCAGCCAGTCGTTCTTCTGGAAAGTAATGGAGTTATCCGTCATGGAATCCACGATGGCCAGGGACTGCAGGTCATAGCCCCGACTCCGGATCTTCTGCCCGCCGGGCTGAAAGGCCTTTTCAACAGCGACCCCGATTCCGCAGATTTCTGCCCCGGCCTCTTCCGCAATGGAAATCAGGGCCTCCAGGGCACAGCCGTTGGCCAGGAAATCATCGATCAATAATATCTGGTCCCCCTCGTGCAGAAACTTCTTCGGCACGATGATCGTATTCACATTCTTGTGGGTGAAAGAAGCGGCAGTAGCCTTATAGAGTTCCCCGTCGAGATTGATGGACTGGGACTTTTTGGCAAAGAGGCAGGGCAGGTGGAAGACCTGGGCCGCCACGATGGCAAGGCCGATGCCGGAGGCCTCTACCGTCAGAATCTTGTCGATGTGCCGGTCTCCGAACCGGGCTTTCCACTCCTTCGCCATCAGGACGAAGAGATCGGGGTCCATCTGCTGGTTCAAAAAGCTGTCTACAATCAGGATGTCACCGGAACGGAGAATGCCGTCCTTTCGAATCCGGTCTTCAAGAAGGTTCATACGTCTGCTCCTTTCTGCGAAGAGAAATAAAAGTCCCCGCTGCAGCCCCCATGCTTTTCTACCAAGTGAATATCCGTGATTGTCATGCGTTTGTCAAGGGCCTTACACATGTCGTATACAGTGAGGAGGGCCGTCGACACACCTGTCAGGGCCTCCATTTCTACGCCGGTCTTTCCGGAAGTTTTTACGGTGCATTCAGCGTGAATAGAATTATTGTTCCTGTCGATTTCAAAGCGGACGTCCGCCCCGGTCAGATTTAAGAGGTGGCACATGGGAATGAGGTCCGCTGTTCTCTTCGTTCCCATGATTCCGGCCACCTGGGCGACCGTCAGCACATCCCCCTTCTTCACCTTTTTCCCGTCGATGGCGGCGATGACGTCCGAGCTCACCAGAATACTGCCAACCGCTGTCGCCGTCCGCTCTGTCACAATCTTTTCCGAAACGTCCACCATGCGGGCGTTCCCGGCATCGTCAAAGTGGGTGAATTCAGCATTCATTTCATTCCTCCTGCAAAAACAGCACTTTCTCCGGGGCAATGCAGAGCTTCACCGGCATGCCCTCGCGCTCGATTTTTGCCATCAGGTCCCGCTGGACACTCCAGGTGACCAGGGATCCGTCCGGAGCATCGATATAGATCTGCCGCTCGAACTCGGTCTCTGAAATCCGGTGAACCTTCACGGGAAGGCCGGGCCGCGGGTCTGCTGCGTCCCAGACAGGCAGGAAGTCATGGGCCCGATAGCCGACCATATCGAAATCCTTCTTCTGCCCGTCCAAAGGAATCTCAATATTCCAGTCCGTCAGGATACAGGTATTCCCGCTCACCCTTGCTTTGGAATAGTTCTTGCAGCCCGAAAGCCTCGCCGCCGCCACCGTCACTGGATGGGCAAATACTTCGTCCCGGTCGCCGCAGGCTGCCACCCGGCCCCGGTCGATGACGGCAACCTCATGCGCCAGACGGAAGGCCTCATCCCGGTTGTGGGTCACGAGAATGAGAAGGCCCGGATAGGTCTCGAGAAAGTCCTCCATTTCTCGCTCCACCGTATCGCGGACCGAGGAATCGAGGGCGGAAAAAGGCTCATCCAAAAGTAATATGTCCGGCCGGCTCGCCACAATTCGTGCCAGGGCCACCCGCTGCTGCTGGCCGCCCGAGAGTTCCTTCGGCTTCCGCCCGGCAAGAGCAGAAAGGTCAAATCGGTCCATAAGTTCCGGCACAAGGGTCTTCTTTTCCTCCCGGTTCCGGACCCCGCAGGCGATATTTTCCGCCACAGTCATTGTAGGAAAGAGGGCATAGGACTGAAACATATAGCCCACATGCCGGTCTCTGGGCTTTATATTAATCTTCTTTTCGGAGTCGTAGAGGACCCGCTCAGCATACGAAATTCGTCCTGCATCCGGTGTCAGAATACCCGCAACGGACCGCAGGGTCATGGTCTTCCCGGAGCCGGAAGCCCCCAGAATGGCCGCCCGATTCCCTTTAAAGGAAAACTCCGCATCCAGGTCGAAGCCCTTATATTTTTTCAGGATGTGTGCATTAAAATTCATATGTCATTTGCAGAAAAGCCCGTCTTTTTATCCCCACAGAATTTATAGTGGGATGCCATTTGCTTCAATCTTCGATTTTTTGCCTTCGCAGACTTGAAAAAGGGATGTCATTTGCTAAAACCCGTACTCCTTTGCCTCCACACACATCCCAAAGGGATGTCATTTGCTGAAAAAGCCAAAATTTTCACCAATGTCCCCGCCTTCCGCTCACTTGATTGTATACAGTGCCGGCCAGCCACATGAGAAGGAGACCTGTCAAAAGGACGATGACCACCCAGATGCCCGCCGTCATATAGTCCGCGTTCTGAATTACCATGGCGATGCGCTGGGCGATGGTAGCCGTACGGCCCGGGATATTGCCGGCCAACATGGAGGTGGCCCCGTACTCGCCCATGGAACGGGCAAAGGTCAGAATCATGCCGGAAAAGATGCCGGGGCCAGCTGAGGGCAGGATGATCCGACGGAAAATTTCCCCCTCCTTCATACCGAGCGTCCGCCCGGCCAGAATCAGGTCCGGATCGATCTGCTCGAAAGAGGCCATGGCGTTCCGGTACATGAGGGGGAAGGCGATGACCGATGCTGCAATGACGCAGGCGGCCGGAGTCTGCACGATGGTGATGCCGAAGCGCTCATAGAGAAACTCCCCCAGGGTCCGCCTTCTGGAAAATAATAATAAAAGCAGGAACCCCATGGCTGTCGGAGGCAATATCATCGGCAGGGTGAAAAGGCTGTCGAGAACAGCCGCCGCCCGGCCGTCAAGCCGCATGACTCCGTTTGCCGCGATGACGCCCAGGAAGAAGCAGACAAGGGTTGCAAAGAAACCCGTCCGCAGGGTGATGAATAGGGGACTCCAGTCCAAGGAACCCAGTGTTTCCAGCAATTCATTCATAAGTCACATCTTCTGAACACAAACAGGACATTCACGCAGCTTTACAACCCGGACGGCATGAGAAAGCAGCCCCGAAGGGCTGCATGATTACTGTGTTATATTATCTCTTATTCCAGAGAGAAGTAAAACCGTACTTTTCAAAGACTTCTCCCGAGTCAGTCGACAGCAGATAGGTCTCGAATTCATTTGCCGCCTGCACCTGGGCGTCAGAGGCATCCGGGTTCTTAATGCAGGCAAGCGGATAGGTGATGTCTCCGGTCAGGTCAGTCGAAATCCTCTCCAGAACTTCCACCTTGTCCTCATAGCCTGTCAGGTCGGAAAGGTAGGTCGTGCCGACCTCGCAGGAACCTTCGGCAACAGTCTGAAGAACCTTGGACACATTGGACTGCTCGGAAATCGTCACCCCGCCTAATGCGTCGGAAACCTCCCGGGTCGTATATTCAGAAGAATCCTTGGAACCGTCCAGCGTTCCGTTTGCAATCAGGGCCTTTCTCGTATAGTTTCCGACCGGAACAGACCCGTCCGCCAGGGCGATGGAAGAAGCATCTTTTAAGGTATCAAGTCCCGTGACCTTCGTCCCGCTTCCTTTCCAGGTGATGACGACCACCTGATTAGAAAGGGCGTCCTCCTGGGTAGCCTTAAGCAGCAGACCATCCTTTTCCAGCTGGTCCATCTGCTTCTGTCCGGCCGAGAAGAACATGTCGCATGGAGCCCCTTCCTCAATCTGAGTCATGAGTGTCCCCGAGGAATCCGCATTCAGAGAGATCTGCACATTCGGATTTTCCTCCATGTAGGAATTGGAAAGCTCCGTCATGGCGTCGTTCAGAGAGGCCGCAATGAAGACGGTCAGGCTGATCTTTTCATCGGAAGAAACGGTATCGCCGGTTGCTGCATCTGATGAAGCTGTATCGCCTGCTGCCGTATCCGAAGCGGTTGTGTCGCCTGCTGCCGTATCCGAAGAAGCGGCGCCGTCTGCCGGCAGATCTACCGATGTCCCCGTTTTGCTGTTCCCGCCGCAGGCCGTCAGCGCCATGGAAAGGCCCATTGTCATTGCAAGCAGGGCTGCAAGTTTCTTTTTCATACCTCGCCCCATTTCCGTTTTACATTAATGTGAGAAAGCCTTGTCTGCACTTTTCTCCAAATTCACTCTTGCTGCTCTCTTCAATCTATAATCAGTGAAAATCCGCCCGCAGCTTGTCTGCCACACTCTTCAGACACCCGTCCTCAAAGGGGTTCTGAAGCCCCGCTTCTTTGATGAGGCCGAAGAAGAAGTCGGATGCGGACAGGCGGCAGAGCTTTAAGTAGCTTGCCCAGGCAGCCTTATAGTCCTTGTCCATCCAGACCTTGTACTGCAGGGCGTCCGTCCCGGCGATGCAGTAGTCGATGTAGTAGAGGGGGCAGTCGTAAATATGGTGCTTGTTCTGCCAAAAGGTACCGGTCTCGTAGTAGGGATTGTCACTGTAGTTGAGATGGGGCTTGTACTGGCGCTCCAGGTCCCGCCAGGCCGCATTTCTGTCCTTCGGCGAAAGGCCGGGATTGGAGTAGGCAATGTCCTGAAACTCGTCCACCATGGTCCCGTATGGAATGAATAATATAGAATCCATGAGATGCATGTCCACATAGTCACCGGCCCGCTCCCCGAAAAGGAGATTCATCCAGGGCTCCGTGAAGAACTCCATGGACATGGAGTGGGTTTCTGCCGTTTCCATCGTGATGCCGGCGTGCTCCCGGATGGGGTCAGCAGCCGAGAGATAGCCCTGGAAGGCGTGGCCGCACTCATGGGTGATGACGTCGGCGTCCCCGCTTGTCCCGTTAAAATTGGCAAAGATGAAGGGAGCCTTATAATCCGGCAGATACTCCATGTAGCCGCCGGTCTTCTTGGTCTTCCGGCCGAGGACGTCGAAAAGGTCGTTGTCGCACATGAAGTTCATGAACTCTGCCGTCTCCGGAGAAAGCTCATTGTACATCTTCCGTCCGGCGGCCAGAATTTCCTCCGGGGTCCCGACGGGGGCCGGATTTCCATTTGGCAGATAAACACCCTCATCGATATAGGAAAGAGAGGACAATCCCAGGCGCTTCCGGCGGATTTCGGTCAGTTCCTCGCAGAAAGGAACCCAGTCCTTCTTCACCTGCTTCCGGAATTCAGCGATGTCGGATCTCTGATAGCAGTTCCGGTTCATGCGGGCGTAGCCGAGGGGCAGGTAGTTTTCGTACCCCATGGCCTCTCCCTGCTTCGTGCGGTTCTTCACGAGCTTGTCGTAAATGTCGTCAAAGGCTTCCGCGTTCTTTTCAAAAAAGGCCGAATACTTGTCCCAGGCTGCCTCCCGCACCGCCCGGTCCGGATTCCGGAGATAGGGCTCCATCAGGGAAAGGTTCAGGATCTCCCCCTTCCAGTCGATTTTTGCCGTGGCGAGGAGCTTGTTGTACTCCTCCTGCAGGCGGTTCTCCTCCTGCATCAGGGGAAGAATCTTCTGATCGACGGATTTCTCCGCCAGCTCGATATTCCTGAAGGCCACCTTCCCGATTTTCTCTTCCAGATAGGGGCGGTAAGGGCTGTCGTATAGTTTCTTCTGATAGGCCACCCTCAGATTCAAAAGTTCCGGCGTATTCTCATCGTAGAAGGCCTGCTCTGCCGCGTAATATTCATCCGTCATGTCGATGTCGTGGCGGATCATGGCAAGGACGATTTCCGTGATCACGTGGTCCGAAAGCTTGTAATAGCGCTCATGAACGGCAAATGCCTCCGGCCCCGACTGCGCCCGGTCGAGGTCCGCCATGAGCCCGGCCGCTTCTTTTCGGATTTTCTCCATGTCCAGCCGCTCGTACGGCATGTCCTGAAATTTCATGCGTGTTTCAATCCTTTCTCATGAATAATGTAAACCTGTTTGTCTGCTGTCTGCGGTTTGTGTCCGCCCGTATTTTCAGGCTCCCGCGTCCCTCCGGAGAAGAATCTTCTGAAAGCTTCTACTCCCCGGAATTTCCCCGCAGGACGTCAATGCCGTGGCCGATGGCAGGAAGCACGATGTCGAGATCCTCCCGGCAGGCCTTGGGCGAACCCGGCAGATTGATGATAATCGTATGTTTTCGAATGCCGGCCGTCTGCCGGGACAGCATGGCCTTGGGCGTAATCTGCATGGACGCTGCCCGGATGGCTTCCGGAATGCCCGGCGTCAGGCGGTCACAGACAGCTGCCGTCGCTTCCGGGGTCTGATCCCTGTCAGAGAAGCCTGTACCCCCTGTCGTAAAGATAATATCTACCTGACGCTGGTCCGAGAGGCGGATGAGCTCCTTTTCGAGCCCCTCCCGCCCGTCCGGAAGGAGGATGGTTTCTGTGACATCAAATTTTTGATCGGAGAGTATTTCCTGAATCAAGGGCCCGCTCGCATCGGCTCGCTCCCCGGCAAAAGCCCGGTCCGAGAGAGTGATGATGGCAGCCGTATAGGGCCGGTCCGGGTCCGGAGCAAAGGCCTCGATGGCATCGCCGGTCTTCACATGCCCTCCGGCAATGACCTTTGCAAAGATGCCTTCCCTGGGCATGATGCAGTCCCCGGTCGCCTCGAAAATCGGGCAGTGGCCGTGGCAGTTCTTCCCGATCTGGGTGACCTCGAGAAGGACCTCTCCGATGGCCAGGCGGCTCCCGACCGAAAGGGCCGTAAGGTCAATACTTTCCGTATCAACATTTTCTCCGAAGGCCCCGTCGGCAAGATTCATCCCCTTCGCCCGATAGGTATCCACCCGTTCCCTGGCAAGGAGGCTCACCTGCCGGTGCCAATGTCCCGCGTGGGCGTCACCTTCCATGCCAAAGTCAGCAATAAATTCCGCCTCCGGAATGCTGTACTTATGCGTCCCCTTGACATCCGACCGGCAGAGGGCAGCGACACGTCCGACCGCCAGCGGCTCTTTTTGTTTATCTTCTCTATCTTCCATAAGTCGTATTTACTTCAAGTATGAAATTGCTTCTCGTCACCCGCCGATTTCCTGCATCGTACGGTCTTCCGATGCCCCCGCTCTCTCTGCGAAGGTGTGGGCCTGCGGTTTTAAAAGAATTCCCTGCTTCAGTACCTCAACGAGCGCTGCCTGCCGCTCCTCCCTATCCGCAATCTGAAACGCCGGAAGAACCGACAAATCGGAAGCATAGGAAAGGCAGCCCTTGACATATCCGTCACTCGTCAGGCGAATACGATTGCAGGCGGTGCAGTAGCGGTCCGAAATCGGACTGATGAAGCCGATGGTTCCCGCTGCTCCGGGAATGCGGTAATAGACCGCAGGGCCGAGCCCATGCGAGGCCCGTATGCCGGAAGTCTTGGAAGGCATTTCCTCAACCGCTCCTGCATTTCCATCAACAGAGAAATTGGCTCTTCTGCCTGCCCGCTCCATGCTTTTCTCTTCTGGCGTAAGGTCCGGCCACCGCCTATACAGAAGGTTCTTTACCTTCTCATTCGAAACCGGCCGGTACTTCTTCCCGCAACCTAATGGCATCATCTCAATGAAGCGGACGGAAAGCGGATATCTGAGACTCAGTTCCGCCAGCTGCAAAAGGTCATCCTCCGTCGTCCCCTTCTGGGGAACGCAGTTCAAATGAATGCGGAGGCCATGAAAATCCAAGGCTTTCCGGATTCCAGCCATCACCTGCTCGAGACCGTCCACACCGGTAATTTCCTGAAAGTGCTTCCTGTCCAGGGTATCCAGGCTTATGTTGACGCCCGTCAACCCGGATTTCACCAGGTCTTCTATCCACCCTTCCAGCAGAAGACCATTCGTCGTCAAGGTCAGTTCCCCGACCCCCGGAATTTCATGTACTCGCCGAACGATCTCTTGCAGGTCCTGCCGCAGCAGGGGCTCGCCCCCGGTAAAGCGGAAGTTCCGAATCCCCAGGGAAATTGCGGCCCGACAGACATCGACAATCTGGTCTGTTGAAAGAAGCTGCCGCCTGCCTTCTTTTCCGTCCGCGCCTCCCGGGCTGCAGTAGCGGCAGGCCATATTGCAGGCTTCCGTGACGGAAATCCGCATGTATGTAATTTCGCGCCCGAAAGTGTCCTGCATCAGACTGTCTCCAGGGAAACCACAAGCCGTCCCCCGCAGAGCATCTCCAGGTCGCTGACATCCGTTCCCGCCAGGTCCAGGGACATTTCCTCGTAAGCGCTGTCTCCGGCTGAAAGCTTCTCCCCGGCCCGCTGCATCACGGCATACTCCGAAGAACCTCCGCCGATGGTGCCGGCAATGCTTCCATCCGAATGAATCAGCATGAGGGCTCCCACACCTCTCGGAACTGACCCCCGGGCATCGATAATCCTTGCCGCAATGGCCCGCTCATCCTCCGGCAGGGAAGCAATCTCTTCAAGCACGTCCAGGTCCGCCCGGTCGTCGTGCTTACCGGCATTTTTTAAGGAAATGATTTCAGCCGCAATTGAGACTGCAATTTCAAAGGGAGTATCCGCCTTGATGGAAAGGCCGATGGGAGTGTGGACATTCTCCAGCACTCTCCTATCAATCCCTTCCTGCTCCAGGGATTCAATCAGGAGCTTCGTCCGCCGTCTGGAGCCCATCATACCGATGTAGGCATGAGGCTTTATCGCTATTTTCTGGAGACAAAGCCGGTCGAATTCGTGCTCCCGGGTCATGATGATGAACCAGGTGTCCCGGCTCCCGTCAATCTGGGATAGAGACGTTGAAAAATCCCCGCAGAGGACCCTGTCGGCTCCGGCTGCCTCTGCCGCAGCAGCAAATTCCTTCCGGTCCTCTATGAAGGTCACGGAAAAGTCCATCTGCTTCAGCAGCTTTCCTGTTTCCAGGCCCACGTTCCCTGCTCCGCAAATGACAGCCTTCTGCTGCCGCCCCCGCTCCGACTCCAATAGGGCCTTATACTTTTCTCTGTTTTTCTGAATGTCTGTCATCGATTTAGTTGTCGTATGTCAATCAGTTTCGGTTGTCGCGTGTCAACTTATTTTCCAAATCCACAGTTGGGGAAAGTGCAGGTCTTGCAGTTCAGGCACATACCGCCTTCACCCAGGGCTGCGATCTCCTCCCGGCTGACAGGGTCATCCGCCAGCAGGCGGGGCAGGATCAGATCAAATACCGTACGCTTTGCGTGCATCACACAGCCGGGCAGACCGACCAGGGGAATTATATTATTATAGTAAGAAAGCTGAAACATGGCTCCGGGCAGAACCGGAGACCCATAAGTGATCTGGCCGCCGGCTACTGTCCGGATGGCAAGCGGGGTCCGGTCGTCCGGGTCCACGCTCATGCCTCCGGTGCAGAGAATCATGTCCGCCCCGGTATCGAGAAGCTTTCGAATGCAGGAAATCTCCATCTCCGCGTCATCCGAGGAAAGCTCGTGCCCGATGACTTCCGTATCATATTCCGACAGCTTTTCCATAACGACATCCGTGAAGGTGTCTTCGATTCGATGATAGTAGACCTCATTTCCGGTCGTCACGATGCCGACTTTCTTGTGGTGGAAGGGGAGGACGTTGAAAATCTTCCCGGCTCCGGCATCTTTTCCGCCGACAGCCGCCGGAAGCGCTCCGTTTTCGCTTCCTTCAGCCGCTCGGCCGAATACCGTCTCCCGGGCTTTCTCCATCTTCTCCTTCTCAATCGCAAGAGGGATGATTCGCTCTCCGGCCAGCTTGTCGCCGGCCTTCACAGGGAAATCCCCGTGGCGGGAAGCTATCATCATTTCACCGAGAGAATTCACGGCGAGAAGCTTTTCGCGGTCCACTTTGAAAAGCCCGTCGATTTCAGCGAAGAGCTCTATTTTCCCTTCTTTGATATCGTCCCCGGGACGAATATTCTGCCCGGCGGAAATTTCATAGAGGATCTCTGCCCCGTCGTTTTCGTGGACGAGAGAGCCGTCGTTTTCCCAGATATAAATATTATCCTTGCCGACTGAAAGCAGGACCGGAATGTCCTCTTCCGTGATCACGTGTCCCTTGCGGAAGACCGGGCCCTTGTAGCCTCCGCGGATAATCTGGGTGATGTCCTGACAGAGGATCTGCCCGACCGCGTCTTCCGTTTTCATCAGTTTCATCGTGCATTCTCCTTCAGTTTTCGATAATCTTCCGGTGTGTCAAAATCAACAAAAGCTCCGGAATCGTTCACCGGTACATAAGCCGTTTCATACCCTGCCCGTTTCAAAGCTCCTTTCAGCCCGCCATCGCCGGAATCTCTTAACACGGCTTCACAAACCGGTTTCAAAAGCAAAAGGGGATGCCCCCCATGCTTTCCATCCGAAGGAATTCGGACATAACCTTCCGATTTCAGCAGCCTCTTCACCGTGTCTGCCAAAAACATCGGAACATCCACCGGTGTAATCAGAACAGCCTCGAGCTCATTTCGCAGCGCCTGCCGGAGACCGATACATACCGAGTCAAACATCTCGTTTTGGTCGTAGGCTGCATTGTATGCGAATTCAACACCTCTGCCGGCAAGCTCTGTCTCTATGTCCGCCGCCCGGAAGCCGGTGACCACTATTATACGGGAAATCCCGGCTTCCGAAAAGGTCTCCACCTCTTTTTGGATCATGGAAACCTTCCCGTCCACCGGGTGAAGGGGCTTGAAGTCCCCCATGCGGGAAGAAAGTCCCGCGGCAGTTATGATGGCACAGATGTTTTTCATTATTTTCGATAAGGCGTATGCTTCAGGGGCAGCTTCGTCCGGAAGGCGCCGTCCCGCTTGTAATACGCATTCTGCAAGGCCGGGCCCATGGGGATCAGGGGAATTTCCCCGACCCCCTTGGCCCCGTAGGCCTTCTCGTCCGGATTCTTCTCTATGAGGATGGTTTCAATCTCCGGCAGAGCCCGGGCCCTCCAGAGACCCATGGTTCCATACTTGGCCGTGGGCTCCCCGTCCTGCATCCGAAGGTCTTCCGTCAGGCCGAAGCCTAAGCCCATGACGACGCCGCCTTCTATCTGTCCTTCCACATTGGCCGGATTGATGGCTTTGCCCACATCGTGAGCGGCCACGACTTTCTTCACTTTTCCATTATCATCGAGAAAGACCACCTGGGAGGCGTAGCCGTAGGCCACATGACTGACCGGATGGGGCTTGGGCGAACCCATGGGGTCGGTCTTTGCATGATATTCGGCTGCGAAGTCCTGCCCCTCAAGCTCTTCGAGCGTATGATTCTTCAACGCCTCAGCAAGCATGAGCCCGGCTCGGCGCGAGGCCTCGCCGGTAATCGTCGTCTGCCTGGAGGCAGTCGACGTTCCGGCATCCGGCGTCACATCCGTATCCGGGCAGTGGACGATGATCTTTTCCGCCGGAAGGCCGGACGCTTCGCAGGCGATGGCCCGCATGGTGGAAGCAATGCCCTGGCCCATGCAGGCAGCACTCGTACGAAGACTAACCTCCCCGCCTTCCACATGCAGGGTCACCCTTCCAATATCCGGCACCCCGACGCCCACGCCCGCGTTCTTGATGGCGCAGGCAATGCCGGCATGGTCCGGATCCGAATAATAGGCTTGCTTAACAGCCTCCAGAGTTTCCACGATACCGGTCGATGCATCCGCCTCCTGCCCGTTCGGAAGGATGTCCCCGGGCCGCAGGGCGTTCCGATAGCGCATTTCCCAGGGATCAATGCCCACCTTCTCCGCCAGAAGGTTCAGGTTGCACTCGGTCGCGAAGGCGGACTGGACGACCCCGAAACCCCGGAAGGCCCCGGCCGGCACCGTATTTGTGTAGACAGCCGTGCCGATGATGTCGATATTCTGATAGTTATAAGGCCCGGCCGCGTGGGTGCAGGCCCGCTGCAGAACCGGCCCGCCCAGGGAGGCATAGGCCCCCGTATTTGCGATGAGGCGCAGGCGCATGGCCGTCAGATGCCCGTCCTTATCGCAGCCCGTCGTCAGGCGCATCTTCATCGGGTGCCGCTTGACATGATATCTCATCGACTCTTCCCGGGTGAAGGTGACCCGGACAGGCACCTTCAGAATCCAGGCCAGCAGGGCCGCATGGTGCTGGACCGACATATCCTCCTTGCCGCCGAAGCCCCCGCCGACATAAGCGGAGATGATCCGAAGCTGCCCCTCGGAAAGCCCTAAGAGCCTTGAAATCTCCCGCTTGTCATCAAAGACGGACTGGCCGCCGGTGTAGACCGTCAGGTGGTCTTCCCCGTCCGGCACGGCCAGGGCCGACTCGGGTTCCAGAAAGGCGTGCTCCTGAAAAGGCGTCTCATATTCCTCGGTCACCACGAAAGCGGACTCCGCCAGGGCCTTGTCCACATCGCCCCGCTGCACCTTCTCGACCTGGTAGACATTGCCGTCTTTGCCGTCCTCCGGATGCACCTGGTAATCCGCCCGCTCCAGGGCTTCCTCCGGGTCAAAGACCGGCTTTCGCTCCTCGTAGTCGACCTCAATCAGGGCCTTGATTTCCTCAAGGGACTCCATCCGGCGCGACGCCACCAGGGCCAGGGCGTCCCCGCAATACCGGGTCTCCTCCCCGACGTCGATGAGGGCCGGCCAGTCCAGAGTCAGATGCCCGATCGTCCGCTCCCCGGGCACGTCTTTTGCCGTCACAATGCCCACGCAGTCCGGATGCTTCAGTGCCTTTTCTATACTAATATTTTTGACCAAGGCGCGCGGATATTTCGAGTGGAGGGCAGACCCGTAAACCATCCCGTCTGCCTTTAAGTCCCCTGCAAATTTGGCCTTCCCGAGAATCTTGTCGACCGCATCCTGCCGGACCGCCCGCTCTCCTACGTGTCCCTCCGCCGGGTTGATATTCGGTTCCACTTCACCGTGGAAGCAGGCCGCCGCCAGCTTTACCGCTTTTATAATCTTCACATAGCCTGTGCAGCGGCAGAGGTTTGTCTCGATTGCCCTTTTGATGTCCTCCTCCGTAGGGTTTCCATTCGAATCAAGAAGGACCTTTGTGCTGATGACCATGCCCGGCGTGCAGTAGCCGCACTGGACGGCTCCGGCCGTGGCAAAGGCGAAAGAATACACCTGCTTTTCCCGCTCGGAAAGGCCCTCGAGGGTGATAATCGAGCGCTCGTCACAGTCGGAAGTCTTTCTGAGGCAGGAGCGGACCTTCTGCCCGTCCATGATGACCATGCAGGCCCCGCAGGCACCCTGCCCGCAGCCGTTCTTGACCGAAGTCAGGTCCAGGTCCTCCCGCAGGAAGTCCATGAGACGCTTGTCCTCGTCCGTTGTATACTCTTTTCCGTTGACTGTGATGTGATACATCTCACTTCCTCCGCAGCACTTTTCCGCGGCGCTCTGCGGAAACTTCTCCGTGCTCCAGCGCCACATGTCCGTTTACGATGACCGTCTCAATGCCGGTCGGATAGACATCCGGCTTCTCGAAGGTCCCGCAGTCCTTCACGGTCTCCGGATCAAAGATGGTAAGGTCCGCGAAATACCCTTCCTTGATATAGCCCCGGTCCTTCAAATGCAATGCGTCCGCCGCCTTCCCGGTCATCTTCCGCACGGCTTCCGGCAGGGTCAGGCACTTTTCCTCGCGTACGTACTTTCCGAGGAGCCGGGGGAAGGCCCCGTAAACCCGCGGGTGGGGCTTGCCGGAAAGCAGGCCGTCGGTGCAGAGGTTCATCTCCGGCCGCTTCATGATTGCCTTGACATGGTCCTCCGTCCCGTAGAAATCCACCATGCCGACCGCATTCTTTTCTTCAAGAAGGAGGTCGAAGGCCGCCTCCAGCGGCTCTTTTCCCCTCTTCTCCCCGAGTTCGTCCAGAGACATGCCGACCGCATCCTGATTTTTCTCAGAAAGCACAGAAGTAATATAGATCCCCTCAGTCCCCGCAAACTCGATAAAGTTGTCCCAGCCGGGGATGCCTTTAGCGATATCTTCCTTCATCCGGGCCCGGTCGCTGTTACTTGATAGACGTTTCAACAGCTGCTCCGTCCCTCCGTCGTGGGCCCAGGGAGGCAGGATAACTCCAAGCATGGTGGAACCCGCCACATAGGGGTACTGGTCGAAGGAAACCGTGAGTCCCTCCTTCTCTGCCTGATCCAGCTTCTCAAACATACCGTCAAGATACTTCCAGTTGGGCTTCCCGCAGACCTTGAAATGGGAGAAGTGGATGGGAATGCCGGACTCCCGACCAATCCGTATGATTTCATCCATGGAAGGCAGGATGGTATCCGCCTCGGACCGCTGGTGGACGACGAAGACGCCGCCATAAGAAGCCGCCACCTTACAGATTTCTATCAGTTCCTCCGTCTTGCCATAGGCGCAGGGCATGTATATGAGGCCGGAAGACACGCCGATGCAGCCTGCCTCCATCTCTCGGACCGTGATTTCCCTCATCTTCTCAAGGTCTTTTTCGTCCGCCGGACGGTTTTCAAGGCCCATGGCCTCCATGCGGATATTCCCGTGAGGCAGGAGGTAGGCTTCATTCAAAGCAGGACCGGCCTTTTCAAGAAGGTTGAAGTAGCCGTCAACATTCCCGTAATGCCAGTCCAGGGTCTCATCCGTCCCGTCCAGGCCGGCCAGATTCTTCTGCCATGGGCCGATATACGCCTCCGGCAGCGGGGCCATGGAAATTCCGTCCTGGCCCAGAACCTCTGTCGTAATTCCCTGGTGGAGTTTGGGCAGAAGAGAAGGCTCCGACAGAACCTTCAAGTCGCTGTGGGAGTGGGTATCGATGAAGCCCGGGGCACAGACATGTCCTCCGGCATCGATTACCCGATCGGCGCTCCTTTCCACCTCAACCGAAGCTGCGCCGCGAAAAAGCGAGACAATCCGCTCATCTTCAATCAGCACTGCCCCGTCGAAGAGGTCTTTTCCGGTCCCATCCGCAATGCGTGCATTTTTAACAAGAATTCTCATACGATCCTCTAGAACAGCAGCGCCTTCATGATGCCCATGTAGCGCTCCGTGACCCCGGTCAGCTGGTCGATTTCAATGTATTCGTCAATCGTGTGGGCCAGGTTTTCCCTTGAAGGCCCCATGCCGATGGTCTTGATGCCGGCCTCCCCGGCATAGTGGCTGCCGTTGGTGCAGAAGTTGTACTTGGTGATTTCCGGCTCAAAGCCCATGGCATTCAGTTCCTTTTTGACAGCCTGAATATAGTCTTCCTTCTCGTCATAGGCCCAGCCGGGGAAGAAGCGCTCTCCCTCGATGGTCTCGCCCGTGTAGCACTTCTCATGACCTCTCGCGAAGGAGACTTTCGCCTTGAACTTGGGGTCTTCC
Organism: uncultured Lachnospiraceae bacterium; assembly: GCA_900316075.1. GTDB lineage: Bacteria > Bacillota > Clostridia > Lachnospirales > Lachnospiraceae > RUG306. The sequence continues at coordinate 9,678 of ONBT01000012.1, read as the reverse complement.
GCAGACAGGCGGTCGATGATCTCCTGAATCGGCGCCAGCACCGACTCCCGGGTTTCGCCCACGAGGAGACGGCGGTCGTAGGTGGCCCGGCAGTAGTCGGGAACCACGGATGCCCCGGGATAGGGAGCCGACTTCACATCGGTAAGCTCGAGAATGCCATCCCCCAGGAAGTCATCATGGGTGGGCTTGATGGTCCGGATGGCTTCCACCAGGCGGCACATGGAATAGACCGCATTGACCCCCTTCTCCGGGTTGGCCGAATGGGCGGGGACACCGAAGGTCTCGACGACGACCTCTCCCCGGCCCCTCTGGCCGACCTTGAGATTCAGTTCCGAAGCCTCTCCGATGATGACGTAGTCGGGCTGAACCGCCGCACTGATGCTGCGGGCCGCAACGCCCTCGAAGCACTCCTCGTGAACAACCCCGGCCACATAGATTTCCCCGCCGAAGTTCTTTCCGGTGTCCTCAGCATAGGAAGCCGCTGCCACAGCCATGGCCGCATCGGCCCCCTTCATGTCGGAGGTTCCACGACCGTAGATCTTCCCGTCGACGATTTCTCCGCCAAAAGGATCATGGCTCCACTGGGAAGGATCCGGCACCGGCACCGTGTCGATGTGACCGTCGAAAAGAAGCTTCGGGCCCTTCCGCCGACCCCTGATGACGCCGATGATGTTTCCATACTGGTCGATTTTCACATCATCAAAGCCGTGGGCCCGGTAGTAGGTCTCGAGCTTCCTCGCCACCTCGTCCTCGTTGCCCGAATAGGAATAACTCTTGACCAGGTCCTGGCAAAGCTCAATTACATCCTGCTTTCTCTCTTCAGATAACATTTCTCTCTCCTCTTGTCCGGCTCCCGCCGCAAGTATTTATGTATTATAATAATATTTTCCGATATCAAACCACAGGCCTTGCGTAGGCCCCGTTCCACACGATATTCCGGTAATTGACCCGGTCCGTCGCCCCTTCGGTGCTGACGAAGAGGAGGACCGACGACTCATCGAGTCCCAGCTTCTCTTTACAGGAAGACAAGGCCTTATCCGTCAGCAGCTCGTAGGCGGCTCCGAAGGCGGCCGCCCCGCTCTCTCCGCTCACAATCCGCTCATCTGCTCCCAGAGGGGAGGAGAGAACCCGCATACCGTCGGCTGCCGCATAATCCGGCTCGGAAATGAAGTAGTCCGCATAGGTTCTCAGGATATCGATGCCCACCGTCACGGGTTCGCCGCAGCAGAGGCCGGCCATGATGGAATTCATGTCGCCCGTGACCGGATGGAGCTTTCCGTCCGCTGCCTTCATGGTCTTATAGATACAGGCCGCTTCGTTGGGCTCCACGATGGTGATGACGGGCTTATGCTCTTTGCCGAAGGCCTCCGTGAAGAGGGCCGTGGCACTGGAGGCAAAGGAGCCGACCCCTGCCTGCAGGAAGATGTGGCTCGGAATGACCCCGTCAAGCTGTTCATAGGTCTCCAGAGACAAGGTCGTATAGCCCTGCATGATGGCCCTGGGAATTTCTTCATAGCCGGGCCAGGAGGTGTCCTGGACCAAGACCCAGCCGTTTTCCTTTGCGTCCGCGTCGGCCTTCCGCACTGCGTCATCATAGTTTAAATCCGTGATGGTGCAGGAAGCCCCGCAGGAAACGATATTGTCATAGCGCTCCTTTGCAGACCCCTTCGGCATATAGATGACGGACTTCTGTCCCAGCTCCCGGGCCGACCAGGCCACGCCCCGGCCATGATTTCCGTCCGTGGCGGAGATGAAGGTCACCGGACCCAAGGCCTTCTTCGTCTCTTCCGACGTGATGAGGCCATAAGTCAGTGCTTCCGGCGGGATACCCAGCTTTTTTGCGATTACAGTCCCTATGGCGTAGCTTCCGCCCAAAACTTTGAAAGCATTCAGGCCGAAGCGGAAGGACTCGTCCTTGACATAGATATCCTTCACGCCGAGGGCCGCCGCCAGGGAGGAAAGCCGCCGCAGGGGCGTTTTCTGATACTGGGGAAAGGTCGCGTGATATTTTCTCACAGCCCGGGCGGTCTTTACATCCAGAAAGGAGGTGTCTCCGACCTTCTTTTTTTCATTATTCTCTATGAGTTCAAAGCCCATCGGAAAAAGCTCCTTTCCATGCTTCCTTCTCCTTATAGGGCTCATGCCCCAGACGGCAGGAGGCCGCGCAGACCCCGCACTCGTTGCAGCGCTCTTCGATATGAAGGACGGCAAAGCCGCCGTTTACCGCAAGGCGGACATTGGCCCGGTTGGGGCAGACGTCCACGCAGTTTTCGCAGAAGGCGCAGCGGGGAGAGTAGCGGGGCAGCCGCTCCTGCACTTTCCGGACTGCCGCATCGTAATGGGGGTCCGTCAGGGCCTTCTCGGAAAGCTCGTGCAGGAGCACATGGTTGGGATGGCGGGTGTAGGGAACCGACTGGGCCGCCTCGAGAAGGGGCAGGAAGTTCTTGTAGCCTCCGGCCTTCAGGAGAATGGAGCAGACCGTCACCGTGCAGATGCCCGCATAGAGCAGGTTCCCCACATTCCACCGGTCGGCCCCGCCCGAGAAGGAAATGGGGACCCCGGGGCAGGTGGCCGCGATCAGGCCCGCCGCCATCAGGGAAAGGCTGTAGAGGGCCTTGCCCGAAAGGTACATGGTACTGCCGGAAAGCTCCTGCTTTTTGATGGCCACCGGCAGGGTATTCGTGAGCTTGACCCCGAAGCAGAGGTCCTGGCGGTAGGCATCGGCAGACAGGCGCTCAATCAGGTCCACGGCCGCATTCATGCCCAGTTCCTGCTCGAAGACGCTTTCCGGAATCTCTTCCTCAAAGCCGTGGGCCTTCAAAAGCTTATATACATTTTCCCGGCCGATAATCGTGGGATTCAGCTTCACGAAGGTGTGGAAGCCCTGTCCCAGCAGGTAGGAAGCGATATCATAGACTTCCTCCCTGGGGCACCCGTGCATGGTGGAAAGGGTTACGGTATCTGCGATGCAGGTCTCCTTCTCAATTGCATCTATGTCCTTTGCCGTGACACGGGAAAATTCCTTCACATGCTTCCTCAGATATTTGATGTCCCTCTTCCAGGCGGCATTTTCCGAAGCGTCCTTCATGGAACAAAGAAAAGCCGTCACCGGCTTGGACTTGATTCCCTTCAGGTCGTAGCCGACGCTGGCAACGAGGCGGGGCAGGCGCTCCAGGGAGAATTCCTTCGACAGCACCCGAATCAGAAGGTAGGCCCCGATATATTCCTCCGCCGCGGTTTCCGCGGGGAATTCCGACGACCACTCGGTATTATAAACTGCGTCCCCGACATAGATGCAGGGCTTCGTGAGGCCCAGTTCCTTTCCGGAGAGGACCTGGACGGTTTTCAGCTCGATGACGCCCGCCCCGGCAGCCCAGCAGGAAATAATTCCCGCCGCTGTCTGGGTATGGGGGCCGGCCGCAATGCCAACCCGTTCGTCCCCGGGCCCCTCTGCGAAAGGGACCTGCTCAAAAGTCCCGTCTTTCTTGAATTCTGTCAGAAGATGTGTGAGCTCCGCGCCGAAGTCACAGGCTTTCATCTCATTCATGGCATCCTCCAGCATCCTTTGCCGTCAAAAACGCCCGATCCTATACAAAATACGCGCACCTGAAAAGCATTACCGGATTCGCTGCCACAGGCCTTCCGCCAGCTTCCGGGCCTCCCGGTCTATGGCCTCCTCGTCCACGGTCAGGACCTTCCGCCCCTGCATGACAAGGCGCCCGTTGATCAGGACCGTGTCCGTCAGGGCCCCGGTCAGGCCGAAGAGGAGGTGGCTTTCGACTGTATTTTCATTGAGCGGAGTGAAGGGCGCATAGTTCATGAGAATAATATCGGCAGCCGCCCCTTCCTTTAAGTTTCCGGCGGATACGCCGAAGATGCGGCGGACGATTTCCGGATTTCCGGAAAAAAGGAGGCTTTCCGCCTCTCCCGTCCCCCGGGCCGGTTCTCCGTGCCGGTACTTCTGCAGAATGGCAGCTGTCTGCATGGAGCGGAGCATGTCCTGCCCGTAGCCGTCCGTTCCCAGGCCCAGGGTGATGCCCCTGTCGTACATGGCCAGAACATTGGGGGAACCGACGGCATTGTTCATATTGGACTCGGGATTGTGGACCACCATGGTATCCGTGTCCTTCAGAATCCCCATGTCCTTTTCGCTGATATGGATACAGTGGGCCGCTATGGTCGAAGGGCCCAGAATACCTTCCTTTTCAAAGCGTTCCACAATGGAGCAGCCGTACTTCTCTTCGCAGTCCTTCTCGTCATAAGCCCCTTCGGCGATATGGACGTGGTAGCCTGCCCCGCTCTCATTTGCCCGGCGGACGGCCTGCAGGGTCTCCTCCGAAAGGGTAAAGGATGCATGGAGGCCGAAGAGGGCTTTCTGCATGGAAGAATTCTTCCGGGCCGTCTCTTCAATGAAAGAAGCGTTTTCGTCTATGGCCTTGCGGCACTTGGAAAAGCCGTCCCGGTCCGATACCTCGCAGCAGAGACAGGTCCGGACCCCGGTCTGGTCTGCCGCCTTTGCGATTTCAGAAAGGCTGCCTTCGATGGCCCCGTAGCCGGCGTGGTGGTCGATGACCGTGGTCACCCCGTTTTTGATGCACTCAATATAGGCACAGAGGGCGCTGTAATAGATGTCCTCTTTGGATAATGCCCGGTCCAGGGGCCACCAGACCTTCTCCAAGACATCGAGGAAGCCGTGGGAGGGCCCGCCCGGGAAGGCGCAGCCCCGGGCAAACTCGCTGTAGATGTGCTCATGGGCGTTTATAAGACCCGGCATGCAGAGCTTTCCCCCTGCATCCAGGGCTTCCGCCTCCGGGTACCTGGCCGCAAGGACGGAATCCTCTCCGACTTCTTTGATGAAGGCTCCGTCAATGGCTACGGCCCCATTATGAATAATTCTTCCTTCTTCCGCCCCCGTATAAATCAGGGCGTGTCGTATGAGCTGCAATTTCAGCCTCCCAGACTGTCAATGAAATCCGAAAAGAGATTGGCTGAGACCTGTCTGCGGTAGGCGGCGGTAGAGCGCTGGTCGTCAATCGGATGAATGCCTTCGATGAAATCCGCCGTCACTGCCTCCTTCCGGGCCTTCAGATCAGAGACCGGAGTCCCTGCATATTTTTTCTCCAGGTCAGGAAATCGGACGGGCTTGATTCCGACCGATCCCCAGGAAGCCCGAAAGTCTTTGATCGTGCCGTCCTCCACCCGGGCACTTGCTGCGAAAGAAGCCTTCGAAATGGACTCAGCCCGGCGGGAACCCACCTTCTGATAATAGCACACATTCTGCCTTTCCCAATTGGAAAGCGGAAGCCGGACCCCGAGGACCACTTCCGTCGGCAGAAGGTCAATCTTCCGGATTCCCTGAATGAAGGAAAGAAGGCCTTCTGTCCTGCTCACCTCCTGCCCGGAGGCGTCCAGGCTTCCGATGACCACTTGAGCATCCATGATGGAAAGGACCGGCAGGGTGTCCCCGGCCGGGGAGGCGTTGCAGATGTTGCCGGTCATAGTACCCGCATTGCGTATGGCCGGTGAAGCGATGCCGGGGATGCAGGTACGGAAGATTTCCGGGATCCGGTGGTCCTGCATCATATCGGCATAGGTGACTTCCGCCCCGACGAAAAGGCTTCCGTCCTCCTCCTGCCGTATTTCCGCAAGGTCCCCCGCCCCGTTTAGAATAATGACAGCCTCATATGCGGGCTTTCGCACCATCACGTCGGTGCCCCCGCTTACGAGAAGGGCCCCGGGTGCTTCTGATCGGGCCTTCATTGCTTCATAGGCAGTATCAGGATAATATGTCCTTACCATAACCCCTTCCCCCTTTCCGCCGCCAGGGAGATGGCGTTTATGATCATATTGTAGCCGGTGCAGCGGCAGAGGTTGCCGGAAATTGCCAAACGGATTTCCTGCTCTGTGGGATGGGGGTTCTTTGAAAGCAGGGCCTGGGCGGCCATGATCATGCCGGGGGTGCAGAAGCCGCACTGGACGGCCCCGGCCTCGGCGAAGGTCTGGTCCAAAAGCTTGTACTGGTCTGTATCCCGGAAGCCGTCGAGGGTGACGACTGTCCGCCCGGCCACGGCTCCCGCCGGCGTAATACAGGAATTCATGAGCTTCCCGTCCACGAGGCAGGAGCAGGCCCCGCACTCGCCTTCCCCGCAGCCCTCCTTGGGGCCCCGGCAGCCGAACTCATTCCGGAGGACGTCAAGGAGCCGGTCCGTGGGGCCGGCCTGACTCTCTACCGCTTTTCCATTCAAAGTAAATTCGATCATGATGAACACCTGTCTTCATGAAGTAAATCTGTAGTTGCTGCTGGCCCGGAAAGGCCGCTTCAGACTTTTTCTGAAAAGGCACTGCCGTTTGCTTCAGCCTTTCTCAGAAAGGGCCATAAGCACCTTCTCCGGAGTCAGGGGGATGGAGAAAAAGCGCTTCCCGCTGGCCTGCTCCACCGCCGCCTCAAAGGCCGGAGCCGCTCCGACCAGGGTCAGTTCCCCGGCCCCCTTGGCCCCTTTGGGCCCTCCGTCATAAGGATTATCTATGAAGGCAATCTGAAAGGGCACCGTATCCTCGGCGGTCGGAATCATATAGTCCGTAAAGGAATTCTGCAGTACCCGCCCTTCTTTCGTTTCCATATTTTCAATGGAGCCGTAGCCGAGGCCCTGCAGCATGCCGCCCTGGGCCTGGCCCACCATGATGGTCCGGTCTATGTCCTTTCCCACGTCGAAAATCCCGCAGACACTTAAGAGTCTGGACTGGCCCGTCAGGGTATCGAGTTCAAGTTCCACGACGTTCAGGGCCCAGGAGTAGGTGGGGTAGGCATCCCCGTGGAAGGCTTTGCCGTCCCAGGGAAGCATGAAGTCCGGATGTTTATAGTGCTCTTCCACTTCCTGCTCTTCTCCCGGCTTCCACTCTGCCTTCAGCCGGGCAGCAGCCCGCTCCAGGAGCTTTCCCACGATCATCAGAGACCGGGAAGCCACCGTGGGACCCGAATCCGGCACCCGGTCCGTATCCGGGTTTTCAATCTTCACGTCCGAAAGGGGAATGCCCAGTCCCTCGGCCACAATCTTTGCAAAGGTCGTCTTGATGCCCTGGCCGATGTCCGAATTCGAGGCCAGGATCTCCACCGTGTCGTCCGCATACTTATGAATCTTCACGACGGCCTTGATGAATTCCTTCTCGGCCGCCCCGGTAAAGCCGCAGCCATGAAAGACCATGGACATGCCAATACCCTTTCTGAAACGTCCGGTCTGGGGCTTCTTATATTCCGCGTACTTGCTGCTGTAATCCGTGAGTTCCTCAGCCTTTTCAAGCATCTCCGGAATCGGCACGTGGTGGTGGAAGACCCCTTCCGAGCAGGTGATGTCCCCCTGCTTCACGAAGTATTCCTTCTTGAAGTCCAGAGGGTCTTTGCCAAGTTTATAAGCGATATGGTCCATCATGGTCTCAATCGCAAAAAAGCTCTGGGGTGCCCCGAAACCTCTATAGGCCCCGTTCGAAACCAGGTTTGTAAGCATGGCCGCCCCGGTGATATCCGTATTCTCGATATTGTAGCAGCCGATGGCGGAAAGGAGGGACCGCTGCAGGACCACGTCGGAAAGGCCCGCATACGCCCCCGCGTCCAATAGTATGTCGGCTTTAATCCCTGTAATATGCTTCGAACCATCGAGAGCCACCTTATATGTAATCTTCGAAGGGTGCCGCTTGGGGGTGGAGGCCATATCCTCCCGGCGGTTTAGGATCATGCGGACCGGGTGTCCGGTCTTCTTTGCCGCCACAGCCACCTGGCAGCCGATCAAAGAAGGATAATCTTCTTTCCCTCCGAAACCGCCTCCGGTCGTCATCTGCACGATCCGCACGTGGTCGTCATCGAGACCCATGGTCTGCTTGCAGGCATTCTTCACATAGTAGGGGCACTGCATAGAGCCGAAGATTTCTGCCCTGCCGTCTTTGTAGACTCCCACGGCCCCCTGGGGCTCCAGGTAGGCCTGCTCCTGGTAGCCGGTGGTGAAGGTCTCTTCGATGACCTCCGCGGCTTCCGCAAAGACTTCATCCATCGCCCGTCCCTTGGTGAAGTGATAATGGGCGCAGGTATCGGTCGCCTCATCGAGGGAGAGGACGGGCTCATATTCTTCATAGGTGACTTCGGTCTCCGCGGCCAGCCGCTTCACTTCAGTCAGGTCCGGACCCGTGATCATGAGGATGCCCTCCCCGAGGAAACGGACCGTATCTCCGGCAAAGATGGGCTGCTCACTAGTCACGACCTTCAGGAGGTTCTCTCCGGGCACGTCGTCCGCCGTCACGGCTGTATAGCCCTCCGGCAGGTCCGGAAGCTTGATTGAGCGGATCTTTCCGAAAGGCACCGTGGACCGGACCATAGTCCCCCAGATCTCCCCGGGGAAGGGGTGGTCGGCGATGTACTCGGCCCGCCCGCTCATTTTCACTTCGTGGTCTTTTTTCACAACCGGCGTCGAAATATCCATACGCTTCGCCTCTTATTCTAATTTCAGGATTCCCTTCTCCCGGTTGACAGCCGAAAATGTCTGTCTCTGCTGCCTGTCCGGAATTGTTTCAGGCCTGAATTTACAGCGGTCCTCTTCCGATATAGGTTCCCTGCCGCTCATCGTGCAGTTCTCCCTTGAGAACGACTGCCTTCCCTCCGGAGACAACTGTCTCGATCTTCCCCCGGTAGGTCTTTCCGTTATAGACGCTCATCTCATCGTCCACGGTCTCTTCCCCGTCGGGGTTGAAGACTGTGATGTCGGCGTCCATGCCCGGCAGGAGAGCCCCCTTCCCGGTGAGTCCATAGGCCCTGGCCGGTCCGCTCGTGAAGCGGTCCACGCAGTCGAGACCGAAAAGGCTGTACATATTGAGGAAGGAATAGCGGATACCCCCGATGCCCATGGGGATTTCCGAGGTATACTTCTTGTTCTTCTGCTCCTTCGTGTAGGGGCAGTGGTCGGTCCCGATGGTGGAAATCAGGGGAAAGTCCGAAACCATCAGCTCCCGGTCCCTCTCAGGCCTCAGGGGCGGCGTCATTGTGTACTTGTAACCGTCGTTTCCGAAGAGCTTTTCTTCATTCAATAGAAAGTAATGAGGACAGGACTCGAGAGTAATATTTCCGTGCAACAGCTCGTCCATGTAGTTCGTCTTCAGCATTTCAAGGGTGCTGCCTGCGCTGACGTGGACGATGTAGAGGCGGCCTCCCGTTTCCCGGGCCATATCGGCCAGGGTCGAAACCTCCTGCCGCTCGCAGATGGAGGGGCGAGACTTCTGCAGGTTCCGGTAGGAAATCCGCTTTCCCTTCCGGACCAGGTCATCCGCCTCCGAGTGGACGACAGCAATGCAGCCGAAGTGACGGGTGGCGGCCAGAAGGTCGTAGATATAGGCCTCATAGGTCCGCCGGTCCGTATCCGCATAGGTGGTGAAAAGCTTGATGGAGTTGATGCCATGTTCCAGAGACTTCTGACAGATTTCCTCGGGCGGGTCCGTGGGGTTGGCTATGGTCGTATGGAAGGCGTAGTCTGTAAGCGAGCCCTTTGCGAGCGCCATCCGGTCGAAGAAGGCCCGGTCGATGTCGTCCGCCTTCTTGATGGGGTCCAAAAAGTCGATATAGGTCGTCACCCCGCCCAAGGCCGCCTGACGGGAGCCGGAGACGAAGTCATCGGCGGAAATATTGGTCCCGACGCCCAG
>ONBT01000033.1 GCA_900316075.1 uncultured Lachnospiraceae bacterium | reverse complement strand
GCCATTACGTAAGTGAGGGGATCGCAGCCCTGGCCGCCGTATTCCTTGGGAACGGTGATGCCGAAGAAGCCGGCCTTGGCCATCTTCTCAACGTTCTGCCGGGGGAAGACTTCGGTTTCGTCCGTCTCCTGAGCAGTGGGCTTCACTTCCTTCTCGGCGAAGTCTCTGAAGAGCTGTCTCGCCATCTCGTGTTTTTTATCCAGTGTGAAATCCATTATTTATTTCTCCTATATTTATGAATAATAATGTGATTACAGCGTCATAAGTCATCGTGCATGGCAAACTTGTTTGCCGATGGACGAATGACTTCATGGCGCGCCCCCTCAGCGAACGCGAAGTGTATGCACGGAAGCGTGAGCTGAGGGGAGCAGGGCGAAAGCTGTGAAGCAGCGAAGTCCTGCGGTAATCACGCACCCTCAAAGCTCATCTACAGGCGTCTGGGACCGGTCTTCGCCGTACTTGTAGAAGCCAATGCCGGTCTTGCGGCCGAGGTGGCCTGCGCGGACCATCTTCCGAAGGATGGTAGCGCAGCGATACTTGCTGTCGTGGGTCTCGTTGTAGAGAACGTCCATGATGGCTACGACGATGTCGAGGCCGACGAGGTCGCCCAGTTCGAGGGGTCCCATGGGATGGTTGGCACCTAGCTTCATAGCGGAATCAATGCCGCTGATAGAAGCAACGCCTTCCTGATAGATGGTAGCACCCTCGTTGATCATGGGAATGAGGATACGGTTTACAACAAAGCCGGGAGCCTCATTGACTTCAACGGGAGTCTTGCCGAGCATTGTGGCAATCTTCTTGACTTCCTCAACGGTCTCATCGGGAGTGTTGGCGCCCTTGATGACCTCGATCAGCTTCATGACAGGAGCGGGATTGAAGAAGTGCATGCCGATGACGGGCTTCTTCAGCCCGGAGCCGATTTCCGTGATGGAGAGAGAAGAAGTGTTGGAAGCATAGATGCAAAATTCGTTCTTTACGATATTTTCCTGCAGATCCTTGAAGCAGTTCTTCTTGATGTCCATGACTTCCAGGGCAGCCTCTACGACGAGGTCGGGGTCCGTAGCAATGGTGTTAAGACCGGTCTTTACCTTTGCAAGGATGGCATCTGCTGCGTCCTGGGTCATCTTTTCCTTCTTGACGAGACGGGCAAGACCCTTCTCGATCTTTGCCTTTCCGCCGTCAGCGAATTCCTGCTTGATGTCGCAGAGATATACGGTATCGACTCCGTCGTTCTGAGCGAATGCCTGAGCGATTCCGCTTCCCATGGTTCCGGCTCCGATTACGGCAACCTTCATGATTTTTTCCTCCTTATAATAAACTGTAAGCACAATCGGGAGGCGGCCCGGAGGGCCGCCTCCCGCGAAATCACATCAACCCTTGTACTTTTCTACGACTGTTGCGCAGCCCATGCCGCCGCCGATGCAGAGGGTAGCAAGACCTCTGTTGTAAGAATCGTTGTGAATCATGTTGTAGAGAAGAGTAACGAGGATCCGGGCACCGGAAGCTCCTACGGGATGGCCGAGGGCGATGGCACCGCCGTTGACATTGAGCTTCTTAAGGTCAAAGCCGAGTTCCTTGCCGACTGCTACGGACTGGGCAGCAAAGGCCTCGTTTGCCTCGTATACATCGAAGTCATCGATGGTAAGGCCGGTCTTCTTCAGAACCTTCTTCGTAGCGGCTACAGGGCCGACACCCATGATGGCGGGATCTACGCCGCCGAGAGCGCCTGCGATCCAGGTAGCGATGGGCTTAACGCCGAGTTCCTTGGCCTTGTCTTCAGACATGATGACCAGGGCAGCTGCACCGTCGTTGATGCCGGATGCATTGCCTGCGGTAACTACGCCGCCGGGATAGATAGCACGAAGCTTTGCCAGACCTTCCATCGTGGAATTCGGGCGGGGTCCCTCATCGGTATCGACGATGACGGTTTCCTTCTTCTTCTTGACTTCGATCGGAACGATCTCATCCTTGAAGGCGCCAGCTTCCTGCGCCTTGCAGGCCTTCTGCTGGGAAGCGAGGGCGAATTCATCGAGCTCTTCCCGGGTCAGATGCCACCGCTCAGCGACATTGTCGGCGGTCTTGATCATGTGGTAATCATTGTATACATCCCACAGGGCATCCTTGACCATCGTATCAACGAGGGCGTTCTGGGTCTGCTCGTTCGGCCACATCATACGGTAGCCGTAACGGCCCTTGGGGATTGCGAAAGGAGCGAGGGACATGGACTCCATGCCGCCGGCAACAACTACGTCAGCGTCGCCTGCGATGATCATCTCAGCCGCCTGGTTCACGCAGTTCAGACCGGAGCCGCAGACAACGTTTGTCGTAACGGATGTGGTCTCAACGGGAAGGCCTGCCTTCAGGGTAGCCTGACGGGCGGGGTTCTGGCCGAGGCCTGCCTGGATGACGCAGCCCATGTATACGTGCTCTACGTCCTCAGGCTTGATGCCTGCGCGCTTGACTGCCTCTTTGATGACAGCTGCGCCGAGGTCAACTGCAGGGATGGTGGAAAGCTCGCCGCCCATCGTGCCGATGGCTGTACGACATGCGCTGGCGATAACTACCTTTTTTTCTGCCATAGTTCTTGTCTCCTTTTTCCTTTTCTCGTAAGGTTCCGAAACTAACGGTTGCAGTTTTGGCGAAAGCCCGTGTTAAATTTTTAACAATCGAAAACAAAAAAATATAACGGCCTTTCGCACCGACGCAGTAAAGTATACTACAAGAAAAATCCCCCTGCAAGAAGCAAAGGGGATTTTACAAAAAATTCATATTTCCGCCCGTCTATTGGTCGGAAACTGTATCTGTATTTTCAGTTTCGTCAGTTGTTTCAACTGCTGCCGGTGTTTCCGGCTGAACATTTTCTGTATTCGTTTCCGGCTGTGTATTTTCCTCCGGTTGGGTCTCCGTTGCTTCCGCCGGTTTCGTCTCCGTCTCAGTCTTCTTCTTGGTCTTCCAGGAGTAGAAGAAGACGTGGGCCCCAATCTGCTCGTATTCGGCGATTCCAAAGCTGTCGGCTGCTGCCTTCGTCATGAAGAAGAGCCAGTCACCCGACCGCTTGCCGGCAATGACTTCCTGGGCCACCTTCAGGCACTGGGAATCCACTCCCTTATCGACATAGTAGTTCACCATGCCGGAGGAATAGGAGGAAAACTGCCGGTTCTGGGTGATGACGCCCGTTATCGTATTGGGAAAAAGACTTGATTTGACCCGGTTCATGATGACACTCCCGACCGCCAGCTGGCCCGTATAGCCCTGGTTCCAGGCCTCGGCCTGAATCGTCGCCGCCAGGAAGGTGGTCTCGTCCGTAGACGCGCTGACGGAACCCGAGGTATCTTCATGCTTACCGCCGGACTTCTGCTCCAGGGCCTCCTGCTCAGCCGCAATAGCCTTGGCGTAGGCCACCTGGGCGCTCGCAGCCTGGCTGTCGAGGGACTTTTTCTTTTTCTGCAAGGTCGCCAGGCTCGCTGCCGCAGCTGCCGCGTCCCCGTTCGCATCGGCCAGGGTGGCATTGGCATCGGCCAGGTCCGCTCCTGCTGCCGAACGCAGAGCTGCGTACTGACCCTGGGAAGCATTCAGGACCTCCTGGTAGGCCGTGAGGTCGGATTGCTTATCCGCAATGGCCGCCTTCTTCTCTTCGATTTCGGCCTTGAGCTGCCGGTATCGGGCCAGCATCTGCCGGTCATAGGCCATGAGGGAAGCCACCTCGTCGGCCTGGTTCAGGGCATCCGCGATGGAGCCGGAATTGAAGAGGATAGTCAGAAGATTCGTCTCCGACTTATTTTCATATATATACGCAATGCGTTTCTTCATGGCGGCATACTGGCTGTCGATAGCCGCTTCCGCCTCAGCCAGCTGGTCCGTCACCGTGTCCATCTCGCTCTGGGTAGAGGCGATTTCGGAATCCGCACTGGCGATATTCGCCTGGACCTCATTCAGAAGGTCCTGGTACTTCTGCACCGTGGCGCTGGCGTCGGCCACATCGGAGGCCGCGTCTTTGGCCCGGCCTTCGGCCGCCGCCTTGTCCTTCACAGCCTGGTCTATGGCCGCATTGGTCTCACTTGCCTGCTTCTGCAGCTCCTCCAGCCGCTTCTTCGCGTCGGCGGAGGAGGCCGAAGCTTCCATGGAAAAAGGCGCAGCCGGTCCCGCAAATGCCGTACAAAAAACAGCGCCCGCCAATACGACGGCCGCCAGGGTACGGATATGATTTATATTAGTAATAAATCTCTTCATCTGCAGGATGTGGAAATTCCCTCGACGGCCACCGCGCCGCCCCGGATGACATCTATGTGTTTGAAGCTTTCCCGGAGGAGGGCGACGAGCTCATCGTTCCGGCGCTCCGTCAGCGTGCTCTCGAGAATAATGGCGTCGGGCCCGATGTCGATGGGCTTCACGTCAAAGGTCTCCGCGATGCGGAAGACTTCGGCCTTCTCCTCGCTTGTGATCTGCTTGATCTTGGCGAAAAGGACCTCTTTCATATGTATCGGCACATTGGTCAGATCGATTACCTTGATGACCTCGATCATGGAGTTCAGCTGCTTCTTGATCTGCTCGAAGGTCACGTCGTCTGAGGAGACGCAGATGGTCATGCGGGATACGTCCGGGTGCTCCGTCGTGCCGACGGTAAGTGACTGGAGGTTATATCCCTTGGCCGAGAAGAGGCCCGATACCTTGGCGAGGACGCCCGCCTCGTTTTCGACGTAGAGGGCAATCCAGCGTTTTTTCATTATTCCTGCCATACTTCCCCCCTACTTCAGAATCATGTCGTCGATGGGATTTCCGCTCTTTACCATGGGAAGGACGTTTTCGTCGAATGCGATGTCGAATTCCACCAGAGTGGACTTCCCTGCCCGGGAATTGGCCTTGGCCGTTTCAAGGGCATGAATAATATCGCTCTCCGCGTTTACCCGGAGCCCTTCCACGCCATAGCTCTCGGCCCACTTCATGAAATCCGGCTCGTAAGGCGGACACAGCTCCGAAGGACCTTTGCAGTTTTCGGGGCAGCCCTTCCGCCGCGCGAGGCAGGTAATCTCGTAGCGCTTTCCATAGAAAAACTGCTGGAACTGGCGGACCATACCCAGGTATTGATTGTTCAGCAGGACGATAATGACCGGTGAGTCATTTGTAACAGCAGTCGCCATCTCCTGCATGTTCATCTGAAAACCGCCGTCGCCGGTGATGGCGATGACGTCCTTGTCCGGGCAGGCAATCTTCGCCCCGACCGCCGCCGGAAAGCCGAAGCCCATGGTTCCGAGGCCGCCGGAAGTAAACATGGGCCGGTCCTTCGTCACCGGCAGAAACTGCATGGCCCACATCTGGTGCTGGCCCACGTCTGTCGTCACGATGGCTTCCGGGAAGACCCTGTCAATCCCTCCCATGATCATCTGGGGGGACAGGCCCTTGTCCCGCCGCATCAATAGAGGATGCTTCTGCTGCCAGCCTTCGATCTCGGAAATCCAGGCCTCCGTCTTCATGGGCTCGGCCCATTCATTCATCTTCGAGAGAGCCAGCCTGGCATCCGCTACAACGGGGATGTCCACGACCACATTTCTGGAAATCGAAGCCGTGTCCGCATCCACATGGATAATCTTCGCATTCGAGGCGAACTCATTGAGGTCGCCCGTAATCCGGTCATTGAAGCGGGTCCCGATGGAGAAAAGGACGTCACAGTGGGTGATGGCCATATTGGAGGCATAGCGCCCGTGCATGCCGGCGTTCCCGACATAATAGGGCGAGTCTTCGGAGATGGAACCCTTCCCCATGATGGTCGTGACGACCGGAATCTGCATGGTATTGACGAGGGCCGTCAGCTCCTCCTGGGCTCCGGAAATCCGCACGCCGCCGCCGGCCAGAATCAGGGGCCGCTTGGCGGAATGCAGGAGCTTATAGGCTTTCTTCAGCTGTCCTATGTGGACGCCGGTATTGGGCTTGTAGCCGCGGAGATGGATTTCCTCAGGGTAGTCCGGCGAGCCGGAGGCGACTTGGATGTCCTTTGGAATATCGATAAGAACAGGGCCGGGCCGGCCGGTGGAAGCCACATAGAAGGCCATCTTGATCCGCTGCCCCAGTTCCTCGCGGTTCGCCACCGTATAGGCGTCCTTGGCGGTGGAGCGGACCATGCCGACGATATCCACCTCCTGGAAGGCGTCGTTTCCTATGAGAGACCGGTTGACCTGCCCGGTCACGATGACCAGGGGAATCGAGTCGTACCTTGCATCTGCAATGCCGGTGATGGTATTCGTAGCTCCGGGACCGGATGTGACGAGGACCACCCCGGTTTTTCCGGTCGCTCTCGCATACCCCTCCGCCTCATGGACGGCCGCCTGCTCGTGCCGGGCCAGTACGACCCGGATTTCCGTGGTCTTATAGAGCTCGTCGAGGATGTCCGTCACCATGCCGCCGGGGTAGGCAAAAATCGTGTCCACTCCCTCGGCCAGGAGACCCTTCACAAAAAGTTTTCTTCCGGTAATTTCCATGGGTTACAGTTCCTTCACATCTTCATTGTAATAGGAAGTGAATGTGTAGGCGATGTCGAAATAAGTCTGTTCTTCGCTCTCGTCGTGCAGGACCCAGTTCTCCTTCTCGTCGAGATTGGGAAAGTGGGCGTCCGCGTCATAGGCGTAGTCAATCTTCGTGATATAGGCCACCTTGCAGTAGGGCTCGAACTGGCGGTATACACTTTCGCCTCCGATGATGAAGACGTCGTCCGTGTCGTAATCCGCAAGCAGCTTCTTCAGTTCGCTGACACTGTGGGCTACTGTCGCCCCTTTGACCTCATAATCCGGCTTCCCTGAAAGGACGATATTCGTCCGCTTGGGCAGAGGCCGCCCGTTCGGAAAACTCTCGAGGGTGTGCCGGCCCATGACGACCACATTTCCGACCGTCGTCGCCCGGAAAAACTGCATATCCTCGGGGATCTGAATCAGGAGGCTGTTGTTCTTCCCGATTCCCCAGTTGTTGTCTACTGCTGCAATGAGATTCATTTCATGCCTCGTTTCAGACCGCAATCGGAATATTTTCGACCTTGGGTCCGTACTGATAGTTCTCCAGGCTCACATCGTCCGGGGTGAAATCATAGAAGTCATGTACGTCCGGATTCAAGTGGAAGGTCGGGGCCGGATACTGGGGCCGGGTGATGAGCTCTTTGATAATGTCCACGTGGCGGTCATAGATGTGGGCGTCCGCGATGACGTGGACCAGTTCCCCGACCTCCATATCACAGACCTGGGTCAGCATGTGAACGAGGACGGCGTACTGCATTACATTCCAGTTGTTGGCCGCAAGGACGTCGTTCGACCGCTGGTTCAGAATCGCGTTCAATGTCAGCTTTTCATGCCCCGGCTTCTGGGTCACGTTGAAAGTCATGGAATAGGCGCAGGGGTAGAGGTTCATTTCATGAAGATCCGCATGCACGTAGATATTTGTCAGAATCCGGCGGGAAAAGGGATTTTTCTTGAGGTCATAGATGACCCGGTCCACCTGGTCCATGTCCCCTTCCGGATAGTGGTGCTTGACCCCCATCTGATAGCCATAGGCCTTGCCGATGGACCCGTCCGGGTCCGCCCACTCGTCCCAGATATGGGGCTTTAAATCGTGGATATTATTCGACTTCCGCTGCCAGATCCAGAGCATCTCGTCCGTGCAGGACTTGATGCCGGTCTTTCGGAGGGTCAGGGCAGGAAACTCTTTGGAAAGGTCGTATCGATTGATGACCCCGAACTTCTTGATGGTATAGGCGCTGGTGCCGTCCTCCCAGTGGGGACGGACCTTCTGCCCTTCCGTGGACGTCCCGTTCTCGAGGATGTCCGTGCACATATCTACAAAAATCCGGTCTGCAAGGCTCATGCCCTGTACACTCCTTCGCGAAAAATATTAGTCATGTCAAACAATCGTTCGTCTATTGAAACCAGTCGTCTCACTCGATGCCGCCTTCGACATGGAACTCCTGAATCAGGTCCTTGAGGTGCTCGGCCAGCTGGGTCGCCGCCTGGGCAATCTGACCGGAGCCCGTGGTGACCTGGCCGGACACAGCTCCGATCTCCCGGATGGAGTCGGAAAGGTGATTCGTCAGATAGTCAATGGAAGCCTGAATATGGCGGAAATCGCCGATATAGTCCTGGTTGAATTTGACGGAAAGCTCCCCGTCGGACACTTCCTTCATGGCCCGGTCGATGTCGCCGATGTAGTAGGAAATCTGGCTCATGGCCCGGCGCAGGGACTCGGCCACGTCGCCGATCTCATCCGTCGCCACATAATTGATCTGGGCGTTCTGGATATTTCCGAGCTCCAGTTCCTTGGCTCCCTGCTTGATGTCGTCGAGAGGCTGCTTGATATCGTTCGTCATCTTCGCGGCCGTCTTCCGTGAATTCAGGAAGGAGTAGAGGCCAACCAGAATCATGACCGCCGAATCCACAAGAGAAAGAATAATAACTTCCCGATACTTGGCCGTAGCCGATTTCTCCGCCTTGTTTCCGGCAGACTCAAAAGCATCGGCCAGTTCCTCGGAAACCGCATTGAAGGACTCCTGATAGGCAGAGACAGCTGCCGTCGTCCCGTCGGATTCCGCCGTCTGCAGGATGGATTCCGCGGCTGCGGAAAGGTCATCCACCTTGGCTGCCGCGTCGGAAACATCCACATTCACGAGTTTCCCGAGTTTTGTAATGAAGGGAAGCGCTCTTCAAAGTCGCTGCGCTGCTCGGCAATGATATCCGCGTCGCCGGTGGCCGCCGCCAGCAGGACCCGCTTGTTCACGGTCTGGATATCCTTGCGGACGCCCAGCTGCAGTTCTTCCGCCACGAATTCGCGGTTGTAGAAGCTGCTCATCAAAAAGCCGTTCCCCAGAAATCCGATGATCGCCAGAATGACCACAATGACGAGATAACGGGTAAGTTTGTCAAATGACTGCTTCAGCCGTACCGCAATGCTCATGAATGCCTCCTTATGACTAATGAAATACCCCTGGTTTTTCCTCCGCACAGGTCTCCGGCCCGAAATTGGAACCCTTTCTGAGCACCGGACATACTTCAAGGCTCGCGCCATACTCGTTAGCAGAAGTCCTGCCTGCACAGTTACTGCCATTATACCAAATGTGTTCTGCAAAATACAGCCACTGTTGAAAAAAGCGGACCGCTGGGCTATAATAGCGGGCAGTGTCCGGGACATCGGTCCGGAGTCATTCTGCCGGATAGTCCCTTAGGCACCATTACAGCCCGGAACGAGCCTGTTCCGAAAAATCTTGCAAAGGAATTCAATGATATGAGTCAGGAAAAAGTCGAATTGAAACAGAAAGAAAAGCAGAACATGAAGAAAATCGTGAAGAAGCGGAAGCGGAATGCCATCATTGCCGGCATCTGCACAGCAGCCATCGCCGCCGCCTTCATCGTATGGATTTCCTTCTCCGCATACAAGAACTACCAGAGCGCCAAGTCCGAAGACACCTCCGTACCTTCCTACGCATTGGACCTCTCCGCTCTGACGGACTACAGCCAGTCCATGGAAAGCAGTACCTCCGACTGAAAAACTGAAAAACGAATTCCGGCAGAAAAGACCAGGAGCAGCCGCAACGGGGTGCTTCTGCAGCCCCTTTCCCCTGCCGGAATTTTTTTGAAAAAAATTGTAAATTTGTGCTTGACAGAATCAGGCCAAATGAGTATTATATCCATTGTCGTCGCGAGAGCGAAGCACTTCCCGGGACGGCAGACATATCAATGCGATAGTGGCGTAGTTGGTAACGCGCGACCTTGCCAAGGTCGAGACCGCGGGTTCGAGTCCCGTCTATCGCTTCCCTAGAGAATCCCGAAAGGCTTGAAAATCAAGGCTTCCGGGATTTCTTTTTGTCACTTTTGGTGAAATCCGTTGGTTAATTTTGGTTAAGACTTAACCGGCCTTTACCGATGACTTTTCAAGCACTTCTCTCGCACTCTCGAGATCAATCCCCGAATAATAATTCTTCATGATCACTTCCGGCGAATTTCCGAAGAGGCCGGCCGTCATCAGCAGGTCTCCCCTGCTCTTGTTGGCTACCTCCGTGATCCGGGTGCGTCGGAAGGCGTGCGTTCCCTTCGTGAAGGCACGGGAAACGGCAACCCCGAGCTTACCGCACATGCGACGGTAAAACTGGTAGACCGTATTGTTCGTAATGCAGCCCAGCCTGCTGTCCGCCGGAAAGAGGTATTCGCTCTGCGGATAGAAACGGTCATGCATCCCCTGCAGTCTGTCCAGCAGTTCCTGCAGCTCGGAGCTTACAGGAAAATAGCGGTTCTTGCGCGTCTTTGTGTGGTCGACGATTTCGTCGTGCTCTGCCTTCCCTGCAAAAGCTTTGACGGTCACCTGTTCCCGGTGGACATAGATCAGGCCGTCCCGGATGTCCGACCAGCGGAGCGGAGGAATCTCTCCCCGGCGGAAGCCGGTCAGGATTTGAAATTCCAGAGCATAGGCCGGGACGTAGGATGGACGTTTCTCCTGCCTCTGGTGAAGATATGAGAGCATCTTTCCGATGTCCTCTTCCGAATGAGTCCGGTCGGAAATCGCCACATCGTCCGCCAGCATGTCCCGGTAGCGGCCGAAGTCAATCCGATCATAGACATTCTTCTCAATCCATTCCTCGTGGTAGGCGAAGGAAAATGTCACCCGAAGCACGGAGTGCAGACTGGCAAAGCCCTTCTGCCGAAGTGAGTACTTCTTCAGATTGGAAAGAATAATGTCTTCAACGTTCCTCTTCGTAATCTCATCCACCAGCATCTGTTCAAAGGCTGTGTCACCGAAAAAACGCCGGTATTCCGACCTGGTGCGGCCGATGGTATTCTGCACGCTCAGCCGCTTCTGCGGGTTTGTGCAGTGGGAAAGCTTGTCTTCCATCGCCATCTCAAAAGCGTCCCGGAAAGTCCGCTTGGCCTTTGTCACAGTGCCCTTTTCCCAGTCGAGGACCTTCTGCTTCAGCTCCGGAAGAGTCCTTGCAGAAAGCTGCTTTCGTCCGCTCTTCTTCGTCATGTCCCTGACATAGATCCGGTAGTAACCGTCCTTCCCGCAGGTCTGCGGGAAATGGTACTGTTCCAATATCTCCTTTTCTATTGCTGCCATATATAGTTTGCGGGCAACCTCTGCCGTAAGGGTACCATCCTCCGCAGCCGCATTCAAGTCGAAATCCTTCAGTTTCCTTCACCTCCTTTCCGTTGAATTTTTCTTAGTCCTACTTCCTCTGGCTCGGTCCGACCACTCGGATCGGTTCGCAGCAACCGAGGATACGGTCATAGATTCTGTACAGGCCCTGATCTTCCGCCTTCGCCATCTTTTCCGGCGTCAGATTCGTCGTAATGATCATCGGCTTTCCCGAGCTCCAGCGCCGGTCGACCACATTGAAGACATTCTGCTGCGCAAACTTGCTCCTCCGCTCCGCCCCGAGATCATCCAGAACCAGCAGGTCATATGAAGATAATTCGTTCAACTTTGATTCCGCGTCGAAGACGAAGATATCGCTGATCCAGACAAAGTTCCTCATAAGCACCCGCTTTTCTTCTTCCAGCAGGGCATTCGCAATGGCTGCGGCCATATAGGTCTTCCCGCTGCCGACATTGCCGTAAATCAGAAGGCCCCGTCCCTCTTGACAGAGCCTGTTCCAGTCCTTCACATAATTCCTGGCCCACTGCATCTCCTGCAGGTTTCCATTGTCGTTTTCAAATGTCCACTCCCACATCTTCTTTTCCTGAAAGCAGACCTCCCGGTTCCGCTACACCAGAAATCGATGCTCATTTTCTCTCCTC
Source organism: uncultured Lachnospiraceae bacterium (assembly GCA_900316075.1). Classification (GTDB taxonomy): domain Bacteria; phylum Bacillota; class Clostridia; order Lachnospirales; family Lachnospiraceae; genus RUG306. The sequence continues at coordinate 12,197 of ONBT01000033.1, read as the reverse complement.
TGTCTTTCTTCTTCTTTCCGGGCCCTGCGCTCACAGGCGCAGGCCCGGTGAACAATCATGCTTTTCAAAAGATGTCCCGGATCCTCCACCAGGCGCTGAAGCGGTTCGCCGCACACCGGACAATATTGGAAACCCTCCTCACCGGGAACCGGTATCAAATTATTATTCATATGCTTCTGATCCCACTATCTACTCTTCCATACAGGTCGTTCTCCAGCCGCATATATTCAGATAAATCTTTTTCTCTACCTCTTATATTAGGGGACGGACGGCTGTCCTTCCGACGGTCACCCGTCTGTCCTTCTGACAGACAGACATTGTGTCCATCCGTTCCTTCAAAAGGACTTTCCTCCGGACTTTCAGGTGATCCCCGGACCGACCGCCTTTCTGTCCCGGCAGAAACCGGAATACAGACAAAGATCCGGTTGGGGCGATTGAAGCCCCGCCGCTCCCTGATGATCAGACCGGCATCCGAGAGTTCCCGGAGGCTGATTTTCACAGATGTCGCACTCCGGCCGGAATCCCTGCTGAGGTTCTCAATCGGGTAATAGACAAAAACACGGCCGGACGCGTCCGTCCAATGATTCTTTTTTGACAGGACCGCCCGCGTCAGCAGCAGTCCGTAGACAATCAGCGTCCCTGGTTTCAGCCCCATCCGGAGCACCTCTTTCGGTATGGAACAGGCCGGCAGCCAATAACTGTCCGGATAGATTGCCGTAAGCCGTATTTCATTTCTTTCATCTGTATTTATCTGCACGAATCCATCCTCTTCGCTTTCTTGCCCTTCCGCTTCGGAAAAATGTTCTGCCGGAAGCGAAGGCCGTTTCAAAATCTGTTTGACAGAATACACCGGGTGTAATGTAATATCTATGCAATACAGTTAATTTTTTTGAGGGGTAAAAATCATGATTCATGTATTGGTAATACAGGAGCGTTTTCGGGAACTGGTCGATGAGAAAAAGGGAAAAGAGGGCCGTTCGGCGGCATCAATTTTTGCAGAAATTACCGACAAAATCGGTTTCAAAGACGTAAATAACGTGAATGGCTGGTATTATCGCGGGAACAGAATTTCCCCGGAATACGTTTCTTCCCTTGCAGAATACTTCAATGTGGACGAACTCTATCTCCTGGGAAAATACAAAAAAGAGACCGGAGAACTCCTCCAGACACTGCAGGACGAGCCCAGACGGGGCGAGACGGACGCTAGTGAATACATGGGGATTTCTTCATATTACGTCGCCTGGGTTCGTGGTCTGCCGTCAAGCGTTAAGAAGGTGCTAGATATAATGATTCAATATCCGGATTTCTGTGAAAATATTCTGGATACGATCTGCGAATGTTACTCCCTGCCTCAAAAGATAGAAGAAAACGAACGGGAATTGAGCTCCATTTCTCCCAAGATGCAAATAAAAGCCGTTGAGCCTTCAAATATTCCCAATTATAAAATAGCGACAAAAACTGAGGTGGGCATGCTCACAAAAGACAAGCTGCAGGAGCTTAAAGGACTTTTCGCCCAGCAGCGCCCGCTGCGAATGGACCTTTATACTCAGGTGATCACTCTTGTAGACGCCATTGCTCCCCGGCAGGAGGAACCAGCTGAACTGATTGAGTCCGCAGAGGAAACTGTGAAAAAGAGCCTCACCGTCCCCCATCTGATGCAGAAGGAAGATTGGGATTTATTAAATAGAATCTATGAAGAATATCCGGAGCTTGCCCCAAAGGATAAAAGCTGAAAATGAGCCATCATAAATATTTTGAATACACGTATTGATGCCATAGCTTCACTTTGCAAAGTTTATACCTATATCGGTATAACTTTGGCAAGCAGTGCGTACCTGTACAAGGCCCGCAACACTGCAAGCAGTGCGTATCGGGCCCTGTCTGTCCGCCAGCTCGTTGGGGCATATCCCCAATCCCCTCAAATTTCACAAGGTGAAATGCTGCGCCGCCCGGTCAATCGTTCCGATTGGCCGGGCGCTTCCTCTGCAGATTTTCAATTCTCTGATGCATCTCTCCGAAAGGATTTTTTCAAAAGAGCAAAAGAAAAAGGACGCCGGAAATTCCTGTTTTGGAATTTCCGGGCGTCCTGAAAAAAAACATTTTCCCATTTCTCAGCTGTTGCTGAGTCTCTTCACTTCATCCAAGGGAAGGAAAACAGGCACCTCCGTCGATTAAATTCGGGCAGGTTGGCAGTATCTCCTTGTACCACTCGACCGACGCTCCGGTAATTTCATCTTCCTTCTGCCTTCTCTTTCCTGTAAACCCGATAGGCGTAGACCACGGATGCAATCGATACAAGAATAATGTAAACAACAGCCATCATTGCTGCGGCAAATGAGTTTTTCATAAAAACCGCCGTCGGTATCGTCAGCACACCTGCAGCGATAAATGCAATCGCGCCAAACCTGTTGCTCTTTCTCCATGTAGTCTCGTTATATTTGCTCCAGCTTACCCTTACGCCTACATTGCTGTTAATTCGCGTCTTTGTCATGAAGTTTCCAATTACGATGAAAAGGATTCCCATCAGAATGCAGGTGACCCTGGCGATATCCACCGTTTCCTTTTCAGCTCCGGAAATAGCTTCGGTATAGGAGCCATATAAGAGGAACCCCTGCATAACGGTAAACATTACGGCCGTACACAACCCGGCAATACCGATTACCTTTGCATTTGACCTTGCTCCTGCGCTTTCCTTTTCATCCGATGCTTTTTCGGCTTTCCTGTCATAGTATCCGGTAAAGAGCGTCCAGAATAAGGCCATGATCAGAATGATAATCGGAAATATCATGTTCTCATATTTGGAACCCCTGCGATCTATATTCCCGCTCATATCATAATGCATCGGTACACTGTCCGGCATATACTGAAGAACGATAGCTGTTCCCGCCAGCGCGATAAATGAAATAATCCACATAAGCTTTTTCATTTCTTGTCACCTCCGAATTGTCCGATCCACAGAATCAGCTCATCAAAGACAGATGTATTGATCTCATAGTAGATATAGTTCTTCTGCTTATACTCCATGATCAGATCTGCATTCTTAAGCAGCTTCAGGTGGTAAGACAAAGCTGCCGGTGTGATGCCAAGCTTCTCAGCTATCTCTCCGGCATTCATCCGGCCGTTTTTGAGCATTACGAGTATATCCCGACGCTGCTTGTCTGCCAGCACCTTAAAAATATTTGTATCGCTCATACGCACGCTCTCGCAATTACTATTTAAAATTATTCTTAACTTGTGTGGGCAGTATAAGTCGCTGGCCACGTTCTGTCAATAGCTATTTCAAAATATTTTTAATCGCCGCAAGATTCCTTACCAATTGACATCTCCAGCAGCTCCGCTGCCGCCTGCGCATCCTTTACCCGGATGAGGTTGTCCCAGGCATCTGCCTTGCCAAGGAGATTCATGCCGCCATACCAGACCAAGTCGCCGTCAATGACAGAATAATGATCTTCCAAGTTTTCCTGAATCCGAACCATAATGCCGGCTTGCTGAAGTTCACTGATCATGGAAGTGACAAAACTGCTATCCGAAAAACGGCCTTCATCAGGCGAAGCAGTGATCACAACCACTTCCACTCCTGCCTCCTGACGTTCCTTCAGTACCGAAATCAGCCGGTCCACCTTGTCCTGGGTAAGTTCCGGACTGGCAATGATGATCTGCCGGTCCGCTTCATTCAGGTCCCGTTCAAATGTATCCAGATAATTCCAGCCGTTGTAGATTGACTCAGCCTGCTGCTTCTCCGTTCTCTCCTGACATGCAATGATAAATCCCAGATTCTTGTAGGTTGCAAGGCGCTTATTATACATGTTGTCAAAGACAGGCAGGTGCGGATCGACATAGTCATATACGGCCACATTCCGCTTTCCCTCATATGTTCTGGCCAATCGTCCGACATACTGTGACAGCCGGCCGGAGAATGAAACCGGTACTGCCAGAAAGAGAGTGTCCAGACGCGGATAGTCAAATCCCTCTCCGATCTTCTGCGCCGTCGCCACAAGGATGACCGTCTCGTCATCCGGCACCGCCTTCAGGCTGCTGATAATATCCGCCTCTTGTTTCGGCGTATTTCCGCCAAAGAGAAGAAAAACATGGTCTGCGCAATCTTTTAGAACCTCCGCAAAATATTCAGCATGCTCCTTATATTTCGTCAAAATCACCGGCGTCCGCCCCTCTTTTACGACAGCGGTCACATCACTGATGATCTGCTCATTCCGGGCTTTGCTGTCCCTGGTCAGTTCATAGGCATGGTTAATATCTTTTACTGTTCCGGACGGATCCAGGAGTCTGGTAAACCGCGGAATGACTACCTGCCGGATTCCGGAGCGTTCCGCCCGCTCCGCTGCCGTAAATTCATGCCGAATCGGGCCGAGCAGCATGTAGTTAATCTTTTCCAGCTGGTCGCCCCGGACGGGTGTTGCTGTCACGCCATAGACATATTTGGCAGAAACCTGCTGCAGCACGGCTTGGGCTGTCGCGGACGCAGCGTGATGGCATTCGTCCATCAGGACAAGGCCGTAGGAAGACAGCCGTTCATTGAAGACTCCCCTGCTGCAGAGAGAGCCGATCATAGCCACATCGATAATTCCCGTCAATTTGTCGCTGCCGGCGCGCAGGGTACCGATCGGGCTGGTCCGCGTCTTCACCCGTCCTGTCTTTGTCGTATAGGTCGGCAGGGCTTCATCGATTTCCAGAAAATTCGTAAGCGCATCCACCCACTGCTGCATCAGTGAGGTACTTTCCAGCAGAATCAGGGTGTTGACTTTCTTTTCTGCGATAATATCAGCACAGACGACCGTCTTTCCAAACGCCGTAGCAGCGTTCAATATTCCGTTATCATAATGTAAAATCGACTGAACCGCAATTTCCTGTTCCGGTCTCAGTTCCCCCTTAAACCGCACCCGGAGCGGCTTCCCGGCCTGCCGCCGGTCCCGGATATCATAGAGAATATCCACCTCTTTGCATTTCGCAGTCAGTTCATCCAGGACGCCTCTGGGCAGACGGATATAGCCGTCGATATCCTGTCCCAGATATACCGTCCGAAAATCGTACCCGGTGTACTTCTTCATCCGGAGCTTCTTGTAAAAAACAGGGTTCCGAAACGTCGCCAGGCTTCTGAGCTGGTTCTGCAGACGGACATTCAGGTTTAATGCATCCACATAGACGCCGTCTGCCAGTGTAATATGCAGGCTCCCCTCCACATCTTCGCGTTGAAACAGTTCATCCCTGTTCCATGGCTCCAGGCGCTTCCCATCGTTCAATCCGGATTTCAAAATCGGATTGCCCGCATTCCATTTCTGAAGCAGGTCCAGAACTTTTTGCTTCGACAATTTCTCTGTACGAAGAAGCGCCTGCCATTGATTCTCATAGGCATTCCAGTTTTCGTCTACAAAGGCTGTATTCCCGTTCCGAAGCGGTCTTCCCTGCAGAGGAAGCGCAATGAGATTCCCCAGCCCGTCTGAATCAACATAATCCTGATTGGGAAACATCCGGTCAAAGTACTTAAATGCCCGGAAGCTGACCTCCCGATAGCCTCTTTCCAGGAGCCCGGTCCCGAATCGTCGGGCAAGGGAAGCTTCTATCGGTTCCTGAAAAAAAATCCAGATATGAGCTCCCCGCCCAGATCTGGATCTTTCCACCAAATGGTCTATTCCGTTCTTGATCAGAACAAGCCGTAGCGCATCGACCTCGTCCTTCCATTGTTCATCCGTATTGGCAAAATCCGTCTTCTCCGTTCCCTTGGCATGATTGTCAAAATCAAAGGCCAGAAATCGACATGTTCCGTCCGGAAGCAGGGGATATAGACCAATGGCATCCGTACCATCCTCACTCATGCCGAGAAGATGATCAAGAAGGATATCCGAATTGATTGGCATCCACTCCTTCAACGGACAGCCTTTGCAATCAGCCTTCCGATTTTCCTGTTTTCGACATCCGTCATGAAAAGCATTCCTGCACTTGGGGTAATATCCCCCGTTCTTCCCGCGTTTTGCAAAGACATCCGATCTTCCCCAGAAATAGCGGAAAAACGCCCTGGCTGAATCTTTATTGAGATATGGGAAAACGATCCGGCCGCCCTGGTCCGGATCGTATTCACTCTCATCCCGAAAGACCGCCTGAAAAGCCCTGCTCTCCGGCGGTGTAATTCCCTTCTTCAGGAGCAGATTCCGCAGAACCCGGTTCTCTTCCTGCAGCTCCCGGATAATCTTCCTCTCTGTTTCGCTGGTATATTCGTCAGTGGTCATATCAAATATCTCCAAAGAACTTATTAATCTTCCACATCCCTTGCTTATCAGAGCCTACTCTTTCTATGACTCCCTTTTCTTTTAATTCCTTAATCAACCTTGCAATCTTTGCCCTGCTGAAGCCGGTATTCCCTGACAATTCACTATATGTGCCACTGGGATGTTTTTTTATCTCAAGATAAATCAGTGCTGCCTCTTCCGACAGCAATGATTTTACAGTCTCATTCTCTTTTTCAGTCTCATTTACAGTCTCATTTACAGTCTCGTTTACAATCTCATTTACAGTCTCATTTGTGTTTACAGTCTCATTTACAGTCTCACTGGATAGATCATTTTCCATTGAAAACGCAGGTTTAAGCGGAATTGAAATAATAAAAATGTCACCCTCTCTTAAGACCGGCTCCGCACCGGAATAAAGTCTGGTATACTTAAAGAGATTCCTCGTTCCACTGCCCAGTTCATCTGCATTGCCGATTTCATGAAAGAAAGATGCAATCAGAGGATTCTTAGGATCCGGATTCAAATTTTCCGGTGTGATTTCACCCGTCATAGATGCCCGGCAGGCATTTTCCGAATACAGTCTGTTTTTTTCAATTATCAATTTGGCAATATAAGAACTGCTGTATTCCCGGTGAATCAGGATATTGCTGATCATTTCTCGCGCAATCCTGTCCCGAAGGCTGACACTTACTGTACCCTCAAGTGAAAACTTATCCGGAAGATTCTTTGCCACAAACTCCATTAGTCTGTCAAAACTTTCGATCAAATTCGTCCGCACAAGTTCCCGATCGTCATAGCGATCCAGATTTACTCTGCGCAATAGTGCATCCGTACGATATGCAGGACAAATATCCCGAATCACTTCATCCTTTCCGAGCAAAAGAATACCTGCCAGGTTATAGCCTTTTTCTCCGGTCGCCCTATTTTCCCCATAAAGGCCGGCGCTTTTCAATAATTCTTCATCCGAAAGATCTTTCCATGGATGATTCGGAATCCGGTTTACCGCTCTTCTCCTGCATTTAGCCAAAACATCTGTCCGTAAATCTCCATTATCTACGAACTTGTAAATACGTTTCTCCGTAAAGATATTCTGCTTTCGGATATACATTTCTGCAATTGCAGATGTGGAAGTCACTTTCACATCCGCATCATCTACCCGGTCGTAGATGACATTCTTAAATTTGTGAACTTCGCCGCTCGGTGCCACATGTACATGAATAATCGTATGCCCATCGTACTTAAGAATCTCCGGAGCCAGATAAACCGTCGGCTCCATAAGTTTCGGATTGCTGATGACCTTCACAAAATTTTTGACCATGGATGATGCGGCTTTTTCCGGCACACCCACTACTGTCCCATCATCCAATACACCGAGAAAAAGATCTCCTCCGAAACGATTCAGAAAAGAGCAAACGCTTTCATAGGTATCGGCTTCAACACCATTCCCGCCTCTTTTAAATTCAACGGCAATCGTTTCACCGACGGAAAAAACCTGCCTTAACTTCGCGTCATCCATACCGCATTCCTTTTCAGATGGAAAATCCATGCCTGTCAACTACTTTTCGATGATAACACAAAGCCGAAACTCCTGCCCCTTTTTTTCGATTATCCCATTTATCTGGTTAAGATTTTGGTTAAGAAAAAAAGGAGGCTGCCCGCTCCTCCTTTCCATTACTGCATTTCAACGATTTTGTTCTGTGCGTTCGAGTCCCGACCGCGGAATATCGTAAGGAGGGGCCCAGGCAAAGGCTTTCAGAGCCTTTGCCTGGGAAGATTCCTTGCGATGTTCGAGTCATGCTAGCCGGGACATACGAAGCATGTTTCCGACCGATTCTGAAAAAACACATTTCTTCTTTCCCCAGTGACATCTCCATCAGCTCCGCTGCCGCCTGCACGTCCTTTACCCGGATGAGGTTGTCCCAGGCGTCCGCCTTGCCGAGGAGGTTCATCCCGCCATACCAGACCAGGTCACCGTCAATGACAGCGTAATGGTCTTCCAGATTCTCCTGAATCCGAGCAATAATGCCGGCTTGCTTAAGTTCACCGATCATGGAAGTGACAAAACTGCTATCCGAAAAACGGGCTTCATCAGGCGAAGCAGTGATCACAACCACCTCCACTCCTGCCTCCTGACGTTCCTTCAGTATGGAAATCAGCCGGTCGACCTTGTCCTGGGTGAGGCCCGGGCTGGCAATAATGATCTGCCGGTCCGCTTCATTCAGGTCCCGTTCAAATGTATCCAGATAATTCCAGCCGTTGTAGATTGACTCAGCCTGCTGCTTCTCAGTCCGTTCCTGGTCCGCAATTGTAAATCCGAGTTTCCTGTAGGCGGCAAGGCGCTTATTATACATGCTGTCAAAAACAGGGTTCCGAAACGTCGCCAGACTTCTGATCTGGTTCTGCAGACGGGCATTCATGTTTAATGCATCCACATAGACGCCGTCTGCAAGCGTAATATGCAGACTTCCCTCCACATCTTCCCTGTGAAGCGGCTCGTTTCTGTTCCATGGTTCAGGACGTTTGCCTCGGGCTCCAAGCCATTCCAAAAAGCTATAGCGCTCTCCAATACCCGGATTTTCTTGAACCGACCCGCTCTATATGCCCGTTTCTTCTCAAAAAAGCGATGTTATTCTCCACGGTCGTTTCAGCACAGTCAAGAATAATTCTTAACTGTGCTGTCGTGATATTCGGATTGTTTTTCATTTCAGCAATGATTCTGCTGCGCCGCTCATTCAATGGTTCTTTATTTCCCAACTTATTCCCCAGTTTATCTCCAAATTCACTCTGGGGATTATGGAGGCGTTGGAATGGAATTGTGACTACAATCGATTTTTCCCTGAACGTAAAGGCTTCTTTCCCATAAACTTCAATAATCTTTGGAACTCCGCGTCCAGACTTTTCACTGATGTGAAGCTGCAGAAAAATATCTGAAAGTTTTTCGTTTACCGGTACCGATTCGCCTAGAAAAACGCTGCAACCAGCTCACAGCCTTCGGCTGTTTCGCTAATTGCAGTCGCCAAAGAGGTTCCTTCACATGCGAGCATGTACGGAACCTCCTTGGCTCGTTGCCTACAAAGAAAAAGTGGCGTCACTTTGACGTCACTTTTCTTTGAGATTGACGTCAAAATGACGTCAATCAATGTTTCATGTGCAAAATTCAGTTCTTACTAAGCCGTGTTACTTCTTCGACCGAAAGAGCCAAGGCATTCGCAATCTGTTCAACCGAACTTCCATGATTCAAAGCCTGTTGTATCATCTTCGCCTGCCCTTCTTTTACTCCGATATTCCGAGATTCTTCCTTCATTTCCTGTATTGCCGTACACATATTGACTGCCTCCTTACCTTCAGGGATTTCAATATCTGCATCTGTCACTGCGTTGATCAGTTCGACAGAGCGTCTGCCCAGCTTCTGAAAACCTGGTGTTTCATTGATGGCCTGATACAGCTTTTCACTATCCTTCGAATACTTGATGAACTCCAGCACCTCTGCCAGCTCTGTCCTGAACTTTTCAAAATCTTCAATGCTGTCCGGAACCAGCAGATTCATCCGGTAATCCGGTACCAGTTTCAAGAGATCCGGATTCTGCGTTTCCAGGAGCTCATGAATACTTTGCGGGCCATCCCACTTCCCGGGTGCCCAATATATGACAAGTGTAATCACCGGCCGCAGCATGTCGCCTCTGTGAAAGCCACTCAGAAATTCATCGCTGCTGCCATATTCCTTGTCCTCCCGATGCCGTTTTGCAAATGCTTCAACCTGATCTGCATAGGAGATTGCGTCATAGAGCATGTTCCGTACGGGCATTGCATAATGGATGTGGGACTGGTTCTCAATTCCCATCAGTAGATACGTCGCCGATTCATCCATCTTAATTGAAACTGATTTCAGCACGTCCCGGAATTTTTGAACCTCTTCCGATGCCTCCTTCCCGCTGCCAAAGGGCATTGTCAGTGCCGTCCGGTCCATCTCCTGCAGATTTTCCGGCCGGATCACCTGCCGGCCGCCATAGATGAAGTAGTTGAAGACATCTGCGAAATGGGCATTGTCGCTCATATAGGCATTTGTCTGGGCATCTGCAGCACTCATATGGATTCCCTCTCTGTTTCAATACATACCCCGAAATATTTACCGAAATTATATCATCATCCCAACGAAAGAAAAAGGGCGGCGCCGGAGGCGCCGCCAGAACATTGTCATCTGTATTACGAAGCAACCTGGCTCAGGTACAGCTGCTCATACTTCCCGTGCCGGGACATCAGTTCGTCATGGCTGCCGGCCTCCTTGATATCTCCATTTTCCATATAGAGGATCATGTCAGCATCCCTGATGGTGGAGAGCCGGTGGGCAATCACAAAGCTGGTCCGGCCCTTCATGAGTCTGGCCATAGCGTCCTGAATCTTCTGCTCCGTGTAGGTATCCACGTTGCTGGTGGCTTCGTCCAGGATCATGATCTCCGGATCACAGGCCATGGCCCGGGCAATGGTCAGAAGCTGCCTCTCTCCCTGGGAGATATTCTCACCGCCATGGGAGAGGACGAAATCATAGCTTCCCGGCAGCATACGGATGAAGGAATCCGCGCTGGCGGCAGCGGAAGCCTCTTCCACCTGCGTCCTGGAAAGTCCGTTCCGCCCGTAGGACAGATTGTCGAGGATCGTTCCTTCAAAAAGCCAGGTATCCTGAAGGACCATGGAAAAATGCTTCCGCAGTTCCTCCCTGGTCATCTTCTTTGTATTCACGCCATCTACATAGATCTCGCCGCCATTGATCTCATAGAAGCGCATCAGGAGGTTCACCAGCGTGGTTTTCCCCGCGCCGGTCGGTCCGACGATGGCAATCTTCTGCCCCGGTTTTACCGAGAAGTTCACATCGTGCATCAGCTGATTGTCTGCCGTATAACCGAAGGCTACATGACGGAATTCCACCGTGCCGTCTGCCTTAATAGCCTCTTCTGATCGATCCGTATCCGGCACTTCCTCCGGGGCATCGAGGAGATCGCCAATCCGGTTGGCAGCTGCTGCGGCCGCGCCAAGAGTGCCGGCCATACCAGCGATGCTGGTAAAAGGCTGGGAAAACTGCTTCGTGTACTGCAGCATGGACTGAACAGTCCCGACAGTCATTTTCCCGCTGAGGACAAAGAAGAAGCCAAGAACCGCGCTTACGACATAGCCGGCATTATTCACAAGAAAAGTAATGGGACTGATAGTACCGGATTCCGTATCCGCCTTTTCCGCAGTCTCCCGGAGCTTTTCATTAATCTCGCTAAAGCGTTTCTCCGCCCTCTCCTCGCAGCCGAAGGCCTGAATCACATTCTTGCCGTTATAGATTTCCTCGATGAAGCCGTTCATTTCGCCGAGCAGATTCTGCTGCTCCCCGTAATGCTGCGAGCTTGCCTTCATGACTCCGAGGGCGGCAAAGATGGAAAGCGGAACCATGGCGATTGCGATGAGGGACAGCCACCCGTTCATCTTCAGCATGATGACAAGGATGCCGACTGCGGTGATGACCTGGGTGATAATCTGAGCCAGGCTCTGGGAGAGCATATTGCTCACCGTATCGACATCATTCGTGATCGTACTGAGGATCTCGCCGTTTGTCCGGGTATCATAATAATCGAGTTTCAGGTGATGCATCTTCCGGTCGATATCATCCCTTAATTTCTGCACGACACGGGCCGTCACCCGGGTCATTCCGAGGTTCTGCACGAAGGCAAAAATCTGGCCGATGATATAGAGCGCCGCAAGCAAAACGACGAGTGTCGCAATCATCTTCCAGTTGAAGGTTCCGCTCTTTGCCCCGTCAAAAAGCTGCGTCGTGATCATGCCCATGACCGCAGGGGCAAGGACCGTAAAAACCGTACTGATGACAGCGGCAAGAAGTGTCAGAAAAAGCAGAAAGCGATAGCCGATTAAGTACCTGGTGAGTTTCACGAAGCCATTCTTCTTCATCACTGCTTC
>ONBT01000040.1:14065-39640 GCA_900316075.1 uncultured Lachnospiraceae bacterium | reverse complement strand
GTAGACCGGATCAAAAAGACCCTGTGGGCCCCTCTCCCGGAACCTGTGGATTTCCGGATTATCCATTCCGAAGACAGGGCGGATGCCGTCCGCTTCCTGCCCCCGGACCTGCCGGTCTGCGACTCGTGTGTGCAGGAACTATTAGATAAGTCTAACCGCCGTTACCGCTATCCCTTCATTTCCTGTACGGCCTGCGGACCCCGCTATACGATTATGCGGGAAGTGCCCTATGACCGGGCTTCCACCACCATGGGGCATTTTCCCATGTGTCCCTCCTGCGCCTCGGAATATTCGGAAGCCGGTGGCCGGCGGCGGCACGCCCAGACCATATCGTGTCCGGACTGCGGGCCGACGCTGACGGCGTACTGGAAAAATAACAAGGCAGATGGCGAAGCGGCGCTAGAGACAGCCGTCCGCGTGCTGAAAGACGGCGGCATCGTCGCGGTCCGGGATATCGGGGGCTTTCATCTCTGTTTCCGGGCGGACTGCGCGGAAGCAGCCAGACGCCTCCGGGTCTGGAAACATCGGGAGGAAAAGCCCTTTGCCGTCATGTTCCCGGATGTAAGTGCCGTCCGGCAGTACTGCGAGGTCTCGGAAAAAGAAGAGGAGCTTTTGACCTCCAATCCCCGCCCCATTGTCCTCCTGAGGCAGAAGGACAGAAACCTGTGGCCGGAGGTCTCCTGTCATAGTGACCGGTGCGGGGCCTTTCTGCCCTGCAGTCCTTTACAGATTCTTCTTCTCAATGAGTGCGGTCCCCTGGTCATGACCAGCGGAAACCGGGGCGGGGGAGTGATTGAAACGAAAGCCGACCTCTTCCTTGAAACCCTGCAGACAGAAGGTTTCCCGGACCTGGTCCTGACCCACGACCGGGAAATCTTAACGCCCCTCGACGATTCGATTTTTCAGGTGACGGCAGGGAATCGAATTCAGATTCTTCGCCGGGCAAGGGGGATTGTGCCGGAGGCCATCCATCTGCCCCGGAAGCTGCCCGGGGACTGCTTTGCTGCCGGAGGCGACCTGAAGAATGTCTTCGCCTTCGGAAGGGATTCTTATGTTTGGGCCGGGGGCCACTACGGGGACCTGGAGGAAGATGCCTGCCGGAGGGCACGGGAAGAAGGCATTGAACATCTGGGGACACTGCTGGGATTTCCGTTTCCTTTTGAGGGGGGAGACGGGTACAGACAGTTCAATGCATCTGAGAAGGGAAGCGCAGTTGGGAACAGTTCAACAATCCGCACCGTCGGCGACCTGCACCCCCGCTACTTCTCCTCTCAAGATGCTGAACAGAAATTCCAGCACCACCTCTGTCACACCATGTCGGTGGCGGCGGAATGCGGCGTCACGGGCCGGGTCCTGGGCATCTCCTTTGACGGGACCGGGTACGGGACAGACGGAACGATCTGGGGCAGTGAATTTCTGGACATCCATATTCCGGACGGGAAAAATGAATCCGCTGCTTCAGCGGCGGAAAGCGCCCATACGGAAGGCGGAATCGGGACGGCAGATGCCCTGACCTGGCACCGGGCCGGGCACTTGTCTGCGTTTCTCCTGCAGGGCGGAGATGAGGGAGCCCGGGACGCGAGAAAAACAGCGGATGCCCTGATGCGGCAAGGCCGGAGAAGCGGAGCAGATACGCCTCTTTTCTATCCGGACGAAGAAGAAAAAATTCTGGAGGCCGCGGACCGCCTGGGTCTGAATGAGGTCTCCTGTACTTCCATGGGTCGGCTCTTTGATGCGGCGGCATATATTCTCGGTATTGCGGATTACAATCACTACGAGGGCCAGTGTCCGATTGAGCTTGAAATTGCGGTCCATGAGTATGAAAATGAGTGCCTGAGACAGCGGGCGGGTGCTTCTCAGAAGTATGAGAGCGTGGCACACGCAACACTGCCTCTTGACCTTTCGATTAGAATAGAAAAAAATGAAAAAGGCTGCCTGGTCGGGAATCCCCTGCCTCTGCTTGTCTCCCTCTACCGCAGGAAGGCAGCAGGAGAGGATGTTTCCAAGCTTGCCTATTTCTTCCACCTGGCAATAGCGAAGTGGACGGCAGCCATGGCGGCGGCTCTTGCTCCGGCGGACGTCCCGGTCCTCCTTTCCGGAGGTACCTTCCTGAACCGCCTGCTGACGGGGGAGGTCCTCCGCCTCTTTGAAGTGGAAGGCCGGTCCGTCTTTTTGAACCGCCTCGTTCCGCCTGGGGATGGAGGACTCTTTCTGGGGCAGATGTATCTGCTTACATTCTCACAAGTAGAAGAACATTAGGTGGGCAAAAAAACATGTTTTTCCACAAACAGTATCCCTTGAGAGTGCTGCGGGGTCACAGGAAGAGGGCTATCTCGCAAATGACATCCCCAGAGAGTTCTATGGGGTCGCAGGAAGAGGGCATTTCCGCAAATGACATCCCCGTAGGTCAATGCAGGGGTGCAAAAACGGTATTTTCAGGTAAATGGCATCCCCAGAGGGTGCTGCGGGGTCACAGGAAGAAGGCTATCTTGCAAATGACATCCCCTGAAAATTGGAGGTTTTTATGTGTGTCGCATTGCCCGGCAGGGTTTTGAAAATGAATGAAAGCGAAGGCACGGCCACGGTCGACTTCAACGGAAATATCGTCGAGGCCCGAAGCGGCCTCGTGGACGTGAAGCCAGGCGACCGGGTCCTCGTCCATGCCGGCTGCATCCTGCAGAAGGTCACCGAAAATGAAGGCGACGAGATGGATGATATTTTCAAAGAGCTGGAAGAATTTGCCGATTGAGATGCCTGGTGCAGAAATTATATGCATTGCATGACTATGATCTTGCAAAGTCGGGCGCCAAATTATATGCATTGCATAATTGTGGTTCTGGAAAGCCGGGCGCCTGAAGGAGACCGATTTGGATATTAATGCTGTAAAAGAATATCTCCGCTCCTACGATGGGCCGGACATGAACATCATGGAGGTCTGCGGCAGCCACACGGCGGCCATTGCGAAGAACGGGATTCCCTCCCTGCTTTCGCCGAAAATCCACCTTCTGAGCGGGCCGGGCTGTCCGGTCTGCGTGACGCCTTCCGCCTATGTGGACCGGCTGCTGGCCCTCGCGGGCGAGCCCGGGACCTGCATCGTGACCTTCGGCGACCTCATCCGGGTGCCGGGGTCCACACCGAAGAATCTGAGCGCGGCCCGGGGCGGGGGAGCCCGGGTCGAGATGGTGTACTCGCCCATGGATATTATTCCTATGGCGGAAAAAGAGCCTGCCACTACCTTCATTTTCGCGGCGGTGGGCTTCGAGACGACGGCCCCGGTCTACGGCCTTCTCGTGGACACATTGTTCAGAAACCACATGACTAATGTAAAGCTCCTTACAGCGGTCAAAACCATGCCTGAGGTGATTGACTGCCTCATGGAGCAGGGAGCCCCGATTGACGGCTTTCTGGCTCCCGGCCATGTGTCGGTGGTGACCGGAACGGAGGTCTATAAGCCCATTGCCGAGCGCTTTTCCATCCCCTTCGGGGTTTCCGGATTCTCGGGGGAAGAGATCCTTCTTTCCCTCTACGGTATCGTGAAGGTCCGGGGGCAGGGGAAGGTCATGAACTTCTATCCTTCGGTCGTGAAGAAGGAAGGCAATCCCAAGGCCAGAGCCCTCTTCGATACCTATTTCGAGCGGGCGGACGCCTGCTGGCGGGGACTCGGAAAAATTGCGGGTTCCGGAAGAGTACTGAAAGAAGATTATTCTGCTTTCGATGCCGGCAGCCGGGGCCTGGATGAGGACCATAAGGCCAACGCGGCCTGCTCCTGCGACAAGGTTCTGATGGGGAAGATCCGCCCCTATGACTGTCCCCTTTACGGGAAGGTCTGCACGCCGATGAATCCCCAGGGGGCCTGTATGGTATCGACGGAGGGTTCCTGTTTTTCTTACTTTTCCAATCATCGGACAGATCGGTAAGAAAGAGTGAACCTGTATTAGCAAATACGAATAAAAGTTAGCGGGCATAATATTGCCTGACAGCAGACTGCGAGACAGTACATATGACTGATGAAAAAATAATGATGGTCCACGGGAGCGGGGGCCGGGCGACCGGAGAACTGATTTCCGCCATCTTCGATAAGGAATTCTCAAATCCCGTCCTTGATGCCATGGAGGATGCGGCTGTCGTGGAAGGGGCCGGGAGAATCGCCATGACGACGGATTCCTTCGTCGTAACGCCGGCGGAGTTCCGCGGGGGCGACATCGGCCGCCTCTCAATCTGTGGGACTGTAAATGACCTTTTAATGCGGGGGGCAGAGCCCAAGTACATCACCTGCGGCTTCATTCTCGAAGAGGGGGCGGAGATTGCCCTTCTGAAGAGGATCGTTCACTCGATGGCGGAAACTGCAAAGGAAGCGGGCGTTTTTATTGTTGCCGGGGATACCAAGGTCGTCAACGGCCACGGGGAGATCTACATCAATACGGCCGGTGTCGGCCTTGTGCCGGAGGGGGTCGATATCAAGGCATCGAATGCCCTTCCCGGAGACGCGATTCTGGTTTCCGGCACCATGGGAGACCACCATGCGGCCATCATCTCGGAACGGATGCAGATCGATACCGATATCGCTTCGGACAACGCCCCCCTTCTTGATATGGTGACCAACCTTCTGGATGCGGGCCTTCACGTTCATGTCCTCCGGGACATCACCCGAGGCGGCCTGGGCACGGTCCTAAACGAACTGGCCGAAGCCTCCGGGCAGACCTTTGAAATTGAGGAGGCAGCCATTCCGGTAAGCCCCAAGGTGAAGGATTTCTGCGGCCTTCTGGGCCTGGACCCTCTCTACATGGGAAATGAGGGCAAGCTGGTCTGCATCCTGCCGGAAGACGAGGCGGACGAGGCCCTTTCCGTCATGAAGCATTCGGCCTACGGGCAGCAGGCGGCTAGGATCGGGAAGGTGAAAGATGCCGCTCAAACCACTAGTCCGGTGGTTATTTCGAAAACCGCCATAGGCGGTGAGCGAATTATTGGAATCCTGGAGGGAGAAGGTCTTCCGAGAATTTGTTAGACTTTGTATTTTTCCCTTGACTTCTCCCCGTCAGTGTTGTATATTCTACAAGTCGCCCGAAAGGCGGCAGGAAAAAGCTGGTGTGGCACAGTCGGTAGCGCACCTCATTGGTAGTGAGGAGGTCACCGGTCCGATTCCGGTCACCAGCTCAGCAAAAAAATTCCCGGGTCCATGTGGACCCGGGAATTTTTTGCTGAGCTGGTATTTTTTTCAGGCTCCCGGCGCAGTCAGCGTCGGGTCAGCCAGATACTGCTTGATTTTTGTAATGTAATTCCGGGTTTCGGTGAAGGGCGGGACGCCGCCATATTTCTTCACGTTGCCGCTCCCGGCATTGTAGGCAGCCAGGGCCAGGTCCAGGTCCCCGTCATACTCCTGCAGGTGGTTGGCGAGAATCTGTGCCCCGCCCATGATATTCTGGTAGGGGTCGTATCCGTCCGTGACGCCGATGCCCTCGGCCGTCTTCGGCATCAGCTGCATGACGCCCATGGCGCCGGCAGAGCTGGTGGCGTCCGTGTGGAAATTTGACTCGGCCTTGGCCACAGCCAGAAGCAGCTGCTTGTCCACCCCGTACTTTTCGGAAGCCTCTGTGAAGATGGCGTCGAGGTCGGCGTCAACAGAAGCGTAAGGAGTCTGACTGACCGTGCCGGTGGAGGAAGCGGAAGCCGTGCTCCCGGCGGCTTTCGCAGAGCCTTTCACATTTCCATACTGGGTCAGGTTTGCCTGGTTTTCAGCACTTTCTGTTTCGTTGACCGGTCTTGAGACATAGCCTGTCGCAGTCTTTACAATATTCAGAATGGTTCCGGCTGCATAGGCAGTGGGATTGTAGGCAGGATTGTCAGCAAGCAGGGCATTGGCGGCCAACGCGTTCTGAACGGCGTCTGCCATATGGCTTATTGAAACTGCCTGCTGAAGAGTGCCTGCCATGGCTGCCTGCGAAACTGCGCCTGCCATCTGAGTCATGGAATCGGCCATAGCTGCGGTCTGCTGCACAGCATCTATGGTCTCGCTCATGGCACTTGTCAAGACACTTGCGAAGTCGTCCGGGACTTCCGTCTCTGCCTGGGCTGGCAGATAGGAGACTTGGGTCCCCGTTGTCTGCTGGAGGCTGGCCACGTAGTCGTAGCTGCCGGACTGGATTGTGATCTTCATTGGCGGATCTCCGTTCTATTCATTTCCATATCTCTCATTTCGCGGAAATCCTTTTCCTCGTATTTGATATATCGGATTATATATTTCACCTGTTAAGCCTGATTTTTGAGTTTCCTGAGAACCTCAGAAATGGCGGACAACAGAAGAGAAAATTGTATTTGATTGTATGGATTTAACAGGTAAGCGTATATTAGTCCGGAATCAGGAACATGGGGGTGTAGGCGGGAACCTCGAGGCCGCCGCCGAAGTCTACGAATTCCCCGGTAAGGAGATTGATGGCCCGACCGGCCTGGAAGTCCGCGTGAAAGGTGTAGGGACTGCTGTCTTCATTGATGGCGACCAGGACGCGCTCTGCGGGCTTTTCGGCGCCTTCGATTCCCTCATTCTGCGCAGTGTAGCGGGAGAGGAGGTCGCCCGAGCCTTGTGCGAGGGCGCGCTCGAAGAGGGCGTGACGGTTTTCGAGGACCAGCGAGCGGAAGTTTCCGTAAACAAGGGCGGGCTGGGTCCTCTCCGCGAGCGCCATCTTCGCGATGAGATCTGTCAGGCTGTTCCACTCGGGCTTTTCAATAGCCGGCCGCAAGGCGTCATCTCCGTCTTTCTTGTCGCCCTTCACGCCCCACTCGGAGCCGTAGTAAACCATGGGGATGCCGGGCATGCCGAAGACAATGGCATATTCAAGGGGCAGCTTCTCCGGAGGAAGAATAGACGCAATGCGTGTCACATCGTGATTGTCGGCAAAGGCCACCGGGTGCATGCCGGTGTACAGCGACCAGGGCTGGGTGTCGAACTGCCTGAGGAGCGAGTGGACAATCTCGAAGAGATTGTCCGATGCGAGCGCCGACCAGGAGCCCTTGTAACACTCGTAATTTGTAGCCGAGTGGCACATCTCATTATTCATGATGCATTTATAATCGCCGCCCAGGATTTCCCCGAGGAGGAAGAAGTCCTCCTTCATTTGTGAGGTCTCATAACGCAGGCGCTTCAGGAAGTCACGGTCCACCATGTAGGCCACGTCGAGGCGGAGGCCGTCGATGTCGAATTCCTTGACCCAGCCCCGGACCGACTCGATCAGGTAGTCGGAAACGGCCGGATTTCGGAGGTTCAGCTTCACGAGGTCCATGGCCCCCTCCCAGCCCTCGTAGCCGAGGCCGTCGTTATAGGGGGAGTTGCCGCCGAAGTTGATATTGAACCAGTCTCTGTATTCAGATCCTTCGCGCTTTTGAAGCACGTCCTGGAAGCCGAAAAAGCCGCGGCCCACGTGGTTGAAGACCCCGTCGATGATGACTTTTATATTATTCTGATGAAGTTCTTTGACGACCTTTGCAAAGTCCTCGTTCGTGCCCAGGCGGCAGTCGATCTTCCGATAGTCCCGGGTGTCGTAGCCGTGGGCGTCGCTCTCGAAAATCGGCGAGAAGTAGACGGCCGTGATTCCCAGCTTCTTCAAATGGGGAATCCAGTCGATGACCTGAAGAATCCGGTGCTCGAGCACGCCGTCGTTCTGCCGGGGCGCCCCGCACATGCCGATCGGATAGATCTGGTAGAATACCGCTTCATCTGCCCACATGGCCATACCTCCTTTTTTATGACTAATGCAGTGCCCGCCTTCGAAAAAAGCGTTCCTTATCGCGGGCGGCTTTTCCGATGTATTGTGCAAAAGTTCTCCGATAGTTTACTTTGAACGGGGCTTTTTTGCAAGTCTATCACTTGACACGCCCCCGGTGCTTCATTATTCTTGATGAAACAAAAACGTGCATGGGAAGGAAGGCAAGATGAAAAAGATTCCGTTTACGACGAAAGAAAAACTGGAAGAGATTGCGGCGAAGTATCCGACGCCTTTCCATATCTATGACGAGGCCGGCATCCGCAGGAACTGCGCGGCTGTGAAGGACGCCTTTTCCTGGAACCCGGGCTTCCGCGAATATTTCGCGGTCAAGGCGGAACCCAATCCCTTCATCATGAGAATAATGAAGGACTACGGCTTTGGCATGGATTGCTCGTCCGCCGCGGAGCTTATACTTTCCGACGCCACGGGCTTCTCGGGCGATGAGATCATGTTTTCCTCGAACGATACGCCGACAGAGGAATTCGCCCTGGCGGCCAAATACGGGGCCATCATCAATCTCGATGACTTCACCCAGATCGATATTCTGGAAAAGACTTTGGGGAAGATTCCCGAAACCATCTGCTGCCGCTACAATCCGGGCGGCTTCTACGCGGTAAGCAATTCCATTATGGATAATCCCGGCGACAGTAAGTACGGTATGACCCATGAGCAGATTCTCGAAGCCTTCAAGATTCTGAAAGCCAAGGGCGCCAAGCGTTTCGGTATACATGCTTTCCTCGTGTCGAACACCGTGACGAACGACTACTATCCGACCCTGGCCGGGGACCTCTTCAAGCTGGCGGTCGAGATCAAGGAACAGTGCGGGGTATCGCTTTCCTTCATCAACCTCTCCGGCGGTGTCGGCATTCCCTACACGCCGGACCAGGAACCGAACGACATTGCAAAGATCGGCGCCGGCGTTGAAAAGGTATACAAAAAAATCCTCGTGCCTGCCGGACTCGGTGACGTCGCCCTCTTCACGGAAATGGGTCGTTTCATGACGGGCCCTTACGGAGCCCTGGTCACCCGGGCCATCAACTGCAAGCATATTTACAAGGAGTACATCGGCGTCGACGCCTGCGCCGCCAACCTCATGCGGCCGGCCATGTACGGGGCCTACCACCACATCACGGTCATGGGGAAGGAGGACGCCCCCTGCGACCACAAGTACGACGTGACGGGCTCCCTCTGCGAGAACAATGACAAGTTCGCCATCGACCGCATGCTGCCCGAAATTGAAATGGGAGACCTCCTCTTCATCCACGACACCGGTGCCCACGGCTTTTCGATGGGCTACAACTACAACGGCCGCCTCTGGTCGGCGGAGATCCTCCTCCACGAGGACGGGACTTTTGATCTCATTCGCCGGGCTGAGACCCTTTCCGACTACTTCGCCACCTTCGACTGCTTCCCGATTTTCGGGAAGCTTGAAAAAGAGATTCGAGGATAATGTAAGCCTCCGTGGCGGGTCTGCTTTTTTGCCTTGCTGTCCGCGCGGAAAAATTCATCATTCCTGCGACAGCCTGCATTTTTTGTCAGGGCGCCCGCCTTGCCCTTTCCCACTGCTTGTGCTAGGATACTTGTAGAACCACAAGCAGGAGTGGCGGAATGGCAGACGCATCAGACTCAAAATCTGACGATGGCGACATCATGTGGGTTCGAGCCCCATCTCCTGTACTATATTATTCTATTTCAATACCGACTGCAGACCCTGTAGATTCTTTTGATGATTGAACTATAGGACAGGGCTTTTCAAATATTTCGGAGGTATCAATATTTCGAGACAATTACCGAAGTATTAAGTATAGAAACGAAGAGCCCGAAGCATTTTTGACAGAGGGGAGGCAGTATTTATGAAATTCACAAAGGTCAACAAAAACACGATCCGCTGCCAGATGTCACGGGAAGAGATGTCCGAGAGGGG
Source organism: uncultured Lachnospiraceae bacterium (assembly GCA_900316075.1). Taxonomy (GTDB): domain Bacteria; phylum Bacillota; class Clostridia; order Lachnospirales; family Lachnospiraceae; genus RUG306. Next base: position 29,959 of record ONBT01000040.1, on the reverse strand, counting down.
CATTGAGATAAACGATATTATGGAAGACCGGGGAAAGGCGGAAGCTTTCCTCCGGGATATTCTGACGGAGGCGAAGAACTCCCTGCATTTCGATCTCAAGGGGGAGGCCCTGAACGTCCAGATGTCCGTCATGAAGAACGGCACCGTCACGATTCAGATTTCCGACGACAAGAACGCCCGCATTCGCCAGCTCCTGCAGGAACTGCAGCAGCGCATCATGGAAGGAAACGCTGCGTCCCCGGACGACGTCATCGACGTCCCGCCCGACAGCCGGGTGCCCGGGGTGGTTTCACCGGTCGTCGACCTGTCCCAGTACAAGCCAGACGAAGAAGTGAAGCTCCACCTCTGGATTGAGGTTGGTGATATGGACGAGGCGGTTGCCCTTTCGAAGAACATCGTCAAGTCCTGCGTACCCATGAGAGCTTCCCTTTACCACTACGGAGACCTCTACATCTTCGAGGCCAATGTCGACGAGAAGCGGGCGGACATCGCCCAGACCGTCTTCGTCATCTCGGAATTCTCCGACAATGTCTATTCCGACGACGGAGTCATCATGGAGGCGAAGGAGCACGGCAAGTGCCTGATCCGCGACACCGCATTCGAAACACTTGCATCTATGTGATCGCAAAAAATGTCGGCGCGCTTCGCGCGCTTCGGGCGCTTCGCGCGCCGACATTTTTTTCTTGCATAAAGTTATCATATATGATAACTTATAAGACGTGTTCGGGGTGGTGCCCGGACGCGGACGAAAGCGGCCCGTAGGCCCCTTCGTCCTGGTGTGTGATGCATGGGTGGCGGCGCCCGGCCCGGAAACGAGCGCCTTTTATGAAGAAACGTTACGAGGGAGATGTTCCCGCTTCTTCCGCCTCCCTGCGATCGGCCGTCGCAGCGGAACTCAAGTCCATCCGGAAGGAGCGGCGGATGACCCAGCAGGAGCTCGCGGACCTTAGCGGGACCCAGAAATCCAATATCTCCCGCATGGAAAGCGGGACCTACAATCCCACCCTGGACTTCCTCGTGAAGATTGCGGAGTCCCTGGGGCGGGAAGTCCGGGTGGACCTTGTCGGAAAGGACAAAGAACCGCCGGCCGCCTGAGACGGAGCAGCAGAAGGACTGCAGGGACGCAGCCTGGTTTTGGAATGGATACCTGAACAGTCAGGACAAATCATTGAAGAAGAGAAAACTTACCTACGACCGGAAGAATATGGCAAATGACGTGGTCCTCTGCACGACGGAGAACCGCCGCATCAGCCAGTGTACGACGGACTTTCTGATGAGCCACTCCGTCTTTGTTTCAAGGGATGAGAAGAGAAACTCCCTTCTGGAGCGTCTCCGGAGCGGCTGTGATACTCTCTTTGTGATTTCGGTGAACCGGAACGAATACACCGCGGCCCGTCGGGTTCTCGATGACCTTGAGCCCTGCTACCGGAAGCGGCTGACGCTGAATATTATATGAATTCTCCATTTGATGTGTGATGCTTTGTGTGAGCCGGGAGCGCCTGCGGAAAATTCCGCAGGCGCTCCCGGCGTTTTTGCGGACATTTTCAAGGGCAGAGGCCTTTTTGTGAGAAAAATTTCACGTCCCCGGGGAAAAGGGCAGATTTGTGGAAACGGTTGCAAACAGGGCCTTTGGGCGCCTTTGCTCCCGCGATGGCCTGCCTTGCCTAACTCTTTTTCTTATTCTAAAATGGTGCAGATGTTCCGGGGCGAGCCGTGCGCGAGCCCCGGGCGGCAGGAGATTTGAAAGGAAGGGCAATTGGCATGGGAATGAAGATCGGGGTAATCCGGGGCGACGGCATCGGCCCGGAGGTGGTGAACGAGGCCGTCAAGGTTCTGGACCGGGCGGGGGAGGTCTACGGCTTCTCCTGTGATTACACGGATATCCTGATGGGAGGCTGCTCCATCGACGCGACCGGAGTACCGCTCACGGATGAGGCTATTGAAACGGCCAAGGCCCAGGACGCAGTTCTGATGGGCTCCATCGGCGGCAACACCCAGACTTCCCCCTGGTACAGGCTTCCTCCGGACAAGCGGCCGGAAGCCGGTCTTTTAAAACTTAGAAAGTCTCTCGGCCTTTTTGCCAATCTCCGTCCGGCCCGCCTCTATGACGAGCTGCGCGAGGCCTGCCCCCTGAAGGAAAAGACGGCAGCCGCCGGCTTCGACCTCGTGATGGTGAGGGAACTCACCGGTGGCCTCTACTTCGGCCACCGGGAGACGAAGGTCATCGACGGGAAGCGGACCGCCATCGACACCCTGACCTACAACGAAGACGAAATCCGCCGGGTCGCCATCAAGGCCTTCGACATCGCCATGAAGCGGAAGAAGAATGTCATCTGCGTCGACAAGGCGAACGTCCTGGATTCTTCAAGACTCTGGCGTGAGGTGGTTTCCGAAGTGGCGAAGGATTACCCGGAGGTCACATTATCCTTTATGCTGGTGGACAACTGCGCCATGCAGCTTGTCAAGGACCCTTCCCAGTTCGACGTGGTCCTGACGGAGAACATGTTCGGCGACATCCTTTCTGACGAGGCTTCAATGATTTCCGGCTCCCTCGGTATGCTGTCCTCGGCCTCGCTGAACGAGACGAAGTTCGGCCTCTATGAGCCTTCGGGCGGTTCGGCTCCGGATATTGCCGGAAAGGGCATTGCAAATCCGATTGCGACGATTCTTTCCGCGGCGATGATGCTGCGCTACAGCCTTGATAAGGACGCTGCGGCGGACGCTATAGAAAATGCCGTTCAGGAAGCCTTGAAATCCGGGGCCCGGACAGCCGACCTGATTCCGGACGAGAAGCAGCGGGCGGCCTCCATTCGCTGCCTGAATACAAGCGAGATGGGCGACCTGATTGCGTCGCTGGTCCGGTGAATACGTGACGGAGGACGGAATTCAAAAAACTTTCAGAAGTGTAGGCGTTTTATATTATTCATAGGAGAAAAATATGAGATCTGACAATGTAAAAGCCGGAATGCAGCAGGCACCGGCTCGCAGCCTTTTTCACGCCCTCGGGTTCACGGCGGAGGAGATGAAGAAGCCCCTGGTCGGCATCGTGTCAAGCTTCAACGAAATCGTTCCCGGCCACATGAATATCGACAAGATTACGGAGGCCGTCAAGCTGGGCGTCGCCGAAGCCGGCGGCATGCCCGTTGTCTTCCCGGCCATCGCGGTCTGCGACGGCATCGCGATGGGCCACATCGGAATGAAGTACAGTCTGGTTTCCCGCGACCTCATTGCCGACTCCACCGAGTGCATGGCCCTGGCCCATCAGTTCGACGCCCTGGTCATGATTCCCAACTGCGACAAGAATGTGCCCGGTCTTCTGATGGCGGCGGCCCGGCTCAATATTCCCACGGTCTTCGTTTCCGGCGGTCCCATGCTGGCCGGCCACGTCGACAAGCGGAAGCGCAGCCTGTCCTCCATGTTCGAGGCGGTCGGAAGCTACGCGGCCGGGACCATGACCGAAGATGACGTCGAGAACTACGAAGAGCACGTCTGCCCGACCTGCGGCTCCTGCTCCGGCATGTACACGGCAAACTCCATGAACTGCCTGACCGAGGCCATCGGCATGGGCCTCCGCGGCAACGGCACGATCCCCGCGGTCTATTCGAACCGCCTGGCCCTCGCCAAGAAGGCCGGCTACACCGTCATGGAGTGTCTCAAGAATAATATAAGGCCCCGGGACATCATCACCAAGGAGAGTATCATCAATGCCCTTACTGTGGACATGGCCCTGGGCTGCTCCACCAATACCATGCTGCATCTTCCGGCCATCGCCCACGAAATCGGCTTTGACTTCGACATTTCCTATGCAAATCCGATTTCCGAGAAGACGCCAAACCTCTGCCACCTGGCTCCGGCCGGCGCTGCCTACATGGAGGACTTGAACGAAGCCGGCGGTGTCTATGCAGTCATGAAGGAGCTCGACGACATCGGCCTCATCAATCGGGACTGTATGACGGTCACCGGGAAGACTATCGGAGACTGTATCAAGAATGCTGTCAATATGGACGAGGAAATCATCCGTCCGGTTGACAAGGCATACAGTAAGACCGGCGGCCTCGCGGTGCTGAAAGGAAATCTGGCTCCGGATGGCTCCGTCGTAAAGCGCAGTGCCGTTGCCCCGGAGATGCTGGTCCACGACGGCCCGGCCCGGGTATTTGACTGCGAAGAGGATGCGATTGCCGCCATCAAGGGCGGGGACATCCATGAAGGCGACGTCGTTGTCATCCGCTACGAAGGCCCGAAAGGTGGCCCCGGCATGCGGGAGATGCTGAATCCCACGTCGGCAATTGTCGGCATGGGCCTTGGTTCCACGGTTGCCCTGATTACCGACGGGCGCTTCTCCGGCGCCTCCCGCGGGGCTGCCATCGGTCATGTGTCGCCTGAAGCGGCGGTCGGCGGTCCGATTGCTCTGGTGCATGAAGGGGACATGATTCATATCGACATTCCGAAGATGGAGCTGACCCTGCAGGTCTCTGATGAAGAGCTTGCTGCGCGCCGGGCCGAGTGGAAGCCGCGGACCCCTTCCGTAAATGAAGGCTACCTCAAGCGCTACTGCGCCCTGGTCACCTCCGGCGCGCGGGGAGCGGTCCTGGCCCTGCCGGAGGAACAAAGATAAGAAAGAAGAGAGTTCGATGCAGTTAACCGGTGCAGAAATCGTCGTGGAATGCCTCAAGGAGCAGGGGGTCGATACGGTCTTCGGCTACCCCGGCGGGGCGATTCTCAATGTCTACGACGCACTATATAAACACGGGGATGAGATCCGTCACATAAGGACGAGTCACGAGCAGGGGGCGGCCCACGCCGCGGACGGCTACGCAAGGGCCTCCGGCAGGGTGGGCGTTTGCATGGCGACCTCCGGCCCCGGGGCAACAAATCTTGTCACGGGGATTGCGACGGCCCAGATGGATTCCGTGCCGCTCGTGGCCATTACATGCAATGTGACGGTTCCCCTTCTCGGCAAGGATTCCTTCCAGGAGGTGGACATCGCCGGCATTACCATGCCCATCACCAAGCACAATTTCATCGTGAAGGATGTGCATGATCTGGCGCCCACCCTGCGCCGGGCCTTCCGGATTGCGAAGAAGGGGCGGCCGGGCCCGGTCCTCGTGGACATCACGAAGGACGTGACGGCGGCCAAGTGCAATTATGAAAAAGAAATAATAGAAGCGCCGGGCCCGCTGGTTTCCACGATTACGGACGAAGACTTAGACGAGGCGGCCCGCCTGATTACGAAGGCCAAGAAGCCCTATATCTTCGTCGGTGGGGGCTGCGTCATCTCCGGAGCCTCAGAGGAGCTCAAAGAATTTGCCGAGCTGGTCGACGCTCCGGTCTGCGACTCCCTGATGGGAAAGGGGGCCTTTGATGAGACCGATTCCCGCTTCACTGGCATGCTGGGCATGCACGGGACCAAGGTTTCAAACTTCGGCGTTTCGGAGTGCGACCTTCTGATCGCGGTGGGCACCCGCTTTTCGGACCGGGTTCTCGGCAATCCCAAGACCTTCGCGGCCAGGGCCAAGAAACTGCAGTTTGATGTAGATCCTGCCGAAGTGAACAAGAATGTCCTTGTCGACGCGGCAGTAATCGGTGATGCGAAAGAGATATTGAAACGAATAAACGCACGTTTAAAAGATAAAAAGTTCGACCACAGCGGGTGGATGCTGCACATCATCGATCTCAAGAACCGGTATCCGGTCAAAGTGCCGGAGGAGGGGCTGAACGGGCCTTATATTATTCATGAGATCTATGAAAAGACGAAGGGGCAGGCGGTCATGGTGACCGAAGTCGGCCAGCACCAGATGTGGGCAGCCCAGTACTACCGCTTCTCGAAGCCGCGGACCCTGCTCACGTCCGGGGGCCTGGGCACCATGGGCTACGGGCTGGGGGCGGCGCTCGGCGCAAAGGCCTCGCGCCCGGACGCGACCGTCATCAACATCGCCGGCGACGGCTGCTTCCGCATGAACATGAACGAGCTCATCACCGCCGAGCACAACGACCTTCCCGTCATCGAAGTCATCATGAATAATCACGTCCTCGGTATGGTGCGCCAGTGGCAGGACCTCTTTTACGGGGAGCGCTACAGTGCCACGGTCCTTGACGACGGGGCCGACTACGTGAAGCTGGCGGAGGCCATGGGCTGCGTGGGCTATCGGGCCACGACGCGGGAGGAATTCAATGAAGTCTTCCTGAAAGCGCTTACATCGAAGAAGCCCGTGGTCATTGACTGTATCATCAATAAGGACGACAAGGTCTGGCCCATGGTGGCGCCCGGCAAGCCGATTTCGGAATGTTTCGATGAGAGTGACTTTACTGCAGTGAAGTGATATAATTGCCTGCAAATTTGCATATAGAAAAGGAGAGAGAAGAAATGTCCAGAGTTTACAACTTTTCCGCAGGGCCGGCCGTGCTGCCCGAGGAGGTTCTGAAAACTGCCGCATCCGAGATGCTTGATTATCACGGCTGCGGGATGAGTGTCATGGAAATGTCTCACCGGTCGAAGATGTTTGACGACATCATCAAGACCGCTGAGGCGGATCTCCGGGAGCTTCTCTCCATTCCTGACGACTACAGCGTCATCTTCCTGCAGGGCGGCGCCCACCTTCTGTTTGCGGGCATTCCGATGAACTTTTTGAAGAAGAAGGCAGGCTACATCATCACGGGTCAGTGGGCGACCAAGGCTTTCAAGGAGGCTGCAAAGCAGGGCGAGGCGGTAGAACTAGCGTCCTCGAAGGACAAGACCTTCAGCTATATCCCCGACTGCAGCGACCTTCCCATCACGGATGATATGGACTATGTCTACATCTGCGAGAACAATACGATTTACGGGACCAAGTACCATACCCTTCCCAATACCAAGGGCCGGCCGCTTGTATCGGATGTTTCAAGCTGCTTCCTTTCGGAGCCCATGGATGTGACGAAATATGACTTCATCTACGCAGGGGTTCAGAAGAATGTAGGGCCCGCGGGTGTGCAGATTGTCATCGCGAAGAACAGCTTCCTGACCGACGACGTCAAGCCCTACACGCCGGACATCATGAATTATAAGCTCATGGCCGAGAAGGAGTCCCTTCTCAATACCCCTCCCTGCTACGGAATCTATATCTGCGGCCTCGTCTTCAAGTGGCTGAAGGAGATGGGCGGCCTCAAGGAGATGGGCAGGCGGAACGAAGAAAAGGCAAAGATTCTCTACGACTTCCTCGACCAGTCGAAGCTCTTCAAGGGCACGGTACGGAAGGAAGACCGGTCCATCATGAACGTGCCTTTCGTTACCGGAGACGCGGACCTCGACGCCAAGTTCGTCGCCGAGTCGAAGGCCGCCGGCCTCGAGAATCTCAAGGGTCACCGGACCGTCGGCGGCATGCGGGCTTCGATTTACAATGCAATGCCCAGAGCCGGCGTCGAGAAACTGGTCGAATTTATGGAGGCCTTCGAGAAGGCAAACAGCTGATAGTTTGCCTGTCAACGCCGATTTTTCAGTTTCCTGAGAGGCTTGAAAACAGGACCTTTCAGTCTTGAAAATTGTACAGGATCGTATCGATTTGACAGGCACGGGGAGGAGGAGCCTATGAATGCTGCTTGGAAGCGGCTGGCTGCGATAATCTGCGCGGCAGTCTTTGTCGGCGGAGTGTTATTTTCATTTCCGGTGACGGCAGAGGCGAAGACGGACTACAGTCCGATTTTCAATATTGACTGGTACCTCTATTACAATCCGGATGTGCTGGCGGAGACCAGGGCTACCGGGGACATCAATTTCCCCCTTCATCACTTCCTCGAATACGGGATGAAAGAGGGACGGCGGGCCACCCAGGACTTCAATGTCTATTCCTATGCAGCCCGGTATCCGGACCTCGTGGCGGCCTTCGGGGGAAAACTGGAATTATATTATTATCATTACCTCGAACACGGCATGGCGGAAGGCCGGTCGGGAGCCGGGGAAGAAACGGTCGCCGACTTTCCGGTCGCGGTGGTTCCGGCCAGTGAGTACCAGATTCAGGCGAACATTCCTCAGGCAGTTCTGACCTGGCAGTCGCCGGCAGCGGCAAAGGAGACCAAGACCATGCGGAGGGTCGCCCAGCAGGCGGCCAGCAAGTCCGACTACTGCCTGATTGTCGACCGGACCCTGAACCGGGTCGGCATCTACCGGGGCAATACCGGGGCCCGGGAACCGGTCCGGGTCGTCTACTGCGCGACGGGCGTCAACAATGCCACTCCGACGGGCCAGTATTATCTGGGCGGTCGGGGAAGGTCCTTCAGCGGGGACAATTACACCTGCTATTATTTCACGTCCTTCATCGGCAGCAAGTACCTCTTCCATTCGGTTCTGTACAAGAAGAACACGATGGAAATCCTGAACGGGAAGCTGGGAAAGCAGTTGTCCCACGGCTGCATCCGCCTGAACATCGACGACGCCAAGTGGATATACAGTTACCTGCCCGCAGGGACGGGAGTGGTGATCTATTAAGGAAGGAGAAGCAATGTACCTCTATAACTGCCTCAACAATATAAGTGACGACGGGTTGGACCTCTTCACGGACAGCTACCGGGAGACGGACAGCACCGACGATGCGGATGTGATTCTTGTGCGGTCCGCGAAGATGCACGACATGACTTTTTCTGATAAGCTGATTGGCATCGCCCGGGCCGGGGCCGGCACCAACAATATCCCCCTCGAGGACTGCGCGGACAAAGGCATCGTCGTATTCAATACGCCAGGCGCCAACGCCAACGCCGTGAAGGAACTGGTCTTTGCCGGTATGCTGCTTGCAAGCCGCGACATCATCGGCGGAAATAAGTGGGTGGCAGACAATGCCGCAGACCCGGATATCGCAAAGTCCATGGAAAAGGCCAAGAAGAACTTCGCCGGAAATGAGATTGCCGGAAAGAAGCTGGGCGTCATCGGGCTCGGGGCCATCGGCATCCGGGTCGCTAACGCCGCCCTGGCGCTGGGCATGGACGTCTACGGCTATGACCCCTACCTTTCTGTCGGCGCGGCCTGGGACCTGTCCCGGGACGTTCACCACGTCGTTTCGGCCGATGATATCTACAAGAACTGCGACTTCATCACGGTGCATGTGCCCCTTCTCGATTCCACGAAGGGTATGATTGGCTCCGATGCGATTTCGAAGATGAAAAAGGGCGTCGTCGTCCTGAACTTCGCCCGGGACCTGCTGGTCGACGAGCCCGCAATCCTGAAGGCCATCGACGACGGAATCGTGAAGCACTATGTGACGGACTTCCCCAACCCCACGACGGTCGGCCACAAGGGCGTCATCGCGACCCCCCATCTCGGGGCTTCGACGGCCGAGGCCGAGGACAACTGCGCGAAAATGGCGGTTCTCGAGCTCATGGACTTTGTCGAGAACGGAAATATCAAGCATTCGGTCAATTATCCCGACTGCGACATGGGCGTCTGCCAGACCGTTTCCCGCGTCGCTATCCTTCATAAGAATGAGAAGGGCGTCATCACCCAGTACACGCGCGTCTTCGGCGACGAGAACATCAATGTTTCCGACATGGCAAATAAGACCCGCGGCAAGTATGCCTACGCCCTCCTGGACCTCGACTCCCCCATCACGGAAGAGGCTGTCGAAAAGCTCCGGAACATTCCGGAAGTCATCCGGGTCCGGGTAGTGAAATGAGAATAATGTAAACCCCGTCAGCGGTTTGCCGTGAGCGGCGGAGGGCATGAGGCCCTCCGCCGCTCACTTTTTGTACAGAGGAGGACAGGCACGGTTGTCGGGAGGCCGTCTCCCGGCGCGCATTTTTTCTGTCGAAGGAAGGGGGAACTTGTGGTAAGATAAACATGTTGCTGCAAACAAGTTAGATGGAGCTAACACATGGCAGACATCTTTTCCCAGAACATCCTTTCCCTCATGAAGGAGGGGGTTGTCAAATCCTATATGGAAGCCTTCCTGCCCAAGGCCGTTTCTTTCATCTGGGCGGTCATCCTGGCCCTGGTTTTCTGGTGGCTGGGACGGAAGATCATCAATTTCATCGTCTCCGCCGCAGCCAAGGGCATGAAGAGGCGGAAGATGGAGACCGGGGTCATCCAGTTCACTTCTTCCGTCGTGAAGGGGGTCGGGCTCTTCTTTCTGATCTGCATTATTCTGGGCTTCTTCGGCGTGACGGCCACATCGATTTCCGCCTTCATCGCCTCTCTCGGTGTGACGGCCGGCCTGGCCCTGCAGGGTTCCCTTTCAAACTTTGCCGGCGGGGTGCTGATTCTTCTCCTTCATCCTTTCCGGGTTGGGGACTATATCATCGAAGATACCCACGGGAACGAAGGCACGGTGGCGGAGATTTCCACCTTCTACACGAAGCTGCAGACTATCGACAACCGGATTATCGTGGTGCCGAACGGGGTCCTGGCGAATTCAAGCCTCACCAATGTGACGGCGGCCGACAAGCGGATGATGGACATCGTGATTCCGGTTGCCTACGACGCGGATATCAAGAAAGCCAAGGCCCTGCTCAAAGGTGTCGTCGGCAAGGAACTCATGTGCTTCGTCGACAAGGCGGACCGGGCCGAGGACAAGGATATCAAGGTCTTCGTCAAGGAACTGGCGGACTCCTCCGTCAATCTCGGCGTCCGCTTCTGGCTGCCTACAAAGAATTACTGGGACGTCCGTTTCGCCCTCCTCGAAGACGCGAAAGCTGCCCTGGATGAGGCGGGGGTCGAAATCCCCTACAACAAGCTTGATGTATATGTAAAACAGTAGGGGTGTCATTTGCGGAAAAACTGCAATTTTTGCCCCGGTGGAGCCATGTAGGGGATGTCGTTTGTGGGCCCCGGTGGAGCCATGTAGGGGATGTCGTTTGTGGGATAGGCATGATTTTTGCCCCGGCAGGGTTCTGTAGGGGATGCCATTTGTGTGAATATCCTCATTTTGGTAAGAACAAGGAGAAATGAATAGATGAAAAATATTCCGGATACATGGGAACTGGAAAAGAAAGAGAACCTGGTCGACATCCATTCGACGGGCTATGTCCTGCGGCACAAAAAGTCTGGGGCGCGGGCTGCGGTCATTGAAAATACCGACCCCAACAAGGTCTTTTATATCGGCTTCCGGACACCGATTTCCGACTCGACCGGGGTGCCCCATATCATCGAGCACACTGTCCTCTGCGGCTCGGACAAGTATCCGGTCCGGGACCCCTTCGTGGAGCTGGTGAAGGGTTCCATCAATACTTTCCTGAACGCCATGACCTATCTCGACAAGACGGTCTTTCCCGTGGCGTCCACGAATGAGAAGGATTTCAAAAACCTCATGGACGTCTATATGGATGCGGTACTGCATCCCAATATCTATCACCATGAGGAGCTCTTCCGCCAGGAGGGCTGGCACTATGAGATGAAGGACGCTTCCGACGGCCTTACTATCAACGGTGTCGTCTATAATGAAATGAAAGGGGCCTATTCTTCTCCGGACGACATGCTGGAAAACGCCATCATGCGGTCTCTCTATCCGGACACAGCCTACCACCACGATTCCGGCGGCAATCCGGATGTAATCCCGACACTTACATACGAGAAGTTCCTGGATTTCCACAGACATTACTATCATCCGTGCAATTCCTATATCTACCTCTACGGGGACTGCGACATGGCGGAGCGGCTGGAATATCTGGACCGCGAGTACCTGTCGAAGTATGAAAAAATCGACCTCGACTCGACGATTGCGACCCAGAAGCCTTTCAAAGAGCCGGTCCGGGTCGAAGAGGAGTACCCGGTCGCTGCCGACGAGGACACGAAGCAGAAGACCTACATCGCCCTGACCAAGGTGGTCGGGGACACGGAAGATGCGGAGCTTTATTATGCCTTCGACATCCTGGACCAGGTCCTTCTGAACACCCCCGGAGCGCCCCTTCGGAAGGCCCTGGCGGAAGTCGGAATCGCGACCGACATCATGGGCGGGTACGATTCCTCCATCAAACAGCCGACATTTTCCGTTGAACTGAAAGGCTCGGACCCGGAACACATTGATGAATTTCTCGATATCGTAAAGAAGGTCCTGACCGAGCAGGTCAAAAAGGGCATTGACAAGAAAGCACTCGAGGGCGCCATCAAGACATCCGAATTCAAGTTCCGGGAGGCGGACTTCGGCTCCTTCCCCAAAGGCCTTCTCTGGGGGCTGGGGCTCTTAGACGCCTGGCTCTATGATGACACGAAGCCCTTCATTAGTCTCTATGGAATCGAAATCTACGACAGCCTGAAAAAGAAGCTTGATACGCGCTACTTCGAGGACCTGGTGCAGAAGTATTTCCTCGACAATCCCCACGGGTCGCTCGTGATTCTCACGCCCCATCCGGGCCTGGCCAGCGAGAAGGACGAGGCCCTGCGGCAGTCTCTGGCTGAGAAGAAGGCCGCCATGTCGGAGGCTGAGATTCAGGACGTGGTCGCTGAAACCGCCCGTCTTCGCGCCTTCCAGGAGGAGGAAGAGGACCCGGCGACCCTGGCGAAGATTCCCATGCTTTCCCGCGCGGACCTCAGGCGGAAGATTTCCCCCTTCAGTAATGAAGAGCATGAAGTCGGCGGGGTGCCGGTCATATGGCACGATGTCGATACAAACGGTATACATTATTTGTCCCTGATGTTTGACGTGACGGACATCGACTACGCGGAACTAGCGCGTCTTTCCTTCCTGTCCCACATAATGGGCCTCATGGATACGGAGGTCCGGGCCTATCCCGACTTCGCGAAGGAGGTCTTCCTCCATACGGGCGGCGTAAATACGCTGGTCAAGACCTACACGGTCGACCCGGCAAAGGGGGATTTCCGCATCTTCTACGAAGTCCGGGCGAAATTTTTGTATACCGAATTCGAAAACGCCCTGAAACTGATTTCCGAGATGACGCTGCAGCCGGACTTCTCGGACACCGGCCGCCTCTTCGAACTTGTGAAGCAGGACTACTCGGGCTGCCGGGACCGCTTCCTCACGGACGGGACGGGCATCGCGCGCCTTCGGACCCGAAGCGCCTACTCCAAACAGGGCCTCGTATCCGACGCCCTTTCCGGCATCGCCTACTACGAGTTCATCCGGGACGTATTCGAGCATTATGATACTAATAAATCCCGTCTCGTAGCTGACCTCACCGCCCTTGCTTCCCGCATTTTCCGGAAGGGGAAGCTCCTGGTCAGCACGACGGGAGAAAGAGAAGCTCTGACGCAGGTCCTGCAGGGGATTTCTGCCTACACGGACCGGCTTTCAGATGAGGATGCGGGCTGGACGCAGACAGAGCCGGTCCTCAATGCCGCAAACGAAGGCTTCTGCACGGCGGCCCAGGTTCAGTATGTGGCCAGAGGCGGTTCCTTCCGGGAGGCCGGCTACGACTATACCGGGGCCATGGAGATTCTTAAGACCATTCTTTCCTACGACTACTTCTGGCAGAACATAAGGGTTCAGGGCGGGGCCTACGGCTGCGGGGGCCAGTTCTCGAGAAGCGGGGACGTCTCCTTTGCGACCTACCGGGACCCCCATCTGACGCGGTCGAATGAAGTCTTTGCGAAAACGGCGGACTACCTCGAGTATTTCGATGTATCCGACCGGGACATGACGAAGTATGTCATCGGGACCATCGGAAACATTGACACGCCCCGGACGCCGGCCCAGGAGGGTAGCCGGGACATTGCTCATTACCTGTCGGTTTTGACCGATGAGGATATCCAGAAGACCCGGGACCAGATTCTCGACGCGGGTGTCGAAGACATACGGGCGCTGGCGAGCCCTGTGCGAGCCGCCATGGACCAGAACCACCTCTGCGTCATCGGAAACGAGGACAAGGTCCGCGCGGCAGCTGCCCTCTTCGACAAGGTCGAGAGCTTGTAATTGTGCCAATTTTTTGCACTATTGGCGTGCCTGTCAAACCTATTTTTCACACACGCTGGAAGAGGCAGAAATATTGAACGAAATTGTACGGGATTGTATCGGATTGACAGGTACGGTTAAATAGTGGGAATTGTAGAGGAAAAATGGAAGAGAAGAATACAAAATGCGGCTTTGTGAGTTTGATCGGCCGGCCGAACGTCGGGAAGTCGACCCTGATGAATACTCTGATCGGGGAGAAGATTGCGATTACCTCGAATAAGCCCCAGACCACGCGGAACCGGATTCGGACGGTGCTGACGGTGCCCGACCGGGGGCAGATCATTTTTGTCGATACGCCGGGTATCCAGAAGGCGAAAAATTCCCTGGGATCCTATATGGAGCGGGAGACGAAGGCCGGGACCAAGGACGGGGACGTCATCGTGTGGCTGATTGAGCCGGACCCCTTCGTGGGCACGGGGGACAGCCGGATTGCGGCTTCTCTCGACGGTGTCGAGGCCCCGGTCATCCTGGTCATCAACAAGACCGACACGAAGAAGCATGAGGAAATTCTGCCGGTCATCGAGGCCTATCGGAAGCTCCATGACTTCGCGGCCATAGTGCCCCTTTCGGCCAAGACCGGTCAGGGGACGGACGGCCTCATCGATGAAATTTTTAACTTCCTGCCGGAAGGTCCTGCCCTGTTCCCGGACGACGAGCTTACCGACCAGCCCATGCGGCAGATTGTGGCGGAGATCATCCGGGAGAAGGCTCTTTATGCCCTGGACAAGGAAATCCCCCATGGCATTGCTGTTACCATCGAGTCTATGAAGGACCGGACCTACGAGGAGAGCGGGTACAAGCCGGAGGGCAGAGGCCGCGGTAGTAAGAGCAGTGGGGCCGGAGCTCGCGGACCTAAAAATTATGACGAGGATGACAGCAACATTGCCATCACAGACATCGAAGCCACCATCTTCTGCGAAAAGGACAGCCATAAGGGCATCATCATCGGAAAGGGCGGGGCCATGCTGAAACGGATTGGCTCGGATGCCCGATATGAAATTGAAAGGCTCCTTGGCAACCGGGTGAACCTGAAAATATGGGTCAAAGTGAAAAAGAACTGGCGGGAATCGGATATCATGGTCAAGAACTTTGGCTATCGGAGTGAAGACGAGAAGTGATACGCAGTGCGTGTTGCGCTTCTCGCAGGTAATTCGATCATGCAGGCCTGAATTATGAGTGACAACAATGAAATCACGGTCACCGGCATGATTCTCGCTTCCACCCCGGTGGGGGAGAACGACCGGCGGCTGGTCCTTCTGACCCGGGAGCGGGGCCGGATCACTACTTTCGCGAACGGGGCCCGGCGGCCGACTTCCCACCTCCTGGCCGCGACCAATCCCTTTTCCTACGGGACCTTCGACCTCTACGAGGGACGGTCTTCCTACACCCTGCGGCGGGCGGACATTTCGGAGTACTTCGAAAAGGTGGCTTCTGACCTGGACTGCGTCCTCTACGGGAGCTTCTTTCTGGAAGTGGCGGACTACTACGGGAAGGAAGGACTCGACGAGTCGGACCGCCTTCTCCTGCTCTACGCTACGATGAAAGCCATGACGGCGAGGAAGATTCCCCTAACTCTTGTTAAGGAAATCTACCTTCTCCGGACCACGGTCTTGAACGGTGACTGGCCCGATGCCTTCTCCTGCACCTCCTGCGGGAAGAAGGAAGGTCTCACCCACTTTTCCTTCGCAAAGCACGGGGCCCTCTGTAAAGACTGCGCCGGCAAGTTCGGAGACGCAATTCCTGTCTCGCCCGACTGCCTCTATGCCCTGCGGTATGTGGAGAGCGCGGAAATCGGCAGGCTCTATTCCTTCGTCCTTTCAAGGCCGGTGGAAGAAGAATTCACATCCATCGTCGAAGGCTACCGCAAGCGCAACTCCGGGCATACTTTCAAGTCGGAGGAATTCCTGCAGTTCCCCGGGGCAAAATAAGGGCGTTTCATGCAAATGACACCACCAGGCGGGGCCACCAGTGGCAAAAGGATTTGAATCCAGCAAATGGCATCCCCAGGCGGGGCGACCAGTGGCAAAAAGGA
>ONBT01000040.1:0-14028 GCA_900316075.1 uncultured Lachnospiraceae bacterium | reverse complement strand
CCCAGGCGGGGCGACCAGTGGCAAAAAGGATTTGAATCCAGCAAATGGCATCCCCAGGCGGGGCGACCAGTGGCAAAAAGGATTTGAATCCAGCAAATGACATCCCCAAGCGAGGCCACCAGTGGCAAAAGGATTTGAATCCAACAAATGACATCCATATATCTTGCTTTTACAAGTATGTTGAAAAAGCAGGTGCGGATGGGTATAATGTTTTGGCGCGTCTCAGGAGAGACGAATTCAGCAAGGATTCATTTGGGAGAAGGTTCATGAGCGAAGGACCGGAAAAGAGACAGATCAATTCCGACGAGTACCGGCGGCTGAAGAAGAAGCGGCAGCGGAAGCGGGAAGTCGCGAAGATGAAGCTGGAGATCGCGACGGGCGTCATCGTGGCGGCCATCGTATGCATCATCCTCGGCGTCCTCTACGCGAAGGATGTCTTCTATAAGAAAGCCGACGTCACGACCCTGACCGTGAAGGACGACGGGAGCCTGGTTCTCGAAGAAGTCGTTCCCGTGGACGGACTCGACACGGACGCGGCGAATATCAAGGCTTCCGTGAAAAAGTCCATTGAGGATTTCAACAGTTCCGACCGGGCGGCTGCGGAGACCGGCACAGACAGCGCGGCTGCAGATTCTGAAGCAGGAACTGAAATCGGCAAAGCCAAACTGGCTGCGGTTCACGTCAAGGACAATACGGCCTATGTGCGGACGACCTACACGAATGCACAGACCTATGCCGACTACAGCGGATACAATTGTTACATCGGAAGCGTCTCCGGGGCAAAGGCCGCGGGATACAGCTTCTCCGAGCCCCTCTGCCCGGTGGTCGGGAAAGAGAAGGGGGAAGCGGTGGCGGCCGATTCCTTAAGTGATCTGGACGACCAGGACGTGGTCATCGTAAACGAAAGCCTCCACATCCGCGTGCCCGGCGAAATTACCTATGTTTCGGACACCGTGACGGATATCGCGGACAGCGGCGAAACGGGCGGCGGCCTCGAATCCGCCTACGGAACCACCGTCGCGCCGGATTCATATGTGCTTTATA
Organism: uncultured Lachnospiraceae bacterium; assembly: GCA_900316075.1. Taxonomy (GTDB): domain Bacteria; phylum Bacillota; class Clostridia; order Lachnospirales; family Lachnospiraceae; genus RUG306. The sequence continues at coordinate 12,984 of ONBT01000040.1, read as the reverse complement.
CATCTAAATAAAACCCCTCAGTCACACTTCGTGTGACAGCTCCCCTTTCAGGGGAGCCTTCAGCAAATATCAAAGAAAGCGGGAAGTGCAATGGAAAAGACAATGGACAAAATCATCCAGCTCTGCAAGAACCGGGGCTTTATTTACCCGGGCTCGGAAATCTACGGCGGGCTGGCGAACACCTGGGACTACGGGCCCATCGGCGTTGAGCTCAAGAATAATGTAAAGCGCGCCTGGTGGCAGAAATTCGTCACGGAATCGCCCTACAACGTGGGTGTCGACTGCGCCATCCTCATGAATCCCAAGACCTGGGAGGCTTCCGGCCACCTGGGCGGTTTTTCCGACCCCCTGATGGACTGCAAGGAGTGCCACGAGCGCTTCCGGGCGGACAAGCTGATCGAGGACTTCGCCAATGAAAACGGCATCGATATCGGCGGATCCGCCGACGGCTGGTCCAATGAAGAGATGGTCCAGTGGATCAATGACCACAATGTTCCCTGCCCTTCCTGCGGCAAGCACAATTTCACGGACATCCGCCAGTTCAACCTCATGTTCAAGACCTTCCAGGGCGTGACCGAGGATGCGAAGAATACCGTATATCTCCGTCCCGAGACGGCACAGGGTATCTTCGTAAACTTCAAGAATGTACAGCGGACAAGCCGCAAGAAGATTCCCTTCGGCATCGGCCAGATTGGAAAGTCCTTCCGGAACGAGATCACGCCCGGCAACTTCACCTTCCGGACGAGAGAGTTCGAGCAGATGGAGCTGGAGTTCTTCTGCGAGCCCGGCAGCGACCTCGAGTGGTTCCAGTACTGGAGAGGCTTCTGCCGCGACTGGCTCAAGTCCCTCGGGATCAAGGAAGAAGAAATGCGCCTTCGGGACCACGACCCCAAGGAACTGGCCTTCTACAGTAAGGGAACGACCGATATCGAGTATCTCTTCCCCTTCGGCTGGGGCGAGCTCTGGGGCATCGCAGACCGGACGGACTACGACCTGGGCCGCCATCAGACGGTTTCCGGAGAGGACCTGACCTATTTCGACGACGTCAAGAACGAGCGCTATCTCCCCTATGTCATCGAGCCTTCGCTTGGCGCCGACCGGGTCGTTCTGGCCTTCCTCTGCGCCGCCTACGACGAGGAAAATATCGGCACCGAAGAGAAGCCGGACATCCGGAACGTCATGCACTTCCATCCGGCTATTGCGCCCGTGAAGATCGGCGTCCTGCCTCTTTCCAAGAAGCTGAACGAGGGGGCGGAAAAGATTTATGCCCAGCTCGCCAAGCATTACAACTGCGAGTTCGACGACCGGGGCGCCATCGGAAAGCGCTACCGGAGACAGGATGAAATCGGAACGCCTTTCTGCGTGACCTACGACTTCGACTCCGAGACCGACAACGCCGTCACCATCCGGGACCGGGATTCCATGGAGCAGGAGCGGGTGGCCATCGCAGAGCTCGACGACTACTTCCGCGATAAATTTGATTTTTGAGAATAATGTAAAACATATATTTTGGAGCCTGTCGGAAAATTTCCGGCAGGCTCTTTTTTCCCTTGCGAATGCTGCAGGATATGGTAAAATTATAACGCTGTGCGGTGAAGACGGAAGAAGTCTGTCCGTACATGGCAATGGGCAGCAAGGCGGGAATTGCCCCGCTTTAGATGCTTCTATATTATTCATAAGTTTTAGGAGGAACGACACAAATGGCAAAGAAATGGGTGTATCTGTTCACTGAAGGAAATGCCAACATGCGTGAACTCCTCGGCGGCAAGGGCGCAAACCTTGCGGAGATGTCGAACATCAAGCTCGACGGCTCCGGCGAGAACTTCCCCGTACCCCAGGGCTTCACAATTACGACTGAGGCATGTACCCAGTACTACGAGGACGGCCGTGAGATCAATGACGAGATCATGGGCCAGATCAAGGAGTACGTCAAGAAGCTCGAAGGAATTACCGGCAAGAAGTTCGGTGACGTGAAGAATCCCCTTCTCGTTTCCGTTCGTTCCGGCGCCCGCGCTTCCATGCCCGGCATGATGGATACCATCCTGAACCTGGGCCTCAATGAAGAGGTTGTCAATTCCCTGGCTGAGCAGTCCGGCAATGTCCGCTGGGCATGGGACTGCTATCGCCGTTTCATCCAGATGTACTCCGACGTCGTTATGGAAGTTTCGAAGTCCGAGTTCGAGAAGCTCATCGATGCAAAGAAGGCCCAGAAGGGCGTTAAGCAGGACGTTGAGCTCGACGCGGACGACCTGAAGGATCTGGCTGAGCAGTTCAAGGCCATGTACAAGAAGGCTATCGGAAAGGACTTCCCTTCGGATCCCGAGGAGCAGCTCTACGGCGCCATCAAGGCCGTTTTCCGTTCCTGGGACAACCCCCGTGCGAACGTATACCGCCGCGACAACGATATCCCTTATTCCTGGGGTACTGCCGTAAACGTACAGTCCATGGCCTTCGGCAATATGGGCGATGACTGCGGTACCGGCGTTGCCTTCACCCGTGACCCCGCTACCGGCGAGAAGGGTCTCTTCGGTGAGTTCCTTACAAATGCCCAGGGCGAGGACGTCGTAGCCGGTGTCCGCACCCCTATGCATATTTCCGAGATGGAGCAGAAGTTCCCCGAGGCCTTCAAGGTATTCGTAGATGTCTGCAACACCCTTGAGAAGCACTATCGCGATATGCAGGATATGGAGTTCACCGTTGAGCACGGCCACCTCTACATGCTGCAGACCCGTAACGGCAAGCGTACCGCTCAGGCAGCCCTGAAAATTGCCTGCGACCTCGTTGACGAGGGCATGCGGACCGAGAAGGAAGCCGTTGCCATGATCGATCCCCGGAACCTGGATACCCTCCTTCATCCCCAGTTCGATCCCAAGGCCATCAAGGCGACCACTCCTCTGGGCAAGGGCCTCGGCGCTTCCCCCGGAGCTGCATGCGGCAAGGTCGTATTCACGGCTGATGACGCAGTGGCATGGAAAGAGCGCGGCGAGAAGGTCGTTCTCGTCCGTCTCGAGACCTCTCCTGAGGACATCACAGGTATGAAGTCCGCAGAAGGTATCCTCACTGTCCGCGGCGGTATGACTTCTCACGCTGCCGTAGTTGCCCGTGGTATGGGCGAGTGCTGCGTATCCGGCTGCGGTGACATCCAGATGGATGAAGAGCACAAGCAGTTCACTCTGGCAGGCAAGACCTTCCATGAGGGAGATTACATCTCTATCGATGGTACTACCGGAAACATCTATGAGGGCGAGGTTCCCACAGTAGATGCAAGTATCGGCGGTGACTTCGGCCGCATCATGGGCTGGGCTGACAAGTATCGGAGACTCAGGGTCCGGACCAATGCCGACACCCCTACCGACGCTGCAAAGGCACGCGAGCTCGGCGCAGAAGGCATCGGCCTCTGCCGTACAGAGCATATGTTCTTCAGCCCTGAGCGTATCGTACCTTTCCGTGCGATGATCGTGGCTGATACCGTAGAAGAGCGGGAGAAGGCTCTGGAGAAGATCCTTCCTTACCAGCAGGGCGACTTCGAAAAACTCTATGAAGCTATGGAAGGCGATCCCGTCACCATCCGTTTCCTGGATCCGCCTCTTCACGAGTTCATCCCCAAGACCGACGACGAAATCGCCGATGTCGCAAAGGCTTCCGGCAAGTCTGCAGACGAGATCAAGGCAATCTGCGACGGCCTGAAGGAAACGAACCCCATGATGGGCCACAGAGGACTTCGTCTGGCTGTTACCTATCCTGAGATTGCAAAGATGCAGACCCGCGCCGTCATCAGTGCAGCCCTGAAGGTTCAGGCAGCTCACAAGGACTGGAACATGGTTCCCGAGATCATGATCCCTCTTTCGGCTGATGCCAAGGAGCTGAAGTTCGTAGAGGATGTCGTAAAGGCAACCGCTGACGAGGAGATCAAGGCAGCAGGCTCCAATATGAAGTACGAAGTCGGCACCATGATCGAGATCCCCCGTGCCGCTCTGACCGCTGACAAGATCGCTGAGCAGGCTGAGTTCTTCTGCTTCGGTACCAACGACCTCACGCAGATGACCTTCGGCTTCTCCCGTGACGATGCCGGCAAGTTCCTCGGCTCCTACTATGACAACAAGATTTTCGAGTCCGATCCCTTCGCAAAGCTGGACCAGGAAGGCGTTGGCCAGCTGATGCAGATGGCTATCGAGAAAGGCAAGAAGACCCGTCCTTCGCTCCATTGCGGTATCTGCGGCGAGCACGGCGGCGATCCTTCGTCCGTTGAGTTCTGCCACAAGATCGGCCTGGACTACGTTTCCTGCTCACCTTTCCGTGTACCTGTTGCCCGCCTTGCAGCCGCACAGGCTGCTATCGCCGAGGAAGCGTAATTCGCTCAATATCATATAAGTAATATGAAATCCCCCGCACGCAATGCGTGCGGGGGATTTTTTCGCCCCATTGAGGGTAGCGCTCAAGGGGTCAGACACGCTCCTCGGACCATGAGCGTACAGAAATATAGGCACCTGCCGTCGGAGTCTGACCCCATTCGCCTGCAGGTGCTTTTTTACTGTTTACATATGCGTCGACTTGTTGATGTAGTTCGACCGGTACTTGGAATACACAATGGTCTGGCTCGAATACACCCCGAAATATCCGGAGACGACGTAGGCGAGCGCGACTCCGATGAGGTAGTAGGTCCAGCCCCCCATGCCGAAGAGTTCGAAACAGATGAGGAGGGCTGTGACCGGGCAGTTCGTGACGCCGCAGAAAAGGGCTCCGATTCCGACCGCCGCGCCAAGGGCGGGCGGGAGGCCGATGAGACTGGCAAAGGCCGAGCCGAAGGTGGCTCCGATATAGAAGGAGGGGACAATCTCTCCGCCCTTGTAGGCACAGGCGATGGAAATGGCCGTGAAGAGGATTTTCAACAGGAAGTCGTAGCCGTGAACCTGCCCTTTCATGGCATCCGCAATGACCTGAACGCCCGCACCGTTATACCGCTGGGCATCGAAGCCGGTCAGGAAGGTGAGAAGCAGAAGGACCAGGCCTCCGATCAGAGCCTGCACATAGCGGCTGGAGAAGAACTTCTTCTCCATGGCTGAAGCCCCGTGCAAAGCCAGAACGAAGAGGATGGAGACCAGGCCGGCCAGGCATGCCAGCAATGCAGCTTTCGAAACCGTGAGAATAGAGGCGGCCGGGATTTCCTTCGCTATATCATAGAAAGGAGCGGGCGCCCCCAGCCGGCTCGCTATCGCTCGCGCAATCACCGACGACAATACACACGGCACCAGGGCCGCATAGTGCATGATCCCTACCGACACTACCTCCATGGAAAAGAAGGAAGCCGCTATCGGGGTTCCGAAGAGGGCCGAGAAGACGGCCGACATCCCGCACATGGTGATGGTGTTCCGGTCGTTCTCGTCGAATTTGAAAAGCTTGCCCACGTTCTGTCCCAGGGAACCCCCGATCTGCAGGGCCGCCCCCTCCCGGCCGACCGAGGCACCCGAGAGGTGGGAGAAAATCGTGGAGAGAAATATTAGTAATGAAAGACGAAGGGGAATCACGTCACCGGAATGTATGGCGTCCAGGACCAGATTTGTGCCGATGGCCTTCTGGAAGCCCATGCGGCGGTAGAGAAAGACGATCGCGCACCCGCCCACCGGAAGGAGAAAGAGGAGCCAGGGGTGGGCCATCCGGGCTGCGGTCGCCAGAGCCACGCCCTTGTAGAATATAGCGCCAACTACCCCGCACAAAAGGCCCATTAGAATCGAAAAGACCAGCCATTTGGCGAGGGACAGGGTCCGGGAGGCGTTGTGCTTTAATTTGTGCTCTATATATGATTTTTCCATAGCTTATATTTTCTTTTTATAGTCTTCCAAATCATGGAAAATACCGTCTATATGTACCTCTTTTTTTCCTTCGTCTACCTTGAATAGAATCACATAATCCATCCCGGAAAGTATGGCTTTTTTATAGCCTTTCTTCTTCAACATCCGATTACGGCAATACGGAAATTGCCCGGGGTTCTCCTGCAGTCTGGAATAGATATTTTCTACTTCGTCAGCCAGATGAGAAGCACCCTGTTCAGCCTGCTTTTCAACAAGAAGGTATAAAATCTTTTCTTCGAGCTCCAAATCAAATTTCTGTGAGCGAATCAGCTTATATGCCATATTTCTTCCTGAGAGCAGCAAGACCTTCCCAGGCATCTCCTCCCTTTCCTTCAGCTATCTGTTCTTCGGATTCTTCTACAGCTTCATAGATTTCCATCATGCGATGGTCTCTTTCATACATCTCCATGCTCATGACAACCATATCCCCGTATCCATTCCGGGTTACAAAGATCGGCTCTTCAGAAGCATGCACTTTTTCTGAAATCTCAGAAGTATTTTTCAATTCTTTGATGGGTATAATTTGTGGCATATTATGGCCTCCTTTCGACTCCATAGTATATAGTTCGGACGTATTTTTCAAGTTCGACTTAAAATTTCCGCCCTGAAATCTCTGTTGACCCTCCCCTCAACTCCCTACCCCTTGACAAAATTTCGGGGGGGGTATACTGAAAGGCGATTTTTGCGGGCTTTTTCGCCCGGGAGACTTTCGCTTTGCAGCAGGAGGAGAGGGCATCTCATGACTAATGTAAACCCCGAAGAATACGACGAATTGTCCGAGAAGCGCCAGAACCCGATTGACTACGTGGCCCTGGGTCGGCGTGTCAAGAAGCTCCGGAAGGAGCAGGGCATCAAGCAGACCGAGTTGGCCGACGCCCTGGGCATTTCCTACCAATATATGTCGATGATCGAGACCGGCAAGCGGCAGCTTTCCCTCTCCCTCCTCGTGGACCTGGCGAATCATCTGGGCGCCACCACCGACGAACTCCTCTACGGTTCGCTCGACTCCCTGAATACCAAGTACGACCAGGACATGGAAGACATCCTGGAGGACTGCACGCCCGAGGAGCGGGACTTCATTCTCGCTATGACAAAATCAGCAAAATTCGCCTTACGGGCGAAGAAGTGAGGCCCCACCGCCCTCTCGTTGCTTCATTCTTTTTTCACATCTTCCTAAAATATCTCCTTGTATAGGGCCACACGCCCTGTGTATCTTGATAACCCACACATTGGGCTGCCGATGCAGCATTCAGTATCCAGCCAAGGACCGGGCCGTCCCTTCCTGTTAACAAAATATCGGAGGGGTATCTTCAGCCCCTCCGACGGGCCGGTCTTTGGTTGGATGCTGTTTCAGCCGGGAACACACTGTCAGAAGGAGCGCCGGGTGGCGCCAACCGCGCCGAATCCGGCGGACAGGAGTTCCTTGAAGCGTGTAAACTTAGAAGACACGCGGCGGACACATCCGATGCCCAGGAAGGAGGCTTTGAAGAGAAGAATGTAAAAAATCCGGGAGATGCTTTCATGAATAATGAATAGCCCTCCCGAAAGACACATGTCACATGAGAACCAAATTTGAGACAATTATTGTTTTACGAAAGGAAAAAGAAGAGATGAAGAATACTTTTCTTAAGAAGGCCGGCGCTGTTGCACTTGCCGCAGTCATGGCTGTCACCTTCGCTCCTGTCGCTAGTCTGAATGTCTTCGCTGCATCTATTTCAACTACAGATAAAGATGCAGTAGATGCATCGTCTCCAATTGATCTTGATGATCCGTCTATCAAGAAAATAAAAATTGCGACCGGCGGGACACTGAAAATTAAGACTAAAGGCGCCTTCGAAGTAGATATAAACGGTCAGAGCGTTGAAATTGACGTTCAGTATGCAGGTGCGACAGTTACTGTAACGAATAGTAAGGCTATTAAAGCACATGGATCGAAACTTCCTACAGTTACTCCAGGTGCTATAACAACAAGTACATCTGCGACTATTGTTCTAGCCGGCAACTTTATCGTTGACCGTACTAAGAAAAATGGAGCGAATATAGTTTATGCCGACAAACAGCCCGGCGCGGTTATCGGTGAGAACAAGGCATCAGGTGCCGAGTACTCTGGTCAGGCAGCTATCGATGCAGGTTATCTTGCTGCAGCTCCTGCTGATTCAAATGTTTTCGCCCTGAGCGGTGCAGTCAAGGTTGACAAACTGCTTTCCGGTTGCTTCGCAGAAGTGGATCCGAGTGCAGCACTTGGCACCACGATTACAGCTACACCGGATACGGATACCACACTTCAGACATGGACGACAACGTTCACCGTTCCCTACACTACATGGAGAAACTACGATGCAGTTAAGGGCTGGGAAGGTACAGGCCGTGCCGGAAAGGCAACTTACACTGACGTGCGTTACGTAGCAGGACCTGAATCTGCGAAGTTTGATAGAGGAGATGCTGCCGCTCTTAAACAGAAGAGCGATATCTTCGACAACGCGAACAAAACTGCGATCGGTGTTGGTGCAAGATACATCATGAAGGCTTCAAATGCTACGGCAATTGAAATTGATACGGATAAAGTTGTTGGCGTAACTGGTCTTGATTATAAGTTCGCGAAAGACATCACAGGCAAAGATGGTACACGTAAAGTAGACAACAATGCGGATGGCTACTATTATGCTTTCGATCCTTCTTCCTATGTTGATGAAGGCGATGCTTTTGCAGTGATCGACGGTAATCAGTACAGAAAAGTCGCAGAAGACAATGCCCTTGTTGCGGGTATGTATCCTGCAAAGTCTTTCAAGCTGATTCAGTCCAATACTTACACAAAGGACGACAAGAATAAGAACGTCGTATTCAAACTCAACTTTGCTGGTGATGCGGACATAACACTTGAAGCACCTGACGACATCTCTATTGTGAAAGAAAAAACAACTAGAGTTGTAGGAAAGACTGTTACAGATTCTCTGGATGCTGTCTTCTTCGGTGCAGAAAAGTTCGGTGACGATACAGTTAAGAACTTCCCTGACGCACAGATTGAAAAAGAAGTAAAAGCTGTAGACTATAATGTTCAGCATGTAGCTACAGGCGTTGAAAAGACCTTCACTCTTGCGAGCGTTGATACAGACGCTACTGTAGATCGTGAGAACGGAATTGGCTACTATAGAACAGTAAATGCTGATACCGATTACGATTTTACATTCGGTCCTACCAAGACAATCACAAAGACTTTCGAGGACAACGCACAGAGCAAGGTTACAAATGGTATCCATTGGAACCCGAACTTCTCTGATGGTACTGTTTATGCATCCAAGGAAATCAAGACAACTGTAAAGGGTGTTAACCGTGACGTTACCTTCCTCGGTGAGATTTCCGCAGAAGCTACAGCTACTGCAGCTGACGGCTCCAAGACATGGGAGATTAACCTTGCGGATACCGCTACAAACGACAAGGCTGTCGTAGCTTATCGTCTGTATGACGGAAACCGTGGTGAGCACATCTACACCTACAACGCTAAGGAGCGTGATATGCTCGTAGCAGCAGGCTGGAAGGAAGAGACCTCTGACATCAAGGTTCTTCCTGTAGATGCAAAGACAGGCGTTACCGTATACCGTGTATACAACCCCAACAACGGTGGTGCACACGTATTTACAACGAACCCTGCCGAAGTGAAGATGCTTCTTGATGCAGGCTGGGAAGAGGGCGTAGCTGTCTTCAAGACTCCTGCAGCAGGCACAGCAAATACACTTCCTGTATACCGTGTATACAACACAGGCTCCAAGAATGGTGAGCATCAGTTCACGACCAGCGCAGCTGAGAAGGACAACCTTGTAAACCATGGCTGGAAGCTTGAGGGTACTCCTTGGTACTCCTTTAAGTAATTAGCATGTGACATGACAGAGACCGAGGCTATGGTTCGGCCGAAGGTCTCCATATAAAACACATTCAAAGCATGTGGGCAAGAGCACGTCCCGCGTACCTCGAAAAGGGGCGCGGGACGTGCTTATTTTTTACAAAGGGGTCAGGTACCAACCTGTCGACAGCCCTCCAGCCCAGTGCCGGTGTGCCTTTCAGGGGGACAGTCCCTCTGAAAGCCAGCAGGCACAGCGGTGAGAGCAGTTTTGCCCGGTGGTTCCTGACCCTGTTTAAAAGAAGGAGGTTAAAAATTGAGGAAACGAAACCTGAAACAGAGGTTCCTAGCGGCGGCTCTGACTGCTGCTCTGGCGGCATCGTGTCTGCCTGCAGCAGCTCTCGCCGCCACGTCCACTCCGGACGCGGTCCCGACCGGGACGGTCATTGATGTGGGCCGGGACTATGTCCTTGCGGACGGCTGTACATCCTTCTCGGTAGCGGCATCCGCCGGCGGAACGGTGGATATCGACCTGAACGGACAGACCGTCACGGCGGACCTTTCCGCTGCGAAGGATACGACCATCGTTCTCCGGGACAGCGGCCGGTATCACGACACAAAGACAGGAGCGGTCCGCTATGCAACGCTGACCGTCAATGGGGCATCGGCAGTCCGGTCTCTTTCCCTGCAGGGAAACATGAACACAGCCGGGACGAACCCCATGACCTGGATCGGGAAAGACGGGGATGCATCCGCAGCAAATGAACCCGTGGCCTTCATCAAAGACACCTACTATGTGGGTTCCTCCGCCATCAATGCAGCAGCAGCCGGAAATGACATCCTGGCTGTCCACGGGCAGGTGAATATCGCATCTCTTTCGGACGGCCATTCGGCTACGCTTGCCACATCGGCAGACGCGAAGACTACGGTCACGGCCGCAGCCGCCTACGGAACATCCCTCATGGATGTCCGGACGGTCTACTCCTACTATTACAGCACCGTAGGCTCTTCCTCCCTGGAGGGAGCCGGTTCCTATACCTCGGATGCCTGGTATGCAGGGGAGAAGGCCATCAGAGACGCCTTTTCCCGTCTGACGCCTCCGGTCCGCTCCGGCAGCATCCATCTCGCCCAGGGCCAGGGCGGTATCTGGTCCATCCCTTCCTACACCCGGACCCTGAACATCAACCTGAACGGGGATACCTGGTCGACTCTTCTGACCGAGCCTTCTGCATCCATCGACCGGCAGGATGAGGACGCTGACAAGGTCTCTGGCCGCATCAACGGCATGACTTATTTCGTCAATGATCCGAGTGCCTACTCCACAGGTCTGGTAGCCTGCCTGGACGGGAACAAGTACATCCTCGGCGTCAACCGCCTCTCTGATGTGGCACAGACAGCAGCCAAGTCTACGATCAAGGTCCTCCGCGGGACCCGCTTCACATCTGTCGGCGGGAACATGACCTGCTACGATGCCTTCACGGCCGGAGCCGTTTCCGTTACCGGGCCTTCGGATACGACGGTCATTGAAAATAAGTACACGACCAAGCTCGGAAGCAAGACCACGAACCTGAACTACGTCCAGGTATTCGGCACCAAGCAGGGCGTGGATACGACATCCTTCGTAAAGCCTGCAGGCATCGTGGCCAGCCGCACCATCAATGTGGCCCAGATCGCAGACAATGGCACCCTGACCTTTGACATGGAGCGGGGCGTCCCGGCTTCGAAGAACAGCGGGATCGCTTATTATTCATACCCTTCATCGAAAGCGTATCTGGATACCTACGTCTATGGCAGCCCCGCTGAGATCACGGCGAAGTTCGTGGACTTCGTTGCGCCGCATACGGAGAACGGGCTGACGGTACCGGCGAAGATCGGGAGGAATGTTTCGGCAACCGTCTTTGCTTCGAAAGAGATCCGGACCACACTCTACGATGTGGACGGGACCCTCGTGATCCAGGGTGAAGCGAGCGCCCGGGTCATCAGCCGCAACGGGACGAAGCAGAACTGGGAGGTCAATGCGGATGCGGTGACCGCCGATACGAACGCCGCTGTGGCTACGGCTGTTCCGGCATACCGCCTCTATGACCGGACCCGCGGCGAGCATATCTATACCTATAACTCCCTGGAACGGGCGGCCCTCCTGAAGTCGGGCTGGAAAGAGGAGAGGTCCACCATCAAGGTCCTTCCGGTATCCGCTTCCATGGGTACGGTCATCTACCGGGTCTACAATCCCAACAACGGCGGGACCCATATGTACACGAAGAATCCGGCCGAAGTGATCTACCTCGTACAGCACGGCTGGCAGGAAGGCAAGCCGGTGTTCCGCACCGCGGAAGCGACCGCAGCAAGCTCGAAGCCTGTCTACCGCCTGAAGAACCCCAACAGCAAGAACGGCGAGCACCAGTTCACCACAAGTGCCGCCGAGAAGGCCATGCTCCTCGCCAACGGGTGGGGAGATGAGGGGATAGCGTTCTATTCCTTCAACTGACGGCTGCAGCATACATACTTCATTCTTTTGTTCCACAGTCCCCCGGCGCCGCGTGCGCCGGGGGATTGCTTTTTGCCTGGAAGGCGGATAGAATGTGGGTGGAACAAGGATTTTCTGGAAGGCTCCGCCGTTTTATACTCCCTATATCAAATGCAATTCACTCATCTGAAGTACGATGATAATAGGGGGAAGGACGATGAGCAATTCGGCGAAAATACGGGAGAAGGCCCTGCTGCTGAATCCTATCGATGATCTGATGTTTAAAAAGATGGCAGAGGATAAGGCATTCTGTCAGGAAATCCTGCAGGTGCTGTTGGAGGACCCGGGCCTGGTGGTGGTTGAGAACCGGCCCCAGTGGGCTGGGACGAACCTGCAGGGGCGGTCTGTGATACTGGATGCCCTGTGCAGGCTCGGTTCCGGGGTGGAAACCGATATTGAGGTGCAGAAATCGGACGATGAGAACCATCAGAAACGGGTCCGTTACAACGGGGCTGTACTGACGGCGAATATCACGGACCCCGGGACGAAGTTTGAGAATGTGCCGGATGTCTGTGTGCTGTTCATCTCCAAGTCGGATTTCTTCAAGCAGAATCATACCGTTTATCATGTGGACCGGATTCTCAGGGAAACGGACAAGCGAGTGTATAACGGCTTTACGGAAGTCTATGTGAATGCGACTGTGAAGGATGACTCCAGAGCTTCAAGGCTGATGACAGTATTTACAGACTCCGATGCATACAGCGAAGAGTTTCCCGAGACATCGGCACAGAAGAGTATCTACAAGAAGACGGAAGGAGGTATTCAGGCTATGT
>ONBT01000030.1 GCA_900316075.1 uncultured Lachnospiraceae bacterium | reverse complement strand
GCCAATCACTGGGCCATGTACCTTTTGAAGACCGTCTATTTCTTCTCGGCCGACTGCATGGCCTTCTTCCTCTACCTCTACTTCAAGCAGGGAAATGAGGACGAAGGAATGGAGGCCCTCAGGATCCGCGTGCGACATGCCCTGCCCCCGCTCATTGTTCATGCCGTCCTCCTCATCATCAATATTCCCACGGGAATTCTTTTTTCCATAGATGAGAATGGGCTCTACCGCCGGAACGGGGCCTTCATCGTCCAGTATGTTCTGATTTTTTCCTACCTGATTGCGGCCACCATCTACCTCCTGCACCTTTCCACAAAGCAGGTAATGCAGGGAGACCGGAAGCAGATTCTAATCGACTCGGCCTTCCCTCTGATTCCCCTGATTTCAGGTACTCTCCAGTACTTCTGGCCCAAGATGCCGATCAACAATATCGGTTTTTCCTGCGGGACCCTCTATCTCTTCCTGAGCTATGTCCAGCGGCAGGTCAGCGTGGAACCCCTGACCGGGCTTTCCAACAAGCGCTTCTTCATCAAATACCTGGAACAGATTTCGAGTGATGTAAAGAGCGGGACAACGAACTACCTCTTTATGGCGGACATCAATGATTTCAAGGCCATAAATGATACCTACGGCCATCCGGAAGGGGACCGGGCCCTGAAATTTGTCTCCACCGGCATCACAAATGCCTGTCAGCTCCTCGACTGCCGCTACAAAGCGGCCCGTTACGGAGGGGACGAATTCATCATAGTCATCGAGTCCGACGACGATTTCGACGTCAAGGGCTTCATCGATTCCGTCCAGGACAATATCACCCGGGTGGCGAAAAACCACCGCTTCCCGGCGGAACTCACCATCAGCATAGGCCACGTCGTCATGGGAAATGACGTAGCCGTCTCCATTCAGGCCGCCGACGACGTCCTCTACTACTACAAACGCAAATACCACCACGAAAAAGGGGAAGGCTGAACCGCCCTCCCCTTTTCACGTACAGCCCGGTCTCTTCAGCTCGGGCTTTTTTCATTTTTCCGGAATCACTTCTACTGACTCATCAATTCATTATAGAGGTCGTCCATCTTGTCATTCTGCTCATCCGTGACGGCAAATTCCTGATGATTTTTCCACATCTCAGTGTAGCGGGTCACGCAGGGATTGTCATAATAATTGTCCGGCAGTTTGTCTTCAATCAGTTCCTTTTTCACCGTCGTAATCCCGCCGAAGTCGTTGATGAGATTGGCCTGCTGCTCCGGGGACATGGTGAAATTGATGAATTCATTTGCCAGTTCCTGTCTTCTGGAAGTTTTGGCAATGCACCAGTCCTGGGTGTAGCCCATGCCTGTATTGGGGGCTACATCAAACTCACTCCAGTACTTTTCCGAATCGGCGCAGATGGTATTGAAATCCCAGCAGTAGGCGACCGAGCACTCTCCGGTCTCAAGCTGGCTTACAGCAGAGGAGCTCACGAAGCTCTTCACGTTCGGGAAGATGTCCTGCCACATTTCCTGGCACTCTTGAAGCTGCCCGTCGTCTGTGGAATCCAGAGGATACCCGAGGGCAATCAGGGCTCCGATATAGACGGAAACCGAGTCCTTGACCGAGCAGATTTCACCCTTGAATTCCGGCTTTGCCAGGTCCGCTAAGGTATCAATCTCACCCGGACAGGTATTTTTGTTGTACACCACACAGGTGAAGAAGGGCCCAGCCAGGGGAATGGAATACTCGAAAGTCTCATCCCCGATGGCTCCCTTGCCGGGAGTGAAAAAGGTCGGGTCCAGCTTGTCCGTATTCGTGATGACGCCGTAGTCGAGCGGGGCCAGAAGGTCCGCATCCTTAAAAGCCTTTACATAGTCGGACTCCACGTCGAGGACGTCGTAGTCCGCCCCGCCGGCAATCAGCTTCTGCAGCATCTCATTCGTGTCCTCGAGGTAGGTCACATTGACCTTGCAGTTGAACTGGCTTTCAAACTCCTGCACCGTGGTCTCGGAAAGGTCGCTGTCCCAGATCATGACATTCAGGGTATTGGCATCCGCCTCCTGAGAGAGGTAGGATCCGGCCTCCGTATTGAATCCGCAGCCGGACAGGGTTCCGGCTGCAAGGGCCGCACATGCAATCAAGGAAAGAATTTTCTTTTTCATTCCGCTGCCTCTCCCCTCCTCTCTTCTTCCCGGAGCCGTTTCCGGTCCTTCATTTCCGAAACGACCAGATAGACAACAACCGCCACCGTGATGGCCACGAAGATGATGGTCGTCAGGGCATTGATTTCCGGCGTGACGCCCCGTTTGATCATAGAATAGATCTTCATGGGCAGGGTCACCGTAGCCGCATCCGCAAGAAAACTCGTCAGAATCAGCTCGTCCAGGACCAGGGAAAAGCTCATGAAGGCCCCGGAAATGACCCCGGGCATGATGGCCGGCATCGTGATATGGAAAAAAGTATACATCCGGTCCGCCCCCAGGTCGATGGAGGCCTCTTCCACCGAAGGATCCATGCCGGCCAGGCGGGCCTTGACCGTCACGAAGACGTAAGGAAGGACCAGGGTCGTATCGCCGATGATGATGGTCGGAATGCCCAGACGGATACCATTGAAGTTGAAAAGCAAAAGCAGAGCGATACCAAGGACGATTTCCGGAATGACCAGGGGGAAATAGATGAAGTCTTCAATAATCCGCCGGCCCGGAAAGCGGGTCCGGGACAGGCCCACCGCCCCAAGTGTCCCGACGACGGTCCCGAGCAGGGTCACGCAGACGGCAATAAAAAGGGTGACAAAGAAAATCTCCCACAGGGCCGGGTCATGAAAGAGCTTGGCATAGTACTTGGTCGTAAAGCCCTGCCAGACCACGTTTGTCCGGCTGTCATTGAAGGAGTAGCGGATCATGACGATGACCGGGGCATAGAGAAGGACCAGCATGACGGCCAGGTAGATATAGGAGGCGGTCCGCCATCCCCTGCTTGTGAAGTGGTTTTCGCGTACTTCATTATTCATATACTAATATAGTTCCTCCCGGATGTACTTTACGTGAATGAATCTCTCAGGCCAGGTCGTCCATGGAGCCGCCCAGCTTCGTGTAGATGCGGACCATTATGAGGATGATGGCTGCCAGAACCACGGACAATGCCGCCCCGAAGGGCCAGTTTCTTGACACCGTGAACTGACGGTAGATCAGATTTCCGATCAGCATGCTCTTCCCGCCGCCCAGCATGTCGGCAATCATGTAGTAGCCGATGCAGGGAATGAAGGTCAGAATGACGGCGGCGAAAATGCCGGGGCTCGTAAGGGGAAGCTGCACCTTGAAGAAGGTCTTCGCCGGACTCGCCCCCAGGTCCGCGGAAGCCTCCAGAAGGCCCGGGTCCATCTTCTCAATGGACGAATACATGGGCAGGACTGCGAAGGGCATGAACATGTAGACCATGCCGACGATGACTGCAAAGCTGTTGTACAATAATTGCAGGGGCTTTTTGATGAGGCCCAAGTGCATGAGGATGGTGTTCACCGTGCCCGAGGCGTTCAGCATGATGACCAGAGAATAGGTGATGATGAGGCCGCTGACCCAGAGGGGGAGCATGATGGCAATCGTCACAATGCCCGAGGTCTTCTTTTTGAGCTTCGAAATCACCATGGCCAGGGGATAGCCCAGGAGGACGGTGATCAGGGTCGTCCAGAAGGCGATGAGGAGGGACTCCTTCACCACGTTCACGTAAGCGGGGTTGAAGATTTCCGCATAGTTTGCGAGGGTAAACTTGTACTCGATCCGCCCCAGTGGCCCCTTGGTGAGAAAACTCATGAAAACCAGCAGGGCCACCGGAAGAATGATGAAAAGGACGGTCCAGACCGTGATGGGGCCACACATGATGGCATTCGACAGGGTCTCCCGCCGGGAATGCTTTTGTTTTTTTCTCGTATCTTTTGCCAAGTTCTTCTGCCCTTTCATTCGAGGATGACCACTGCATCCTTGGGATCACAGTAGAAGTAGAAGCTTTCACCCGGCTCCGGCAGGTTTTCCGTGTCGGGGTGGGAAATCCGGATGTCCTTGCCTCCGGCCGTGGTGGCCATCAGACGGGTATTGTCTCCGATGAAAATCTTGTCTTTGGCCGTGGCCGAAAAATGAGGGCCTTCCGGCTCTGTCCTGCTGACCTTGATGTCCTCGGGTCGAAGGCAGATGCTGATATGCTGCCCGGCCTCCATGTGGGTGAGGCGCCTCGCAGCGTGTTCCGCAACGGTCTTCGGTTCTCCCTCGAGCTCGGCGCTGGTCAGGGCCGCCACTGAAGTCGGCACGCTATAGCCCTCTGCCACCAGCATTTCATCCGGCTTTTCGACGAGAAGGGGGCCTTCCTTAGTCTGAACCACCATATTGCGGTCGGACCTGACCTCAGTGATATCGCCCTCGAAGAGGTTCGACTCCCCGATGAAATTTGCGACAAAGCGGGTCTTGGGATCCATGTAAATATCATAAGGGGTCCCGATCTGCTCGATGACACCCTCGCTCATGACCGCAATCCGGTCACTCATGGTCAGGGCCTCCTCCTGGTCGTGGGTGACGAAGATGAAGGTGGTCCCCAGCTGGGTTTGAAGGTGCCTCAAGTCAATCTGCATCTGCTTCCGGAGCTTCATGTCAAGGGCCCCCAGGGGCTCGTCCAGAAGCAGGACCTTGGGTTTATTGATAAGGGCCCGGGCAATGGCCACCCTCTGCTTCTGCCCGCCGGACATCTGGTGAATCCTCCGCTTTTCAAAGCCTTCGAGGTGGACCAGCTTCAGCATCTCATTGACCCTCGACGCAATCTCGTCCTTCGGAACCTTCTTCACCTTGAGCCCGTAGCCGATATTGTCAAAGACATTCATGTTCGGAAACAGGGCATAGTTCTGAAATACCGTATTGACGTCCCGCTCGTAGGGCTCCTTTTCGTCCACGTCCTGGCCGTTGAAGAGGACCTTTCCGGACGTAGGGTGCTCAAAGCCCGAAATCATGCGAAGTATTGTCGTCTTGCCGCAGCCGGACGGCCCCAGAAGAGTCAGGAATTCCCCCTCCCGCACATCCAGGCTGCAGTTCTTTACGATGTGGTCCTCTTCGAACCACTTGTCCACGTTTTGAAGCTGTACAATCGGTACTGCCATTCTTCCCTCTCCACTCATTATTTTTTATGACTAATATAAAGCCGCTGCAAATCTCAAAGCATAAAAAAATCCCAGAAGCGCACATCCTCGTGCACCTCCAAGGTTTTTAATTCGCACAATATCTTTTACATATTACCATACTGCCCAGGAATATGCCATTCCTGAACCCGAATTTTTGCAAATGAATTCTATACGAAAAAAGTGCCGCTGAACAAGTCTTTTTCTGTGTCGAAAAGTTTCGAAAAGTCTTGAAAATATGGGCGTTTTTCAGTATATTCTAGTTTGAAATCTGTAATTTTTGCAGAACACATATCATCATTTCCTTTGTTGCAAGGAGGCATCTTATGAAGAAGTTCACTTCGATCCGCTCCAAGGTACTTCTCATTCTGATCCCGGTCATTGCGGCGGCCATGATCGTCATGACTGTCATCTCGGCTCTGACCTGCCGGGATATCGTGACCAGCCAGATCCAGACGTCCATGGAGAATTCCCTTTCCTCGATTTCAAACAGCGTCACCGGTCAGATCGATGTCGTCGAATCCACGGCAAAGAACATCGCCGACATGGTATCGACTTCCTACAAGACCGGCGTCACGCTGGAGGCTTACGAAGCCGTTCTCGAGAATATCATCAATGAGAACGACATCGTCCTGGGCTCCGGTCTCTGGTTCGAACCCAATACCTACGACCCGAACGAAAAATATGTCGGTCCCTATGTCTTCAAGGATGGAGACAAGGTCTCCGTTACCATGGATTACTCGAATTCCACCTATGATTACTTCAATCAGGAATACTACACGAATGCCAAATCTGCCGAAAAAGGGACAGCCGTTGTGACCGACCCCTACTATGACGCTACGTCAGGCAAAATCATGTCCTCCTGCTCCGTTCCCATGTATGACGGAAGCAAGTTCATCGGCTGCGTCACTGTCGATATGGAGCTCTCTTCCATCAACGATTTCATCACTTCTTTTAAGGTAGGCAAGGCCGGAAGCGCCATGCTCCTCTCTTCCCAGGGCGTCTACATCGCAGGCGTTTCCGATGAGACCCTGCAGAGCGAGAACAAAATCACCGAGGACTCCAATGCCTCTCTGGCCAAGGCCGGCTCCCTCATTATGAGCAATGAAGAAGGTGCCGCTGCCTATACGAATTCCGGCAAAAAATATGATCTCTTCTACACGACGATTCCGGAGACCGGCTGGCACATCATCGCCCAGATTCCGGAGACGGAACTGACAGGCTCCATCCATTTCATGGTCAGCCTGCAGCTTGTCATCCTGATCATTGCCCTGATTGTTTCGTCCATTGTTGTCGTTCTGATCATCAACAGCATCACGAAGACCATCTCTTCCGTCCAGAAGTTCTCGGACCACCTGGCTTCCGGTGACCTGACCGTCGACCAGCTGTCCTATGCGAAGAACGACGAGCTGGGCCAGATGTCCACGGCCCTGAACAATATGTACGGCAAGAACCGGTCCATGATTGGCAATATCGCCGACCATTCCGAGAAGATGTTCTCCTCCAGCCAGAGCCTGCGTCAGGCTTCGGATGATCTGTCCGCGAAGTTCGACGAGATCAAGACCTCCATGAACAAGATCAACGATGCCACAAGCTCCTCTTCCGCCGCTACGGAGGAGGTCAATGCTTCGGCAGAGGAAGTCAATGCTTCCATGAACACCCTGGCTGCCGAAACCTCCGAAGCTGTCGAAGCAGCCGAAGAAATCAAGAAGCGGGCCGCCGAAGTTGCCGAGAGCAGCCGCAAGTCCTCGGAATCCGCCAAGGAACTGTCCCAGCAGTTTGCTGACCAGCTGGGCGAGAGCATCGAGCACTCCAAAGTCGTTGAATCCATCGGCGAGCTGGCAAACGTCATCGACGGTATCGCAGACCAGATCAACCTCCTGTCCCTGAATGCCTCCATCGAGGCCGCCCGGGCCGGCGAAGCCGGCCGCGGCTTTGCCGTAGTCGCTGACGAAATCGGCAAGCTGGCAAACGAAACCTCCGAAGCCGTCAAGAACATTCAGGCCACGGTCGGTCAGGTTCAGGATTCCTTCAACGACCTGTCCCAGAACTCCAAGGGTCTCCTCTCCTTTGTCACCGATACGGTCATGCCGGACTACGATACCCTGACCCAGACTGCCGAGCAGTACGGCAAAGATGCGGAGTACTTCGCCGGCATCTCCGGCAAGGTAGCCGATATGTCCAATGACATCGAGAAGATCATGGGCGAGGTTTCCCTGGCTATTCAGAACATCGCCGAGTCCTCCCAGTCCACGGCCGACGAGTCGGGCAACGTCCTGGCCGGCGTCGAAGACGTGGCCGGAACAGTCGATGAAGTCTCCACCATGTCCCAGGACCAGCAGGCTATCGCCGACGACCTGGACCATGTGGTCAAGGAATTCAAGCTGTAATCCAGTTTCTCAATGATCATTCAAAAATCCGGTCCCCGTCAGGAGGCCGGATTTTTTGACGGATTTTCTGCAAATCTGCCGGGAACTTTTTAAAAAAACAGTTGACGCGTCCCCGCTCTTTTGGTATATTTATCTTCGTTGCGGCGAGGTAGCTCAGCTGGCTAGAGCACGCGGTTCATACCCGCGGTGTCGAGAGTTCGAGTCTCCCCCTCGCTACGAAGTCAGGAGCTGCGAAAATGTATTTAGCATTTTCGCAGCTCCTTTTTGTCGAAATTTTCAACCGACGCTACTTTTCGGTGCTCACCCGCCTCTCCGCAGGACCCCGGGCTTCAGGAGTCCTTTGGGCGGCTGAACCGGGCCGGACTTGTTCTACATGTCTTGGCATGCACACAGAATCCGATGTGGTCCTGCTTTGGAAGCTGCGGGAGTGCTGCTATACCGCCGGGAACGGCCGGGCCCGGAGCCTCGGCTCAGGCCGCCCGGCCGAAGGCATTTTCTTTTTCCCTCATTACTAATACGCGAGCCTTCGGCATCGCGTCCGTTCGCAGAGCCCCGCTCCCGGCCTTTCCGGGCATGTCTTTGTCCCGACCGTCCTCCGATTCCAGTCCATTATCAGTCGGACTTGCCGCGCCATCCATGGCGCGGCATCGGTCGCATTCCAGCCGTCCGTCCCTGCAGCCGCCGTCGGCCTATTCAGCCCGGTGCCCTGCTCCGGTCGGGCTCGCATACGCCAGAAGGCGTCCAACGAAGGTTGCAGGAATTTGTTTGGAATAATTCCTGAAATTCTCGTCGAAGACTCTATTCGATATCCCGTCGCCTATCCTCCTTATAATCAAATTCGAGGGCAAAATCTATCGTTCCGAAGGTGCTGATAACATCACATACCTGCCTCTGCTGAATGAATACGTCCAAAGGCTTATTCTCAGCATTCTTTCCCGCCTTCTGGCAGCCGGTTGTAAGTGCCTTTGATATCCCGGAATTACCTATATTTCTTCTAAGTTTAAAGGGGTTGGTTCAGTGATGGAAATTTTTCAGGAGAAGATTGACAAAGAAAAAATATTTATTACAATAGGTAAAAAGAAATGTGGTTTTGTGCCGTACAGCTTTTGCTAAAGCGGGTTACTACGTTTCTTTTTTTATGTCTATTATGTCGTATAGATATTTCTTTCCGTCTTCGTCACATCTGATGATCATACGCCCCTGAAACAGATTTCTGCCGATGATATTCTTTTCCGAATCCGTGACCGGCAAAGAAAATCGAATCGTACATCGGTACCATCCGAATTTGGCGTTCTTGGAATGTTTGTCCGCATTATTCTCTGTGAACGCAATATTGGAAGCTGTCTGGATTAATTCAGGAATAGCCTGTGACGCATTGGCTTTTGCTTTTCCAATTGTTCCATGCGATTTGTAACTGTAATTGCTGTGGGCATATTCATCCGGGAAATCGCGTCCAATGTATACGACCTCGTCGTTCTCATCGATTACATATGACTGCCCGACAAACTGCTTCAGATATTCTTCCACACCATCCCAGTCAATTTTTCGCTTGCTGCTGAAAATAATCGTGTTGATTTCAACGATTTTCTTCCCATACGCCAGAATGATTTTTACGCTGTCTTCAGGCATTGCTCCTCCTGTATACTGTCAATCCCGTATAGCTCCCACCCGTCATTTTCACAGAAACTTAGGTATTATCAATCGGTTCAGGCAAGAGATGAACCTGCGAAAGCCGGGGAGCCAAGTCTGAAACTCAGTCGTACAGGATTCCCCTGACCATCTCTTCCAGCTCGCTGGCGGTGAAAGGCTTGGTAACGAAGTCGGCCGCGCCGGTATTGATGGCCTGCTCGAAGAGGGGCAGGTCCATGTCGCCGGACATGATGATGACCGGAAGCTTGGGGAATTCCTCGTGGATTTCCTTCATAATGTCGAGGCCGTAGCCGTCCGGAAGCCAGATGTCCTGCAATACGAGGTCGAAGGACTGCTCCTTGAGCAGGGCCTTCTCTTCTTCCCGGCTCTTGGCATAGGAGATATCCACATCGCCAAGGCCGGAGAGAATCTTCTTGGCCATGACGAAGCTGATCTTGCCGTCGTCGGTGATGAGAACGCTCCGTCGGCCCATATCCGACTGGCAGAGCTTATAATCCTTGTCCTCGTCAATGAGGGCCAGCATGGCGTCGGCCACTTCCGGATCGAACTGGGTGCCCCGGCCCTTCACAATCTGTTCCCGGACCGCATCCTGGGGCAGGTGGGCCCGGTAGGACCGGTTGGAGCTCATGGCGTCGTAGGCGTCGGCAACCCCGATGATCCGGGCAATCCGGGGAATGTCCTCCCCTGCCCGCTTGTCCGGGTAGCCCTTGCCGTCATAGCGCTCGTGGTGGAAACGGGCCCCGTAGCAGATCCGTTTGTCCCAGGAGATACCGCTGATGATACGGAAGCCGGCCACAGGGTGAATCTTCATGAGTTCGAATTCCTCGTCGGTAAGCCGGCCGGGCTTGTTGATGACCTCTTCCGGCACCCGGATTTTCCCTACGTCGTGCAGAAGACCGGCCCGGTAAATGAGGTCGCAGTCCTCCTTCGAAAGGCCCAGCTTCTCCGCCAGCATGCGGGAGTACTTGGCCACCCGGCGGGAATGGCCGGAGGTGTAAGTATCCTTGGCATCGATGGTATTCGTCAGGGCTTCAACAGTTTCCATCAGGAGCTTCTCGGTCTCCTCTTCCTGGGCCTTGATGACCTTGGTCTTCTCCGCCAGTTCCTCTTCCAGCTGCTGCTGCATCTTTTCCAGGTCGGCCCTTCTCCGGGCCTTCAGCATGATTCGGAGGGTCAGGAAAATAATGAGGCCAAGGACCAGAATGCCGGCAATGACTGTAAGAATTACAAACCAGAGATTTTCCCAGAGCCGGGGCTCTTTGTCTATGTAGAATTTGCTGTCGGAAATGACCTCCCCGTTCGGTGAGGTCAGAATCTGCATGCGGACGGTATAGGTTCCCTTCTTCGCATTGGTCAGAGTCAGAGGCTCCGCATCCTCATAGAGGACTCCGGAAGTATTTTTTGTCATCCCCTCGATATTCATCCGGACATAGACCCCGGCCTGGGAGAAGTACCGGATGGAGGGAGAAATCTTAATTACAGCTGTATCCGCAGGAATTGTATATCTCCCGTCCGTCCCGGGCCGGATCAGGGTATCATCGGCATAGACGTCCCCCAGCCCGAATTTGATGAAGGTATGGGAGAGAAAGTCCGTGGAAAAGCTCATATAGCCTGCGGAGGTGCAGAAGGTCAGCGTATCCCCGGAAAGAAAGTTGAAGCTGTTTGCCATCATGGCCTGGTCCAGGCCCTCATT
The DNA here is from genome assembly GCA_900316075.1 of uncultured Lachnospiraceae bacterium. Classification (GTDB taxonomy): domain Bacteria; phylum Bacillota; class Clostridia; order Lachnospirales; family Lachnospiraceae; genus RUG306. Next base: position 16,108 of record ONBT01000030.1, on the reverse strand, counting down.
CACCCCGTAGAAGCTGTATTTCATGTCCTCGGCATTCCCTACGAGTTCATCCGCGGAAAGCACGTAGAGGCCCACGCTGGAAAGGACATAGGCCGTATCCCCGTCCATCAGGACGTCGAAATTGTTGAAATAGGGGAAGTTCGTAAGTGTAGTCACCTTCCCGTCCTTCAAGTAGCCGATGGAGTTCGATGTCACACAGAAATATCCTCCGTCATAGGGGGTAAGGCGCATGACGATGCCGGAATTTAAGCCTTCCGCCTTGCTGATATGGGCCGTGATTTTTCCATCCTTCAGGCAGTAGATGCCGGCCCCGTCCGTTCCAGCGAGGCAGGTTCCGTCATCCATCTCGGCAATGGAAAGAATCTGGGTATTCTGCAGACCGTCGTCTCCTGTAACCTTTTCTATTACAGCCCCGTCCCGGATGAAATTCAGGCCGTCCGCCGTCGCCGCCGCAATGGTCCCGTCCGAAAGCTCATAGGTACTGCGGACCCGGTTCGCTGTCAGGCCTGAATTTTCCACATTATATTCATGAATAATATTTTCCCCGTCGGATTCCACGAGTCCAAAGTCGGAGTAAGTAGATATCCAGAGAGCCCCCTTGGAATCCGCCATGAGGCAGCGGATTCTCGTCCCGTCCAGGGCCTGGGTCAGAGGGTTTCTCACGAGGTTTCCGCCCGCATCCAGAATGAAAAGTCCCTGGTCCGTCGCCGCATATGTCCGGTTCTTATACGGAAGCAGGGCATTTGTTACGGCCTCATACTTCCCCTCTGAAGGATGGGAAAAAGCAGACGCCGACATCTTCAGGACACCCAGATCCCCGGAGCAGATCCAGATATTTCCCTGGTAGTCCTCGTGAATCCAGGAAACCGAGGTATTGAAGGTATCTACTGTCCGGACCGAGAATTCATTCGAGCCCTTTTCAAAACAGCCGAAGCCGGCCTGGCCGCCGACCCAGAGACGGCCTTCCGCATCCAGGAGCAGGCTTTTCAGTTCGCCGATGTCCGGGACCTGATAGCGGACTTCCGTCGTCTGCTCTGCGGATCTTACTTCAAGAATATCCCCTTCCGCCGTGGCGGCAAGGACTTTTCCTCCGCAGAGGAAGACGCCCTCATAGTAGGGCTGCTTCTCCCCGTCCGCCCCGCTCCTGATTTCAGACGCGGTCTTTCCGTCCTCGGAAAGGACGTAGAGATGGCCGGAATTATCCGTGCACACGAACCGGCCGTCGGAAAAGCAGATGGAGTTCACGTAGGAAAGGCCGTTCGGCAGGTTCCGGATGTCCCCGTCCGCTGTGATTTCAAACATTCCCTCCGAAGTCCCGACAAAGATGTTTCCGGATCCGTCCTCGCCAAAGCAACGGATGGATTCGGAGGGAATCCCGTCCTCATCCGTATAGAAGTGAAGCTCTCCGTTCTCATAGACGGCGGCCCCGCTGTCGTTCGTTCCGATGAAGAGGCGGCCCTTGGAGTCCGTGAAAAGGGCGTTTACGTTCGCAATGCCGCCTTCCCGGATGAAGGTGAAATTCCGCCCGTCGAAGGAGAAAAGGCCTGCATAGGACCCCACCCAGATCATCCCGTCCGGCGTCTCTGCCAAGCAATTGGCCTCGGAGGACAAAAGCCCGTTTGTCCGATCATAGACGGTGTAATTCAGTGATGTCTCCTGTGCAGCAGACGAAGGAAGTCCCCGGACCGCAGAAAGCGGCAGGGCCAGCAGGCAGGCAAGCAGTATGAATAATGCTTTTCTGAATTTTTTCATAGGCTTTTCTCTCATGACATTTATGTGAAACGGTATTCAAAAACCAGCCTTAATCCTCGAAAGGATCTCTCTTCTTCACAAGGTCCTTGGGCAGATAATTAATGATCATACGCTCGAGCTTCACTGGCTGCACCGGCTTGGCCAGATAGTCCTGGAAGCCGGAATCCCTGTACATGCGGTCAATCCCCGCAATGGCATTGGCGGTCAGGGCAATGGTCGCCGTCTGCCGGTTGGGATTCGTTTCCTCCGCCCGAATGCGCTTCAGGGTCTCAATCCCGTCCAGCTCCGGCATCATATGATCCATGAAAATAATATTATACTTCTGTTTCCTGGTCATCTCCAGCGCTTCCATGCCTCCGGCGGCCTGGTCGATTTTCATTTCCGTCTGCTTCAGGAGACCGGTGAAGACCACCCGGTTCATCTTGTTGTCATCCACCACAAGAATATGAGCCTCCGGTGCGGTGAAAGAAGGCTCGTATTTCTTCTTCTCTGCCTGGACCGAAGTGCTCTGCTTTTCCAGGTCTCCCATGGGCCGCTCATCCGAAATTTTCTGGGGAATCTCCACGGACAATTCCGAACCTTCCCCGTAGACGGACTGCACATGGATACTGCCGCCCATGACCTCCAAAAGGAGCTTTGTAATGGAAAGGCCGAGTCCGGTCCCCTCGATGTGGCGGTTCTTCGTCTGATCCATGCGGGAGAAATCCGTGAAAAGGTCGTCCATGGCCTCCGCCTTGATTACGATGCCGGTATCCCGGACCGAGACCCGGAGCAGGTAGTCCTGTCCGTCCTTCTGCTCTTCGACAGGAATTTTTTCTCCGGCCACGGTAAGGGTGACGGAACCTTTCTCAGTGTACTTCACCGCGTTCGTAAGAATATTCGTAATGATCTGCTTGACCCGGACGTCATCGCCGAAAAGGGCGGAAGGAAGCGCTTTGTCACAGGACAGAATCATGCGAAGCCCCTTCTCGTCCGCCCGTTTCTTCAGGAGAGTGACACAGTCATTGATGACAGAGGCCGTCTGATAGCTGATGATTGATAACTCCATCTTCCCGGACTCGATTTTCGAAAAATCCAGGATGTCGTTTATGATGGAAAGCAGCATGCGGCCAGCCGTTCCGATATTGTCCGCATACGAAAGAATTTTGTCGTCCGTACACTCCCGCTCAATCATTTCGTTCATGCCGAGCACGGTATTGATGGGGGTCCGGATTTCATGGGACATGGAGGCCAGGAAGCGGCTCTTTGAATCGGAAAGGGCAAGGGCTTCCTTCTTCTCCTCTTTGGCCTTTTCCGCGTCCATGACCGCCTTCAGTATTGCAATGACCGACAGGGCCATGAGGCCTAAAAGGACTCCCGTTTCGTTCATGTTCCCGGACCCCTGCAGGGCGCTCGGAAGGGAGAACAGGCTGGTGACGAAAAAGACACCCAGCCCGAAACCAATCAGCTTGTAATCCAGACTCTTTTGCACAATGTCCCGGACAACCGTGCCGACAACGGTCAAAATGCTTCCCCCAATCAGGATGACTATGACCGGAACCGAATAGATATAGGACATGATTCCTGTCACGTGCAGGATGAAACAAAGGAAGGACGCACTGATATCCATCCCCTCCATGAGGAGGAAAATGCGATGATAGCGCCTCTTCTGCACTTCATCAATGTAGCACATGAAGGGCAGGGGCATGAGGAACTTGAATATGAAGGCAGCAAAGGAAGCTACATCCACGTGGGGAATGATAAACTGCCGGAGGTAGCAGTTCTCTGTCAGGCTCCAGCCGGCGAAGAAGACGACGCCCAGGGCCAGAAACTTGAGTTCCGAAGCCGCATGCAGCCGCACTTCCATCACAAGGGAAATCACAACCAGGGCAAGGCCGAAGATGAGAAGGAGGATGGCCAGAATCACTTCCGCCCCGTAGGCACGGAAATAGGACATCAGAATGCCCGCCCGGTCCCCGTAATACACCTGGTCGACATAGCCCCGGTAGGAGGTGTCCGAAGTGGACTCAATCCGCAGCCACCGGCCCTCGTCCTGCTGCCGGAGGTCGACGAACAAAAGCCCCGTGGTCGTATAGCCGTAGGTAAAGGGAGAATCATTCATGGAATAGGTGTAGCGAAGTTCATCATCCACGTAGATTTTCACCGCCGGAGCATAGAGACCTGCCTGGGCCTCATTATTGCTGCCTGCCGTCTCGGAAATCCGCTTCGAAAGGTCTCCGACCTTTTCCGTTCCGAGAACCGTGATCGGAAGGGTCACTGTAAATACCGATCCCTTGCCGTATTCGGACGTGACGGAAATTTCTCCGCCCATGAGCTCCGTGATCTGCTTCGTGATGGCAAGTCCCAGGCCGGTGCCCTCGATGGACCGGTTTTTCCGCTCGTCCACCCGCTGAAAGGAGTCGAAAATCCTGTCCAGATTCTCGGACTTGATCCCCATGCCGGTATCTTCCACCCGGATTTCCACCGGAACGGCCAGCCCCGGTGTCAGGGGAGAAGCATCCTTCCTTCGCACCGTGAAGGTGACGGTTCCTTCCGGGGTATATTTTACCGCATTTGTCAGGATATTTACCATGACTTGTTTGATTCGGGTTTCATCCCCGTGGCCCTTCTCGGGAAGTTCCGGGTCCGCCTCCAGCTTGAAGGAGAGGTTCTTGGCCTCTGCCCGCCCCCGGATCATGACCGCCACGTCGTTGATCAGGGAAGACATGGAAAAGTCCACCGGGACAAGTTCCACCCGGCCCGACTCAATCTTGGAGAAATCCAGAATGTCATTGATGAGGGAAAGTAGATTCTTCGCCGCGCTGTCCACATTCCCGGCATACTCCCGCACCGGCTGTTCCGTGGATTCCCGGAGAATCATCGTGTTCATGCCCAGAATCGTATTGATGGGGGTCCGGATCTCATGGGACATGGAGGCAAGGAAGCGGGACTTGGCATCCGACTTCCGGTCCGCTTCGTCTCTCTCCTCCTCGGCCCGGGCCACTTCGGCCTTTTCAAAAGCCAGCTGCTTTTCCATCAGGCGGTAATTGTCCTGCAGGAGGGCATCGTTTTCCCGGATGGCTTCCGAGATGTGGACATAGGCCAGTATGACCGTATATACAGCCGTTCCCATGCGGGTAAATTCCACAAAGTCGCCGACCTTGATCACCATGGAACGGACGACGTCTATGAGGACGCCGGCCGAAAAGAAGCTCAATGCAAAGAGCTCCAGCAGGTACCGCCTGTCCCTCGTCCGCCGGAAGGCAGACAGAAATCGAAAGCCGACGAAGAGCAGCACGATGGCAATGACCCCATGGGTGAAGGTCGCCATCTCAAGGAAGTCCCGGACCCCGAAGAGCTGCAGGAGGATCTGGACCAGAATATCTCCAACAGAAAGTATGATAAGGGGAGTGAAGCCCTTCCGGTCAGAAAGTTCAAAGCGGTTCTCGTAGTAGAGGAGGAAAAAGCAGGGAAAGGCCGTATTCAATACCAGAATCATCACCGAATAGAGGACTGAGTTCCCGTAGAAAAGAGAGAGGGTCTTCGTCTCGATGGCCGCCTGCACACACTCCATGAAGCAGAAGATGGCAAGGAAGGGCATACCGTGGCTCCCTCCGGTCGCCCGGGCCCGGACTGGGGAAATCAGCAGGAAGAGGATTCCCATGGAAAAGACAATCATGATGGAGATAAAGGCCGGAATAGCCTTCTCAGGTCATGAAGAATCACATCATCCCGGGCCCCATAGGTCACAGGTCCCCAAATCCCCGCATAGTCGCTGTAGGGAGATGTGGACATGATGAAGAGTTCCTTCCCGACGGCATCCGCCGGAATATCCACGTAGTTTTTGATACTGCCCGGAGTCTTCCCGAACCAGTGGTTTCCGTCCCAGCCGAAGCTGTATATTTTTTCCCCGCCGAGGGTAATGAAAAGCGTTTTGTCCGCTGAAAGAAAGGCCAGAGTCTTCCCGGCGAGTTCCTCGTCCACAATCCGGCTCAGGCAGACGGCGTCATAGGGCTCACTCTTTGCAAAGTAGGGCAGGGTGACTTCTTTTGACTCTTCTTCCGCAGTGAAGGTCCAGCCGGAATTTAAGGCCTGTACCGCCCCCGTTCCGACCGTCGTATTCTCGTTCGTAAATGTCAGGGCAGCAAGGAGAATCACCCCGACGGAAAGGGCCAGTGACATCCAGCCCAGAAAGCGGATTATATTCTTTTTTCGTCCCGTTTTTTCCATAGGCTTATTTCTTCTGCTGATGGCGTTTCTTGCGGAAAAAGGCATCGATGTTCAGCTTGATCTCAGGTCCGGGCATGGTTTTCAGAAGGTAGCCTTCCGGCTTCAGGGCCAGAACCTGCATCACGGACTCCCGGTCCGAATTTCCCGTCAGGAAAATCACGGGAATATCCGCGGTTGTCTCATCGGCCCGGAGCATTTTTAAGACCGTCTGTCCGTCAGCTACAGGCATCTCGTAATCGAGCAATATGAGGTCCGGCTTGTGGCGGACAATCTGGGAAAGGAGTTCCATGCCGGACTCCGAGTTTTCCACTTCATAGGAGGGAGAAAGAAAGTGGGTGATCAGCTGCCGGTAGACCCGGTCGTCATCGCAGATGGCAATGCGCTTCTTCTTCGACACCGGGTTTTCCAGATACGTCTCAACCGCCGTCACGACCTCATTCACATCGACCGGCCGCACGAACGTCGCCACAACTGCATCCTCCGAGATGAAATGCTTTACCTCGCGCAGTTCTTCGACTGAGCCGATCAGAATGAAGTCCCTGGGCTCCGCATCCAGAAGGTCATTGATATAGACAAGGGTCTTGGCCTGAACCGTGCTGTCCACGAAGCAGATGACAACCGCCTGTCTTCGTTCCCAGACCTCTCCGATGGCATCGATGTCCAGAGCGGCCTCATCAATCAAATAGCCACGGTCCAGCAGCTTTTCCCGGATGCTGTCCAGCAGAATGGAGGAGGCGGACGAAAGCAGAAGAAGGCTGCCGGCACCTTCCCAGCTTTCCCCGTCCCCTGATGACCCGTCAGAGTCCATCCAGAAGTCGGAATTTTCAAATCCCCATCCGGAAGAATCGGTCATGCAAGTATTTCCTTTGCTGCATCAAGTACCTGGGAAAAGTCCTCCATAAACTTTTCCCAGCCGGCATCCACTTCTTCGTACTTCCCGTCCTTGCAGAAAAATTCCTGCTCTTTGGCTTCCGCATTCATGGCTACGGCGCCGACATTGAGTGACGTAGACTTGATGGCGTGGGCCATAATCTGGTAGTTGTGGTAATCCTTGGCCTTTGCTGCTTCCGGAATCTTCTTCAGATACTCCTTGCCCTCTTCCACGTAGACCTCGAGAATGGTCTTCCACATGTCCTCGTCCCCGCAGTAGGTCATTGCCGTGTCGTGATCGAAATAAACCATTGCTGCCATTTTCTGTTCTCCTTTCAGATGAATTGAATTATTGCTGCTCTTCCTTATTCAGTTCCGTGGTTGTCTTTCATTCGTCTCCCTCTCCCTCATCTGTTGAAGTCTTCTGCAATTGCTCCCGTATTCCGGAAAAATTAACTTCCCTGACCAGGGAAGAAATCTTTTTGACCCTCTCCTGCTCCCCCTCCGGAAGCCGATAATCCGCCAGGGACTTAAGGACAGACTGAATTCCGTCCACATCCAGGGCATCCGCCATTTCCAGCATTACGCCATAGGCTTCTTTCAGGGAGTCCGCATCGATTTCCGCCTTGTCGGAATCAGCACCGGAGCCATCCGCCCCGCCCTGCGCATTCTCTTCTTCAGAAAGCAGACCTTCTTCCCTGAGCACGCCGGAAAGCTTCTCCAGAAGCTCCCGGTAATCCTCCAGCAGGCTGCCGGTATCGGAATCAATCTGACCCCTTGCTTCTGTATCCCCCTCCTGGGCCTTGTCTCCCGCTTCTTCCAATGCCTTGGCCCGGGCGGAAAGGTCCATGGCCCCGATAAGCCGGGCCGAGGACTTCAGGGCATGCACCTTGATGGTATAGTTCTCAAGGTCTCCTGCTGCCTGCAGACGGTCGATTTCATCCGCATTGCCCGGTCCCAGGGCCGTAAAATCCGTAAGGACGGAAGTATATAGTTCCTCGCTTCCCATGCTCCCGGCAGCCTCTTTCACAGTAAGGCCGCATTCCCGGGAAAGGGCAGAAAACAGGGGATTTTCACCCTCATCTCTTTCAGGAGCTGCTTCTGCCACCCGGTCAGGTTCTACCTCTCTGCTCTCAGCCGCTTTTATGGCAGGGGCTTCCGCTGTCCCCTTTGCAGGGGTTTCCGCAGACGCCTTCCCGGCCTGGTCCCCGCCGTCGAATACGACCTTGTCCACTGGAAGGAAGTCCCGGAGGGCAGAGGAAAGGTCAGCCGGGGTGACGGGCTTGCTCAGATACCCGTTGAAGCCGTTCGCCAGGGCCTCTTCCCGGACTCCGGCAAAGGCATCGGCTGTCAAAAGGACCACCGGCGTCTCGTGGTTGATTGCGCAGGATTCCTGCTCCCGCAGGACATGAAGGGTCTGGGTTCCGTCCATGCCGGGCATGCGTTGATCCATGAAGATGACGTCGAACTTCGTCTTGCTGCACTCTTCCAGGGCTTCCTCCCCGCTGGCAGCCGTATGGATGTCCGGCTTCTTTTCCTTCAGAAGCAGGGTAAAGACCTTGATATTGAGCGGGGTATCGTCCACGACCAGAAGGGTGGCATTGGGGCAGATATAATCTCTGGTGTCGCGCTCATCCTCTTCCTGCAGGGCATGGAGATCAAATTCCCCGATGGGGGCCGGGTCGGCCACAGGCTGGGGGATGCGGCAGGAAAAGTCCGACCCCTTGCCATAGCGACTCTCGACGGAAACCCGGCTGCCCATGAGGATGAGCAGGTTTTCCGTAATGCTCATGCCGAGACCCGTTCCCTCGACAGCCCGGTTCTTCTTCTCGTCCACCCGGACGAAGGGCTCGAAAATCCGGTTTATGTCCTCTTCCCGGATGCCGATGCCGGTGTCCTTGATGTGGAACTTGAGGAGAATCATGTTTTCTTCCTTCTCCTCATAGTCCACGGAAAGCTCCACATGGCCTTCGTTCGTATATTTGACCCCGTTGTTGATGAGGTTGATAAGGACCTGGCGGATGCGGGAATAGTCCCCGACCAGGCGGTCCGGTATGTTCGGATTTACCACAACCCGGAATTCCAGCCCCTTCTGAGCCGCCCTCTCCCTCTCAACGACGGAAATCTCCGCCAGAAGTTCCTTCAGGGAATAGGGCTCGGGCTGAAGCTCCACGGCCCCGGATTCCAGACGGGAAAAGTCCAGAATGTCGTTTACGAGGGAAAGAAGGACTTTCCCCGATGTCCGGATATCAAGCGCATACTGGCGGGTATTTTCCTCCTTCGTATCCCTCAGGATCATCTCGTCCAGACCCAGGACGGAATTGATGGGGGTACGGATTTCGTGGGAAACGGAAGCGAGCAATGTCTTCTGGGACCGCCGATAGGCATTGAACTCTATGTCCTTCTTCACGGTCTGGACCACATTGGCCGAATTGACGGCCTCCGTCACAGCTGCAAAGAAGATGATTCCTATGGGAAGGAATATCCCCGTGACCCCGAAGCCGTTCTGACCAGCAATCTCAAGAACACCGCAGATGGCCAGCACCACCATGGCGATGATAGTCTTTTTCAGTTTCTGGGTCAGCTGCCGGTCGTTTTTGATAATCAGGGCAAGGGTGACCGCACAATAGGCGACCGAGGCGTTCAGGGGAATGTCCATCATCAGGCCCAGCCTGCGGTAATTGGCTGCACCTGAAAACAGGAGGGCAAAAAGAGCCAGGTCATCGAGAACATTCAGGCTCACAAATACTATAGCCGAACGGAAGTATTCTTTCTCTTCCACAAAGGCAATGGCCAAAACAAATGGAATCGGCAGAATGATCTGGGCCAGGTAATTTAAGTCCCGGGCCATATAGATATTGGGAAGGAGGAACTGGCGGCAGTTGGTCTGATAGATCATCCAGACGGCCGCAACAATCATCGCGATTCCCTTGCAGAGGTTTCCCCGGGTCTGATTGGTCCGGAATTTCCGGTTGCTGAAGTAGCGGGAAATGGCGATGAGGCCGAATACCATGATGACGATGGCCGCAACCAGGGTCAGGGCGTTTCTGCGGAAGAGATAGAGAATCGTATCCGTCTGATCCCCGAAATAAATCCAGCCGACCATTTCCGAGGCATCGGGCAGGCAGGTATAGGAAATTTCAATATCCTTCCCGGCCCAGTTCTGGCTCAAAGGAACAATCAGAAACTGGGAAGGGGCCAGGTCCCTGTTGATCTGCCTTTCCGGAACGTATGCATAGGAATAGATGGTCTCTCCGTCCACCCGGACGGAAACCTCATGGTCATTGATCCAGATGAAGACCGCAGTATTGGCCTTGAAATCCCTCGGAAGGACCGATGAGATGGTATACTTGTCCGCCTTGATACCGGAAGCCGGGATCTCGATAGCTGTCGTGCTGCCGTCCTCTGCCGTGAGCAGCCACCCGTCCTTCCACAGGGAGACCGGCTGCCTCTCTGCCTCATTTCCCGTGGAGGAGACGGCCGCAAGGCAAACAGCCGCCAGGACACAGATGACCAGGGCAGCAATGCTCCCGTATTTCAATGTCCGGAGAACTTTCTCTTTCATGGCCGGCCCCTTTCAGGCTGTGGCAGTCTGCAAATTAAAAACTGAAGCTTTGAACGACAATATACGCAATTCCCATGAAAAATGAAAACCGCTTGTATGGGCCCAATAGCTGGAATTACAGCTTTCCAATGAAGTTGCGGGCAAAGAACTGATCAATGGCCGCATGAATCTGCCGGCCCTCCAGAGACTTCAGAAGGTAGCCCTCCGGCTTCAGGGTCAGCACCTTCATGACCGTTTCCTTGTCATCTTTGCCCGTCAGAAACATGACCGGGATGTCTTTCGTTTCCTCGCTGTTCGAAAGCATCTGGGCCACCGTGTCCCCGTTCGTCACCGGCATTTCGTAGTCGAGGAGGATCAGATCCGGCTTGTTCGATGAAAGATAGCGGATGCCGTCCAGGGCGGAGTTCGCCACCTTCACGTCGTAGGCGTCGGAAAGGTAGCCCCGGATGGTCCAGAGGAAGACCGGGTCGTCATCAATGACAAGGATTTCCGGCAGGTCGGCGCTCACGTCCTTCATGTCATACCAGTTGCAGACCGTCGAAGCCACGTCCGCCGCACTGAAAGGCCGCTCGAAGGTCTTTGCAATCAGAGCGGCCGGAATATATTCTTCCAGGGATTTGATCTCCTGGGCCTCTCCCAGGACGAAGAGGTCCTTCTTGTTCCAGCAGATTTCCTTCAGAAGTTCAAAGACCGACGGCATTCCCGGCGGGAACTTGCCCAGAAGGACCAGAAAGACATCGGCGTCATAGCGGTGCTCCTCCAGTTCCTCCACGGACGGCTTGACGTCAATGACCTCGACATTCCGTTCTTTCAGGGCGTCTTTGATCGTAATGGCAAGGAAGCCGCCCATACTGATCAGTACTACTGAATTATCTTTCATCGCATTCTCCTAGCTTGCTTGCGGGGAAAGCCTGCCGCTTACTCAATTTCGATTACATCGTCCAGGACGTAAGCAAAGGCCGGGGCCGACCGGTCGGCATTCTCCTGAAAGCCTCCGGAAAGGTCTATAGTATCCGTTTCGTCATAGGGATTGACGCCGGTATAAGGGCCTTTGAATACTTCGATTCCACCGTTTCTGAACTGGTCGATGAGCTCCCGGGCCCGGGCGTCGCTTCCTTTTGCCGCCACGGCGTCATTGATATTGAGAAGCTGTACCCAGTCCCGTTCGAAGCCGGCGCCGACGTCGTTTCCGTGCACATGGCCGGGCACGGCAGCCTCAAGCTTTTCATTATTCATGACCGCTTTTACCGCAGCCAGAATATATGGATTCCAGTTGATGCGGCAGCTGACGAGACTCGTCGCCGGGGCCACGCTCTCCATGGAGGTATTGTAGCCGACATGAATGACGGTTTTCCCCTGGCCGTGGGCCTCTTCACAGGCGACGGCCGGCCCGATGGTGTCACTGTGCTGGGAAATGAGGACACAGCCCTCCTCAATCAGTTCTTTTGCCAGCTGGTATTCCACAGCATAGCCGGACCAGGTATTCGAATACTTCACCTTCATCACGGCATCGGGCACGACGGAGCGGACGCCGAGGAAGAAGGCCGTATAGCCGGAAATGACCTCCGCATAGGGAAAAGCCGCCACATAGCCGACGACGGCTTCCTCCGCACTAATGGTTCCGGCAGAGATCATTTCGTGCAGCTTCATTCCGGCCAGGACTCCGGAGATATACCTGCCTTCATAAATCTCACCCATGAAGGTGTGGTAGTTCGGCAGCACAGGGTCGGTATTTGCATTGTCTCCCGTAGCCTGACAGAACTCTACATCCGGATACTCATGGGCCAGCGACTTTGCCGTCTCCTCGTAGCCGTAGCTCGTCGTAAAGATAATATCACAGCCGGCCTCGGCAAGGGAACGGATATGGGCCTCCGAATCCGCCTCGCTGACATTCCGGATCGGGATGACGGTCACCCGGTCTCCGAGTTCATTCTTCAGTGCTTCCTCCGCCCGCATGAAATTGGCCGAATAGGGAGTCGCCGCATCCCCGTCATAGATGAAGCCCACCTTCACCTGGTCGGTTTCGGAGCTTTTTGCTGAAAATCGTCCGATCCCCATGCTCACGAGAACCAGGGCAAGGACAGTAAAGCCGGTCGTCAGGACTCTCCACGCCTTCTTCATGAGTCCTCCCCTCCTTTCTCAGGAGCCTGGCTGATTCCCGCCACATCCACGTCCCCGCTTACGACGAGGGCCAGCATAATGTCGGCAATCTCCGGGTCGAACTGGGTGCCACTGTTTCGCACGAGCTCCTCCAGGACATACTCGACATCGACCTGCCCCCGGCGGACCCGGGTCATCATATTGTCAAAGGCATCCGCGACGCCGATGATTCGGCCGTAGAGGGGAATCTCCTCCCCCTTGAGGCCGGAAGCGTAGCCGTGGCCGTCATAGCGCTCATGATGATAGAGGGCCGCGTCCACGACGTGGTCGATTCCGGTGAAATTCTTCAGAATCTCCGCCCCCTTCGTCACATGGGTCTTCATGATATCATATTCGTCGTCCGTAAGCCGTACGGTCTTGTTCAGTATAGCATCCGGAATGCCGACTCTTCCAATGTCATGAACGAGGGCAGCCTTCCGAAGGTTCTCGCATTCCTCGGGAGAAAAGTCCATCTTTTGGGCAATTTTCACGGCGTATTCCGCTACCCGCTCCGAATGCCTGGAAGTGTTCGGGTCCCGGGCGTCAATCGTGTGGGCAATCGTAAGAATCGTTTCATTGCTCATGCGGACCTGCTCCCGGGCCATCTCGACCGCCTGCATCTGAACTTTCATGGTCTGCGAGAGCTGGGTGCGGACGATGAGCCAGGTAAACCAGGCAATGGAAGCCGCGGCAATGCCGAAGAAGTAAACGAGGAAGCCCTGACTGTCATAGAGGGCCGGTTCCCGGACAAAGGACGTGCTGACCTGCTCCAGGATGCTGGTCCGGTCACTGGCCAGAACCTGCAGTCGGAAGGTATAGTCGCCCGAATTCAGCCCTGTATAGGTAATCTCGGAAAGCTCCGACATGGGAACTTCCGTATAGTCCTCGTCCAGTCCGTCCATCCGGTAGCGGACATAGGGGTTTCGGACGGAAAAATTCCGGCCGGATGGTGAGTTTCCCGGTATCCCTCGGAAGGGAAAAGGTACTGCCGTTTTCGAGACTGTAGGAAGTACCGTCAATCCAGACCTTCGGAATATGGATGCGGTAGGTCCGGTAATTTCCGTCGTCTGCCCCGGTATCGAAGCAGTAGACCCCCTTGCTGGAGGAAAGATAATAGCGCCCACTCTCGTCCATGAAGTTCCAGGCATTGGCCGTAAGGGAGGCCGTAAAGCCCCAGCCGGCGTCGAGAAGGCCCGTCACCATGTCCTTGGAGTTTCCCTTGAGACGTTCGACATTTGCCACATAGATGCCCGCACTGCCGGAAATATATGCCTTGCCATTCAGGAAGGCGATGTCGAAATTGTTGGAATAGGGAAACTCAGAAATGTACCGGAAGGAATAGGTCCCGTCCCGGAAACAGAGGCCGTTGCTGGTCACGGCGTAGACATCATTCCCGTCCACAGGCAGTTTCAGAATAATATTTGACGACAGGCCGTCCTTGGTCGTGATGTAGCGGCTCACTGCCCCGTTTTCAATCACGGCAATGCCGTCCCCGTCCGTCCCGGCCAGAAGGATCCCGCTTTCGGTTTCCGACAGGCAGAGAATGCGGGCGGCCCCTTCCGCAAAGGGGATGGTATTAAGGCTTCCGTCTTTTTTAAAAATCGTAAGGCCCCCGTTTCCCCCGGCGGCGACCCCGTCCGTCACTCCGATGACGACCCGGGACTTCTTCCCGAAAGCCCCGCTGTCACTGTCATAGAAGACAAGGCTTCCGTCGGCGTTCGCTTTCGCGGTCCCCTTCCCGTCCGTGGCAATCCACAGGGTGTCTCCGTCCGGATACAGGGACCGGATGCGGATATCGGAAAGGGCTTCGGTCAGAGGAGACTGCTTTTCTACATTATTCTCATCATCCAGTATGACGAGGCCGGTATCCGTCCCGCAGTAGAGGTCTCCCTGAAAGCGGGCGACGGAGTTTACGACCGCCTCGGGAATGCCGGCCCTCAAAAAGAGGTCCTCGACCCCGGAGGAGGCCAGGCGCAGGAGGCCCAGACGGGAGGAAGCGAACCAGAGGTTGCCCTGATAGTCCTCCGTCATGGTCTCGACGGAGTTCGCAAAGGTCCCGGTAGATAGCAGGGAAAAGGCCCCACTGCTGTCCAGAAGGCCGATTCCGTCATCCGAGCATACAAAGAGCTCACCCTTCTCTTCCAGCATGCAGAGGCCGTTGATACCAGCCATGCCGGAAAGCGGGGTTGAATTCTTTAATTCCAGTTCACTGTCATTCAGGGAGTAGGTACAGAGGCTTCCGTCAGAGGTTCCGGCCAGAAGGGTCCCGTCCGCCCGGAAGCAGACGGCTGAGAAGTTCCCCTCCGCCTCGCAGATGACTGTCTCGGAAGAAAGAAGAACGAGCCGCCCGTCTCCGGTCACGCAGGCCGCATGTCCTTCCTCATCCGTCGCGATATCCGTGACATCGGAAATCTCGGGAAAGGTCTTCCGAATACTGAGTCCCCCGGTCAGGGAGACCAGGGCAAGGCCGTTGCCGGTGCCCACATAGAAAATGCCGTTCTGCCCGCCGCCGATCGAGCGTACGGAATCCGAGGGCAGGCCGTTTTCTTCCGCAGTCAGGGTGTTGACGACCTCTTCATTGATCGAGATGGCAAGGCCCGAGTCATTCGTCCCGATCCAGAGCCGGCCCTCCGCATCCGTGTAGAGGCAGTTGACATTCTTCACCGTCTCGAAATCGTCCATATGGACGAAGGAGCGGCCGTCGTAGCGGTAGAGGCCCGCATAGGTCCCGGTCCAGAGCATGCCGTCCGAGGTCGTCGCCAGGGCATTGGCTTCCCCGCTGGGCAGGCCGTTCGTGCCGTTGTACACTGTCCGGGTATAGGAAGAGTAGGAAGATCCATCGGAGCCAGTGCTCTCTCCGGAAAGGGCTGCCTCAGCTCCCTCGTTGGAAACAGGAGCGGCCTCAACAAAAGACCCGGCTGCAAATACAGCAAGGGACAAAATGACAAGAAGGGAGGCGGCTGCTGTTTTTTTTCGAAGCAGCCAGCGTATGTGAATATTTTGCCAGAGAAGACGGACAAAGAAAATCAGGAGGACGCAGACGGTCTTGTCCACAAAGTCCGTATAATACTGTCCAACAAAAAACCGGACTCCGCCGACACCCCGTTCCTCCAGGTAATTGATGACCGCATCGCCCCAGACATTCGAGGTCATGCCGCCCGTCGAGGGCCAGTTCAGAGGTATGGAAATGGCGAGGGAAACCGCGGTAAGAGCCGTGGCCAGACACATGGCGCCGAAGAAGGAGTCGAGTGCCTTCTTCCGGGCAGCGTAGGCCGTCACCAGGGCAATCGCCACACTGGTCACCGCATATATGAAATAGGAACCATAGACAAAAGAAGAAACAAAATTGGAACCGGCTCCGACAAGAATGCCACAGACCGGTCCCCAAAAATAGGCCGCAAGAATTGTACCGACAGAGTCCAGCCACAGGGGAAGGGAAAGACCGGATGCAAGCCATCCGCCAAAAAGATTGGCGGCCACACAGGCGCTCGTCAGCAGAATCTGGAGAAATATATCTCTGACACTCGGTTTTCCCATGCTGTCCTCCTGTCTCTTCGCGCAAGCCTCGGGGTA
>ONBT01000027.1 GCA_900316075.1 uncultured Lachnospiraceae bacterium | reverse complement strand
GCTCTGCGGCAAAACATCCAGGTCCGTCAAAACTCAGGAGTATGCCGCAGGGCTTCGCTTTTTTATGCGGGTTTCCGGCTATTGTAACAGAAAAAGAGCGCCGCGTCAGCAGTGCTCAGGATATATGGAAAGCTATCACGCGCGAGCGCGTGATTTGGTTCAAGCAGAGCAGGTCGCTGATCTCCTGGACGGATTTTTCTGTCGATGTCAGGAGCAGGCAGGCATGCTCTGTTTTTTTTCGGCCGATGTATTCGGAGGGGGACATGCCGACCTCCTTCCGGAATTTCCGGGAGAGATAGTATTCCGTGTATCCGGTCAGATCCGCCAGTTCTTTCAGGACGATATCCTCGGTCAGATGGATTTCGATATAGTCGCAGCAGGCCTGAATTTCCCTCGAATAGTCACTCTTTGTCCGGTAAGCATGCACCCGGTGGACATAGTCGTCATACATTGTATGGTTGAGATTGGAGAGCTCGCTCAGGGTGGTGCAGCCTTCGGTCAGGCTGACATACATGTCGCAGAGGCTGTAGGAAATTTCCGGCGGAAGCCCGCCCCTTATGGCTGCTCTGGAACAGAGTCCGATGAAGAGGATGATGGAGTCCTTTCCGGTCCGGAGGGAACTGAAGCTCTTCATTCGGATACCGGTACTGATTTTCGATCCCGTGGAAAAGTTTTTCTGATAGTGGATATTGCCGCTTGCAATGGCATTCATGAGGGCGGCATCCAGATCACTTACCCCCACATGGCGGGGGCCGGTCGGATTTTCGTCTTCGGCTTCGAACAGGCTCTTTTCCATCCTATTTTTAATGTTTTCAAGGACCGATGCCGGATACTGAAAGTCGCTGGCCGTGATGGTCACCCCTGTGACACAGCGGTGGAACATGATTGTATACATGAAAAGGGTCGTATTCGGAAGAACCGGAATCCGCTGCAGGGTTTCCCGCAGGCGTTTTCTCATGTCAATCGGCAGATTGTCCCGGTCCATCTGCTCGAGAACGGCATTCTTTGATTCTCCGTTCATATTGCAGGGGCCCATGACATGGATGAATTTCAGCGTATTTCCTTCATATTCAAAAGTCACGGACCAGATCAGCCCGACGGAGTCGTTCAGGATCAGGGGCAGGCGGCCGCCGGAGGCCGCATAGGTTTCGAGGTCGGAAAAGACAGAACTGTAGCGGAGAAAATAAGTCATGAGTTCATCCTCTTCCCTGACCGGTGTAATCAGGGTGAGGTCCGCCGTATAGTCCCAAAAGGAGAGGTCAGAGCAGGACTGAACGAGTTCCCGGAAGAGGGCGATTCTTTTTTGAATATTTGCCATAGGAGTATCTTTCAAAAGAAAAACAGGCAAATAGAAGAGTTTGCCATCAAATATTTGTCAGTGAAGCAAAAAAATATAGGGAATAGCAAATTCATGATAATGAGTATACCCCATTTTCTGGCATTATGACAGTATCAAAAAGGGAGCCGGTTGATGCCCGTTGCAGCAGACCGGGTGAAACCCTGTTCAGTATTAGGAGGAAATCAAAAATGGGAAAAAAGGGGAGAGTCAAAGACTCTGAGAACCATGTAGGGTTCGGTAAACTGATGGCTTACAAGAGCTCCGATATTTCCGCAGCCTGGGTTCAGCTCATCATGCTGAACTATCTGTCCATCTTTGCCAGCGATGTGCTGGGCGTGAACATCATGGTGGTCGGGACCCTGCTTCTGGCCAGCAAAATTGTGGATGCCTTCACGGATCTCATCGCAGGAATCATTATCGACAATACCCATACGAGGTTTGGCAAAGGCCGGCCCTATGAGCTCTGTATTGTGGGAGAGACCGTCTGCGCCTGCTTTCTCTTTTTCGCGAAGCCGGAATGGCAGACCGGAGCCAAGTATGCCTTCATCTTTTTCATGTACACGCTCTGCTTCTCGATTTTTGCCACCTTCTATAATTCCGGAATGAATCCTTTTACTCTCCGGGCCTTCAGCAACAATCCCATGAAGCTCCGGAAGGTGGCTTCCTACGGCGGTATCATCACGATGTTTTTCTCCATCGTGATGAGCGTGGCTTTTCCCCGGCTGCTGGCAAAAATTGCCATCGGGGAAGGGAAGACGGCCAAGGATTATCCCAGTCAGGCTGGCTGGTTCCATCTTGTGGCCATCATTATGACCGCCGCCACAGTCATAGGTGTTTGCCGATTTATCTTTGTGAAGGAGGATCCTTCGATTGAAGCGAACGACAAGCATGTGCCAATCCGGCCCAAGGAAATCATGACCCTGTTCAAGAAAAACAAGTATGTCTGGATCTATGCCCTGATCATGCTCTGCTACAATGTCCTGACCAATCTGGCGGTCGGTTCCTATTATTTCAAGTGGATCGCAGGCGATGTAGCTGCCCAGGGAACCATGAGCGCCCTGTCTATTGTAGTCGTCCCCATCATGCTGATTTTCCCGAAGATTATGAAGAAGATGGGCTCCATGTGCCGGATGGTTACTGTATTTACCCTGGTAGGTATTGTCGGCTACCTCATCGTATTCTTCTCCGGGGCCTTTCTGCCGGGTGTTTACTTTGGCTATATTCTGGGCTCTCTCGGTACACTTCCGCTCGCATATTACGGAATTCTCTTCATCATGAATCTCTGCAACTACAATGAGATGATCGGTCTGCCCAGAATGGAGGGTTCATCGGGAATACTCAGCAGATTTGCCGCAAAACTGGGCGGAGCTCTAGGCTCCTTCATCACAGGCTTTCTTCTTCAGATTGCCGGCTATATTTCCCAGGCCGGAGTGGAGAGTCAGCCGGGTAGCGCCCTCATGATGATCCGGATTGACTTTGCCATCGTTCCGGCCCTGCTCCTGATTGTTATTTTCTTTGCTGCCCGTTACTTCGGAAAGATGGAAGTGAAGGTTACGGCATGGGAAGAGGAGCGGAAAGCTGCAGAGAAGGCAGCGGAAAACAATGAGGCGGTTTCAGAGGAGGTTTGAATCATGACATATGGTCTCGATATGTTGATCCGGCAGGTCAAAGAAGATGAAGAAGCAGTAGCCCTGGTAAACAGGTATCTGCCAGGAATCCTTGTCATGACGGAAGACCGGCCGGAGGCGAACGGAATGTCCCTTCGGAGCTTGTCGCGCTACCTTGGAGATCGGCTTCCTGCCGAATCGCTTTCGGCACTGGAGAGAGAATTGGTCTCGCTGGGAAATAAGCGGGGATGTATCTCCCCTGCGGAAGCTGAGCGGATAAAGCAGTATATGGAACTCGCCCAAGAGCGCGAGAAAGAATATGCCGATGCCGGAAGAAGACCGGATGAAAATCCGACCCGCTATGATGCAGTTTATCCGGGACAGATCTGGCTGGACACTTACGGACGGCGGATTCAGGCCCACGCCGGCGGCATCATTGAAGAAAACGGTTATTTTCACTGGTACGGCGAGAACAAGGAATATACCGACGGCAAAAGCAACATCTGGACCTGGGGTATCCGCATGTACCGGTCAAAGGACTTCTATAATTGGGAGGACTGCGGCCTCATAATTCCTCCGGTCGTTGATGATCCTGCGTCCCCTCTTTTCCCGGAGAGGAAGGTGGATAGACCCCATATTGTCCGGAATGAAAAGACAGGGAAGTATGTCTGCTGGATCAAGATTTCCGGTCCGGAAGCCTGCTTCACTATTCTGACCGCAGACACTCTGCAAGGGCCCTATGAGATAGTCACACCTTTTTACAATCCTTTTGGTCTTCACATCGGAGACTTCGATATAGCAGTCGATGAGAAGAGCAATAAAGCATACCTTTACTGCGAAGCAGAGCACGACCGGTTAGTGGGCATCCGCCTGACGGATGACTATCTTGCCGCGGACGAACAGGTTTCTGTCCAGTATAAGGATCTTTATGCCCCTTTCTGCAGGGAGGGAGTGACGGTACTGGAACGGAAGGGCAAGTTATATATGCTGACGAGCGGCATGTCCGGCTATGTACCGAACCAGTCGGATGCGGCCGTTTCAACAGGCTTTGAATCCCCTTTCGTTTCCATCGGGGATCCGCATGTGGATGATGAGTCCCTTTCCTCGTTCAATTCCCAGATTGGGCAGGCTTTCAGAGTCCCCGGAAAAGATACATATATTGCACTGGCGGACCGTTGGGTGCCGGAATATACCGTGACCCGGGAAAGAGCACTTGCCATCCGCCAGGCGATTGCCTCCAGTCATGACCCGGGAAAATATCCGGCGACGAAGGAGCAGATGAAAGAACTTATGAATGCTCCGATGATTGAATCCGCTGAGACAAGAATAGCGGACTATGTGTTCCTGCCGATCGAGTTTTCCGGAGAGGATGCCTCTCCTCGTATTTCCTGGAAGGAATCCTGGACGCTGTAGAATCGAAAAGCGGATTCGGACCCTTAATGAACATAAAAAATCCGGCGGATGACATTTTCATCTGCCGGATTTTTTACTTTCAGTTTACCTGCCCGTCTTATGATTACACCATCAAAACAAAAGGAGGTTATCAAACCTATGAATGAATGTATTGAACTGGAACCCATGTACAATGTTCCGACGGAAGAACTGGAAAAGTCCTTCCCCATCACCTATGAAACCCCGGCAGAAAAGCCCCTGGAGAAGAAGGTGCAGAACCGCCTCTTAAACGGCTTTCACACCTGGAATGCCGGGTTTGACGCCTGGAAGCACTGGGGGGAGGTCCTCTACACGAAGGACTCCATCTACAATGTTCACGGGGTCCGTTTCACCCTGCCCGAATACCAGATGGCCATGAATATCGGCCTCAAGGCCGTCGATATGCAGATGGGCCGCTTCAACAATATGATTCTCACAGACGACTGGACCGCCATCCGCTACGAGGTCCACAATACGAACCGGCAGACCGGAGAGGAGAAGGACACGACGGTCATGGAGTTTGTAAACTTCGCTGATCACGGAGACAAAGGCGCCAAGGTGGTCGAAGGCTGGGGCGGAGTCAAGGGCCCGGATTACAAGGGTATGCAGCATTTCCAGACCCCGGAGGAGCAGGCAAACCAGCAGGCCTTCACGGACAGCATCTTGAATACTGTCCTTGCTGATTCGGATGATCTGCAAAAGAAGTATCCGGTCGTCTATCCGACAGCGATTCCGGCCGGAGACGGAGAAAAGATGAGGGATTTCGTTCTGGACTTCATCAATGCCTGGAACGGCGGGGCGGAGAGTTTCTCCTGTTTTGCAGGAGACTTCCTGACCGAAGACGGTGTCTACAATGCTGACGAGACGGACTACACACGCGAAGGACTCCTCAGCCATTCCGTCGACGTCATTGAAAAGACCAAGGAAGAGCGGGTCCGGATAAACAATATCCTGGTTTCCGATTACTGGGCTGCTGCTCATTATTATTCGAAAATTGTGCTTCCCGACGGCAACCGTGACATCAAAGAGAGCATGGAATTCATGCATTTCGTTAAAGGGGACAAGGGGCTCATGGTAGACCGCCTCTGGCTCAAGAGCGGGAAAGACTGACCATATCCGCAAACGAGGGAAAAAGTCGGACGTGTTCGGCTTCGTACTGACAACGGAAGAGGCTTTGTTCATGCAATGCATATATACGAAAGAAGGAAAAACAAATGACACTGGAAGAAAGACTGGCCCATCACAAGGCAATGGCAGAGAGCTATCATATGGCCTATGTAAAGCAGGATGTGCAGGACGGAGCCACCTATGATGAGTGGAAGTTTGCTCCCCACGCGACTTACTGGTCCCCTTATTTCGGGGACAATATGATTGACCTCACGGAAAATCCCATGAGTGTACAGCAGTCGGCAACCATGGAGGCCACCTCTTACGGGGTGACGCTTCCCGACTGGGCGCCCCTGGATTTCAAGTGCTGGGCTTCGGAGGACGGCTTTGTCATGCAGTCCCACTTTGGCGGCCATGACAAGGACGGGGTTCTCCATGATTTCTATGCCTACGGCTTTGTCAACACGAATGAAGACGACGAGATCGTCCACTGGGAGACCCACGTAAGCCCCGAGTACAATGACTTCCTTGACTTCACCCTGGGCGTTCACGGTCCCTTCAAGCACGGGGCCGGGGAGTACATGCAGGCGGTCGGAAAGCGCCTGGCCCAGGCCGGCATGGACCTTTCAGCTTTCAAAAAATAAGGCAGAGCTCAAGACATCCTGACCGACAAAGAAAGGGCAATTATTCAGGCGGCAGACTCTTGTTCATCCGAACAGGAATCTGTCGTTTTTTTTATTTGTATTTGTTTAGATGAACATACTTTACATGCTGCCGCCCCTGTAAAATAAGAAACAGATGGGGAAAGACTTCCGGTCGCAAGCCGGAAAATCACAGACAAATGTAAAGGAGAAAAAATAATGAATCAGCGTCAAACGGGGGAGAAGGGACTCCTTTCCGGCTGGTTCCGGTCATCCTTCTGGGATTCCCGGATCAAGTCGGAGAACGTCACGAAAAAGGAGCGGATCTTCGGCTACTGCCTGGGCCCCTTCGGGGTCATGCTCCTGCAGAGCATTGTCAACAGCTATTTCAACCAGTATCTGACGGATGTCCTGGGCTTCACGGTCAGCAAGGGCCTCTGGATCGCCACCTTCATGGTCGTATTCCCGGTATTTTCCAAACTCCTGGATGCACTGACCAATGTCCTGATGGCCAAGGTTCTGGACCGTACGACCTGCCGCCAGGGGAAGCTGAGGCCCTGGATGATCCTGTCCCTGCCTATTGTGGTGGCCAGCATCGTCATGATGTTTGCGATTCCGGAGATGAATGTCCGGGCCATGGCCATCTGGGTCGTCATTGCCTACAACCTTTTCTATTCGGTGGGCTATACCATGTGGTACATGGCATATGAGATGTCGGCGGCCCTTTCTACAAGAAATTCCAAGCAGCGGTCCGGCAATTCCATCATTGGTCAGGTGACCAAGAATATCGGTACCGGGATGGTCTCCATCCTCTTTCCGACCCTGCTGAAGGTCGTTGCCAAAGGCATTTCCGGCGGGGATATGAAGGAAGGGTATTTCTTCACCCTGGCCATCATGTGCGCCATTGCGGTGCCGCTGACCTTCCTCGAATACTTCTATACCCGGGAGCGGATCACGGAGGAACGCAGAAACGGCGGCCTTTTAGAGAATGCGGAAGAGGCAAAGAAAGAGGCTCCCTTCGGCGTCCAGATGAAGGCCTGTTTCAAAGATAAGTATTGGATCATGTTCATTGTGATGATCATGATCTACCAGGTGCTGAATGCCCTGAAGGGGGTCAGCCAGGTCTACTATTCCGGCTGGGTGGTCAGCGGGAATTCCTACGGAACCTATGAGATCGTCCAGCGGAACTTTACGATGATCGCCATGGCCCCGGTCGGCATCATGCTCTTCATCGTCCTTCCCCTGATCAAAAAGTTCGGAAGGACGAAGAGCAATATCGTCGGGGCTGTGATCGCCATGGCCGGCGGCTTCGGCGCCTGGTTCAATCCGGGCCATACCCTGCCGGTCTACCTGGGAACGGCCCTGTCCGGCATCGGTTCCATGGCCTATATGTATACGATGATGAGCTTCACCGGTGACGCCATTGACCATGTGGAATATACCCAGCATGTGCGGACAGATGGGGTGACGGCGGCCTTCGTCGGCTTCATGCACGCCCTTTCAAACGGTATCGGCCTCGGGATCTTCAATGCCGGCCTCATGGCCAGCCACTATCAGACCCCGACGCCAGTATCCTCCTACATCGATGACAGCGGGGCGACGATACAGGTCTTTGCCGACCAGCCGGCCTCGGCCGTTTCCTGGATCAACTTCTCCTACCAGGGGGCCATTACTCTGACGGCTGTCATGTTCTTCGTCCTCTTCCTCTTCTTCTTCGACTTAGAGAAGCAGATGCCTGAGGTACAGGAGAAACTGGCGGAGCGGAAAAAGACTGCCACGGAAGGCCCGGTGGTTCCGGAAGAATAAGCAGATTCACAGGTCCCGACGGGTTCTGAACAGAGAATCTGTTCACAGCAGAAGAGACAGGTAGAGGACTACCGCGTCGCGGAAACGGCGCGGGTCCATGCCTGTCTTTTCGTGTATCCGGTCCAGCTGGTATTGCAGAGTGTTCCGGTGGATTATCAGACTATCGGCGGTTTCCTTCAGGGACATGTCATGCAGGAAGTAAGTGTCGAGTACTGTTTTCTCATGGTCGGAAAGAACGCCCAGATTTTTCTTTGAAAACTCCTCCCGGACATCATTGCTTACTGCCGAAAGAATCAGTTCCAGATTCAGGTCGTCATAGGAAATGATGTTTGTATCCCGGTGGGCTAGGCTGCGATAAGCCATGAGGGCAGTCCGGTACGACCGGGCCATCTGATCGGGGGGAAGAGCCTGTCCGGCGGCAACAGTCAGAAGCTCCAGGTTCCGGTCAGCGAGTTTTTTGAAATAGGTAAGGCATTTCCGGTACATGCCATCCTCCAGCATAAGGACATATTCATTGGGGTAGCGGAAGGTATAGAGGTCCGAGCCGGTCCGGTCGAAAACTCCGTATACTACCTGGTCGATCATGACCAGATTGGCCGGATTCAGGCGTTCGTTGAAGCAGACGATGAGGATCCGATATTTTTCCTCATGCTTCAGGTGCCTGGAAGAGAGGAAGGACTTGATGTATTCCGGGCCGGTGCCTGTCCCCGTGATCAGGGCCTGCATGCAGTAGTCCATGACGCTGTGGGAATTGCGCACGCTGTTTCCCTGAATCTGGTTCTCCTTCAGGACGATGGTGATGGCTTTTTCACAAAGCCCCTGCAGGCGGGAAATCTCCTCCGGGTCGCCGAGTATACCGACGGCGCCAATCGGAATCTTTTCATCCATGCGGACGGGCAGGTAGAGGCAGTTTTTCGCAGCCACCGGCAGGTTCCCGTTCTGGGCCGCCAGGGCTTCCGGAATCTGGGCTCCCAGGGCCCCGGAGGCGGCGGAAATGAGGACCTGCCCGTCCTGGCAGTAGCTGACGGGGCAGGAGGTGATTTCCCCGAGGGTATCGGAAAGTTCTCTCATCGTTTTTTTCGGCAGTATGGTTTCCATAAGGTTTTCTCCGGCTGTGTGTTTTCCGCCCGACAGGGACAGGAACTGAAATTGGTCAGGTGAACAAAAACATTATATGCATTCCGATTGGAATTGGTCAATGGAATATTCGACGAGAACGTATTTAATGCTATTCTTTATCGTGACAGAAGAAATGAAATGCATTGCCCTGAAAACAAGGGCAGGTGCAGTAGAAAGAGGGCAGTTATGAACTGGTGGGAAAATTATCCCTGGCGCATGGTACAGACCAATCTCAGGGAAACGGATATGGAGGATATGGATGCGGAAGCCTATGCGTCCCGGCTGAAGAAGTTCGGAGCTACGGTCGTCATGATCAATGCGGCCGGCATCATCGCCTCCTATGAGACGAAGCTTCCATATCAAACGAAGTCTGCTTTTCTTCATGGGGACAGTCTCCGGGACATGATCGACGCCTGCCACAGGCTGGGTCTCCGGGTCATTGCGAGGACCGACTTTTCCAAGGTCCGCTACCCCCTGTATGAACAGCACCCGGACTGGGCTGTTCGGACGAATGAGGGGGAGATCATCAACTATAACGGGGATGTCCACGTCTGCCCCAACAGTGACTATCAGCAGAAATACGAGTTTGAGATTCTGAAGGAGGTCCTGACGGACTTTCCCTTCGACGGGGTCTTCTGCAACATGTCCGGTTTTCTCGTGGTCGATTACAGCGGGAAGTATTACGGGCCCTGCCACTGCGAAAACTGTCGGCGGAAGTTTAAGGAAATGTTCGGCATGGAAATCCCGGACACGGATGACTTTCATGCGCCGGGTTATATGAAATACCAGGCCTTCAAAAATGCCGTCACGAAAGAGCATCGAAAAAAAATCATAGAAACAGTGCGTTCCATCCGGCCGGATATAGCCATCAACGGGGAGGATTACATAAGGACCGAGTCCAACACAGAAATGGGCAGAAAACAGTGGGTTTACAGTGCTTCCATGAATTCACGTCTGACAGCCGGTCTTTCGGGAGAAAAACCTGCGGACAACGCCTGCGTTGACTTCATAGGCTTCCGCTACCGGGATGTCAGCATTTCTCCCCATCAGGTCAGCCTCCGCCTCTGGCAGGACCTGGCCAATACCGGCTCCCTCAGCCTCTATATAATGGGAGACCTTTCCAATCACCGGGATGTAAGTGCCCTGAAGGCAGCCGAAAAGCCCTTTGCCTTCCAGGCCGCCCATGAAGACATTTTCGCAAAGCAAAAGTCCCTGGCAAAGACCGTTCTTGTCCGGTCACTGCCTCCCCAGTTTCCTGCCCCGGAATATGAGGGCTGGGTACGGCTCCTGACAGAGAGTCATATTCCTTTCGATGAAGTGAAGACGGCAGACCTGAAATCGTTGGAAGATCTGGCAGGGAAAAATCTTCTGATTCTCGGCGAGAACCGCATGCTTACACCGGATCTCTCAGCAATTGCCGATGCCTTTGTCCGGCAGGGCGGAACCCTTCTGGCGGTCGGGCTGACAGGACTTATGGGCGGGGGCGGAAAGCCGCTGGAAAAGCCGCTTCTTTCCTGTTTGGGAATTGAGAAGGTGCAGGCTATCCATACGGACAGCATGAGCGCCATGTTCATGCAGACAAAAGCTGATGAAAACAGCTTTCCGGAAAGTGCGGATACCCCCTATCTGGCTCCGGGAAAGACGATAGTGGAGGTAAAAGCGGAAAAGGGTACAGAGACTTATCTCTCCCTAGTTGGTGAGCATCCATTCGGACCCCCGGAGCGGTGCTACTATACGGACTCCGATGTGATCGGGGCTCCCGGTGTTGTGATAAAGCCTTTCGGAGAGGGGAAGGGAATTTACCTTTCCTTTTGTCCCGGAAAGATGTTTTCGGAGGAGGGCTACACCAATACATTAACCTATGTGCAGGATGTGCTCTTTTCCCTGGCCGGGGCGGAAAGCCTGTCAGAGAACATGTCTCCCATGGCAGAAGTCACCGTGAAGAAAACTAAAAGGGGAATACTTCTGCAACTGGTAAACACCTCCGGCTTTTTTGGAAATACCTTCTATCCGCCTGTTCCCATGCAGAATGTGGAACTTACACTTCCTAAAGATTTTCTGCAGGCAGCCGGGTATGCAGGAGAAGAGGAACTTTCCGGCGAGGCATTCAATGGCGGCCGCCTTCAGATTGAAAAACAGGAAGAGGGCGGGGTTCATATTATTCTGGACAAACTTTTGGACTATGAAGCAATTCTGATTGAAGAAAGGAAGAAGTGAAAATGAAAATCGGATTTATCGGACTCGGAATCATGGGCAAGCCCATGGCGATCAACCTCGCAAAGTCAGGACACGAGCTCTTCGTCAGCGACCATCATGAAGAACATATAAAAGCCGTAGAGGCTGTCGGCGGCCATGGGGCAGATACAGATACCATTGCGAAAGAAGCGGAAGTCGTCATTACCATGCTGCCGAATTCCCCTCAGGTGAAGGAAGTCATGCTGGGCAAAGGCGGTCTGGCGGAAAAGATGCATGCCGGACAGGTCTTCATTGACTGTTCTTCCATCAGCCCCATTGCATCACAAGAAGTCGCAGAAGCTCTTTCTGCAAAGGGAATAGAGATGCTCGACGCCCCCGTGTCCGGCGGTGAACCCAAGGCCATCGACGGCAGTCTTTCCTTCATGGTCGGCGGGAAGAAGGAGGTTTTTGAAAAATATAAGTCTCTGCTGGAAGCAATGGGAAGCTCCGTAGTCTGGTGCGGTGCAGTCGGGGCAGGCAATACGACGAAACTTGCAAATCAGGTCATTGTGGCTTCGAACATTGCGGCTGTTGCAGAAGGCTTCATGTTGGCGAAGATGGCCGGCGTGGACCCGAATACGGTATATCAGGCCATCCGGGGCGGCCTGGCCGGCTCCACGGTCATGGATGCCAAGGGACCTATGATGCTTTCAGGGAATACGGATCCGGGCTTTCGGATCGACCTTCACATCAAGGACTTAAACAATGCCATTGAAGCCGCCCATGCCTGCGGGGCTCCGCTGCCTCTTACGGCAGAGGTTATGGAAATGATGCAGTTCCTTCATGCTCATGACTGCGGGAAGCTGGACCACAGCGCTCTGGCGCGGTATTATGAACATCTGACAGGGGAAAAGCTGTCGGAAAAGGATTGAATGAACTTATCCGGAATGTTTTCATCGGGAGCACGGAAAATCATGGCAAAAATCAGGAAGGTCGTCTCGACTGTATGGTATAATAAGGAAAACTATCACAGGCTCAGGAATGTTTTTCCGCAGTCGGAGTTTGTCTACGTGGATTTTTTCGAAAAGGAGCGCCTGGAAAAGGAAGCAGCGGATGCGGACGTGGCCATTCTCCTCGGCGATGTAGAATCCTGTCTGCTGGGTAGCAAAAGCCTGAAGTGGATTGCCTGTGACCACGCCGGCCTGAATGGGTCGGCAAGGCCCGAGGTCTTTGCCAGCGGAATCACGGTGACCGGGGCGGCCGGACGAAGTGCACCGGTTCTTGCCGAGCACTGCATCTACTTCATGCTGCAGGCATGCTATCACACGAAGGAACTTTTAAAGGCCCAGGAAACCTGTACGTGGGGCGTCGAAGGGTCAGCTTCCTGGAAGGGGCTCTACGGGAGAAATGCCGCGATTCTTGGCATGGGGAATAACGGCCGGATGCTTTGTGAACGCCTGCATGCCTTCGGAATGAATCTCTATCTCTATGACAAGTACCCAATCCGGGGATATGATTATGCAGCGGAGAAGTGTATTGAGACCGAAGGCGGAAAGGTGGATGACATCCTGTCGGAGTGTGACTTCATTATTCTGACCCTTCCCCTCACGGATGAGACCTATCATATGTTTGATGCAGAACGCTTCTCCAAAGTGAAGAAGGGAGCTGCTTTCATCAATATGGCAAGGGGCGGTGTTGTATCAACGGCGGATTTGATTGAAGCCTTAAATAATGATACCCTTTCCTTTGCCGGACTTGATGTGGTGGAAGAGCAGCCTCTTCCGGCGGACAGCCCTCTCTGGAAGATGGACAAGGTCTATATCACTCCCCATGTGACACCCCAGGTTCCGGACCGGGCAGCCCGCAGCATCGAAATCATACGTGAAAATGCCCGGCGATTTGAGGCAGATAAGCCAATGAAAAATGTTCTCCGGCAGGAGGATGCCAGCACGAAGGATGGAGAGGGCGGCTGGGCAAAACTTTTAAATGCCACTCCAGAACAGATTAAGGCTGTGCCGAAAGCCATGCTGGAAAAGTATCTGGGGAAGAAGGACTGGGAAGATCCGACAGAATGGAACTATGTGGATTGAGGATTTTCTATGAATGAGCTTCTTCGCGCGAATGCGGAAAAAATAGTCAGAGGTGCAATACAGGCGGTGCAGCCGGATGCAGCGGTGAAAAGAGCGCTTTCCGCCTTTCAGCCATTGGCCGGTCGCACCATACTTGTGGCTGTCGGGAAGGCCGCCTTTCATATGGCAAAGGCGGCCGCAGAGGTCCTGCCCGGGATTGATAGCGGAATCGTCATTACGAAGTACGGGCATGTGGAAGGGGAGATACCCGGCGTATCCTGCTTCGAAGCCGGACATCCGGTGCCGGATGAAAAGGGCTTTGCGGCCACCCGGGAGGTCCTGGCACTGACGGAAAATCTGGATGCGGATGACACCGTGGTCTTTCTCCTTTCCGGCGGGGGAAGCGCCCTTTTTGAGGAACCGCTAATTTCCGGGCAAGAGCTTGCCGATATCACGAATCAACTTTTGGCCTCCGGTGCTTCCATTCAGGAGATGAATACGATTCGTAAACGACTTTCCGGCGTCAAAGGCGGGCGCTTTGCAAAACACTGTGCTCCGGCAAGGGTCTTTTCCATCGTCCTATCGGACATCGTCGGAGACCCGCTGGATATGATCGCCTCTGGTCCGGCCTGCCCGGATTCGACGACCTGTGCGGATGCAGTTCAGGTGGTTCAGAAGTACGGGCTGAAGCTCTCCAATGAGGCCATGCAAGCTCTTCAGAAAGAGACACCAAAGACTCTTTCCAATGTGGATACTCAGATCACCGGCTCTGTCCGGGAACTCTGCGGAGCCGCGGCAAAAGAGGCAGAGGCACTTGGCTATGAAGCCTGTATCCTGACGGATTCGCTGACGTCAGAAGCCCGGGAAGCCGGACGTTTTTTTGGTTCCGTATTGAAAACCCATGCGGCGGACGGGAAGAGACTTGCTTTCATCGCCGGTGGAGAAACTGTCGTTCACCTGACCGGAAAGGGACTGGGAGGCCGCAACCAGGAACTTGCCCTTTCTGCTGCTCCGGAAATTGATGGCCTTTCCAATACCGCCCTGGTTTCCGTCGGGAGCGACGGGACGGACGGACCCACGGATGCGGCAGGGGGCTATGCGGACGGAGAGACCATGCAGGCCCTTGCAGCAAAAGGCCTGTCTGTAGATGCCGTTCTGCAAGAAAATGATGCCTATCATGGTCTGCAGGCTGTGGACGGCCTGGTCATCACCGGCCCTACCGGAACCAATGTCAACGATGTGGCGGTCGGCCTGATTGGATAATCTGGCAGATTTTTTATACGGAGGCAAAAATTGAGCCGGGAGCGGATGAAAAGTCCGCTCCCGGCTTTTATTATGCGCTGCAGAAAAACAGTTTACTTCAGAAAGTTCTTCCCATTCGTGGCTCCGCCGTCGCAGAGGATGTCGACGCCGGCAAGGTAGCCGTTCCGTTCGTCGGCAACGGAGGCGATGGCAAATCCCAATTCTTCGGGCTTTCCCATGCGGCCCTCCGCCGTCGTTTTCAGAAGGAAGTCTCCGTGGGAGGCTTCCTTTTTTCCCATGCCGGTATCGATGAGGCCGGGACTCAGGGAGACGACCCGGATATCTTTTCTGCCGAGTTCGAAGGCGGATTTCTGGGCGTACCAGACGACGAAATTCTTGGAGAGGGCATAGGCAAAGCCGGCCTTGTTGTAGTCCCCCTTGGCGATATTGGCCCGCTTCAGGAGCTTCTTCACAAAGGCTTCTTCATCTGTCTCCGCCAGTTCATAGGCCTTCTTCGGAATAATCATATTCGGGAGGGAGTAGGCGGAGTTGGAGGAGATATCGACGATGACGCCCTTCTTCAGGAGCTTTGAAAATTCCTGATTCACGTAGACCGTTCCCAAGGCATTAACCCGGATCAGCATTTCACCGCCCGCCATGGTGGGAGACATGTCGGCGCAGTTGATGATGGTAGTGATTTCCCCCTGGGAGGCGGCAAATTCTGCCAGCGCCTTTACCGAGGCCCGGTCGGAAGTGTCGCAAGGCTGCGCGATAGCCCTGATACCCAGACTTTCCAGTTCTTTCACCGCATGGTCCAGCTTGCTGACGGTCCGGCCGGACAGGATTACGGTCTTCCCTTTCATGAATTTCGCGGTTTCCAGGCCCATGCCCGAGCCTCCGCCGGTGATGACACATATTTTTTCCGTTGCAGAAATTCCTTTCCATATAGTTTTTTCGGCCTGCTCTTTATCGCATAGTTTTGTAAACCAAAAGTAAACAGGGGTCTCAGTGTTAAAAGAAGGTCCAAACGACGGACAAATATTCGATATCGATGACGAATTTTTATATTAGCAAATTTCTATATGTGGTTAGAATAACAGCAATAAGTGAATTCCTGTAGGTATCCGGTATACTGGGGAAACAGGAAAGAGTTATCTTTTTTCAGTCTTTGAATAGAACAGAAAGCGGAGAATCGGGCCTCATGGCAGCAGCTCTTGTTCGCGGTGTGCAGTCCCATTCCGGAAAGGGGGTCTCTGTCAAGCACTTTGCCTGCAACAACTGTGAGCTCGAGCGGAATATGTCGGATTCGAAGGTGTCTGAGCGAGCCCTGCGCGAGCTCTACCTCCGGGGCTTCGAGATTGCCGTAAAGACTTCCCATCCGACGACAGTCATGGCCGCCTATAATAAGATCAACGGCGTATACTGCACGAACAATTATGACCTGCTTGTGGACATACTCCGGAATGAGTGGGGCTTTCATTGATTTCGAAAAATACCGTGCTTCCGATTTCTGAAGGAAAAGCGTAAAATGCAGTATTATGAATAATACGAAAAAAACAGAATCCATTCCGCGGGACAAGCGCCTCAGAAACTATTTCTCCCTGATCATGATCATTCCGGCTGTGCTTTCCATCATGGCCTGCGAATTCGTCATCTGGGCGGCGGATCACTATTTCCCGGACCAGTTTTCCATCAGTCCCCTTCTGGGGCTGGGTATGCTGGTACCCATGGGCATTCTGGTGGAAATTTTTACCTTCTTCCTGTCCGGCCACCTCTTTGCCAAAGAAGAGAAAATTAATGAGGCCATCAAGAATGTGGCCGCCGGAGATTACAGCGTGAAGCTGGACGAGGAAAAACTCGTTCCCTTTTCGGAAGTGGCCCATGACTTCAACCGGATGACGGACAAGCTTTCCAGCGTGGAGACCCTGCGCAAGGACTTCACCGGAAACTTCTCCCATGAGTTCAAGACGCCGATCGTTTCCATCAACGGCTTTGCCAATCTTCTTCTCGATACGGAGGTGACTGAGGAAGAACGGAGGAAGTACTTAAAAATCATAGCCGATGAATCAGAGCGCCTGGCGGAGCTTTCGAAAAACACCATGCTGCTTTCCAATCTCGATACCCTGACGGAAATCCCGGACCGGAAGACCTATCGTCTCGACGACCAGATTCGGGAGGAAATTATACTGCTTTCGCCTGCCTGGGAGGAGAAGAAGCTGGATATGGATGTGGACCTGGAAGAGACGGACTTCTACGGAAATCCTTCCGTCATGGCCCATGTCTGGATCAATATTATCAATAATGCCATCAAGTATACGCCTGCCGGTGGAAAAATACGGGTCACCCTGCAGAAGCAGGGACAAAGTCTTTCCGTAGTCATTGCAGACAGCGGGAAGGGAATGACAGCAGAAGAGATGGAGCAGGTTTTTGACCGCTACTATCAGGCGGACAAGTCCCACTCCGGAAACGGGCTCGGCCTGGGTCTCGCTATCACGAAGCGAATCGTGGAGCTTTGCGGTGGAAGAATCTCTGTGAAGAGCGAGCCCGGGAATGGAAGTTCCTTCATGGTCATGCTGCCGGAGAAAGAAGCCTAGGGCGGAAAGACAGAAGGTCCGTCCGAAGCAGGTGTTTTACATTATTCATGAGGAGAAAAAAATGGCCACAGTACTTGTCGTGGAAGATGATGAAAACACACGGATTCTGACGACGGCCAGGCTTAAACCCTACTATACGGTGCTTGCGGCTGAGAACGGACAGGAGGCCATCGACCTCTTTTATGAAAAGCCGGTGGACCTGATTGTGACGGACGTCATGATGCCGGTCATGGACGGATATGAGCTGGTCAGGACCCTTCGTGACTATAAGCAGGACGTGCCTGTTATCTTTCTGACGGCCAAGGATTCCTTCGAGGACAAGCGGGAAGGCTTCGCTTCGGGAATCGACGACTATATGACAAAGCCTTTCCGCTACGAGGAGCTTCTCTGGCGGATTGAAGCGCTTCTCCGTCGGGCCAATATCGAGTCCAGCCGGACCATCAAGGCAGGAGCGTCTGTCCTGGACCAGAATACCTATACCGTGACGGACGGAACCGGGAATGAGGTTCAGCTGCCGGCCAAGGAGTTTGACCTCCTCTTTCTGCTCCTTTCCTCACCCGGGCAGATTTTCACCAAGCAGCAGATTCTCGACAAGGTCTGGGGCATGGATACGGGCAGTGACGACAGCACGGTAAAGACTCACATCAATCGCCTGCGGAACCGCTTCGAGGGCAACCCGGATTTTGAAATCGTGACGGTCCGGGGACTTGGATATAAGGGAATGATACATACATGAAAAGAGCCGGAAGCGGATTTAAGGATCCGTTCCCGGCTCTTTTTTCAGTTTCACAAGCAACTCGGATTCTGTCTATTTCCGGCAGGATTTCGGCATCCGTGAATATTATTTGGCTTTCAGGGTCGTCATGGAGAAAATAATGCAGATAATCGTAACTCCGACGTCCCCGAAGACAGCGGCCCACATGGAGGCAAGGCCGAAGACGGAGAGGGCCAGAATCAGGAGCTTGACGAAGATGGCAAAGATTACATTTTTTTTGACTATCCGCATGGTGTAGCGGGCGATGCGGATGACCTTAGGGATTTTCCGGATATCGTCATCCATGAGGACGATATCGGCCGCTTCTATGGCGGCGTCAGATCCCAGGGCCCCCATGGCAAAGCCCACATCTGCCCGCATGAGGACAGGGGCGTCATTGATGCCATCTCCGACAAAGCCCAGCTTCTTTCCGGAAGCTTCATTTTCCTTCAGCAGGTCTTCTACAGCAGAGACTTTGTCCGCGGGCAGGAGATCACTTCGGACTTCGTCAATTCCGAGTTCACCGGCTACGGCCTGCGCAGCACCGGCCCGGTCTCCGGTCAGCATGACCGTCTTCTTCACGCCGGTATTCTTCAGTTCCTGAATGGCTTCCGAAGCCCCGGCTTTTACCGTGTCGCTGATTACGATGCAGCCTGCATATTTGCTCTCGCTTGCCAGATAGATAATGGTGCCGTTCTCTTTGCATTCATCAAAAGTAATCCCATGGGCCTGCAGCAGGGCAGAGTTGCCGAGAAGGAGTTCCCTGCCGTCGGCTTTTGCCGTGATTCCGTGGCCGGCTTCCTCTTTGGAGTCCGTCAGGCGGGAAAAGTCCAGACTGTCCGCCTTTCCATAGGCATCCCGGATGGAACGGGCAATCGGGTGGTTGGAATAGCCCTCTCCAAGAGCAGCCAGTTCCAGAAGTTCAAGCTCCGACATGCTGTCCGAAGGAAGCACCTTCTGCACCCGGAATTCGCCTTTGGTCAGGGTGCCGGTCTTGTCAAATACAAGGGTGTCGAGTTCTGCTGCTGCCTCCAGATAGTTGCTGCCTTTGACCAGGACACCGAGTTTCGACGAAGCCCCAATTCCCCCGAAAAAGCCCAGGGGGACGGAAATGACGAGGGCACAGGGGCAGGAGACAATCAGGAAGTTGCAGGCCCGGCGAATGGAATCGGCCCAGGTCAGGTCTCCGATGCCGAAGAGGGGCGGGATCAGGGCGAGGGCAACGGCCCCGATGGTGACGACCGGGGTATAGATTCTCGCAAAGCGGGTGATGAAGTTTTCAAGTCTGGCCTTCCTCGAAGAGGCATTCTCCACAAGGTCGAGTATCTTTGCAACAGTGGAGTCCTCATATTCCTTTTCCGCCCGGATGCGCAGGACCCCTTCTCCATTCACGCAGCCGGAGATGACGCTGTCACCGACAGAGGCCTTCCGGGGAACGGATTCTCCCGTCAGGGCGGCCGTGTTCAGGAAGGATTCCCCTTCGATGACGGTGCCGTCGACCGGAATCTTTTCTCCAGCCTTGACGACAAGAATATCGCCGACCTGTACCTCATCGGGATCTGTTTCCACGACCTTGCCGTCTTTCTCCACATTTGCGATTTCCGGAGCAATGCTCATCATGGCTGTGATGGACTGGCGGGATTTGCCGACGGCAATGGACTGGAAGAGTTCCCCGACCTGATAGAAGAGCATGACAGCCAGGGCCTCGGCATAGGCTTCATCGCCCAGGAGGGAGAGGGCAAAGGCAGCCAGGGTCGCGATCATCATCAGGAAATGTTCGTCGAAGACGTTGCCGTGGGCGATATTGCGGAAAGAGGAGAGGATGACGTCGTAGCCGATCAGCAGGTATGGAATGAAATACAAGATGAATTTCACGAGCAGGGGCAGGGCATTCAGGCATCCGGTTTTGTCCAAGATCATGAGAACAGTGAACGAGATACCGGTAATTATGACCCTGGTCAGGGTCTTTTTCTGCTTCTTTGTCATCAGCGGCTCCTTTGACTCAGACTGATTTGATGACTCGAACAAAAGTGAAGAGGAACTATCAAACGGTAATCACGGTATCCGGATCGACTTTCTTCGCCTTCTGGACGACGGCATTCAGCACTTCCTCATAGCGGTCATCCGGGGCAGTCAATGTCATTTTCTGGGTCAGGAAGTTGACGGAGCAGTCCTCGACTCCCTCCACCTTTTTGAGGGCTTCCTCCAGTTTGGATGCGCATGCGGCGCAGTCTACTTCGCAGGCAAATTTCTTTTTCATAGTGACAGGTCCTTTCTCAAAAAATTTGTTGTACTGTAAAAGTCTCTGAGGGCGGATCATTTCTCTTCTATATGTTCCCGGCCCTTGTCAATGATGGTCCGGACATGGTCATCAGCCAGAAAGTAGATGACCTGCTTGCCTTCCCGACGGGAGCTGACAAGGCGGGCCTGGCGGAGAATCTTCAGCTGGTGGGAGACGGCGGAGGTGGTCATGCCCAGGGTCTCGG
The DNA here is from genome assembly GCA_900316075.1 of uncultured Lachnospiraceae bacterium. Taxonomy (GTDB): domain Bacteria; phylum Bacillota; class Clostridia; order Lachnospirales; family Lachnospiraceae; genus RUG306. The sequence continues at coordinate 5,992 of ONBT01000027.1, read as the reverse complement.
CCAGGTCGCATACACAGATATCCTCCTCAAAGAGGGCGAAGAGGATGCGAATCCGCGTCGAATCCCCGAAGACCTTGAAAAGCTCGGCCAGGTCATACAGCTCGTCTTCATCCGGCATCCGGGCCGTGACTTCATCGACCTTGTCCCGGTGGACTTCATTTACGTCGCAGAGCTCAATCTCAGTATCCATTGGGCCTCCTTTCCTTCATCAGAATAATGTAAAACGTTTGAACAACTATTCACTTGTTCAATATAACTCTTATGTTTTTCACCGTCAAGGGAAAATAGCTCTTTTCTTTTTTTTCTTCTCCGTGGTATGATGGGACCGCTGATTTCTTATAAAGGAGAGAGAAATATGGGTTCCCTTTTACTTGCCGTCATCTATCTGATTTTCATCAGCCTCGGGCTTCCGGATTCCCTTCTGGGTTCCGGCTGGCCGGAAATGCAGGCTGCTTTCGGCGTCCCTTCCTCATATGCAGGGTATGTTTCGATGACAATTTCCTGCATGACGGTGATTTCCGCCCTGGTAAGTCCCCGCCTGATCAAGCGCATCAAGACCCAGTGGATTGTCATTGTCTCCATTGGTCTGACCGTGCTCGGACTCATAGGCTTTTCCTTTTCCTCGCAGTACTGGATGCTCTTTCTCTGGGCGGTTCCGTATGGACTCGGGGCGGGCTCCATCGATGCGGCTGTGAACAATTATGTGGCGCTTCATTATAAATCTTCGGTCATGAATTTCCTCCACTGCTTCTATGGAGTGGGAGCGGTCATCAGCCCTTTCATCATGTCCCGGGCCCTGGCGGTAGCTCATTGGAACGACGGCTACCGATGGACTTCCTTTCTGCAGCTCGGCATCATGGCAGTCTGTATCCTGTCCATTCCCCTCTGGATGCAGAATGAAAGCGGAGAGGAAGAAGTGCGGGCGGAAAGTGCCGGAATTGCCGAGACCATCAAGGTACCAGGGGTCGTGCTGACCCTCATCGCCTTCTTTTCCTACTGTTCCGGAGAGGCCACCTGTTTCCTGTGGACCCCTTCCTACTTCGCCGGTACGAAGGAGGGTCTTTCCGCTGAGACCATCGCCTCTTTTGGCTCCCTGATCTTCGGCGGTCTGATGCTGGGCCGGCTCATTGCCGGCTTCGTTTCCAACAAGCTCGGGGACAAGAAACTCATCCGGATCGGTATCGCTGTCGAACTCATCGGAATTCTGCTTGTAATTCTTCCTACACCCGGGTACATAGTCGATGCCATAGGCTTCGTCATCATCGGAACCGGCATGGGGCCTGTCTACCCAGCCATTCAGCACCTGGCCCCCTTGAACTTCGGCAAGCGCTACAGTGCGGCGGCCATCGGCATGCAAATGGCTTCTGCCTATGTGGGCAGCACGATAAGTCCTATGATCTTCGGTCAGCTGCAGCAGGTCTTCGGCATTGGCTTCATGCCCCTGTGGATACTCCTGTTTGCTGTCCTCAATATCACTTTCATGGAACTTACATATAGGGTGGCCGGGAGGCAGGAGGCCTGACCCGGCAAGCGGTCCGACCGGACTTATATTTTCTGGCTTGGAATAGATATGTCCTGAGAAGATAATTGAATGCCCTCTTTGGTGAATGCTGTCATTCCCCTTTGCAGGTACAATTGCTTTAAGTTCAAAGCAATACCTGTAAGGGGGAATTTTTATGTCAGAAAAAGGAATGCTGAGAATCTCCCAATGGACTTATAAGCCGGAAATCCACAGGCAAATGATGGAGAGGAAAAGCGTATGAAAGCAGTTCATCTGAGAACGGAATATCTGGAGAATCCGCTGGGCATTGATTTCGAAAAGCCTCGATTCTTCTGGCAGGCCGAGGGCGGAACCGTGCAGACGGCTTATGAAATCATCTGCGTACGTGACGGAAAAGTCATCTGGGACTCAGGGAAAGTGTCTTCTGCCTCTATTACCCATATTCCCTATGCCGGAGAGCCTCTTTCCAGCAGGGACATTGTGACCTGGACAGTTACCCTCTGAGACGAAAATGATGAGAGTGGGGAGAAGGCATCGGCCTCGTTCGAGCTTGGCTTATTGAAGGCGGATGACTGGAAGGCTTTGTGGATTACCGGAAATTACAAGGCGGACAAAAAGAAGCGGTACCCGGTGGATTGTTTTCGAAAGACTTTTTCGGCGGAGAAAACCGTGAAAAAGGCCCGTCTTTATATCACATCCTGCGGGGCTTATGAGGCCAGAATCAACGGAAAGAAGGCCGGAGAATTCTGTCTGGCTCCCGGCAGTACGGACTACAGGAAGCGTATTCAGTACCAGACCATCGACGTGACAGATCTGCTGGCTGACAAAAACGCTCTGGAAATTGAGCTGGCAGATGGCTGGTACCGGGGAAATGTGGGAGCTTTAAGTCTCTCTCATGCTTACGGGGAGACAACAAAACTTCTCTTTCAGCTGGAAATATTGTTTTCAGACGGAAGCAGCAAGACAATAATCAGTGACGAGAATACAGACTGGTCGAATGACGGCCCTATGCGGTTTGCAGATTTAAAGGATGGAGAGGTAGTCGATGCATCGCTTCATCCTTCCTACTCCGGAAAGGCCCGGATCTGCCGGGAAGATGTGATTCCCTCTGCATCAAATAATTGCATTCCGAAGATGAAGGAAGACTTTCACCCTGAACTGATAATGACTCCGGCAGGAAAGAAGGTCCTGGATTTTGGACAGAATATAGCAGGCTTTCTTTCCTTCAAGGTTCATGGAAAGAGAGGACAGAACATTATTCTGAGAATGGGGAACGAACGACCTGGGTATGTGCCGAAGCCCCGAGAGCAGGGGAGGGGTCACGGCGGACATGCTGATGGCCGGCAATGAAGAAATGACGAAAAAAGCCAGAACAAAAGGCCTGAAGGTCTACTGTGCGACGGTCACTCCCCGGACCGGTGTTTTCGGCTGGAAACCATCCCATGAGGCAGAGCGGCAGAAACTGAATCAGATGATTCGGACAAGCAGTCTGTTCGACGGAGTCATCGACTTCGACAAGGCCCTCCGGAATCCGTCCCATCCTCAAATCATGGATATGCGGCTGGATTCCGGAGACCACCTGCATCCCGGAGTTCTTGGCGGGAAGCGGATGGCTGAAATGGCTTTTGAGGTGATAAAAAAGGACCTGCTATAAAACTTTACCGGAGGGCAGTATGAAAAAAAGCTCCATCAACGAAAACTGGAGATTTTACAAAGAGGGGGAAGAGAACAATGTAAAGCCCGTTACACTTCCCCATGATGCCATGATTCACGAAAAGAGAGACCCTGTATCAAAGAGCGGCAGCGCAGGCGCTTTCTTTCCCGGCGGGAAATACATCTATGAAAAGACTCTGGAAATGCAGGACACTTCCATCTGCGGGAAGGTTCTGCTTCATTTCGACGGAGTTTACCGGAATGCTTCTGTTTATGTGAACGGACAGAAAGCAGGGGACCACGCTTACGGCTATACTCCATTTGATGTAGATCTGAATCCCTGGATTAAGGAAGCTGACAAATTCAATGTACGGGTAGAGGTGGACAACAGCCGGGTTCCAAACTCCCGTTGGTATTCCGGATCCGGCATATACAGGCCGGTCTATCTCGTGACCGGGCCTGCCGAAGGACGGATTGAGTGGCAGAGCCTTCATGTTACAACCCTTTCAACGAATCCGGCAGAAATCCGGGTTGAGGCGGAACTTTCGGAAGGGGCGGACAGCCTTTCTCTCTCTATTGCAGAAAAAAAGAGTGGAAAAGAAGTCTTCAGTGAACAATATGCTCTGCAATCTGTTTCTCATTTCAGGACGGAAGTAAAACTTCCGGGGGCAGTCCTATGGAATGCTGAAGATCCGAATCTTTATACATGCCGGATGTCTACCATGAAGGCAGGAAGCATTCTGGATGAGGACTCATGTACCTTTGGTATACGGGAGATTGCCTGGAGCAGCAAAGGCCTGTTTGTAAACGGAAAAAATGTCCTGCTCCGGGGCGGCTGTATTCATCACGACAGTGGGATTCTGGGAGCGGCTACATTCCCGGAGATTGAAGAGCGCCGGATTCGGAAATTGAAGAAGGCAGGGTACAATGCCATCCGATCTGCTCACAATCCCGCTTCGGAAGAGATGCTTAATGCCTGCGACCGCATTGGGATGTATGTGATGGATGAATCCTGGGATATGTGGTACAGGAAAAAAACGGCATATGATTATTCTTCTGATTTTATGCCTCATTACAAAGAAGACCTTTTTGCCATGGTAGAAAAGAACTACAATCATCCTTCCGTCCTTATGTATTCAATCGGTAACGAGGTCTCGGAGTCCGCCGTGGAAAAAGGACAGGCCCTGGCGCGGGAAATGAGGGATTTCGTGCATTCCCTGGATCCTTTCCGCCCGGTGACAGCCGGACTGAATCTCATGATCATTTCCAGGAGCGCAAAGGGAAATGATATTTACGGGGAAAACGGCCGGGATGACGAAAAGCAGAAAAAAATGGGCGGAATGAATTCCACCATGTTCAATATGATTACCCAGATGGTAGGAACCGGGATGAACAAGGCGGCCAATTCTTCGAAGGCAGACCGGATTACAAGCCCTGTTATCGATACCCTGGATATTGCCGGCTACAATTATGCCTCCGGCCGATATTCCAAAGAGGGAAAGCTGCACCCGAAACGGGTGATTATGGGCTCGGAGACCTTCCCGCAGGATATATGGAAAAACTGGCAGATGGTGAAGAAATATCCCTACCTGATCGGGGACTTCATGTGGACAGCCTGGGATTATCTGGGTGAGGCCGGTATCGGGGGCTGGGCTTATACGGATGACGGGAAAGCATTCGATAAGCCTTATCCCTGGCTGACGGCGGAAGCCGGGGCTCTGGATCTCATCGGAGAGCCGACCGGCGAGATTTTTCTGGCCCAGGCGGCCTGGGGGCTTCTGAGCCGGCCTGTCCTGTCCGTACAGCCGGTCAATCATCCGGGAGTCAAGCCCGCCAAATCGGTCTGTCGGGGGACAAATTCCATTCCATCCTGGAGTTTTCAGGGGTGTGAGGGAAACAAAGCGGTTATAGAAGTATATGTTCCGGAGGGAACGGACCGGGTTGAACTTTTCCTGAATGGAAAATTACTGGGGAAAAAGAGGGTCAAAGAGGGAAAATGCCTTTTCCATACCGCTTATGAACCGGGAAAACTGGCGGCCAGAGCCCTGGATGCAAGTGGAAACTGTATCAGTGAAGGCATTCTGGAAAGTGCCGGGAAAGACCTCCGTCTGATGCTGCGCCCGGAAGAAGAAACTGTTCTTGGCGGACAGATTTTCTGTGTGGATATCTGCCTGACAGATGAAAAAGGAATTATAGAGAGCAATGCCGATAGAAGGGTGACCCTGTCTGTCTCCGGTGGAGAACTTTTGGCGTTCGGAAGTGCCAATCCCAGGACAGAGGAACGATATGACAGCGGCTCCTTTTCGACTTACTACGGGAAAGCAATGGCCGTCATCCGTGCCGGAGAGAACGGGTTTGTGAAGGTCAAAGCTTCCGCAGACGGCCTTCCTGATGAATATAGGCTTTCGGTGGGCATCCGTAGTATGCTTTGAAGGCCCTGTAAAAGCTGTTCACCGTTGAATAGCCGCTGGCCAGGGCCAGCTCATCCATTGAAAGCTCCCCCTGACGCAGAAGGCCCCGGGCCCGTTCCATGCGGAGACGGGTCAGAAGGTCGGAGATGGCCTCCCCGGTGCATGTCCTGACAATGCGGCTGATCTGTTTTTCGCTATAATGGAAGCGTCTGGCCAGTTCGGAAAGACTCACGGTGGAGATATGGGTCTGAATATAGGACAGTATGGCCGAATACTCGTGCTTCCAGGTGAAATCCGCGGTTTTCGGGAGGCGGGCTGTGCCTTCATAGGATAGTGTCAACTGATTTATGAAAACCCGGAGCCTGAGAAAAACAGGCTCAACCGAACCTTGAAAATTGCAGATATTTTACTTTTCGCGGGCTCTGCC
>ONBT01000016.1 GCA_900316075.1 uncultured Lachnospiraceae bacterium | reverse complement strand
CTTCTCTGCTGCTTCGGAAACTTTGGAAGCCGCCTTTTTCCCGGAGGGTCCTTTCTTTCCGTTGGACTCAATGGTTCTTTCCGCAGAAACCAGAAATCCGCCGCCGGTTTCCTCTATGCCGGTCATCGTGCAGGAGGCAATGATCTCTGCCCCGGCATCCGAGACCGCTGCCGTAAGCATATCCGAAAAAGACCGGGCCTCTCCGGAAGCCGGGTAGCAGTACCCTTCCCGAAAGGAAGGCACAATGCCGATTCCTTCAAAAAAAGCCACAGTCTGCTGCCAGCCGAAGGCAGAAAGCACGGTTTCCACCGTCTCCATAGAGTCGCTGTTGTAGGCGGAAGGGGCAATGGCCTTATTCGTATAATTGCAGCGGCCGTTTCCGGTCTGGGATAGTTTCTTTCCGCAGCGGTCGTTTTTCTCAAGGAGGCAGACTTTTAGGCCCCGCCGGGCAGCGGTCAGGGCAGCAGCCAAGCCTGCCGCCCCTCCCCCGATAATAAGGACATCACAGGGTTTTACATTATTCATAAGACTATAGAAGGCCGGTCTTCTTGATAATCCGGACCAGAACTGCCCCCTTGGGCAGCTTCAGGAGTTCTTCCTCCGTGACGGAATGGGTCACGAGCAGGAGGAGGAGGTAAATCAGCATCCCGCAGAGGATAGCGAAGATACAGGAAATCGCGTTCGAGTGGCAGAGGGCGTGGAGGCCGGTGTAGATGAGCCAGACGGCGACGGCCATGACGGCCGAGGCAATCAGGGGCTCAATATAGGTCGTATTGATGTCCTGCTTCGTCCCGCTGTATTTTCTTACCGCTATACCGTTTAAGATGCACATGAGCAGGGCATAGAAGGCGTTTGCGATGATGACGGCATAGATATTGAGGTGAAACTGCCGCATCAGAAATACCAGAAAGAAGGCCTGGGCCACCAGGGAAATTGCAGCGTTGCGGACCGGAATCCGCAGGCGGTCAATGCCCTGCAGAAGGCCGTTGGAAAGGGTCGACAGGGAGTAGAAAATGACCGAGCAGGCTCCGACCGTCATCATGGTCTTCGATGTCGCATCCGGGTCGGAAAAAAGCAGCATCATGATGGGACCGCCCAGAGCCATGAGCCCGAAGGAACAGGGAAAGGCAATCAGCATGGTGAAGCGGGTCGCCGAGTGAATCTGCCGGCGGCAGAGCTTCATGTCTCCGGCCTTGTAGGCCCGGGTCAGGGTCGGCACTGCGGAAGCGGCCATGGCCGAGGCAATGGAAATCGGGACGTTGATCAGGACCTTGAACTGGCCCGTATAGACGCCCCACCACTCGGAGATGGTCCCCGCCTCATATGCCTGGGCAACGGCTATATTCTTGAAAATCGTCTGGTCAATAATGGAGCTGACGTTATATATAGTCGTGGACAAAAGCACCGGCACGATGGTAAAGACCAGGGTCTTCATGATCTGTCCGTAGCCGGCGTAGTTTACCGTGTGGTCCCGGATGATCTTCGGCTTGTAGCGGCGGTAAAAAAGAAAGAAGACAAAGACCATGAAAAGAAGGGCAATTGCCGCCCCGCAGGCCGTGCCCAGGGTTCCGCCGGCCGCCCCGTAGGAGGCCGCCACCTGCTTTTCATTTCCAAGTACGGCGCCGACTTTGGAGCCGTAGGAAAAGAGGGAATAGGCGGCCACAATGCTGACGATGGCATTAGTAATCTGCTCGGCCACCTGGGAAACCGCCGTGGGCACCATGGTTCCCATGCCCTGGAAGAAGCCCCGGAAGACACCCAGGATGGCCACAATGAAGATGACCGGAGCCAGAACCCGAAGGGCCGGCGCCGCATACGGCGTCTTGAGCCAGCCCGTGAAGAGGTCGGCGCAGAACCAGACGATGAGGCAGGCTGTGCCGCCGGACACTACGGCAAAGACCAGGGAGCCTTTGAGGACCTTCATCATGTTCTTCCGCTCTCCGGCTGCGAGCCTTGCTGCAACAAGCTTTGAGACCGCAAGGGGGATGCTGTAGCTCGATATAATCAGGATGATATTGTAGATTTCAAACGCGGTTCCGTAGTAGTCATTGCCGGTCTTTCCGATGATGGCTGTCAGGGGAATCCGGTAGACAAGGCCTATGATCCGGCTGATGATGGAAGCTACAGCCAGAATCGAGCCCTGGACCAGAAAGGCGGAATCGCTTTTTTTCGTACTTGCCATGTGTTAAACAAAAATCCTATTTCTGAAGTTCTGCCTGGGTCGCGTAGTAGGTATTCTTCCCGCAGGCATTTGAGCTTTCGAGGCAGATCCAGGTCTTGCCGGGATTCAGGGCAATCTCGCTCCCATCCGGCATATAGTAATGGGTAATCTCGGAGTTTCCGGCCTTGGACCAGGTGATGTCCGTCATCCGTCCGTTGGTGATGAACTTCCCTGTTCCGCTTCCGGTGATTGGGATATTCAGGTACTCATAGCCCTCATAGTTCGAAACCGGCACCTGCTCTATAATAATATTTGTGACCGCAAGCTGCTCCCCGTCCACGGAATCCGTCTCCGGCGCCGAAAACTCGTAGCGCTTGTAGGTCTTCGTCTCATCGTCGTAGATATAATAGGGCATCCCATTGGGATAATAGACCGTCAATGCCTTGCAGTCACTTCCTCCCGGCAGGGAATTGCCGAAGTCGGAAAATGTGAAGTGACTTGCTGCAGTATTTTTCGTGTCAAAGCCTTTCTTTGCTATACCGGCGTCGATTCCGGCTGCGGAAGCGAAGGAATTGTGGGGCGCCTTGCGGTCTGATGTCCGGAAAAAGACCTGGCTTTCCACGGAGCCGTCCAGACCGTTTAATTCATCCACGATGCCGGTATCCAGCACGGCCCGGCCCTGTACGGACTGACCGAAGTGGAGGTAAACCGCATCGTATTCCGCCGCCAGATAGGCAAAATAGGGCCGGCAGGACCGTATATTTCCGATGATGTCCAGGCCGTCATAATCGTCGTAAACGGCCATGAAACGGGAAATTCCGCCCTCCATGGGGCACTCATAGATAATGCCCGCCCGGTTGATCCCGGCATGGGGCAGGGCTGCCTTCGTGTTCTCAAACATGACGGCTACGAGCCGGCGGCCTTCGGCGTCCGCGTGTTCCAGGGGAAGACCTGTCAGAACAGAAGCCGGACCCGTCGGAACTGTAATCTCCTCAGGCTGGGCTGCCTCTTCCTTCTTCTCCTCTTCCACGATTTCGGCCACGCTGGGTTTTTCTACCGTGGCTTCCTCTTCAGAAAGCTTCTTCTTGGCATAGCTTGAATACAGGGCAAAAATCACTACAAGGACCACCAGTATGCCAGTGAGAACCCCGATTAAAATCTTCTGCTTTTTCGACAAAGCCTGCTCCCCCTCAGTCTTCCCTGGAAATCCCCAGGGCTTCCATTATTTTCCTCTGTTCCTCTTCCATGACTTCTCGCTCACCTTCCTCCATATGGTCATACCCAAGAAGGTGGAGCATGGAGTGGCATATGAGGAAGGAATACTCTCTTTTGACCGAATGCCCGTACTCCTCTGCCTGGGACTTCACCCGAGAGATGTTCAGGACGATGTCCCCCAAAGGCACTTTTCCCGTATCCGGGTCCATGTCCTCTGAAAAATCATGGCGCCCAAAGTCCTCTCCCGGCGTAAGTTCAAGCAAAGGGAAGGACAGAACGTCCGTCGTGGAATCCACGTCCCGGTATTGCCGGTTCAATTCATGCACTTCTTCTGCCGTGGTCAGGGTGACCGAAACTTCGGCCGGAATGGAAAAGCCCTCTGTCAAAAGGGCTGCGTTTACTGTGCTTTCCGCGGTTTCCTCCAGGGGAAACCCCAGGTCTTCCTCACATTCATCGGTAAAAAGAACGCTCATGGCTCTCCTTTAATTTAAAGACGTGCTGGCCAGCAGGTCCTTCTCCGCCAGAAAATCCCGGATGCGGAGAAACTGGTTGATGGCCATGCCGGATTCATCATAGACACCTTTGGACGAGAGTTCGTTCAGCGTCTGATAGATGACCATGGACTGGTTCCAGTCGGTCGTAAAAGTATCGGAATCCAGGACTTCCAGCTTCGTAATGATGGCATCCGTCATGTGAACGATGGCGGATTCTACTGTGGACGGCTTCTGCTCCAGGGCCTGATATTCGGACAGAATCCGGATGACGTCCGTCGGGAAACAGTTGTCCACAGCCTGCCGGACCCCGTTCTTCACGACCGGCTCTCCGGCCATGACGCCCAGGCGGTAATACATGCCCCCGCAGGAAGCGGTGAGAACCTTGGCCCCCACCAGGCGGGCGCAGGCCCCGGAGGCCAGGGAAACCCGTTTGGCATGCTCATACTCGGCCAGGGAATAGCGCCGGATGTCCTGAGCCAGGGAATAGTCCGGATCCAGCAGAGTTTCATAGACAGATGAAGGCTCTCTCCTGTCGAACTTCACCAGAATCGGGAAGAGAATCCAGGCTGTAAGAGCCGAAACAAGGCCCGACGCAAAGGCGTCCTTCAGAAAGGCCGTGGACAGTTCCTGGTAGGAAAGGTACTGAAATACGGCCGGAACAAATATGGCAATGCAGAAAACTATGAGTCCCGTAAAGACCGACAGACGCTCGTCCTTGAAATAGTCGGAAATCAGGGCTCCGAGGCAGCCGAGAACCACGTAGCACAGGAGCATGTAAATCCCGGCCCCTTCCGCTATAGAAAAGACACAGGCGAAATAGACGCTCATGGCAATGGACAGCTTCCCGTCCATGACCGAAGTCAGCAGGAAGCTGACAATCAGAATCGGGAAGAAAAAGTCCTTCATATAGGTTCCGGCCATCAGGAGGCCGAAGCAGACGGCAAAGACCACGATGAACTTGCGGTAGCTGGTCCCGTTGAAGGAAAGCCGGTCCGAAAGGCGCTCATGCCGCATGGTCAGGAAAAAGACGGCCAGAAAAATCACCGTGAGGGCAAATAGACAGATTTCCTCATCCAAAAGCAGGTTCTCCCGGTAGGAAAGGAGAAAAAGCCCTGCGGCAAAAATGACAATGCAGAAGAAAATCGAAGACAGCCGACGGACCGAAATCTTATTTTCTCCGGCCTTTTCCGGCGCTTTCCCGTTTGAGGCGGGCCGCCTGTTTGTTTTCATATTCTTCATAAGCATTGACAATCTTCTGCACCAGGGGATGCCGGACGACATCCTTTCCGGTCAGATGACAGAACTTGATTTCATCCACCTTGGCCAGCACCCGCTCGGCTACGTCGAGTCCCGACACGGTTCCGGTGGGCAGGTCCTTCTGGGTCAGGTCTCCGGTGATCACGACCTTGGAGCCAAAGCCGATCCGGGTCAGAAACATCTTCATCTGGGCCGGAGTCGTATTCTGGGCCTCATCGAGAATAATAAATGAATTGTCCAGGGTCCGGCCCCGCATGTAGGCCAGAGGCGCCACTTCGATGGAGCCCTTTTCCATATTCCGTTGAAAGGCTTCCTGCCCCATGATCTGGTAGAGGGCGTCATAGAGGGGCCTCAGGTAGGGGTCTACCTTCGACTGCAGGTCGCCGGGAAGAAAGCCCAGCTTCTCTCCCGCTTCTATGGCGGGCCGGGTCAGGATAATCCGCTCCATATCGTCCCGGCCGAAATAGTAGCAGGCCAGGGCCATGGCGAGATAAGTCTTGCCGGTACCGGCCGGGCCGGTGCCGAAAACAATCATATTGTTGCGGATGGCATCCACATATTCCTTCTGGCCCAGGGTTTTGGGCTTGATGGGCTTTCCGCTCACCGTATGGCAGATGATATCGGAATCCATCTTCTGAAGGGCATGTTCTTCATGGGCAGAGTCCGCCATGTCAAGTGCATAGGAGACATTCTGCTCCGTGAGAACGGTGCCGTTTTCGGACAGGGACAGAAGTTCGTTGAAGATCCGGACCGCCTTTCTGGCGGAATCATCTTCCCCGTTAATGCGGACCACCCCGTCCCGGGCTGTGACATTCACGGACAGGGCCTTTTCAATAATGGACAGATTCGAGTCGAGTTCCCCGAAGATATTCTTCATATGCTCTGCGGGGATGTCTATGGTCTGTATGGTATCCAAGTTCTACGACTTCACTCCTTACACGATAAACCACAATCTGTTGTATCTTAACACTTTTCTCCTACAAATAATAGGGGCGTATTTCTTATCAAAGAGGCAGAAAATTGCAGGCAGCTCCCCTAAGCTCCGAAGCTCAGACAAAGTCCTCCGGCCGCATGAGAATGACCTTTTTCCTTCCCGGGTCCGCAAGACCGATGGCATAGGCCTTTCGGATGAGTTCTAAGGCAGTTTCCAGCTTATTTTCATTATTATAATGAATCTCCATCAGAGGCTCCCCCTTTTGAACCGGATCCCCTGTCTTTTTGAGAAGCATCATCCCGACAGAAAGGTCTATTATATCCTCTTTCGTTGCCCTTCCGCCGCCGAGGGCCTCTTCGGCCCGGCCGATGAGCTCGGCCTGAATGCCTTCGATGAAGCCGGCCTCCGGGGCAGTGAAAACCGCTGTCTTTTCCGCAGTTTTTAAGAGGCCGGGATTGCGGACATATTTTTCATCGGAGCCCTGGGAGGATACAATCCGGCAGAGCTGCTCCAAAGCGGAGCCGTCAGAGACCGCCTTTTGGGCCATTCTCCGGCCTTCATCAATATTTGCTGCCTTCCCGCCGAGGAATATCATCTCTGCAGCCAGGGAAAGGACAAGCTCCCGGTAGTCTTCCGGCCCTTCTCCGGAAAGCATCTTCACCGCCTCAATTACCTCATAGACATTGCCGACGGCATTCCCGAGCGGTTCGTTCATATCGGTAATGAAGCAGGAAACCTGCCTGTCGGCGAGACGCCCCAGAGCAGTCATGGTGCGGGCCAGTTTTTCGGCGTCTTCCTTTGTCTTCATGAAAGCCCCGGCTCCGGTCTTTACATCGAGTACAATCCGGTCGGCCCCACTGGCCAGCTTCTTTGACATGATGGAGGAGGCAATCAGGGGAATGGATTCCACAGTCCCTGTCGTGTCCCGGAGGGCATAAATTTTCCGGTCCGCCGGAGTCAGGTCCCCGGTCTGGCCGGAGATGGCCGCCCCGATAGTCTTCACCTGGGATACGAATTCCTCATCGGAAAGGTCTGTGCGGAAACCGGGAAAGCACTCGAGCTTATCTATGGTGCCGCCCGTAAAGCCCAGGCCCCGGCCCGAGAGCTTGGCACAGGGAACGCCCGCCGCAGAGACAATCGGAATCAGGGATATCGTCGTCTTGTCACCGACACCTCCGGTCGAATGCTTGTCCACCTTGAGGCCGGGAACCTCAGAAAGGTCCATGATTTTCCCGGAATCCCGCATGGTGAAGGTCAGGGCTATGGTCTCTTCGTCCGTCATCTCGTTGAGGCAGACCGCCATGAGAAAGGCCGCCATCTGATAGTCCGGGATCTGCCCGGCCGTATAGCCCTCCACGAGAAAGGATATTTCCTCCCGGGAGAGTTCTTCATGCCTTCTTTTTCGGTTGATGAGGTCTATTACGTCCATGCTTCACTCCCCTTCTCCATTGGCCAATCCGTCCGGCAGAAAGACAAAATTTCCCCGGTATACGGGGCTCGAAAGGCCGTGCCGGTCAATGACAATGACGGAAAGAATATTGTTCCCCTCCGGAATCTCCATGGGGCCGGTGTAGAGGCTGGAAGAAGCAGTCGGATTGGTCCCGTCCCAGGTATAGTAGATGGCTGCTTTCGCGTCGGATGGATAGCGGATCATGACCTGGGTCGGGGCATAGAAAGTGCCTCCATCCGGAGTTACCATGGCATAGTCCGGAGTCTGATAGGTGACCTTGTAGGTCTTCTTCGTCACAGGGCCCTTGCTGCCGGCCTCCGTCACGGCCCTTGCCGAGATGACCGTTTCTCCTTCCCTTATGGCAAGGGGCTGCCCGTCATAGAGGGTTCCATTTTCCGGAGTCGGTTCTGTCCCGTCGAGGGTATAGTAGATGGGATATCCTTCCGGGGAGGACAGGCTGACTTCCTGGTCGTCATCATATTCTCCCTCCTCTTCCGAAAAGATGATGTCTGAAATATAGGCACTGGAAATGGCTTTCTGCTGGGCCTCCGTCACAGCACTGTCCCTGAGGGAGGTCAGGCCGTCATAATTTTCTTCTGCCGCATAGAGACTGCAGAGCCCGGCAAAGGCACGTTCATTGCTTTTGTCGTTGCTTAAGGCATTCTGGTAGTATTTCTCAGCTTCATCCTTATTCCCAAGCTTCGTATAACAGTCCCCGACGGCTGCCAGAAGGTCGGCATCCGTGTCGTGGGCAGAAAGAGCATTGATATAGTGGTCAGCCGCCCCGGCATAGTCTGCTGCCGCATACGCCTTGTCTCCGGCCCTTGTCTGGTAGCCGGGAGTATTTACGTAGAATGTTCCGAAGACAATCAAAGCAAGGGCGGCTATAGCGATGCAGGAAAGGACCATGGTCCGCTTTTTGACGTTCTTTGCCGGAGCCGACGCCTTCCCGTCCGCTTTTTGGGAAGCACCCTCATTTTCGGCAGCGGAAGACGCCGCGTTTTCATTATTCTTTTTCTTCTTTCCCTCGTCGGATACCAGGGAGGGCAGGACTTCATCATCGAAGACATTGTAATCCGGCACCATCTGCACGGGCTTTCCGCAGTGCTCGCAGTATATGGCCCCTTCCGGCATTTCGTTTCCGCAGTACTTACACTTCATAGGTTCTCCAGAAAATCAGGTCCGTATGAAAAGTTCTCGAAAAATATTTGCAGCAGGCACAGGATCTCAGGATTCTCCGCCCTCGCTGTCCAGATAGGCCTGGAATTCCTCCGGCTTCATGAGAACGGTGCGGGGCTTGGTTCCCAGGTCCGGTCCCACTACCCCGGCCTCGTCCAGCTGATCCATGATCCGGGCGGCCCGGTTGAAACCGATTCGAAAGGCCCTCTGCATCATGCCGATGGAAATCTTTCCCTTCTCACAGGCCAGCTTTCCGGCATCCGGGAAGAATTCATCCCTTCCGTCGTCAATGGCCCCGCGGCCGTTTCCGTCGATGGCCGTTGTATCTGCGGAAAGAGCCTCCTCATGGCTTTCAATGGCGCTCTGGGTCTCTTCCTGGCGGGACAGGGCAGTTTCAACTGCCTGAGCGTTTTCTGTCCGTATGAAGTCACAGACCCGGCCCACTTCATCGTCAGAAACAAAGGCTCCCTGAACTCGCAGGGGCTTGGACATGCCCTGGGGAAAATAGAGCATATCGCCCTTGCCCAGGAGCTTTTCCGCCCCGCTCATATCGAGGACGACCCGGGAGTCGATACCGCTGGTCACGGCAAAGGCAATTCTTGACGGCATATTGGCCTTAATGAGCCCGGTGATGACATCCGCCGAAGGCCGCTGGGTGGCGATAATGAGGTGGATGCCCGCTGCGCGGGCCAGCTGGGCCAGGCGGCAGATGGAGGCTTCAACTTCTTTGCCGGCCACCATCATGAGGTCGGCCAGCTCGTCGACAATGACCACAATCTGGGGCATGGGGTCGGTCACTGCTTTGCCGTCCTCGACAATCTCCCCGGTTTTGACCTTGGCGTTATAGGCCTTCATATCCCGGACCGCCGCGTCCGCAAAGCGCTTGTAGCGGGTGGTCATCTCAGTGACCGCCCACTGCAGGGCTCCGGCCGCCTTCTTGGGGTCCGTGACAACCGGCACCAGAAGGTGGGGGATGCCGTTATAGACGGAAAGCTCCACAATTTTCGGGTCGATCATGATGAAGCGGACTTCATCGGGTGTGGCCTTGTAGAGGATAGACATGATGATCGTATTGATGCAGACGGATTTTCCGGACCCGGTAGCCCCGGCAATCAGAAGGTGGGGCATTTTTGAAATATCGGAAATCACAATATTTCCGGCTATGTCCCGGCCGGCCGCAAAGGCGATCTTGGACTTATTCGACTGAAACTCCCTGGACTCCATGAGTTCCCGAAAGGTCACGGTCTGGGCCTGCTTATTCGGTACTTCGATGCCGATGGCTGCCTTGCCTGGAATCGGGGCCTCCATGCGGATGTCCGGCACGGCCAGATTCAGCTTGATATCGTCCGAAAGGTTCAGGATCTTTGAAACCTTGACCCCGGTCTCCGGCTCGATTTCAAAACGGGTGACCGCAGGCCCCTGCATATAGTTCGTGACTTTGGCATTGACTCCGAAGTTCGAAAGGGTCGTCTGCAGCTTTTCTGCCATCTTGTTGATGGCGGCTGTGGAATCCTTTCCGTTCTTGTCCTTGGAAGCATCCAGGAGGCTCACAGCCGGAAGGACGTATGCCTTTTTCAGGATAGCCTCCGGACTCTTTGCTGCCTCTTCAGGAGCAGCAGCCTCCGGAACAGGGGATTCAGGGGACTCCGTCTTTTCAGCAGGAGGCTCGGGAATCGTATCAGAAACCGTTGCCGGATTATCTATCTCCGGTTCCGAAACTTCTGCAGTTTCTTCTGCTTCTGTATTCTTTATGACCGGCATTTCTTCAGGGGGAAAGTAGAGATTATCTGCTGAAATATCAACCTCTGAAATATCATTTACTGCTGCATTTCCATTCCCGGCTCCGAAAATATAAGATTTTTCTTCAGCAGAAAGAGGTTCACTCTTAGTGGGTTCAACTGCAGGGATTACCGGCTCTTCCGCTGCAATGCTGTCCAGAGAATCTGCCGTGAGCTCGCTCATTTCGTCGGAAGAGACCTTGCTGTCTTCGGGCACCAGGGCCGTATCGAGGGAGACGCCCCGGCCGACCCGGGATTCTCTCCTGTCCGCTTCCGCCCGCTGCATGCGCTCTTCCCGTTCTGCGTCAAGTTCCCGCCGGGTTTCCCGTTCAGCTGTGCTGAGCTCTCTCCGCTTTTTCAGATTTCTTTCCTTGTGCTCCGCCCGGCGAATCATGGACTTTCCGAAGAAGAAAAGAATGCTGACAAGAAGGCCGATGAAAACAATGAAATAGGCCGCAAGGGTCCCGAATCCCTTATAGAGGGCTCCGGCAATCAGGCCTCCCAGGAGACCGCCTCCATTTTTCTCCTGATAGGAGGAAAGGTAGGAGGAAACTCCGCTGTCCAGCCCGTCGGTCTTTAAGAGCTCAAAAAGAGCCATCAGAAAGACAGAGAAGACGGCAAGTGAAATCACCCGGACCCGGAAAGAGGGGCTCTCCCGGTTTGCCAGAGTGAGCAGAGTCCCCAGAAAAAGAACAAAGGGCAGCAGGTAGGCCATCAGGCCGAAAAGGCCGAAGGTAAAGCGGCTGACCGTATCGAGAACCACTCCGCCTCCGCCCACTTCCCCTATGAAGAGAAGGACGGAAAGGGTCAGGGAGACAAGCACAATCAGGTCCAGGCTCAGGGACTCCCGGTTTTCGTCCCTCACCTTTTCCCTTGCCGCAGTCTTCTTCTTTCCGGAAGAGGCCTGCTTTTTTGCGGAAGTACTTGTCTTCTTGCGGGAAGGCGCACTGTTCCTGCCTTTTGCAGTTCCTTTTGCGGAATTTCTTTTCTTTTTTTCTTCGCTTTGTTTCGGCATCTATATACAGCAACAGGCGCCGTGAACCAAAAACCGGTCCACGGCTCCCCTCAAAGTTTCAATATTCTGTTTCGACCGGAGAGCCCATATTCAGGCCCCGATCAGGTAGTTGTAGAGTTCTTCATAGCTTCCCTTGGAGTTGGCCCAGGAATAATCCTTCTTCATGCCCCGCTCCACCATCTTGTTCCACTGGACTTTCTTTGTGAAGTAGATGTACTTGGAGTAGTTCACGGTGTTCAGGAGCTCATCTCCGTTGTAGTTCCGGAAGGAGAAGCCATCTCCGGTGTGTTCATACTCGTTGAAGGCCTCGACGGTATCCTTGAGACCGCCGGTTTCCCGGACGATGGGTACGGTGCCATAACGGAAGGAAATGAGTTGGGTCAGGCCGCAGGGCTCGAAACGGCTGGGCATGAGGAAGGCGTCCGCTGCCCCGTAGAGTTTTCTGGCCAGGTCGTCCGAATAGCAGATATTGGCGGAAACCCGGTCCGGATACTTCCAGGCATAGTGGCGGAACATGTTCTCGTAGCGGCTCTCGCCGGTTCCGATGACGACGAGCTGGGTATTTTCGTCGACAATGCCCTCCATGCAGTAATTGATGAGGTCGAGACCCTTCTGGTCGGTAAGGCGGGATACCAGACCGATCATGTACTTGCCCGTATCCACGGTCAGGTCCATGTCCTCCTGCAGGCGTTCCTTGTTCACCTTCTTGTACTTGCGGAAGTTCGAAACGTCGTAGTTCCTGTAGAGCTTCTCGTCCGTGGCGGGATTGTAGGAGACATAGTCGATGCCGTTCACAATGCCCTTCATGTCGAAGTGGCGGGAGGAAAGCAGCCCATCCAGACCTTCCCCGTAATAAGGGGTCTGAATCTCATCGGCGTAGGACTCGGATACGGTCGTGATGTAGTCCGCATAGACGAGGCCGCCCTTGAGCATATTGCCGGCCTTGTTGAACTCCAGCTTGTCCGGGGTGAAAAGATCGGGAGACAGGCCCGAAAGGCCCTGCAGGGTCTTGATGTCCCAGATGCCCTGGAACTTCAGGTTGTGAATCGTCATCATGGACTTCATGCCCCAGAAGAAGGGATTCCCCTGGAATTCATTCTTCAGATAGACGGGAATCAGTCCGGTCTGCCAGTCGTGGCAGTGAATCAGATCCGGCTTGAAGTCGATGACCGGCAGCATGGAGAGAACCGCCTTGTCGAAGAAGGTGAACTTCTCCATGTCGTAACGGGTATCGGAATAGGGATAGAAGCACTCGAAGTATTCCAGATTGTCAATGAAGTAGTAGGTGATGCCCTCCCATTCATACTCCTTGACTCCGACGTACTTCTCCCCGATATAGGGACCGCAGGCCATATTGAAGTGGCAGACGTCGTGAAAATTGTCCCGGAAATAGGGAGGTATGCAGGTATAGTTCGGGAGAACGACCCGGATATCCCACTCGCTCTTGTCAAACTCCTTGGGCAGGGCCCCGACCACATCGGCCAGCCCCCCGGTCTTCACGAATGGAACGCACTCACTGGCAGCAAACAGAATCTTCTTCATGACCCCTTTGTCCTTTCTGAAAGGTTCAAAAAATCGGCCTACCGCGAAAACTATCCCTATCTCTTCTGCTACTTCAAAAAATGAATAATGAAAAACTTACTCTTCGTCGTCCGGCTCGTCCCAGTTGTTGTAGACGTCCTGAACGTCGTCATCCTCGTCGAGGAAGTCAAGAATCCGGCGGATATTGGCAATGTCCTCGGGGCTGTCGAGTGTCACGTAGTTCTGGGGAATCATGGTGACTTCGGCTTCCGCCATGGGAATGCCCTTCTCCTCGAGAGCGGAACGGACCGTCTCAAAATCGGCCGGGTCGGTGGTAATCACATAGGAGTCCTCCTCTTCAGAGAAATCCGCTGCCCCGCAGTCAATGGCGGTCATCATGAATTCGTCCGGGTCGGTCTCGTAGTCTTCCTTCGCCACGATGATCTGGCCCTTCTCATCAAACATATAGGAAACGCAGCCCTGGGTTCCGATATTGCCGTGGCCCTTGGAAAAAGCGTTCCGGACATTGGCAGCGGTACGGTTCTTGTTGTCCGTCAGGGCCTTGACAATGATTGCGGTACCCGAAGGACCGTACCCTTCGTAGGTGACGGTTTCATAATTGACAGATCCGAGGTCCCCGGCCGCCTTCTTGATGCCGCGCTCAATGGTATCGTTCGGCATATTGGCTGCTTTTGCCTTGAGGATGACTTCACGAAGCTTTGAATTGTTGTCCGGATCGGGCCCGCCTTCCTTGACGGCTACGGCGATGAGACGGCCCATCATTGTAAAGACCTTGCCCTTGGCAGCGTCGTTCTTTTCCTTCTTGTGCTTGATGTTTGCGAATTTCGAATGTCCTGACATGGTACTGTAAAAATCTCTCTTTCTAAAAAATATTCCGGTAAAATTTTAGCATTTCACCTGTATGAATTCAAGGCGTGAAACATGCGGAGACAAAGGCTGAAATTGAAAGGGCTATTCTTCTCCTGTTCCAATCCCGATAGCTCCCCCGTCTTCCCGACGGACCTTCACCTTCCCGATGACTCCGTCCTTGACGCCGCAGACATGGAAGATATAGCCTCTGGCTTTTACATCAAAGGTGGCGTGGTCCTCTGGAATCCGCCCCAGTTCATTGATGAGGAAGCCGTTTAAGGTCTCGAAATCGCAGTCCGAAAAGTCCAGGTCCAGGGTCTCTCCGACCTCTTCAAGCGGGGTCATGCCTTCCATGGCAAAGACCTTTTCGTTCAGCCGGACCAGCTGTTCCTCATCGTCATCGTGCTCGTCCTGGATATTGCCCACAATCTCCTCGAGAATATCCTCCATGGAGATGAGGCCGGAGGTCTGCCCGTACTCATCCGTGACGATGACCATATGGGTCTTGTCGAACTGCATCTGGGTGAACAGGGTGTTGATGCCGTGGGTCTCCGGCACGGACTCCGCCTTCTGAAGGAGACTGTCGATATCCCGGATTTTTTTCAGGAGGTTGGCCTCATCCAGGGAAAAGGCCAGCACGTCTTTGATATGAAGGATGCCGATGATATTGTCCAGGTCCCCGATGTAGACCGGGATGCGGGAGTAGCGGGTATCCACCATGAATTTGATGGCGTCCTTCAGGCTGGTCTCCCCGTCCAGGGCGTCGATATCGTTCCGGTGGACCATGATGTCCTTGGCATCCTTGTCGTCAAATTCAAAGATGTTCTGAATCATCTCGGCCTCGGAGCCGAGAAATACACCCTTTTCGTGGCCCACCTGGACCATGGAAAGGACATCCTCCTCCGTCACGTCCTCGGAATCCTCCCGGATATTGACTCCGAACACAGAGGAGAAGACGAAGGCCAGGAGGTTGATGACCTCGATGAGAAGAATAAAAAGCGCCTCAATAATCCGGAAAGGGACAAAAAAGCCCGGAGCCGTCTTTTCATGCTTCTTTCCGCCCACATAGTAGGGGGTAATTACGGCAACGGCCGTATAGAGCATGAGCAGGCCCACCATCAGAAGCACGGTGAAAAGAATTTCAAAGCGCCTGCCGGCAAAAGCTCCCCGCCCAAGGAAATAGAGGGAAAGACCGGCCAGGGGGAAAAGTCCCGTGGAAATGCCGGCATAGGCCTTAATCAGGCGGCCGGGGTGGTTCAGATAGTTCAGCGCCGCCTTGTAGTAGTGGGGCCGCGTCTTTTCCAATTCTTCAAAATCACTCTGGGTCTGTTCCCGCTGGGCGAATACAAAGGCCGACGTGATGAGCTCGGCGGCAAGGGAAATCAGATACAGGAAAATCCACAATCGACTTGGATCGTCCATACCGTATGGTCACACTCCTTATGAATAATGTAAAACAATTATTTTGGATGAATTCGTTACGAAACCTTCAAAAGCGGAATTTGTACTTTTCATCAAAGCTACAGATACTCTACCGTATCCACAAGATTCCCGTTTCTGTAGTAGAGACGGGGAATCCGGCTGCCCAGGCAGCAGGCGAATTCGTAGTTGAAGCGGCCGGACTTATCGCCCAGCTCTTCGAGGGAGATGTGCTCCTCTCCGTCCGTCCCTATAAGGGTCACCTTGTCTCCGACAGAAACTTCCGGCAGGTCCGTCACATCCACCATGATCTGGTCCATGCAGACCCGGCCCACAATCGGGACCCTTTTTCCGTGAAGAAGCACCTCTCCCTTATTGGAAAGGCTTCTCGCATAGCCGTCTCCGTATCCGACCGGAACCGTTGCGATGATGGAAGGACGGGAGGTAACGAATGTACCGCCATAGCTGATGGGGGTCCCAGCCGGAACCTTTTTCACAAAGGCCACCTGACTGTAGAGAGACAAAGCCGGCTGCAGGGGAAAGCTGTGATCCACGTCGTCCGAGGGCCAGAGGCCGTAAAGGGTAATTCCTGCCCGCATCATATCCAGTCCGTCCTCGGGGAAACGGATGATTCCTGCCGAGTTTCCGCAGTGGCGGATGGAAAAAGTGATTCCCCGTCTGCCCAGCCGGTCGATCATATCGGTAAAGCGCTTGTACTGCTCATCGGTTGCCGTCCGGTCTTTTTCGTCCGCCTTGGCGAAATGGGTGAAAATTCCTTCCGGCACAAGCCCGGGCAGGCTGAAATAGGAGGCAATCTCGTCAGCGGCCTCGTCCGTCACGGGAAAGCCGATCCGCCCCATACCCGTATCAATCTTGATATGACAATAGGCTTTCTTCTCCTGGGCAACTGCTTCTTTTGAAAAGGCCTCCGCCATATCCCGGGAAAGGATGGCCGGCCGGATATCGTACTTCACCATATCCGGATAGGAATCCGGGAAGGTATAGCCGAGAACCAGAATGGGCTTCTCTATGCCGACCTCCCTCAGGTCGACGGCTTCGTCCGCCGTGGCCACGCAGCAGCCCCAGACATAAGGAAGGGAGCAGACCGTCTTTGCAATCGGGACCACCCCGTGCCCATAGGCATCCGTCTTTAAGACAGCGGCCAGGCGGACATGTTCCGGTATGTTCTCTTTCATCCGGTCCATATTGTTTATAATGGCGTCGAGATTGATTTCTGCATGAACCCTGTTGTGGTCCATTGCTTGTTACCTCCGAATTAAATCAGTTAAAAATGTTCCTATAAACGGAAGGCCGATAAGATGTTCCAGCCTTCAGCCAAGTGTCCGGCTAATCATGTCTTGTCAGGCGCTCATTCATATTTCCGAAAGGTTTCCGGCAAGGCCGAAAGGATGTCTCCCGCCATGCAGGACCTTCTGCCTCTCTTCTGACCGGCTGCCTCCCCCGCCTTTCCGTGCAGGTAGACCGCTGTCCTTGCCGCGTCCGGCGCCTTCATGCCCGCAGCAATCAGGCCCCCGGTCAGACCGGCCAGAATATCTCCGGCCCCCGCCGTAGACAGGCTGTCGTCTCCGCTCGTATTGATGCAGGTCTCCCGGAAGGGCTCGAATATCAGCGTGGAAGCCCCCTTTGCCACAAGGGTCACCTGGTTGGCCCGGGAGAAGTCCCCGCAGGCAGAGAAAAGCCGGGGCCGGATCAGGTCGTAGGGTTCGGACAGAAGACGCGAAAGCTCGCCCGGGTGCGGAGTCAGAACCAGGGAGGTATGGGGCCTCTGCAAGAGACTCATATTCATTGAAAGAATATTCAGCCCGTCCGCGTCGATGACCATGGGAACTGAAGCCGTCTCAAATACCGCCTGAAAGAGGCTTATCGCATTCTTTTCCGTAGAAAGACCCGGGCCGATGACGATGCAGTCCGCCCGGTCGCAGCAGTCTTTGACGAGGCTGTCCGGACATTTGCCCGAATAGGTATGAAGAATGGCTTCCGGCAGGGATTCCTGAACTATGACACGGTTCTCTTCCGCTGTCAACAGGTCCACGAGCCCTGCCCCGGCAAGAAAGGCTGCACGAGCCGCAAACAGGCTGGCTCCGGCCATCCCCGGGGACCCGGCCGCCACCAGGACCCGGCCGTAAGTCCCCTTGTGGGAGTCCCTCTTCCGGACCGGCAGCAGGCGCTGTATATCGCCCTCCTCCAGGCAGAAGCACTCAGGTGTATGCCCGGAGAAAGAATTTTCTGTAATACCGATATTTCTGCAGAGAACCTCACCGCAATACTCTCTCCCCGGATAGAGGACATGGCCCCGCTTCAGGAAAGAATATGTCGTCGTAAGGTCGGCCCGAACAGCCTTCCCAAAAACCTCACCGCCGGTGGCGTCAACTCCGCTTGGAATGTCGACGGAAACCGTGAAGGCCTTCGAAGCATTTATGGCAGCGATTGCATCCGCTGCCGCCCCTTCGGGAGCCCGGGAAAGACCGGTCCCGAACAGGGCATCAATGATAATGTCCGCCTGGGAAAGACAGTCGATATTGGCCGAAATGTCAATGCCGTAGGCTTTTGCCGTGGTAAGCTGGTCTTTTTCGCTGCCGGACAGGCCCTCGGCTCCAAGGGGCATGAAAAGCTTTACATGCCGGTAGCCGTTTTCAAAGAGAATGCGGGCGGCCGCAATGCCGTCCCCGCCGTTATTGCCCTTCCCGCAGCAGGAAACCACCTTCGTCTCCCGGTCCGGGAAGCGGTCACAAATAGTCTCTGCCGTAAACAAAGCCGCCCGCTCCATGAGAACGGAGGGGCTGACATGATAGGTATCGCTTGTATTTTTGTCGGCTTCAGAAGCCTCTTTGGCGTTTAATATATATTTCACGCTTGCTTTTCCTTTGAAAAAGACGGGCGAAAGGAGAAATCAGTCTCCCTTTTTCGTATCGGCCTTGAAGTCTTCGGCCGGCCGCTGGGCGGCGGCTTCCTTGGCATTGACCTGGACCCCTTCCGGCTTTTCATCCGCGGGCTTTATATTGGTCACGAGGTTGTTTTCATCGGCCACATCGAAGAGATTCATGACGTCCTTGCCGAAGATGTCGTGCATGTAGGCATAAATCTCCTTGTTGTTGATTTCCCGGTTCTGCTTCTTGATGATATTTTTCTTGAGCTCAATCCGGACGTTCTTGATCCAGTCGGAAATCTCTTTGGCCTCGGAAGCGTTTGTCCGCAGCTTCGTGTAGCAGAAGCGCATGGTGGCAAGCATGAGCGCCGCATCCGTCTCCTTGATCCGGTTGGGGATGTCCAAAAGCTCGTCCTCATTGGCCTCGATCTTCGCGTTCGTCTCGTCGATCAGGCGCTTGTCCTGGGCCATGGCGTCGTCCCCGGCATGGTCGATGTTCTGGACGATATTGTTCATGAGGCGGTTCTTGAGCTTCTTCAATTCCTTCTGTTCGTTGTTGAGCTTTCCCTGCTCGGCCAGAAGCTCGTTCAGCTCCTGCTCCAAAGCCTTCACGTCATCGGGCTTGCCGGAAAGGGCAAAGAGCCGGTGCCACTTCTGGTCCAGAACCAGGACAGGAATCTTCGCATGCCGTACCGCTTCTTTAAAACTCTCCTCATCCACGGTGCTCACTCCTCATCACTGGACGTCTCCGCTTCCCTCTCCGTCAGGTTGTAGGAAAGCTGCATAAGGCTGTCCGAAAGGTGTACATTTTCAACGACGACGTCATCCGGCACCACCAGGTCCACATGGGTGAAGTTCCAGATGGCATGGACCCCGTTTTTGATCACATCATCCGCCACATCCTGGGCATGGACCTTGGGGATGGTCAGGGCGGCGATATCCACTTCATGGCTCTTCAGAAAGTCAGGAAGCTCATCGTAAGTCCGGATTTTCGTACCGGCCACTTCCCGCCCCTTCAGCTTTTCATTGATATCGAAGAGCCCCGCGATTTCAAAGGAAAGACGGGAAAAATGGACATAGTTTGAAATGGCCTGACCCAGATTTCCGACCCCGATCAGGATGACGGGATGGACCCGGGTAAGCCCCAGAATTTTTGCAATCTCGTCGTGCAGGTAGTCCACATTGTAGCCGTAGCCCTGCTGGCCGAAGCCCCCGAAATTGTTCAGGTCCTGCCGGATCTGGGAGGCCGTCACATTCATAAGCCGGGACAGGTCCCCGGACGAAATCCGGTCGACCCCTTCAGCCCGGAGTTCCTCCAGATAGCGGTAATACCTGGGCATTCTCCGAATCACTGCAGATGAAATATCTCTTTCCATGAGAACCGTTCTCTCCCCGTTTTTCATGACTTTTTGCAGAAGCTTTGCGTACTTCAAATTCAGTGTCAGCGTAGGGTTTGATCACTTTCTTCCCTGCCGCCTGGAAGCACATTTCTGCTTAAAAGTATAAAGAAATCTCTGCATTTGTCAAATTCTTAACAAAGCGTATCCCTGCCCCGGAAACGAAGACTCTGAGCCGCTTGTGCAAGACCCGAAACTGCCTGTAAAGATTTCCTACAGCTGTTCCGCCAGGGCCTCCCACCGGCTGTAGAGGTCTTCCAGCCTCTCCTTCAGCACGTCCTGTTCCTCCGTAAGTTCCCGAAGCTTCTTTGAATTCGTCTGGTACTCGGGCTTTAAGAATTCTTCGTCGATGGCCTTGATCCGCCCTTCCGCAGTGGCAATGTCCTCTTCAACCTTTGCCTGCTCCCGCTCCAGCTTCTGCCGGGCCGCCTTCTCCTCCTTGGCCTTCTGCCAGTCGGCTTTCCCACCCGAGTTTTCTGTCACTTCTTCATGACTAATATTTTTGTCCGGGAGCGGGCTGCCCGAGGGACTTTCTGCAAAGGTCCTGTGGAACTCTTCCCTCTTTTCCACATAGTAGTCGTAATTTCCCAGATATTCAATCAGGTGTCCGTTATAGAGTTCGAGAATCCTTGTGGCTACCCGGTTCACGAAATAGCGGTCGTGGGAGACGAAAAGAATGGTCCCGTCGTAGTCCCTCAGGGCGCCTTCCAGAGCCTCTTTCGATTCCATATCCAGATGGTTTGTGGGCTCATCGAGAATCAGGAAGTTGAAGTGGCCCAGCATGAGCTTCGTAAGGGAAACTCTGGCCTTCTCCCCGCCGGACAGAGTCTCAATCCGGTCGTAGATCCGGTCCCCGGTGAAGAGAAAGCCTGCCAGCTTCTGCCGGACCTCACCGTCCGTCATCTGGGGGAAGGCGTCGTGGACTTCATCCATGACGGATTTCGCCGGATTTAAATTCTTCTGGGCCTGGTCGAAATAGCCTGTATCCACGTTCATGCCGAAGCGGACCGGGGAATCGAGGCCGGAATCGAAGGGATAGGAAAGAATTTCACGAAGCAAAGTGGTCTTTCCGGTTCCGTTGTCCCCAAGGATGGCGACCCGTTCTCCCTTCTTTACCTCAAAGGAGACGTTGGAAAAGAGATTGTTGCCGTCAAAACCTTTGGAAATTCCGTTTACGGAAAGGACATCCTTGCCGGAGGGGCGGGAGGCCGTAAAGACCGGCCGCATGATGGCCTCTTCCTGAAAGTCTTCGATGACCTCCACCTTGTCCAGCATCTTCTTCCGGGACTCGGCCCTCTTGATGGACTTCTCCCGGTTGAACTGCTGGAGTTTTTTGATGACGGCTTCCTGGTGCTCAATCTCCTTCTGCTGCTTTTCGACTTCCCGGGACCGGGTGATGAGCTCGTTTTCCCGCTGGTCCGCAAAAGCCTGATAATTGCCCCGGTAGACCCGGGCCCGGTCATCATACAGGGATAATATGTGATCCGTCACACGGTTTAAAAAATACCGGTCATGGGCCACCAGGAGAACAGCCCCCTTATAGGAAGAAAGAAAGCCTTCCAGCCACTCTATGCTCTTTAAGTCCAGATGGTTGATAGGCTCGTCGAGAATCAGAAGGTCCGGGGAACCCATGAGAATCCGGGCCAGGGAGAGCCTTGTCTTCTGACCGCCGGACAGGGTATCCGTATCCCGGCCGAAGTCCTCCCGGGTAAAGCCCAGGCCGAACAGGGCTCCTTCCACCTGACTCCGGTAGGAGGTCCCGCCCTTCATTTCAAATATATGGGAGAAGGACTGATAGTCTTCCAGCAGGCGGTTCAATTCGTCCCCGGAGGCCGTCTTCATGGCGTCTTCCATGGAGGCCATCTTCTTCTCGTCCTCGAGGATGTCCTCTCTTGCATGAAGGACGAAGTCATAGAGACTGCCCTCCATGACCATGTCGAGATACTGGGGAAGGTAGCCGACCGTGGCATCTTTTTCGAGGGAAACCACCCCTTCGTCGGCTCGTAAGTCCCCGACGATGATGTTTAAAAGGGTCGATTTTCCGGACCCGTTTCGGCCGACAAGGGCGAAATGGTCTCCCCGCTCCATCGTGAAGGAGACGTCCGGCAGAATGACCGTCTCTCCGTAGGCTTTGTGAATATGGGAAACAGAAAGTAACATTACAGCAGAGTATCCAGTGTTTCACGGACGGCTTTGATGAAGTCCTCCGTGTTGAGTTTCGTGGGATTGGGATTCGTGGTGATCAGGGTCAGGTCCCCGGTCATCTTCCCGTCCTCGATGGTCTTGATCGTGGCCTTTTCCAGGCAGTTTGCGAAGTGCATGAGGTCGGGCAGGTGGTCGAGCTCACCCCGCTTTCTCAAGGCTCCGGTCCAGGCAAAGATGGTGGCAACGGAGTTCGTGGAGGTCTCCTCCCCCTTCAGATATTTATAATAATGCCGCTGAACGGTTCCGTGGGCCGCTTCGTACTCGTAGTACCCGTGCGGGGAGACAAGAACGGACGTCATCATGGCAAGGGAGCCGAAGGCAGAGGAAATCATATCACTCATGACATCCCCATCGTAGTTCTTGAGGGCCCAGATGAAGCCCCCGTGGCTCTTCATTACTCTTGCGACGGCATCGTCAATCAGGGTATAGAAATAGGTGATGTCCGCCGCCTCGAACTTCTCATGGTATTCCCGGTCGTAGAGGTCCTGGAAGATGTCCTTAAAGGTGTGGTCGTACTTCTTTGAAATCGTATCCTTGGTCGAAAACCACAGGTCCTTCTTCTGCTCCAGAGCGAAGGTGAAGCAGGACCGGGCGAAGGATTCAATAGATTCCTCGATATTGTACTGCTCCTGCAGGATGCCCTTCTGGCCTTCCCCGAATTCGAAGACCGTCTCCCGGTCCTCGGTCCCGTCGGCATGGGTGAAGACGAGCTCGGCTTTCCCGGGACCCTCCACCTTCATTTCCGTATCCCGGTAGACATCTCCGTAGGCATGACGGGCAACGATAATCGGAGCTTCCCAGGTCCGTACATTCGGCTCGATTCCCTTTACGAGAATGGGGGCCCTAAAGACCGTCCCGTCGAGGATAGCCCGGATAGTGCCGTTCGGGGACTTGTACATCTTCTTGAGGTTATATTCCTCTACCCGGGCGGCGTTCGGGGTGATGGTCGCGCACTTGACAGCGACCCCGTATTTCTTCGTCGCATTGGAAGCGTCGATGGTGACCTGATCGTCGGTCTCGTCCCGGTGCTTGAGTCCCAGGTCGTAATAGTCACTCTTCAAGTCGATGTAGGGGAGAATCAGCTCATCCTTCAGAATTTTCCAGATGATCCGGGTCATCTCATCCCCGTCCATCTCGACAAGGGGGGTCTTCATCGTGATCTTTTCCATACGTCCGCTTCCTTTCCTATAGTCTTATTTCAAATCCGCCTATGAAACAGGCGCTGCGGGCAGGAAATGCCTTGCAGCGCCTGCATTATTCATGATTGAATCACTTCACTACGAAGTTGATGATCCGGCCGGGTACGAAGATTTCCTTGACGACGGAGCCGGTCAGTTTGCCCTCGAGGGCAGCCCTTCCGGTGGCCAGAGCCGTATCCTTGTCCGCGTCCTTTTCGATTTCAATGACGGCCTTGGTCTTGCCGTTGACCTGAACGGGCACCTGAATCGTATCCTCCACGGTCAGGGCCTCATCGTAGGTGGGCCAGGGAGTGTGGAAGACGGATTCGGTTCCGCCCAGCTGCTGGTGCAGCTCTTCTGCGATATGGGGAGCGAAAGGAGCCAGCATGGTGACCAGGGAGTTTAGGGTCGTCCGGTCGACGCCGGATTTCTTTGCGATATCCTGAAGCTTGTTCGTATACTCCATGAAGCCGGAAACTACGGTATTCAGGGAGAAGGCCTGGAAACGCTGGGTAATGTCCCGGACCATCTGATTCCGTACCCGGATGAGCTCCGGCGTCTCAGGAACGTTCTTTTCGTTTTCTTCCGTGACCAGCTTCCAGACCTTGTTCAGGAAGCGGGAAACCCCGTCGATTCCCCGGTCATCCCAGGCGCTGTCCAGCTCGGGCGGTCCGATGAAGAGCTCATACATACGAAGGGCGTCGCAGCCGTACTCCTCGATCATATCGTCGGGAGAAACGACATTGCCGAGGGACTTGGACATCTTGATGCCCTTGGGTCCCAGGATCATGCCCTGGTTGAAGAGCTTGTGGAAGGGCTCGTCAAAATCCACGACTCCTATATCGTGCAGGAACTTGGTATAGAAACGGGCATAGAGAAGGTGGAGAACCGCGTGCTCCACGCCGCCCACATAGAGGTCAACAGGCAGGTACTTGTCTGCCTTCTCCGTGGAGACGAGCTCCTTGTCATTATGCACATCCACATACCTGAGGAAATACCAGGAGGAACCGGCCCACTGGGGCATGGTATTGGTCTCCCGCTTGGCAGGTCCGCCGCAGCAGGGGCAGGTCGTATTGACCCAGTCGGTCATCTTGGCCAGCGGCGATTCCCCGGTATCCGTGGGCTCGTAGGACTCGACGTCCGGAAGAAGTACCGGCAGCTGATCCTCAGGTACGGGCACAGCCCCGCACTTTTCGCAGTGGACAATAGGGATGGGCTCGCCCCAGTAGCGCTGGCGGGAGAATACCCAGTCCCGGAGCTTGTAGTTCACCTTCTTGCGGCCATAGCCCTTCTTTTCAATGATATCCGGAGCTTCTTTCTTGAGGACGGCAGATTCCATCCCGTTCCACTCGCCGGAATTGATCATGACTCCGCTTGCCGCGGTATAGGGCTCTTCCATATCGTCGGGAAGGGGGTTTCCATCCGGAGAAATGACCGGGATGATGGGCAGGCCGAATTTCTTCGCGAAAGCGAAGTCACGGTCATCATGGGCAGGTACGCACATGACAGCCCCGGTACCGTAATCACCGAGGACATAGTCCGCAATCCAGATGGGAATCTTCTTCCCGTTCAGGGGATTGACGGCATAGGAACCAGTGAAGGCGCCGGTCTTTTCCTTGCCGGACATACGGTCGACATTGGACTTATTCAGGGCGTCCTTGATATATTGTTCAACAACATCCTTCTGCTCAGCTGTGGCAAGCTCGAGGGCCAGCGGATGCTCGGGGGCAATGACCATGAAGGTACACCCGTAGAGGGTATCGGGCCGGGTCGTATAGACTGTGAGATTGTCGTCCCGCCCATCAATGGCGAAATCGACCTCCGCACCGGTGGAGCGGCCGATCCAGTCGGTCTGCATCTTCTTGACCCGGTCGGGCCAGTCGAGGTCGTCGAGGCCGTCGAGCAGACGGTCTGCGTACTTGGTAATCCGAAGCATCCACTGACGGAGGTTCTTCTTTGTGACCTCGGTCCCGCAGCGCTCGCACTTGCCGTCCACGACTTCCTCATTGGCAAGGACGGCCTTGCAGTTGGGGCACCAGTTCAGGGGCATCTGCTTTTCATAGGCCAGACCGTGCTTGAACATCTGGACGAAGATCCACTGAGTCCACTTGTAGAAAGCAGGATCCGTGGTGTTTAACTCCATGTCCCAGTCATAGACGGCGCCGATCTGCTGGACCTGGCGCTTGATATTCTTGATATTGGCGGCAGTCGAAATCGAGGGGTGCTGACCGGTCTTGATGGCGTAGTTCTCCGCCGGCAGACCGAAGGCGTCCCAGCCCATGGGATGGATGACGTACTTGCCCTGCATGATCTGATAGCGGGACCAGACGTCGGAAATGACATAGCCTCTCCAGTGGCCTACATGGAGCCCGGCCCCCGAAGGATAGGGGAACATGTCCAGGCAGTAGTACTTTTCTTTCTTCCCGTCGTTCACATTGACGGGCTTTTCCTCCCAGACCTTGTTCCACTTGTTCTCGACTTCGAGATGGTTGTAGACTTTCACAGGTTTTTGCCTCCAGATGCTTTGGTTTCACAAACGTTAAAAGTTTATCACAAGTGCGTCTTTTGTCAACGCCGGTCTTTTCTTATGAATAATGCAGGGCCCTTCGTTTCCTGCCTTTGCTTGTCCCCTACACGAATTTTTCATAGGTGATGACAATCCGCCCCTTTTTCGTTTCCCCGCCGGTGCCGAGAAAACGGATTTTCCCGTAGCCCCGCATGGAAATGGTATCCCCCTCTTTCGGGGTATAGGAGACATTGCCGGTCTCCCGCCCGTTCACCTGAATTTTCCCGGAGGTGAAAAGCTCTGCTGCCTTTCCCCGGGAGAGGTTCGCGGCCTTGGCCACGACTGAGTCAAGGCGGACCGAGGACACCACAGCCCGGACCTCTTCCCGCTTCGGAACAAACTCCGCCGGGAAGGAATCAATCCGCCGGCAGACCACGGGTGTATGCCGCACCCTGGAGAGCTCCGTACAGATGAAATCGGCGATGGCCTCCGTGCAGATGATGACACAGCGGTCGCCGGAAAGAACCAGGTCCCCGATACGGTCCCGCTCCAGGCCAAGGTTCATCAGGGCCCCGAGAAAGTCCCGGTGACTTAAGTCTTCCGCGAACTTTTCCGCCACCGGCCGGACCAGAAGGAAGGCGATGGGAAAGGGCTCTTCATAGCCCAGGACTTCTTTCGTTCCGAAGCCGGCCATAACCCGCTCTGCCCCCTCGTATCCTCCCCAGAGACGAAGGCCGCAGGGAGACAGCCTTCCCTGTATTTCCCCCAGGTCCGTCTGGGCCGCCAGGTCCAGAAAGTCGGAAAACACACATATATTCCCGCGGTAGGACCGGTCGGACAGCTCCATGAGCCTCTTTTTCGTAAGCTCGGAAACCTGCTTTTCTTCACCCAAAATATCTTTCCTCCGAAATATTTTTCATGATAATACCTCTTTAGGCCTTGTCTGGAAAGACATTTCAGAAAAGCAGCTGCAGGTTTCTTCTGTTTCTATAGACCTCGCATATGAAAAAACGGAGCCGGTCATGTCCGGCTCCGCGCAAAATATATGTTTTACATTATTTATGTTTCGGAATACCCTGCAGGATGCGGTTTAGCTGTTTGACCTGCTCCTCTTCGGTTCCAGCCTGCTTGAGGAGGGAAATCAGGGTCATCCGGGCCATCATCTTCTGGAGGGCGGGATTATCCTTCGTGGCTTCTGCCACTTCTCCCCGGCTGGCCGAGGCCTTTGCCATCATCTGGGCCATGACGGGGCCTGCCTTTGCATCCGTCTGCAGGTCACCAAGCTTGTCATAGACCGAGAAGAAATCAGGGTTGATGTCCTTCTCGTCAAACCAGTTCTGGACCGGGGCCGCCCCGTTCATCCGGTAGGACCTGTCCATTTCGGAAACCTTTGTGATGGTCATCTCATCGGAGACTTCACCGTCCGTTGTCTTTGCAGCCGCCCGGATGGTCTGGGTCCCTATATTCGTAATATTGAATACAAATACCCGGTGGGCCTTCTTCGTTTCAAGAAGTTTCCCGTCCACATAGAGGGATACTTCATCACAGTTGGAATAGACCTTGATCTCTGTCTCGCTGCATTCCCGGTTCTTATAATTTTTGCCGCAGATATGGACAAAGGGCACTTTCGTATTCCAGTAGGCCTTGTAGAGATAAAAGGCGTCTTTTTTGTATTTCCGGTCGAAGGTCACGAGGCCCTTCTGGTTCTCCCCGTGCTTTCCGCCCTCGTCCCGGCCGTCGGCCGCGAAGTCGAACATGTTCCAGACATGGGTAGCCCAGAGCCAGGGCCGCTTCTCAATCATGTCCGCCATATGCTCATGATAGATGGCCTGATAGCCTTCGGAGTAGTCGCCTTTTTCCGGATGCTCCGCCTGAAATGCCGGATTGGCATCGGCCCCGTATTCGGAAAGGCCGATGACCCGGTCCGGGAACTTCTCATGGTACTCGTCGAAAAATTCCTCGTTCTGCGTGAGGTCGCCCAGGTACCAGCCGAAGTAGAGGTTGTAGGAGTTGATGTCCGGAATGGTAAGAATCGGAGAATCCGTCTCCAGCATGAAGACATCCGCCATTGTCGTTTTCCGGGTCGGATCCAGGCGATGGCAGAGGTCATTTAATTTCCGGTGGTTAAGAAGCAGGGCGTCATTTACGGGAGTGGCCGCCGTAATCTCATTGGAAAGACCCCATACAACTATGGAAGGGTGATTATAATTCTGAACAATCAGGTCCTCCATCTGGTCGAGGGTGTTCTGCTCTCCCTTTTCCATGAACATGGTAATGAAGGGAATCTCGGCCCAGACCACCATGCCGTACTCATCGCAGAGGTCATAGAAGTCCTGGGAGTGCTGGTAGTGGGCCAGGCGGATGGTATTGGCCCCGATTTCCCGGATGATTTCCATATCCTCCCGATGTTCTTTGATGGAAAGGGCATTCCCAAGGCCCTTCCGATCCTGGTGGCGGGAAACACCCCGCAGGGGATAGGAGCGGCCGTTTAGGAAGAAGCCCTTCTGCGGATCGATTTCATAGTAGCGGCAGCCGAAGCAGGAGCTGACACTGTCCCCGCTCGTGAGAGCAGCTTCGCAGAGATAGAGATAGGGGTCATCCACACCGTCCCAGAGATGGGCGTTTTTGATTGTAATCTCTGTCTTTACATAATTCTCAGAAACCGGAGCAGATGTCTCGGAAACGGGCTTTCCAGCCCCATCGAGAATCCTGAACGTAATAGAGTTTCCGTCTGCGTTTTGGGTCCAGGCTTCAAGGGTCACCCTTGTATCATGACTTTCGGGATCTACGATTGGCGTGATTTTAAGCCCCGATGTACCCCGGTAACCCAGGGCAAAATGGGCCTTGGGAACGGAAAGAAGTTTCACATCCCGATAAATTCCCCCATAGAAGGTGAAATCCGCTTTCTGGGGATAGACATGGTCGCTTCTGCTGTTGTCTGCGGAAACGGCAAGCTCCACCGGATCAGCGGGAGCAAGCCCTGTAAGTTCCCCTGTCAGATCGACCCGGAAACGGGAAAAGCCGTCTTCGTGGAGGAAAAGCAGCTTTCCATTCATATAGACCTCTGAAGAATAGGCTGCTCCGTCAAATTCCAGCCAGAGCTCTGCCTCTCCCCCGTCTAAGGCAGCAAGGGACAGACCGGCCGCTTTCAGAAGGTCCGATTTCGTACTTTTTTTCACATACCAGCATTTGCCCCGATAGTAGTCATCTCCCCCGTCCTGGCCGTCTACGGCATTCCAGGTATGGGGAAGCTTCACGGCTTCCGCAGGCTTTTGCGCAGCATCCGCAGCGCTATCCGCCTCTTTGACAAAGCCCCAGCCGTCATCAAACAATACTGTATTTCTCATTCTTTTCCCCTTTCGAAGAAGGTATTTCTGCCATTCAACTGTTTCTCATTCTATTCCAACTGCGAAACATGTGTGATTTGAAAATTCGTTTTTAAAGTCAATAATTTGTTCTATTCACCGAAATTAGGGCTCAGGCCTCGGAAGCAGCTGCTTTGGCGGCTGCCTTTTTGTCCCGGATCCGCTCCTGGACCCGTTCCATCTCCTCCTTGTCCAGCTTGCAGCCGTGCATGGCAATCAAGGTAACAATCCAGCCCAGAATTGGCAAAACATACTGAAGGAAAATGGTCATCAAGAATACTCCGGTCGTGAGCTCATCCGAAGGCTGAGGGACCGTTGACTTGTACCCGATCAGAGCCACGCAGCCGGTTGCAATCAGGGTGCCGAAGGAGGAAATAATCTTGTCAATCAGACTGTAGGTTCCTGAAACCACGGCGGGAACATAGCGGCCGGACCGGTCAAGCTCGTAGTCGATGACATCCGCCATGAAGGAGGAAGCGCAGGTCGTGACGCACATCTTGGACCCGTTCAGGGCCAGGGTCAGGACGAAGTAAAGAATCATGGCAATGCTTCCGGTCTTTGCAATGGCCGTCGTATCCGGAATCAGCAGGAAGAAGACGATCATCAGAGCCGCAAAGACAATACATACCCGGGTCCAGGTCACTATGCCGTTTTTGCTGCCGTGCTTTCCGGCGTATTTCGCCCCGAACACGGCAAAGATGATGGAAGGCAGCATGGAAACAACGGAAAGAATGGTCCCGTAACCGATATTTCCAATGACAATACCGTAAAGCATGGTGACGATGATGGACTGGCTTACTGTAATCTGGGCAATCTTGTCGGAAGCCTGAGCTGCGATATAGCTTTGCAGGGGCTTATTGTGGGCCAGGACGTCCCACATGTCTTTGAACTTCAGCCGCTCGTGCTTTCCGATGCCCTCGAAATATTCGGGCTTATCATAGGCGGAAACCCCAATGCAGACCGCGATGATGCCGACGGCGGAAATGGCGATGACGACCTTTACCGCTGCGGACAGGAAGGCCTGGTTGTACTCACCCCCGTAGATTGGCAGAAGGACATTGTTGAATACAATGGACAGGGCCATGGGCACGAGGTAGTTGAAGGCTGTAAACCAGACGCCCACGGTGGGCCGCTGCTTGGGGTCGTTTGTGATCAGGGCCGGTATGGTCTGCACGGTCATATTCTCCATCGTGTAGCCGATGACGTAGATGACATAGAGCAGGGTGAAGACAAGCCAGTTGAAGCCCTTGCTGGAACACCAGTCAAACATGGAAAGAAGGGCCAGGGCCTCGATGATGAATCCGGTCACGAGGATGACCCGGACCTTCCCGAAACGGGTATTAACCCGGTCGTAGACAAAGGCCAGCAGCGGGTCTGTGATGCCGTCAAAAATCCGGGTGCCGGTCAGAATGGCCCCGATGATGGCTGTCGACACCCCATAGCCGATGCTGGCCGAGTAGGATGCCATGCCGATGAGCTGATAGACAGCCATGGCGTTCAAGGCATTCATGGCCACCAGAATAATCTGCCAGAGCTTTGCCTTACGATACGTGATACCTTCATTTCTTGTGTTTTCCATCTTTCATAACCTCCGGAAAAACGAAATCCCCCGTGGATTTCTTCTTGAGAATAATATAGGGCTTATAGTATATTGAAGGCAGAAGGTTTGTACACGAATTAGTATTTTTGTACGGAGAATCGACAATGACCGATGAAAATGTCTTTTTAACGGACCTCTGCCGCCGCCTCTTTTCCTGCAATGTCATGATGCTGAGACCCGATGGAAAGGATCTGGAAGCTTTTGAAGAAAAATACTGTTTCCGGCCTCAGCTGCAGCCTTTTTTTACTGAGGAGGGCCTGACAACACTCCTCTCTTCCATCCGGGACAATGTCTTTTATGTCCTTTCAGACAAGTTGCACCTGGTGCTTGTTTTCTTTCGTTTTCAGGGGGAAACATTTCTGATTGGTCCTTTCTCTACAGCTCCAAGTACGGCAGCCTCCATAGACAGGGACACGGAGGGGATACCTCTGACCCTTTCCCAGAGACGGCTCCTCTACATTTACTGCAGTGCATATCCCGTCCTGGATGCTGAATATGTAATGAAAACCGTGCTTAGCATTCTACGGTCCCTGGAGCCTGCCATTCCGGTCTATAGTATCCGATATCTGAAAGGCTTCTATGAGGAGATTCGAGATTCAGATGAGCTTTCCGAAGAAGACAAAGACGACCGACAGATTGCCGACATCCGACAGAAATATGAAGTGGAAAACCGGCTGCTCGGTTATATCCGCCACGGAGAGACAGAGAAGGCACTGCGTCAGTTCCGGACCATGACCGTCCGGTATTCCGACCATCAGGCCATTTCACTCCTTCCCCTCTACCAGGACCCCATGGTCTCCATGTCCATCCTGCGGGCTCTCTGGCGGAAGGCCGCGGAAGAAGGCGGTCTCTCCGTTGTCATTATTGACGAGCTGACCCAATTCCAGGCCCAGCAGTCCATGAAGGCATCTTCAATGGCCGAGCAGCTCCGCACCATGGACCGGCTCCTCAGGGACCTTTGCGAGGCCGTCCGGGAAAACCGGGAAGAGACAAAGGGCTGCTCCGCCGAAACAAAGGCAGTCCTTGCATATATCCGTCTCCATCTTTCAGACGACATTCGAATGGAAGACATCACGGAAGATACCGGCTATTCCAAATCCCATATTTCCGAGCTTTTCAAGGCCGATACCGGCCGTACCATCCGGGAGTATATAGCAGAAAAGCGATGTGAAAAAGCAGCCGAGCTGCTCATTTCCACATCGCTTCCGATTCAGGATATTTCCTTCCGGGTAGGCTACCCGGACAACAATTATTTTGTCAAAGTCTTCCGGAAACAGTTTGCCATGACGCCTACGGAATTTCGTCAGAAAAGAAGTGGCCAGGACAAGGATCCGACCTGAAAGCCTGCGTTTCCGGGAATTCCATAGAGTAAGAGGTTCCAGCTTTCAGTTTTACTGTGCCAGCTGTCCTAAAAGATACAGGCTGTCTTTCGGGGTTCGCTTCTGGGTCGACCGGTCGACGGCCGTGAGACCGAAGGTCATTGAAAAGCCCTTCTGCCATTCGAAATTATCCAGCAGGGACCAGTAGAAATAGCCTTTCACGGGAAGGCCGTCCGCCACGCAGGCTTTTACCCCATCGTAAGCGCACTTGATGAAGGTCTGCCGGCGGCGGTCATCGGTCGTGGCAATTCCGTTTTCCGTCACGATGACAGGGAGACCGGATTCTTTGATGACACGGCGTACTACGTGCTCAAGGGCCAGGGGATAGAACTCATAGTCCATCTGGGTCTTGTCCGCCCCTTCGGGAACAGAAAGCAGGCCGTCGGGGCCGAAAAGGGACCGGGTATAGTTCTGGACCCCGATGAAGTCATCGTCCTTGATGGCATATAAATAATGGGAGAAGTCCTGATCCCAGGCCTTTTTTGCATTCTCCTCTCCGCCGGGCAACCACTGCACATCATGAAGGGAAAGGGACAAGCCCACCTTCACATCCGGGCAGATTTCATGAATGGCCTTTCTCGCCGCCATATGGGCTTTCATGACGAGTTCATCTCCGTGAGCAGTCCGGGCGGAAACGAAAGTCTGGGGTTCTTCAACACCGAAAAACTTCTTGTTTTCCGCCTTCTTGGCAGCCATCTTCGCCATCATGGTGTTGAAGTTCATGCCGACCTGGGCAATACCCTCGGCATTCGGTGTATCTTTCTGTGCAGCGGCCGCAGCCATCATCTGCTTCTTGTAGCGCTCCATGATTTCGGCGATCTGGATGCCCATATTGGCCTCATTCAGGGTAACCACATAGTGCATGAGGCTTCCGAGTTCCGTCATGATCTTTTTCACATAGTGCTCGAAAAAGTTGACGACGGAGTCATCCTCCCAGCCGCCTTTTCCCATCAGCCAGGCCGGGGAGGTGAAGTGATAGAGGGTCACTACGGGCTCAATATCGTTTTCGTGACAATAGGTGAGGACATCCCGATAGTGCTGAATCTCAGCCTCATCAAACTTTCCCTCATCCGGCTCGATTCTTGCCCACTCGATGGAAAAGCGGTAGGCATTGAGTCCGGCCTTTTTCAGAAGATCTATGTCTTCCTTATAGCGGTGATAGTGGTCACAAGCCTCGCCCGAGGGCTCGGCAAAGTCCGTATTTTTCATGTGTTCCATGAGCCAATAGTCGGAATGGGTATTGTTGCCTTCCACCTGATGAGCTGCTGTTGCTGCTCCTGTCAGAAAATCTTTCATGTTCTTTGTTCTCCTTTGATATTTTTATTCAGCCATTTGGCACTGAGTTCCAGACTTTTCAGCGGATCATTTTCGATAAAGTTCTGGTGGGTTTCCAGAACAACAGAGGATACGCCGTTATCAACTGCAATGTCCCGCAGATTGCATAGGTTCATATTTCCGGTTCCCAGCTCCACTGTATCTTCCTTCAGGATTGGAGTCATGGAAACGCCTCTCTGCCGGCTGCCCCGGTCGGTCACGTGCCACATTTTCATGCGCTTTCCCAGCCGCCTCATCCACCAGGCAACATCTCCGCCCCCGTCCGTGAACCAGTAGGAATCGAATTCAAAGCCGACAAGGTCAGAATCCGTCTCACTGATCAGGATATCATAGGCCCGGGATGGCTCATTTGCACTATTTTCTCCTGCTCCTGAAAGCAGAGAGAGCTCAATATTGTGATTATGATAGAGGAGCTTCACACCCTCCTTCCGAAGAGAATCTCCTGCCTTGTTCAGGCGCTCCGCCAGGCCTTTGACGCTGTAAATGGAGGAATAATCATAGCGGTACATGCCGGTGATGATAAGGGTATCTGTCCCGAAGCTTTTTGCTTCTTCGGCCACTGCAGCCGGATCCCGTTCAATGGAGCCAAGGTCCGTATGGAGGGTCAGGACAAAAAGTCCGCTCTCCTTCATAAGCCGGTGCCAGTCCAGCTTTCCGGCAGAGCCCACCGGCATGCCGGCTGCCTTCGTCATCATCTTTACGAGAAATGACGAAGGATGAATCATGAACTGGTTAAGTTCCAGCCCATCATAACCGGCAGCTTTGATCCGGGCTAATGCTTTTTCGGCATCGCTTTCATTTTTTATGGCTTTTCCCAGCATAATCTGCTGTACGCCTGTATACATGGACTTTCCCGCCTTTCAAGAGCTTATTTATGAAGTGAACCGGCCTTTTCATTCAGTGTCATAATAATAATTCATAAAAGCCTCATGTGATAGTAATTTCGTTTCAAATTTAGAAACATTTTTCACAAATACAAAAGGACAGCCGGAAAGACTGCCGGCTGTCCAAAGAGGGAGATTTATATTATTCTCAAGAAAATCAGGCCTGAGCCGAAGCAGTGGCGGTATTTGCGCAGCCCACCCCAATCAGGCCGTCTTCCTTCATCCAGGCAATCATGTCGTGGATGGTCTCCTTGTAGCTTCTGGTATGATAATCCAGTTCCTCTTCGGCCTTGGAGGAATCAAAGGCGTTGTTGCGGGCGAGGTTGTATACGGCAAAGCTCGTAAGAACCGGCTTCTTTCCGGTCTTCTTTGCCTTCTTCTCCGCCTGCTTGGCCAGGAAATAGGCTATCTTCACGGGAAGAAAGAGTTTTACCCGCTTGACGCCGGCTTCATCCGCCACCATATTGGAGAAGTCTTTGAATGTGACGACATCGTTGCCAAGAATGTAGCACTCTCCCTTGCGGCCCCGGGTGCCAGCCATAATGAGGCCGTGGGCCAGGTCACGTACATCGCAGAGGTTGAAGGAACCGGCAATTCCGCCCTGCATCTTGCCGTTGATGATCTGAATCAGAGTTCCGGTCACTGTGCCAACCGCATAATCATTAGGGCCGAGGATTCCGCTCGGATGAACGACAGTTGCATCGATGCCTTCGTTTTTCACTGCGTCCAGAACAGCCTGGGTAGCCAGAGCCTTGGACTGGGAATAGCAGCCGACCACGCTGTCCGCATCGAAGTGGTCGATTTCCTGCATTTTGACTCCCATCGGTTTTTCCGGAATTGCTCCGGTCGAAGAACAATAGACAAGCTTTTTGCACTCGGGATGGGCCTTTACCATGCGGAGAATATTCTTGGTCCCGCCGACATTTACGTCCATGACCACCTGGCTGTAGTCGGGACTGATGGTCACGATGCTGGCAATGTGGAGACAGATGGAAGTCATTCCGTCCGGAATCATGAAAAATTTTTCGAGAGAGGCGGTATCCGTGAGGTCTCCGTAGACAATTTCAACTCCATCTGGGATATACTTGGCCGACAAGTCATTGGGAAGGACAAAGGCCCGGACCTTCTGCCCATGGGCAATCAGTTCCCGGCATACATTGGAGCCGAGGAACCCGGCAGCCCCGGTCACGAGATAGATGGTATTTTCTCCTGCATAAGCGTTTTCGTTCATGATAATTTCCCTTCTGCCCATCTTCATGGGAAACAGTATTTTGCAAAGATAAGGCCGGAAGAAAATTGAGGGGTATAATAGAAATCCGGCCATGACCGCTTTCGATCATGACCGGATAATACTGTGCAAGGGTAAACTAAAGGTAAACCCACCCGAATCCGAAGAATAAGCTTTTTCAATCAACCATAGACAGTGAAATCCGCTTTCTGGTCATATCCACGGAAAGCACTGTTACATCGACAATGTCCCCTACCTTCACGACTTCCATGGGATTCTTCACATAATGATCGGCCAGTTTTGAGATGTGGACAAGGCCATCCTCATGTACCCCAATATCCACGAAGGCTCCGAAGTCGACGACGTTCCGGACAGTACCCTTCAGGTGCATGCCGGGGGTCAGGTCCTCCATGGAAAGGACGCCGGCCTTGAGGATGGGGGCCGGAGCGTCCTCTCTGGGGTCCCGTCCGGGTTTTTCGAGTTCGTTCAGAATGTCCGTCAGGGTCGGCACTCCGAGACCGAGTTTTGCCGCCTCTTCTTTTACATTCTTCACCTTCTTCTTCGCATCCCGGAAGGAGGAAACCCCAGCAGACTTTGAAAAGCCTAACTCCTGAAGGAGGGCTTTAACCGCCGCATAGGATTCCGGGTGAACCCCTGTGCCATCGAGGGGCTCATCCCCGCCTGAAATCCGCAGGAAACCGGCACACTGCTCGAATGCCTTGGGTCCGAGCTTGGGCACCTTCAGAAGCTGGCGGCGGTTTTTGAATCGTCCGTTCTCCTCCCGGTAGGCCACGATATTCTTCGCCACCTGAGGCGTGATGCCGGCCACATAGGAAAGCAGGGAAAAGGAAGCTGTGTTCAGGTCGACGCCTACCGCATTGACGCAGGACTCGACAACTCCGGTCAGACTTTCGCCCAGTTTTTTCTGATTCAT
This sequence comes from uncultured Lachnospiraceae bacterium, assembly GCA_900316075.1. Classification (GTDB taxonomy): domain Bacteria; phylum Bacillota; class Clostridia; order Lachnospirales; family Lachnospiraceae; genus RUG306. The sequence continues at coordinate 9,499 of ONBT01000016.1, read as the reverse complement.
GTCGTGCTGGTACTGACCGACGCCCATGGCCTTGGGGTCAATCTTCACGAGTTCCGCCAGAGGGTCCTGCAGGCGGCGAGCAATCGAAGCCGCCGAGCGCTGACCGACATCAAAGGTGGGAAACTCTTCCGTAGCCAGCGGCGATGCGCTGTAGACCGAAGCCCCGGCTTCGCTTACGATTACATATTTCAAAGGCTCTTTCCCGGCCCGCTTGGGAGATTTCTTCTCCTTTTCAAAGAAATCGGCAATAACCTGCTCCGACTCCCGGGAAGCAGTCCCGTTTCCAACGGAAAAGACAGAGATGTTGTACTTATTTACCAGACGGTCAAGAACGACCTCGGCCTCTTCCACCTTGTTCTGGGGGGCAGTCGGGTATATGACCGTCGTATCGAGAACCCGTCCGGTCGGATCAACGACGGCCAGCTTGCAGCCGGTCCGAAAGGCCGGGTCCCAGCCGAGAACTGTCCGGCCGGAAAGAGGCTGCTGCATGAGGAGCTGGCGGGTGTTTTCCGCGAAGACTTCGATTGCCCCGTCCTCTGCCTTTTCCGTAAGGTCACTGCGGATTTCCCGCTCTATGGCCGGGGCAATCAGCCGGTCATAGGCGTCTTCTATCGCACTCTGCAGGAAAGGCGCCGTATACGGATTATTCTTCTGATGAATAATATAGCGCGCGATCCGTTCACAGGCGGCTTCACTGTCGACGGAAATCTTTACTGAAAGAAAGCCCTCCTTCTCGCCCCGGTTGATAGCCAATACCCGGTGGCCGGGAATCTTCTTTAAGGATTCTTCCGCATCAAAGTACTGCTGGTAGATATTTCTGCGCTCTTCAAGTTTGGCGGCCTTTACAGAAGCCGCTTTTTCAGATGCGCCTGTTCCTCCTGCGGAGGCTTTACCTGCCCCCTTTTCTTTTCCTTCCGGGGAGCCTTCTGCTTTTGAGGCTTTTGCTTTCTTCTCCGCCGTGACAAGCGTCCCGTCGGCCCAGGTCAGTTTCCTCACCTGTTCCCGGATATTCGCGTCATCTGAAATTTCTTCAGCTATGATATCGGAAGCTCCGGCCAGGGCATCCTCTACGCTGGCAACTTCTTCTGAAAGGTATTTTCCCGCCTCCTGCGCAAGCGGTTGCTTTGCATTCTCTGCTTTAACGAAATCAGCAAGACCCTGCAGGCCCTTTTCTCTGGCAATCATAGCCCGGGTCCGCTTCTTCTGCTTATAGGGTCGGTAGATGTCTTCGAGGGCTGCCTGGGTCATGCACCTGTCGATGGCTTTCACCAGTTCGGGAGTGAGTTTTCCCTGACTATCGATGGCCGCCCGGACGGTCTCTTTCTTTTCTTCGAGATTTCTGAGAGATTCAAGTCTTGCGGCAATCTTCCGGAGTTCCTCGTCATTCAGGGCCCCGGTCGCTTCCTTCCGGTAGCGGGCGATGAAAGGGACGGTATTGCCCTCATCCATGAGCTGGACCGCGGCGGAGATACGCTTTTCGGAGAGGGATGTTTCTTCTGCAATCTGTCTGATGATATCCATGTTTTCCTCATAAAAAGCGGTCTTGCTGGAAGAATGTTATTCCTGGCAAGGCCGTAAAAATATACGTCAGGCTTTTCAAAAATCAAACCGCAGGATCCCGCAGTTCTTGATTCCGAAGGCCGCGTACTCCTCGTTCGTCATTTCGTGAAAGTAGGAATTCACGACCCGGGAAATGCCGTTGTGGGCGACCAGAAGGTAGGTGTGGTTACGGGTCTTCAGGTCGTCGAGGAGGTTGTAGATGCGCTGGGCCATCATCATCATGGACTCCCCACCATCGTAGCGGTAGGTGAAGACCTGCTTCATCTTTTTGAATTCTTCCCCGTCCCGGGGCGTTCCCTCAAAGCGGCCGAAGTTCTGCTCGATGAGACGGGGCTCTGTCAAAAGGGGCTTGCTGGTCATCTCTGCCACAATCTCCGCGGTTTCATAGGCCCGCTTCAAGGGAGAGGCAAGTATCGTATCGAAGTCAAGCTTCTCATCCAGACACTTCTGCCCCAGTTCCCGGGCCTGAGCCCGTCCCTTTTCGGTGAGCGGAATATCCGTGACCCCGCAAATCTTGTTTGCCTCGTTCCATTCGGACCACCCGTGGCGGGTGAAATAAATGTGGTGCTCAGCCATACGTTTTTTCACTCCTCATAGTCAAAGCACATCCGTACCTGCATATAGGGCCGGATAAAGGTGTCTGCCACATGGACGTGCTTGGGATGAACGGAGTAGGCATTCAAATCCTCTGCCGAATTGTACTCCCCGTCCAGCATCAGGTCCCCGTTCGATGAAGGCAGTCCTTCTGTACGGATGACAAGAGACCGCATGCCGGGAATCTGTCCGTTCAGGTCCTCCAGTTCCTTCTTGGCATTTGCCTTGATTTCTGCTGCTTTGCCTACATACTCTTCCTTGATTTTCCAGATAATGACGTGTCGTACCATAACTGCTCCATTTCTAATATCATTCCACATGGAATTCCAATAAATAATCCTTAAACAAAGGTAATGAAAATCCTACCGTTCCATAGGCATCCGCCTGAATCACTCCACTGTCCATGAGCCTGCGCTTATAGGTGGAAACATAATTCGGTTTCTTTTCCAACAGGTCTGAAATGAATTTCATCGGAACCGGATTTTCATCACATTTAGCCATGGCAACAAGAAAATTTCGATCGACCAGGGAAAGTTCTTCATAGATTTTGGAATAAGCATTCCGGTACAGAAGTTCCTTGTATTTTTCCATTGAGGCCTCCACAGCCTCGTCGGTAACAAGCTTTTCGCTATTCTCCCAGACGAGATACCCGAGCAACTGGAAGGCATAGGAATAACCCTGCGTCAATGCCGTCATGTGTTTCAGGACAGGAAGAGTAATCTGTTTCCCTGTTGAAGTAAACGCCTCTTTATAGCCATATTGAACAGATACCTGATTCAGAAAAGGCAGTTCCACCCGGACGCTGCGAAGCAGGAAGGTCAGCGTTTTGTCATTCTGCAGTTCGGAAACATTTTTCGGAAGGCCGGTCATCAAAAGAGCTATCGGGTAATCCTTCCGAACCATAATCTGGTAAATGGAGGCAAATCTCCGGAGTTCTGTATTTGCTTCCACTTCATCGATGGCTACCAGCAGTGAAACATCATTCTCTCTCAATTTCTTCAGAAGTTTTTCAAGTAACAACTGATAATTCACATTGGATTTCTCTGCAGAATAGCTAACACCGACCCCAAGCAGAGAGATTGAGATGCCTTCGATTTTGTCAATCGCCTTGCGGACTTCAGACGAGGCCTTTTCCCGCACAGACTGAACCAGAGTTTCCATAATATCGCCATTGGAGGGAATATCCGCCACTATCCACTTCTGATCTTTCTCCAGTTCCCGACAGATGTCCGCAAGAAGTACTGTCTTCCCGACTCCCCGCACACCACTGATTATGGTTGTCTGCATCGGGCTGTTTGCATTGCTGATGCCTTCTGCAATGTCATGAACCACCTGATCCCTGTCAATGAAAATCGGAGGCACCTTTCCGAATGCCGGATTGAACGGATTTACACTCATGGCAAACTCCCAAATTAGTCAAAGCCACTTTCCGAATCTTTACGAACTTTTATATCTTTTTAGAACTTTTACGAACTTTATAATAATTTTAGAACTTTTACGAACTCTGTCAACCCATAAAATTCAAATAATTTCAGGATTCATTGACCAGTTTCCCGGTCATATGGTCCATGGACATGACAAGCATATTCGTCCGGGCCCCGTCCTTTTCGACTTCTGCCAGAGCGCCTTCTTCTGTCGGATAGTACTTCTTTGCCAGCCTTGTAAGCTCCTTCATGGCAATCTTTTCATCGGTCACGGTCTCAATGGTTCCGAAGGCAATGACACTTCGGATGTTCAATGCCCAGTCGCCTTCCCTGTGAAAGCCCTCGTCCATAACCGTCAGACAGGCTTTATTATTCTCATGAAGGAGGTCAATCTTGTTCCCCTGCTTCGCCCCGTGGAAGTAGATTTTTCCATCTTCTTCATCATAGTAGAAATCGATAGGAATGCCATATGGATAGCCGTTTTCACCGTTGATAGCAAGGACACCGCGCCAGGCTTTTTTCAGTACCTGAGCACACTCTTCATCCGAAATCTGCTGCTTAAAGCGCCGCATAGTCCGCCATTCCATGGCTTGCTCCTTTCTCAAAAAGAAAAGGGTACAGAAAAACCTGCACCCTCACATTAGCCAATATTCTATTCCATTCCGGTAGAAATGCAAAGTACTGAAAATTTAAAGCAGCTTCTCGACAAAAGCCCTCACATCCTTCATATCCGCCGTAGGCTCGAAACGGGCAACCACGTCTCCATCCCGATTGATGATGAACTTCGTGAAATTCCACTTGATTTCGGAATTGTTCTTGTAGTCCTTATCAATCGTCTTCAGCATGGCGCTCATGGCAAGGGCCTTGGGGCCTTTGCCGAAGCCTTCGAAAGTCTTCTGGCTCTTCAAAAACTTGTAGAGAGGGATCGCATTCTCCCCGTTCACATCGGATTTCTTCATCTGGGGAAATTCCGTATGGTACTTGAGGGTGCAGAACTCGTGAATCTCTTCATCCGTTCCCGGTGTCTGACCGGCGAACTGATTGCAAGGCACGTCGACAATTTCAAATCCCCGGTCATGAAAGTCCCTATACATCTCTTCCATCGGCTCATAGTGGGGAGTAAAACCGCATCCTGTCGCCGTGTTTACGACCATGACGACCTTGCCTTCGAAGTCAGACATTTTCTGCATCGTTCCATCCGGTTTTTCCACTTCGTAATCATAAAAGCCCATTGGTTGCCGCCTTTCCAAAACTCAGCGTGTCTTCTGCAAGAAACAGATCTCTGTTCATTTAGAATTAGTCATTTCTAATTCCGGATAGAATTATGTAACTCAATTTCAGATACGTCAAGTAAACAATTTATAAACAAATCAAGGGCCTTACAAATTCAGCTCCGCTGCAGAAAAAAGAACTGCCTTTCCGGCCAGAGTGACCCGGTCTCCGTTCATCCGGCAGTAGAGTTCTCCGCCCCGGGCAGAAGCCTGGTAAGCTGTCAACTGGTCCCTATGCAGTGTATCCGCCCAATAGGGAATGATGTGGCAGTGGCCGGAACCGCAGACCGGATCTTCCACTACAGAAAGCTTCGGAGCAAAACTGCGGCTGGTGCAGTCATAGGGTCCTTCTCCCTGAGCGGTAATATGAAGCAACAGTCCGTCGAGTTCCTTTGCTTTTTCCAAATCCGGCCGGCATTCTTTCACTTTCTTCGCATCGGAGAATATACATAGCAGGTCCCTGCCCATGAAAGCTTTGACCGGGCGGACGCCCAGGACCTCTTCCATGAGATCTGTGACCGGTACTTCCTTCAAGGCATATGCCGGGAAATCCATGGAAAGCAGCTCCCCGTCCCTTGAAACAGTCAGTACTCCGCTCTGCGTCTGGAAAGAAACTGTCTTTGCCTGCTTTTCATAATAATTGAAGAGCACGAAGACGGTGGCAAGTGTCGCATGTCCGCAAAGGTCGATTTCCCCTCCCGGCGTGAACCAGCGCAGGTGCCAGCCTTTCTCTTCCTTTACCGTAAAAGCGGTTTCGGAAAAGTTGTTTTCCCGGGCAATATCCATCATCAGAGACTCGGGAAGCCACTTTTCCAGGACACAGACTGCTGCCTGGTTTCCGTGAAAAAGCCTGTCCGTAAAAGCATCCACAATGTACTGTCTGATCTGCATGGCAAAATCTCCCTTCTGCTACAACAAAAGGGCACAGAAAATTTCTGCGCCCTTACAGTAAGCTTTATTCTATTCCATTCAGCCGAAAAAACAAAGCCTTCATAATGTTTTCTATAGATCTTCAATCCTCCACTCATTCCGCCAGCGAATCAGAGGCTTCTCTCCTTCCCATTCAATCGGAAGCCACACATAGCGTGAGTTGCAGGTGTTTTCACTGTGTTTCTGGAGTTTGCCCGGAACTGAAGTAATTTCTTTCGGAGACGTATCCGGCTTGTAATCAGCAAAGTGCTTCTCCATTCCGGAAATAATCATTTTCGACATCCGCGGAATATACCACTGGGGCATCCATCGGTCCGCCAGAGCGATATAATGGTCTGTACCGGGCAGGTTGATTACACATGTAATCTGAGAATTGAATGTCGTATTGCTCTTATCCCCGATACATGGGTCCCCCAGGCTCCGGTACTTCCCGTGATAGTCATCGAAGATGCAGACATCGGACTTGTTGGGATAATAGCCTGTCGTTCCGGAGGTGAAAAGATACTTTTTGCCTTTTCGCTCGAAGTAAACGGGAGCCTCTCTTGTGAAAGGCGGCTTCCGCCCGTCGTAATGGACACTGTACTCGTCGGACACGCTGCAGTAGTCGTCGGTAAGCGTCGCACAGATCATCTGAAAATGAGGCCGGTCAAACCATATGTAGGCCTTTTTCGTCTCATCATCGACATGCAGGAAAAAGTCACCCGTATACATCTTCAACGGATTATAGAAGCGATGCACATAAGTATAAGGTCCGCCGAAGGCATCCGCTGTCAGCACTACCATGAACTGGGAAATCTCCCCCGCCATAACTTTGATCCAGCAGACGTACTTTTTTGTCTTCTCACAATAGATAATATGAGGCCGGTCAATGCAGTAAGTCGGATGAAGAGGCTCGGATAAGTCCTCCGCCGGTTGGATCAAAAGGCCGTGGTCCTCCCAGTTATAAAGATTCTTCGACGTATAATAGCGGACTCCCTTCGTCCAGACAGTCCCGCCCTTTCTGGTGTCTTCCTTGTTTTCCCCGTACCAATACCATAAACCTTCTGTCTCATTATAAAAAACAGAGAACCCATGGGCCTGAATGGGATTTCCGTTTGTGTCCAGCCATTCTTTTCCCGGACGGATGCTTTTATAGGTCAAGACTTTTCCTCCTCTGAATCAGCCCTTTCTCCGGGCTCTATATTATTCTCATTCTGCTTCTTATGCCTTGCCTCAATGGCAGCGGATATCTCATCCATACGGTCATCCAGGTCGAATATACTGGTCAGAATCGCACAGACGATGTAGCCCGCCAAGGGGACTCCGACGAAGCAGACCGTGAAAAAGGTCTGCATGGCTGCCGGCTGTGAAATTATATCAGAGGTTGACGCCGGCGCGATATAGCCGAGAGCATTGATCCCTCCGAGTATGATGGACTGACCGATGCCTGCGGAAATCGTGATGATGATGGACTGGGCTGAAGCAGAAAACCCGTCAGCCCGGTAGCCGTACTTGTATTCGATGTGGTCCAGGGCTTCCGCCATGAAGGCCGCCATCAGGTAAGTCGGCAGAGCACCGATGGATTTGATGAAAAGGCCGACCAGAACCGGAAGCAGACTCTTCGGCTGTAGCAGAACCAGCAGGGAACCGGCAGCCCCGATCAGAAATCCGATCTGGGAGACCTTCTTCTTGCCGAACTTTCCTACGAGGGGCCAGAGTGCGAAGATTCCGAATCCGAGAGGCGCCTGTCCGATGGCGTTCAGAATGACCTGATACTTGGTTCCTGAATCCACAGAATTTCCGAGGACCCAGTTGCTGTAGTAGAGAATCGTGTTTGTAGAGAGAATGTTGAGAACATTATATGAAATACAAAAGTCCATGATGATGAGCCAGTACCTGTCGTGAAAGCAGGCCGATACCTGTTCCCTGAAGGACACGGTTTTTTTCTGCCTTCTTTTCATCTCCGCCTCCCGACAGGGTTACCCGCTCTTTTGTGAAGTAATATTCCAGCAGGGTGGCCGGCAGAGCCAGAATAGAGATGACACTCATCATACGGATCCAGATCCAGGTCGACTGGGCGCCTGAGCCGACACCGAAAGCCCTGATCATAATGGGCAGGATGATGGTCGTCAGAAGTCCGGGCAGCATGGTCGTTCCGGTGCTGGTCAGCATGGCCAGCCCGTCACGCTGCTTTGTATCCCGTGTGGACAGTGGCACCATGAGGACATGGCTCATATTGTAGATTGTGAAAGCAAAGGCAAAATAGAGATTGTAGCTGACTATGATCCAGACAATCTGCACAGCGTAAGTGGCCCTGGGTACCATGTAAAGAAGGCATCCGGCAATGGCCATCAGGATACCAGAAATCAGAATCCACGGCCGGGCCTTTCCCTGCCTGGTGTGGGTCTGATCGATAATCCGGCCCATGACAATATTTGTGATTGCATCGACCACCTTGGAAAAAACAGGCATCAGGGTCATAAAAATGCCGCCGATACCCAGCACATCCGTATAGAACTGGGTCAGATAGGTCCCGGCAATGGCATAGTATGCCATATAGACGAAACATGGCCCCGTGAAATATCCCCAGATTTTCTCGGACAGCTGCGTGTCCTCTTTTGTGATCTTTGAATCGAGCCAGGAATGGCTGAACCTTTTTGCAAGTCTTTCATTCATAGTTTTCCCCTCATAAAACATGTAAGTCCTATTTGTTTTCAACCGGCTTACTTATGAGCCTATTCTAATTGCAAACAGAAAGAAAAACATTTACCATAGGAGGCAGTAAATTATCATTTGAGGACATTTGTCCGTACCTTAAGTCTGAGAGTAATTTTCATGGACGAAAGCGAACGGAAAAGAAGAAGAAGTGAAAAGCTCCAGATGACCTGGCTGGAAGAACAGTTGAGGAAGTGCTTCCGCAAGCGGCCGGACGTGACAGACCATATTCTTACCGGAGATGAGCTCACAGACTATATACGCTGGATGGCGGAAACCGAAGGTGCGAAATACTCATCCGAGGCCAGAAAAGCTGTTCTTCCCCGACTGCGGCACAGCAATATGAACCGGATCGGGCAGCGTTTTCTCGCTGCCCCCGAGGATATATCCACCCTTGAGGTCATGACAGCCACATACAATCGGCCCGAAGAGAATGACTTCTTTGTGACAGCCCATGATATTTCCGTGGACCCGGTTCTGCGCTTCATGCCGGCCCACTGGCATCAGAATGCCTATTTTGAAGTACTCTATTGCTTCTCAGGGACATGTCCCCTGCACTTTCCGGATGAAATCATAGATCTTTCCCCGGGCTCTGTTGCCATCATCGCACCGGATACGGTGCACGCCACGCCCTGCTACTCGGAAGATACTGTCGTCTACTCCTATCTCATACGTTCGTCCACTTTTAAAGAGGTGTTCTGGAATTCCATTCCCCAGGGAAACCTTATGACGACCTTCTTCCGCAGGGCATTGGAAACAAACCAGACAACCTCATACCTGCAGTTTGAGACAGAACCGGAAAACGCTTCTATCACTGACCTGCTCTATGAGATTGAAGACGAGAGCCGCCTGCACCGGCCTTACAATACCCAGCTGATGAATGCCTATATGAGCACATTTTTCATACTTCTCCTCCGCTCCTATGAAGGGTAGTGTCAAATTCACTACCCGTTTTTAGTTCCAAACCTTTGTATTTCAGGGAGTTTGCGACAAAAAAAGCATTTACCTCCCTTTTTGGTATAATGT
>ONBT01000025.1 GCA_900316075.1 uncultured Lachnospiraceae bacterium | reverse complement strand
GGCATGGCCGGCTGGACCGTGACATCCGTTACCCGGGACTGCTCAAATCCCAGGGCGGCCATCCGCCTCATGGATTTTCTCATGAGTGAAGAGGGGCAGAAACTCTGCTATCTGGGCGTCGAAGGGGAGACCTATGATATGGCAAACGGAAAGCCGGTCCTGAAACAGGAAGTCCGGGACATGATGCGGACGGATCGGATGACCTATAATTCCACTATCTGCGCAGACTACAACTTCTGGATGCTGATGGACCTTCCTGCCCAGCTTTCCATGAAGCAGGAGGCGGAAGCTCCCATTGCCCAGATGGAGGAGTGGACCTACTCCTACGCCGCATATACCGGTTACTATGATATCAATCTCCCGGAAAATTCCCGGGTCGGAAAAAACTATCTGAAGCTGAAGGTCCTGTGGGCGGATACCCTGAAGCAGCTCATGATCGCGGACAGCGACAGTGACTTTGACCGGATACTTTCGGACTATATGGAAAAGCGGCAGACGTTTGGGTATGAGGAGGTCCTGAATGAGGAAACCCGGCAGATTCAGGCGAACAAACAGAAGTAAGGAAGCCGAAACCCTGAGGGGGCGGGGCCTTACACTGAACCAGCGTTTCATGCTGATTTACCTCGTCACGATTGCCGTCCTGACCCTGGGCTTTTCCGTCTTTATCTTCCGGAACATGATGACGGAGGTCGTCGACGAAAACAGGAACTATCAGCAGTTCCGAAAGAATGAGACCGAAGAGCGCCTGAACACGAATATCAGCTCCATCGATATGTCGGCCCGTCTCTTTCAGAACGATGACACCCTGGTGTCCGTTCTGAATACAGCTGCTCAGGACCGCTTTCTTTCCACGGAGCAGCTCATCAGCTTTCATGACAACGATGTGACGACCCTGGACAATATCGTTCATAATAATCCTTCCATGTATGCGACCCGGGTCTACGGGAAGAATGACAATGTGCAGGAGATGATGTCCATCATTTTCAAAAACAGCCGTCTGAAGAATCTGTCCTGGGGGACCTCTTCCCCCCTGACCGGCTGGCACTTCAACTATGCGGATACCGCATTCTCCGATACCGGAGGCAAGCAGAATACCCGTCTGGTGTCGAAGGTGGAGGCCATCACGGATGCGACCTATGGAACCGTCGGTTACGTGGAATCCGCCATGACCATGGAGCAGATGTTTCCGGAGATGTACGGGACGGATGAGCAGAACTTCGGCTTTTTCATTGACCAGGCGAAAAACGTCTACCTGGGCACGGCAGCCCCGGAGGGGGCTTCGGACCTGGCGGAAGCCATAGTGGCGGACAACTCCAACTATTCGACGGAAAAAATTTTCCGCCAGGAATTCTCCGGCCGAACCTACGTCGTCTATTCCATCCGGCAGAATGATATGGGTATCCGCTATTTCGGCCTCCGGGACATCACGGACAATCTGAATCATGTCCGCTATCTGAGAATAGTATATGTCCTCCTGTCTCTGGTCTTTTTCATCCTGATGGGCTTTGTGGCAAACGGCTTCATTACCCGGATGCTGAACCAGCTCTATGAAATGGTCCGGACCATGCAGCATGTGGAGGAAGGGGATCTTTCGGTCCGAAACCGAATCCTCCGGACCGATGAGACCGGCCATCTTGCCCTGCGCATGAATCAGATGCTGGACCGGATCAATGAGCTGATGGAGGAGAATATCAACCGGGAGCGGCTGGTGAGAAACGCCGGAATGAAGGCCCTGCAGAACCAGATCAATGCCCACTTCATCTATAATGTCCTCGAATCCATCAAGATGCTGGCGGAAATCGATGAGGAATATACGATTTCCGACTCCATTACTTCTCTGGGAACCCTGCTCCGCTATTCCATCAACTGGAAGACAAGCGTCGTGACGGTGGATGAGGAATTCGACTACATCGAAAATTATATCCGCCTGATGAATCTCCGAAATGATTTTGAGGTCATCCTGAGTCGGAATATACCGAAGGAGCTCGACAGGCAGCAGATTCCGAAGATGTCCCTGCAGCCCCTGGTGGAAAATGCCGTCCTTCACGGCATCGCCCCTCTGGGAGAGGACGCCACCATCTACATCAAGGGCTTTGAGAAAGAAGGAGATGTCTACATCGAGGTTTCGGACAACGGTCTGGGCATGGACGAGGAAACAATGAATTCCCTGCGGCAGAAGCTGGAGAGCCCCATAGATGTGGATGCGGACAGGGAGCGGGGCCACGGCGTGGGCCTCAAGAACGTGCAGGACCGGATTGCCATTACCTACGGTCCCGAATACGGGGTGGCGGTCTATGCGGAGGAAGGCAAGTACACGAAGGTCGTCCTTCATCTGCCCAAGCGCCTGGATAATGAGACGTGAGGTTTTCATACATGAATAGTATTTTAATCGCAGAAGATGAGAAACTCATACGTGCCGGCATCCGGACCATGACTGAGCGGAGCGGAGTTCCCTTCCGGGAAATCTTTGAAGCAAAGAACGGGGAAGAGGCACTTGCAATTCTGAGGAAAGAGCCCGTGGACCTTCTTCTCACGGATATCCGCATGCCGAAAATGGACGGCATTGACCTGGTCCGGGCTCTCCATGCCGAGGGCTATTCTCCGGTCATCATGGCTATATCCGGATATGATGACTTTTCCTATGCTGTGGAGATGCTCCGGAACGGGGTCAGTGAATATCTCCTGAAGCCCCTGGAGCGGGACAAGTTCAAGGAAGCTCTGGAAAAAGCTGATGCCCTGGTCCATGAGAAGGACCGGGACTTGAAAGACATAGAAGCGGAACTCGAAGCCGCCCGGCAGGAAAAGCTCCGGGATTTCTTCGCCACTGACGCCCGGCAGGGAAAGCCGTCTGAAGCCATTGTGGCCGACGCGAAGAAGTATTTCACCGAGAGCCGGAGGACCAGGCGCCTGCAGCTTGTGGGCACGGGCAAGGTGGAAGAACTGAACACGGAATGGCATTCCTTCTTTGAGGCGGCCCGCAGAGGCTATGTGGACGGAGAAGAGTTCATACAGGAACTGATTCTCGATGCAAAGGAACTGGCAGACATCTATTCCGGAGCCCTTTCCGAAGAGAAGAAGACCCGGCTCTTGAGCCTTAAGGAGTCGGATATTCTGGCCTGCGGGAGCCTGGAAAATCTCGAAGAGACCTTCATGAACTTCCTCATCGGGATGCAGAGGGACAGTGAGGCCTTGCACGAGGAGCCGGTCCGGCGGAAGATTTCCCTGGCCATCCGCTACATAGAGGAAAATTACGCTTCCGATATCAATATGGCCGTGGTCTCCAATTATGTCTCCATGAATTATTCTCTTTTCTCCTATGCCTTCAAGCAGTATACGGGAGAGAACTTTGTGACCTACCTGAAGAATATCCGCCTGAAGAAGGCCAAGGAAATGCTGGAGACGACGGACGAAAAAGTCCTTTCCATCGGGGCGGCGGTCGGCTACGAGAACAGCAAGCACTTCATGAAGCTCTTCAAGAGCGAGTATGGCATTTCACCTTCCGAATACAGGAAGAATATGCAGAAGGCAGAATAATATAGACATCCAGCACACTACGGTTTTTACATTAGTCATGAAAGGGGTACTACAAATGGAACATTTCATCCGGCAGCGCTTTCAGCCCAATAGGCCGCTTTATCCCGGGAAGTATGTGACCGGGAGTCCGGAGCACATCGCGCTTTCGAAACAGGCCGCGGGCGAGTCCATCGTCCTTCTGAAGAATGACGGGGTCCTGCCGCTCGCAAAAGGGAAAAGGCTCGCTCTCTTCGGCAAGGGGACCATCGACTATGTCAAGGGCGGGGGCGGCTCCGGGGACGTCTACTGCGCCTATGTGAAGAATCTCTATGAGGGCCTTTCCGAGCTGGGGACGAATCCAATCTATGAACCGCTTGCAGATTTTTACAAGGATTACGTGACCGGTCAGTTGAAAGACGGGGCGGACCATGGTATGTTCCGGGAGCCTGTGGTTCCGGAGGAGCTGCTGGCCGGGGCGGCTGCCTGCACGGATACGGCGGTCATTTCCTTCTGCCGTTTTTCCGGGGAGGGCTGGGACCGGTCCGGGGTCGAGGTCAATGAAGAGTTCAATCCCTGGATTGATGAGACGGCCAAGCCCGTGGAGAGGGAGAATATCTTTCCCGATACGGACTACTGCCTTTCCAAAGAGGAGAAGGCTCTGCTTTCAGCCGTGAAAGAGCGCTTTGCCCATATCATCGTCGTTTTAAATGTCGGCGGAGTGGTTGCCACCTCCTGGATCAAAGAGGATGTCGCCATTGACGGGGCCCTGCAGGCCTTTCAGGGAGGCATGGAAGGGGCAGCTGCCATTGCTGAGGCCCTGACCGGGGCTGTCAATCCTTCCGGCCGCCTGACGGATACTTATGCAAAGCGGATTGAGGATTATCCGTCCACGGACGGCTTTCATGAATCCATCGATTATGTGGAATATACGGAGGACATCTTCGTCGGCTACCGCTATTTCGAGACCATTCCCGGGGCCGCTTCCCGCGTGGTCTATCCCTTCGGCTATGGGCTTTCCTACTCGGAATTTGCAGAGGAGGTAGTGGAGTCATCTGTTTCCGGCTCCACCCTTTCTGCCCGTATCCGGGTGACGAATCTGGGAAAATATGCAGGCAAGTACGTGACCGGCATCTACGGGCAGGCCTCCTCCGGAATTTTCGACCATCCGGACCGGGAACTCATGGCCTTTGCAAAGACCCGTCTCCTGGAACCCGGTGAGAGCCAGGACCTGGTCCTTACGGCGGATATCACGACGCTGGCTGCCTTTGATGATGAGGGAAAGGTCAAAAAATCCGCCCGGGTCATGGAACCCGGCACTTACCGCTTCTATGCGGGCATCAATGTGGAAGAAGCCGTGGAATTCAAGACCGTCGATGTATCGGGTGAGGCTTCTATCGTGGAGCAGCTGCATTCCTACATGGCTCCGACCAGTCTGCACAAGCGGATGAAGAGGGACGGAAGCTTTGAAGAACTCTCCGTGACGGAACCCTATGACTTCAATGAGTCCGTCATCGAAAAAATCAAGGGCGGCCGGGATGAGGCCGTGGCTCCTGTGGAGCGGACCCGGGACCCCTACTATCTCATGCAGGAAGTGAAGAAGGGAGTCATCTCCCTCGCCGATGTGGCCGAGGGGAAGCACACGGCAAAGGAGTTCGTGGACCAGCTCTCGGATGACGACCTGATCTCCCTCTGCGGCGGTCAGCCCAATCGGGGAGTTGGCAATGTCTACGGCATCGGAAACCTTCCCGAATACGGGGCCCCGATTTTTGAAACGGCCGACGGCCCTGCCGGGGTCCGCCTTCATTCCTTCATCGGCATTCCGACGACGGCCTGGCCCTGCGCCACGGCCCTGGCTTCGACCTTCAATACAGACCTGGTGGAGGCCGTCGGGGCAGCCGGCGGAGAAGAGCTCAAGGAGAACAATCTCTCCATGTGGCTGACACCCGCCGTCAATATCCACCGGAATCCCATGTGCGGGCGGAATTTCGAGTACTATTCCGAGGATCCGCTGGTGGCCGGAAAGATGGGGGCTGCCATGGTCCGTGGTATCCAGTCCAACCGCATGTCTGCCTGCCCCAAGCACTTCGCCTGCAACAACAAGGAGACGAACCGCAAGCATTCGGATTCGCGGGTCTCTGAGCGGGCCCTTCGGGAAATCTACCTCCGGGCCTTTGAAATCATGGTGAAGGAAGCCCATCCCTGGTCCATCATGAACGCCTACAATGCCGTAAACGGCCGCCGGTGCTCGGAAGCCCGGGAGCTTTTGGTCGGTATCCTCCGGGAGGAGTGGGGCTACGACGGCATTGTCATTTCCGACTGGTGGAACCGGGCCGAGCATTATAAGGAAATCCTCGGCGGCACGGACGTGAAGATGGCCACCGGTTTCCCGGACCGGGTGAAGAAAGCCATGGCGAAAGGTGCTCTGACCCGGGAGGACCTGCTTCCGGCGGCAGAGCACATCGTGAACTTCATGATCCGATTTGAATAAGGTTTTCCGAAAAAAACAGCTGTCCGAAAAGGGCAGCTGTTTTTGATTCCGCGGAATGACACGCGGAAAAGTTTTGATATTGAATTCAGGCCTCCTGCGCTACCGGAGGCCGACAAAAGGCTGTTCATCGGGGCTTCCTTGGAAGTCCCCGTCCCGGTCTTTTGCAGTGCTGGGGAGGGAAGACAATGTCCCTCATTTTCTTTCAGGCTTTGCGGCCGAGGGCCTTGGCTACAAGCATGCCGACGGTGCCGGCCACGATGCAGCCGGTGACGGCTTCAATCAGCCCCTGCACGCCGACCATGGCGATAACCAGGGACATGGGGTTTACTGCGCCGAGCTTTTCAGCCACTCCCTTCATGTAGTCCGAGTTGTAGAAGAAGAGCATCAGGGAGCTCATGAAGAAGAGGGTATTGAGGAGGGGAGCTGAAATCCCCGTGATGTAGTATGCGGCGGCGGATGCCTTGCCCTTCAGGACTTTGGAGAGGCCGGCGAAAATGAGGCCGACCAGAATGCCGTCCAGCATGCGGGCGATAATGGCAGTCACGAAGACGCCGAGGGGGCTGACCTGGAGAAGGGCCGAAAGAAGGCCACTGGCCCCGGTCAGGGCATTGATGAAAGAGGTGATTCCGAAGACCGTGCCGCAGGCGAATGCCCCCATGGGGCCGATGAGCATGGCGGCAATGGCTACGGGTACCGTGACGAGGGACACCGAAAGAATGGGTGTACGGATGGTCCCCAGAGGGGTCAGGCCCATGATCAGTGTCACTGCGATGAGAAGCGCCGTCTCCACCATGGTCTGCACCTTGCCGGTTGGAGCGGTTTTTGCTGCTATCTGTGTGTCCATTATGAAATTTTCTCCTTACTTATGCTGCTGTTCTGTCATTCAGATATAGCGCAAAGTCCATTATCGCAGAATCCAAGGAGAATTCAAGCCGTTTTTTCGGACCGGAGCCTTAAGAGTTCATCCAATAGTGCATCCGCAGCTTCTTCCTTACTCATCAGGGGAAGTGCTTTTTCGGACGATTCTGAAATCAGGGTCAGGGCGTTTGTGTCGACGGCAAAGCCCGCCCCTTTTTCCTTTACATTGTTGGCGCAGATGAGGTCGAGGTGCTTTTTCTCGAGCTTGGCCCGGGAGTTTTCCACCATATGCTCGGTCTCCATGGAAAAGCCGCAGAGGGTCTGGCCCGCAGGCTTATGCTCCCCGAGAAAGGCCAGAATGTCCTTCGTCCTCTCCAGGGGGAGGGCAGGGGCTTCTCCGGCTCCGAATTTTTTGATCTTTTCAGAGGCAACGGTCTCCGGACGGAAATCGGCCACGGCCGCGGCTTTGATGATGATATCCTGCTTCCCGCTCCGGCCTGTCACAGCTTCGTACATGTCTGCCGCACTTACCACATCGACGAAGTCCACATAGGAAGGCCGGGGCAGGGCGGTAGGTCCGGAAACCAGGGTGACAATAGCTCCCCGCCGGGCGGCAGCCTTTGCGATGGCATAGCCCATCTTTCCACTTGAGTGGTTTGTGATGTAGCGGACCGGGTCGATGGCTTCCCGGGTGGGGCCGGCGGTGACCAGGACCCGGAGCCCCTTTAAATCCTTCTCATGGCCGATGGCATGGTCGACGGCTTCCAGCAGGCGCTCCGGAGCCGGCAGGCGGCCTTTCCCGGTTGCTCCGCAGGCCAGAAGGCCGGAGTCGGGTTCTATGAGCTCCCAGCCGTCAAGAGCCAGCTGCTTCAGATTCCTTTGTGTGGCCGGGTTTTCATACATATGGGTATTCATGGCGGGTGCTATGAGCTTGGGACAGGTGCAGGCCAGGGCAGTGGTAGAGAGCATGTCGTCAGCGAGCCCGTTTGCGAGCTTCGCGATGATGTCGGCCGAGGCCGGGGCGATGATGAGGACGTCCGCCTTTTCCGCCAGGGAGATGTGTTCAATCTCATAGGAGTGCTGGCGGTCGAAGGTGTCCGTTACGGTCCGGTTCTTCGTCAGGGCGTCGAAGGTCAGTGGGGCCACGAACCGGGTGGCATTCTCCGTCATGATGACATTGACATCAGCTCCCTGCTTCACGAGGGCCGAAGCCAGTTCACAGGCCTTGTAGGCCGCAATTCCGCCCGTGACGCCGAGCAGAACATTTTTTTCTTTCAGCATGGAAATTTCCTCCAAAAGATGTTTTCCGGCATTATAGCATAGAGTCTCCGCCCCGGGGCCTTATATTAGTCATGAATAATGTAAAGCCTCATACTTTCCTTCGCTTCAGGAAGGCAGCTGCAATGATGAGGGTTCCGGCGATGGCGGAAGCCAGGGAGACCGTCAGCATGGCGGAGATTCCGAAGGAGTCGATGAGGGGGCCGCCGATCAGGGAGGAGACGACGGTGGCGACTGAGAGGGCCATGGTGAAGAAGGCCTGGCCCTTGACCTCGTCCTCCGGGGCCATGACGGAGCTCACATAGAAGATGGAGACAATGCCGATGACCGCCCAGGAGGAAAGCTGCAGGAACTGCATGGCGTAATAGCCTCCGACCGAAGGCAGGAAGAGGTAGCCGGCCGCCCGGACCACATAGAAGAGGCCACTGACGATGAACCAGACCTTGGGTTTGACCTTCTTCTGAAAGTGGCCGAAGATGATATTTACAGGGATTTCCGTCAAGGCAGCCAGGGCAGTCCCGACGCCGAGCTCCGCATTGCCGCCGCCTTTTGAGGTGACAATCTGGAAACCGAAGGTATTCACCATCATGTGGGTGGTATAGAGGCAGACGGTGCCCAGGATGACCAGGGCGAACTGGGGGTATTTCTTAAAGAAGGATTCCTTTTTTCCGGCAGCCCTTTCTTCTTCGGATTCCGTCACACGGGCTGCGTCGGGGAAGGGAAAGACCAGGACCACGACAAGGAGAAGAATCAGCAGAATAATGGAACCCCCCGGGATGAACTTGATGCCGACTTTGTTGATAGCCCGCCCCGCAAGGAAGGAGGCAATGGAATATCCGGCGGAGCCCAGGCCCCGGGCCAGGCCGTAGTTTAAGGAGAGCCCGGACCGGGCACTGACGGTTCCCAGGGAGTAGACAAATGGAGTGGCCGCCTGCAGGAGAAGTATGGCCGCGCAGTAGAGCACCCCGGTCATCACGTGGCCGAACCCGACCTCCGGCTTCATGACAAAGAGAAGGATGACGACCAGGAGGAAGAGTAGGGACAGGAGGAAGAGGACCTTCTTCACCGCCTTTCCCCCTGCCCGGTCGGTCTTTTCGGCGAGGTAGGGCTGCAGCAGGGCCGCAAAGACGGCGGAGAGGGCCACAATCGTGCCTTCGAGGGTGCTGGAAAAGCCGCTGCCGAGAAGGTAGACGCTGACATAGCCGTATACGATGGCATAGGCCGCCCAAAAGAGCATTTGTACGAGAGAGTAGAGCAGGGTCATAAAAATCCTTTCAAAAAAGCCGCTTGCGGAAAGCAGATACCTGCTGTACATTAACATACGGTATCCATTTTTCAAGTCGGAAATTAAGGAAAACTAATGAAAATTCCTCAACAGACCCTTGAAGACGAAGGCAGGAAATCCCTCCTGATCGTGGTCCTCTCCGTTCTTTTCGCCGGGGTCACAAACTGGTTCATTGTCCCCTACGGGCTCTATTCGGGCGGGATTCTGGGCTTCTGCCAGCTCATTCGTACCCTGATTACGGAAGCCACCGGGGTGAAACCGCCCTTCGACTACGCCGGTCTTCTCTACTATGCGGTCAATATCCCCATTATGATCGTGGTCAGCCGCCTGATGGGCAAGCGCTATTTCGCCAAGACCATCCTCTGCGTTACGGCCCAGTCCCTGGGCATGGCCCTGATTCCGATTCCCTCGACGATTCCGATTGCCAGCCCCCTGGCGGCGGTCCTGGTCGGCGGAATCCTGAGAGGAGCCCTGGTCGGCCTCTGCATGAAGTATGGGGCCAATGACGGAGGCATGGACCTGGTCGCCATCCTCATGCTGCAGAAGGACCGTCACATCACGGTCGGGAATCTGAACCTCATCATCAACGCGGCCCTCTATATCGCTATGGGTATCCACTTCAACCTGACCACGGTGGTCTATTCCCTGATCAGTTCGGCCATGATGGCCTATGCCCTTGACCGCTTCTATTCCCAGGGCATCAATGTTGAAGTCCATATCATCACCCGCCAGGATCCTGGGGAGCTGAATTCCATGATCTTGAAGGAGCTTCACCGCAGCGTCACGACCTGGGACGGCATGGGTATCTATGCCGGGAAACCCGTCCACATCCTCTATGTGGTGCTGAACAAGTATGAGGTGGCGGCCCTCCGCCGCCTGGTCCGCCTTTACGAGCCGGATGCCTTCCTGGTGGAGACCCAGGGGGTCACGGTCGGCGGCAATTTCGAAAAGCACCTGGGCTGATCCCGTTACTCCGGTTTTTCATTTTCCCTTGCAATTTTTCCTGCATTGCTTTATAAACTTTTTCAGAGCAAAGACGCCCGTACAGGCCCTTTGCTCTTTTTTTATTGGCAACGAACCAAGGCAGTTTTTGCACATGCATGAGCGCAGGGGGAACTGCTTTGAAAACTATTCCGGACTAAGCAGACTTTTTGAGGAGGCAGCCATGAGTGAGTATCCTGCAGTTGATTTTCTTTACCTTTCCGAGGAGGACATGATCCGGGCCGGGGTCAAGGACATGGCCCCCTGTATCGATGCCATGGAAGAGGTCCTTACCTGCCTGGCCAAGGGCGACTTCGTCATGGGCGGGAAAAACCACTATGCCCATGGCTGCATGCTGACCTTCCCGACGGAGTCCCCTTTCCCCAACATGCCCCTTCTCGTCGGTGAGGACCGGCGTTTCATGGCCATGCCGGCCTATATCGGCGGCTCCTTCGGTATGGAACCCGTGAACAAGGATGACGGCAGGCCGGTCAATTCTTCCCTTACCGCCCCCTGCATCTGCCGGGGCATTATCAAGTACATTCCCCGTCTGAAGAATGCGAAAATCGTCCGTACCTGGGGTGGTTGGATGGACAAGATGATTGACGGCGTCCCGGTGATTGATGCGGTGCCGGAGGTACCGGGGCTCATTCTCTCCTGCGGGTACACCGGACATGGCTTCGGCATCAGTCCCGCGGCAGCGACGGTGACGGCCCAGCTGGTGGCGGGTGAAACGCCCTGTGCGGATATCTCCGGCCTTAAATATGACCGCTTCAAGGCAAAAGCCTGATGACTCATATAGAGTCCGATAGATGGTGATAGTCAATCGGGCGGACGGATTCCCCGTGTCTTTTTACCGGACTTCTGTTACTATATCGGGAGAAAATTTTTCCGGAGGTTCGGATGAAAGACAAGAAATCCCTGATCAATAGCCACATCTTTCTCTATATGACGGAGTTCTTCTCCGGCATGGCTGTCATGGCCGTGGAACTGGGGGCCAGCCGCCTTTTAGCTCCGTATTTCTCTTCCTCCCAGATCGTCTGGACCATCATCATCGGCACCATCATGATTGCCATGGCCCTCGGCAATATCTACGGGGGAAAGAAGGCCGACGAGAATCCGGATCCGGACCGCCTCTATTCCCGGGTGCTGGTGGCGGCCGTATGGATTGCGGCCATCCCCTTCGCGGGACGATTTATTATTATATTGATTGCGGGACTTCTGGCAGTGACGGTCAGAACAGGTTTCCTCGTCTGGGCGGCCTTCCTGTCCTGTATGATTATCTTTGTTTACCCCTTATTTCTGCTGGGCACTGTGACGCCTTCTCTCGTCAAATATACGACGGACTCCCTGGAGAACAATGCTGAAGTGGTGGGCCGGCTTGGGGCCATGAATACCATCGGTTCCATCATCGGTACCTTTCTGCCTACATTTGTGACAATTCCGGCCGTGGGGACTGCCGTGACCTTTATCATCTTTTCCGGAATCCTTTTAGCTCTGGGAATTTTCTACTTCCTTTCAAAGAGGGCCGGGATCAAAAAGTCCGTCATTTCCCTGGCGCTCTTCATTATTCTCACGATACTTGGAAGCACTGGCCGCTTTGCCTTCTGGGAGAAGGACCTTAAGTACGAGGGGGAGTCCATTTACAATTACCTGCAGGTCAAGGACTATCCCGACCGGACCATTCTTTCGACGAATGTCCTCTTCGGGGTCCAGTCGGTTGCGATGAAGACGGACGACCTGACCGGCATGTACTATGACTACGCCCTGGCAGCCCCGGTCATGGCGGATTTCAAGGAGAAGGAGTCTCCATCTCTTCTCGTCCTCGGCATGGGGACCGGGACCTTTGTGAAGCAGACGAAAAAATATTTTCCGGGGACTCAGGTGACCGGAGTGGAAATCGACGAAAAAATCACCTCCCTGGCCCATACCTATTTCGACCTGCCGGAGGAGATCCCGGTGGCGACCTATGACGGAAGGGCATACTTGCAGGGCACCGATGAGACGTACGACTGCATCATGGTGGACGCCTACCAGGACATCACGATTCCCTTCCAGATGAGCTCGAAGGAATTTTTCACGGAGGTGAAGGACCACCTGAATCCGGGCGGGATTATGGTCGTCAATCTCAATATGCATTCCGACAGGGCCGGTTCCATCAATGAGGGGCTGACGGATACGATTGCAGCGGTTTTTCCCTTTGTGGAAACCGTGGACGTCAAAGGGAATACGAACCGGGAGCTCTTTGCTTCCGCAGATACGGACCTTTCCGCCGCCCTGAACGCCAATGCTGCGGGGATTGATGACAGTCAGCTTTCGGCTATGATGACGACGGTACAGGAGGGCATAGGGGTCCCGGAGACGAAGGGGCAGGTCTTCACCGATGACAAGGCCCCGGTGGAGCTTCTCGGCATGCGGATGATTGACGACCTGATTTCGGACGAGCTGACCTACTACAAAAAAATCCTGAAGGAGGAGGGAATTCAGGGACTTCTGAAGCAAATTTGAAAAATTATTGCTTTATCAAACTTTTTCATAATTTCAAAAATATATAATGAGGCGGGGCCTTCTCGGCCCCGCCTCTGATGTACAGTATGTTTTGATCCCTCACACGATCTTGAATGAGTATTACTTCATTAGCTTAATATATTTTTCCTGTTCTTCTACAGGGATTCCAATCAGAGTCATTGCCTGATTGGGGGAAAGAGTAGGATTATTTTTCAGCAGATTCTGTACCGCGCGAAGAGAAGCGGTCTCTTCTCCTTTTTCCATACCTATCTCTATCCCGATTTGCCGTTCCTCATCATAGTGTTCCTGCAGAGTCATATACCTCACTCTCCCTTCTTCACTATCCCTTTGGTCAAGGACCGCCTGTTCAATCGCCTTCGTCAAATCAGATGAAGGGCCCCGGCCATTCAGGTAATCAAAAAATGCAATCAGTTCCGGAGAAGCCCCGTTCGAGCTCTTGGAATTAATGAAAATAGTTGTTCTTCCGTCCTCCAGACGACAGTCCGGCAGTTCCTCACAGGTTTCATGGAATGTATACCGGGCGATATCCCTCTTGAACGGGTCTTCCAGGCAGATGAAGACAATATACGAATCCGGAAGTTCCGAATATTCGGTCCCACTCTTCAAATGGTACATGTCAATCATGCTGCTGTAATAGCGGCTGCGCCTGGAGAGGCCTGTCTTCAGTACCGTCTGCATTTCGATATCGTAGTCCGTATGAGCATCATCCTCAAAGGTAACATCGAAGCGGACGCCCTTGCCTTCATATAGGAATTTCTCCTGCTTTTGTGTCTGAGGCAGCCGGACTGTCAGGACCCTTCTGCCAGTCAAAAGTTCCGCCAGTTCCTGGCAGAGCTCCGGGTGGTTCCGCATCACCTCACAGAACATGAAGTCATCGGTGAAGGTGAGCTCGTCATAGGTTTTTCGCTTTGTTTTCAATCGCTTTCTCCTTTCGATTATAACATCTGCCAAAGTGCTTTTCTATTCCTATCCGTCAGATAGAAGTAGAAGAATAATGTGAAACCCGAGCCGTCCGGAACGAGGGGTAAGCGAAATGTGTACAATCATGGAAGATCTCAGAAAAGAAAGCATAGAGCTTGGCATGGAAAAGGGCATGAAAAAGGGAGAAGAATCTGCACTCCTTCGTACGCTGAAAAACCTTTTGCAAAATAACCCCGCGATGTCTGCTGAGCAGGCAATGAATATGATGGGAATACCATCTAAAGAACAAGGAAAATATAAAAAGTTAATGAAGTAATACTCATTCAAGATCGTGTGAGGAATCAAAGCATACTGTACATCAGAGGCGGGGCCGCAAAGCCCCGCCTCCTTTTCTGTCCGCCTGGTTTGTCGGGGCTTGTTTTTGTATCTCAGCCTTCCTCCTCCGGGTAGGTGAGCCCCCACTGCTTCCGGAAGTCGGTCATAATCCTCATGACATCTTCGGTGTAGTCGATATGCAATCGGCTGGTGTCGCCCTTTACAGCGGCTTCCATGTCCGAGAGCTCATACCAGAGGGCGTCGTCTGTGGAACCCTTGGCAATCACGGCCTTTTCGCCGGTGACGGCGTCCGTGAAGACTGCCTCTTGGGCTCTCGGATATTCCATGACTTCGATGTAGCCCTTCTCACAGGAAATCATGCCCCGCTTGGGCTGCTTCGAGTGCATGGAAAGCATGAGGGTGGCGAGCTGCCCTGCATTATTCTCAAGGAGCATGGAAGCCTCCTCGTCGACCCCGGTGGGTGCCTTGACCAGCATGGACTGCATGTCTGTCGGGGCGGAGTCAAAGAACCAGCGGATGAAGGAGAGGGCGTAGACCCCGATATCCAGCATGGCCCCGCCGGCCAGGGACCGGTTGAAGAAACGGTTCTTCATGTTGTAGTCCTTGAAGGAGCCGAAGTTCATCGTGATGAGGTTGACCCGGCCAAATTCGCCTGCCCTGAGACGGCCGGAAAGCTCCGTGTAGAGGGGCATGTGGTAAATGGTCTGGGCTTCGGCGATGAGGGTTCCTTTTTCTTTGGCTAGGGCCAGGCATTCGCTGAGCTCGCTGCTGTTTAAGGTGATGGACTTTTCTACCAGGAGGTGCTTGCCGCCGGCGATGGCCTTCTTCATAAAGCTGCAGTGGGTGTTGTGGGGCGTCGTGATATAGATGATGTCGACTTCCGGGTCCGTAAACATCTGGTCCGGGTCGTCATATACCTTTTCAATTCCGTACTTCTCCGCAAAGGCGACGGCTTTTTCATGGGTCCGGTTGCCGACCGAGAAAATCTTCTTCCCGTGTTTCTGCAAAGCCTCCGCCATCTGGTTTGCGATGACGCCAACGCCGAGAACGGCCCAGTGTAAGTCTTTTTCCATAACTTCCCTCCAATATGAAAATTGTATGTGGCAGTTCCTGCATTGCGAAGGAACAATTTGTAATACAAAAAATGAGCGTGCCGTTCGGAAAGTTTTCCATGCGGCACACCCATTATAAGCCCCTCCAGGGGTATATGTCATGTGAATTTTCAGGCGGAAAAGGGGAGGACATTTGCTTTGTCGGATGTGGTGCCCGAAGCCATATCGGAAGCGTTCTTTGCCATGTGCTCCAGGAAATAGCGATAGAGCCTTCCATCCATGTCCAGTTCCGGATGGAAGGATAAGGCCAGAATGTGATGGTACTGCACAGCGACGATTTCCTCGTCCTCTTTTGCGAGAACCTCCACCTCCGGAGAAACAGAAGTAATGTAGGGCGCCCGGATGAAGGTGGCCGGGATTTGTCCGATTCCCTTGAAATCAAGCAGCATATGGTGGCTGCCCAGCTGGCGGCCGTAGGCGTTGCGGCGGACGGTCACGGGCAGGACCTGGAAGTATCGCTTGTCGTCGTTTTCGATATTCTCTGCCAGGAGAATCAGGCCGGCGCAGGTGGCAAAGACCGGAAGGCCGCTGTCAATCCGTTTTTTCAACTCGTCGAACATATCAAGTTCTTTCAGGAGCTTCCCCTGTACGGTTGACTCCCCGCCAGGCAGGACGAGAAAGTCAAAGGGTTCTTCCAGATCTTTCTTTTCCCTGAGTTCGATTGTTTTTATGCCAAGGGTATGAAGCAGGGCTTCATGCTCGGCAAAGGCCCCCTGCAGGGCCAGTACGGCTCCGGTCATAGCTTGTCTCCTTTCTTAAACTGCCACCTGCAAGGCAATACACCATTTGCCCTGTTTTTCAGCTCTCGTTTTCGCACAATCACTTTCCGCGCTCCGCCATCAGAAGCTCAATCTCGTCCTTGTTGATACCGACCATGGCCTCACCGAGGTTTTCGGAAAGCCTGGCAATCAGCGCGGCATCCGTGTAGTTCGTGACGGCCTTTACGATGGCGGCGGCCCGCTTGGCCGGATTTCCGGATTTGAAGATGCCGGAGCCAACGAAGACGCCCTCGGCCCCCAGCTGCATCATCAGGGCGGCGTCGGCCGGGGTGGCCACGCCGCCGGCGGCGAAGTTTACGACCGGAAGTTTTTCATGGTCATGGACGTACTTCACCAGGTCGTAAGGGACCTGCAGTTCTTTGGCTTCCTCAAAGAGCTCATCTTCCCGCATGGAGACCACCCGGCGGATTTCCGAGTTCATCTGCCGCATGTGAGATACGGCCTGGACCACATCTCCGGTGCCGGGCTCGCCCTTGGTACGAATCATGGAAGCTCCTTCGGCAATCCGCCGCAGGGCCTCGCCCAGATTCTTGGCCCCGCAGACGAAGGGCACCTTGAACTTATGCTTATCGATATGGTAGACGTCATCGGCGGGAGAGAGGACCTCCGACTCGTCGATGTAGTCGATTTCAATGGCCTCGAGAATCTGGGCCTCGACGAAGTGGCCGATCCGGCACTTGGCCATGACGGGAATGGAGACGGCCTCCTGAATGCCCTTGATCATGGCGGGATCTGACATGCGGGAAACGCCTCCGGCCGCCCGGATATCAGCGGGAATCCGCTCCAGGGCCATGACGGCGCAGGCTCCCGCGTCCTCTGCTATCTTCGCCTGCTCCGGAGTGGTGACGTCCATGATGACGCCGCCCTTCAGCATCTTCGCCAGGTCCTTGTTCAGTTCGTACCGGGTTTCCGGGGAATCATCTCTTGCTGCCATAGAAAATCTCCTTTTCTCTTAAAATTTATGGCCGAGTATAGACAAAAACTGGTATTATAAAAAGCACCAAATAGAATATATTCAATAAGACCAGATGAAAGGACTTGAATATAATGCTGACTTATTCCTTTGAAGAAAAAGGACCAGAACCCCTCTACGTTTACCTGGCCCACTGCATCAAGAACGACATCATTTCCGGCACAATTCGGCCCGGGGAGAAGCTTCCCTCCAAGCGGGCATTTGCAAAAAATCTGGGCTTATCCGTCATCACCATCGAGAATGCCTACGGACAGCTCCTGGACGAAGGCTACCTCTATTCCGTGGAAAAGTCGGGCTACTTCGCGGCGGACGTGAAGGAGAATATCCGAAAGAAGAAGACCCCGGTCGGGGAGGAAAATCTGGTCCTGACCGGTGGCAGGAGACAGTACATCTGCGACTTTTCCTCCAACGCCATTGAGCCTTCCCTCTTTCCTTTTTCCGTCTGGTCCCGTCTCCTCCGTGACGAGCTTTCAAAGGACCGGGACCGACTTATGGAAACTCCGCCGGCGGGAGGCGTCTACTATTTCCGGGAAGCGATTGCCTCCTACCTCCGGGAATTCCGGAATATGGATGTCACTCCCCAGCAGATTATCATTGGCGGCGGGACGGAGTACCTCCTCGGCCTTCTCGTCCAGCTTTTGGGCTTTCAAAAGACCTATGCCGTGACGGACCCCGGCTTTGAAAAAATCGGGAAAATCTATGAAAGCTGCGGGGCCGTCTGCCGCTTCCTTCCGGTGGAGGAAGGCGGCATTTCTGTTTCGGCCCTTCTGAAAACCGGCGCGGACGTCCTTCACATTTCTCCCTCCCATCACTATCCGCTGGGCAGCCGGATTTCCCTGTCCCGTCGCTATGAGCTCCTCTCCTGGGCGGCGGAAGGGGACCGTTTCCTCATCGAGGATGACTATGACAGCGAGATGCGGACGGAAGGGCGGCCCCTGCCTACATTATTCTCTATTGATGCGGGGAGCCGGGTCATCTATATGAATACCTTCACAAAGACCCTGGCTTCGACCATCCGGATTTCCTACATGGTTCTGCCGGAGCCCCTGGTCAGGCTCTTCTACGACCGCCTTTCCTTCTACGCCTGTACGGTTTCGAATTTCGAGCAGTACACCCTGGCCCGCTTTCTGGACGAGGGCTATTTCGAGAAGCACCTGAACCGCTGCCGGACCTACTACAAGAAGAAGCGGGAGGCCCTGGAGGAAGTGATCCTCAAAAGCCGCCTGGGAAAGAAGGGGGAGTTGCTGAAAACGGAGGCAGGGCTCCACTTCCTTTTGAAGATTTATTCGAAGAAGGGAGAGGAGCGTCTCACCGCAGAAGCCCTGGAAAAGGGCGTAAAAATCGTCCCCCTCAGTGCTTTTTATCACTGCAAGGGGGACGAAGAAGAGAATGTATGGGTTTTAAATTATTCTTGTGAAAAGGAGGAGGCTCTCCGGAAAGGAGTGGAGATATTGTCGAATCTTGTGTAAACCGATGAATACGCAATGCGTGTATTCAGACCGTACCGGCAAACCCTGCTTAGCGGGCCGTGTGGCGGATGTACAGCAGGCCGACTCAGCGGGCTGCGTGATGGGCTTCCTTTTCCCGGTACATGGCTTCGTCCAGCTTTTTCAGAAAGGCATCCATGTCATCTCCGGGGTTCGGGGTCCAGAGGACGCCGCCGGCCGAAAGCTGCAGGCGGTAGGGACGGAGATTGTGGCGGTTGTTTTCTCTCTCCACAGCTTCATACAGGCGGGCAATGTCTGCGGTCAGCCCCTCCTGGTCCGCATCATCGAGCAGGATCATGAATTCATCCCCGCCGAAGCGGCTGACCACGGACTTCTTCGGGAAGGTGCCTTTCAGAAGCCGGGCAGTTTCCCTCAGGGCTTTATCCCCTTCCGAATGACCGAAATTATCATTGATGGACTTGAAGTAGTCGATGTCAATCATGATGCCGCCAAAGGGCTTTTTTGATTTGATTCTCTCCTGCAGGACGCTCTCAAAGAGGCGGCGGGAGACGGCTCCGGTCAGGAAGTCCTCGTCGGCATCCTTGAGCTGGACCTGGGTGTAGAGAAGGAGCAGGGCCATGGCCGTTCCGGCGTATTCGAACTGAATGCCCCTGAAGGCAATCTGCATGAAGCCACCAATCAGGACGAAGACAGGGAAGCAGTAGAAGGCCGGCCGGTAGGCGGCGTTGATGTGCCTGCGGCGCATAATAATGTAGGCCTCCACAGCTACGCAGAAGAGGAGGTTTCCGATGCCCCGGGGAAGGAAGAGAGGCCCTCTGGTATAGACATCATCGGGAAAGGAGTAGAACCAGCCGGTCCCGGCGATCTGGGCAAAGGT
Source organism: uncultured Lachnospiraceae bacterium (assembly GCA_900316075.1). Lineage (GTDB taxonomy): Bacteria > Bacillota > Clostridia > Lachnospirales > Lachnospiraceae > RUG306. The sequence continues at coordinate 9,123 of ONBT01000025.1, read as the reverse complement.
CACGAGAATTACATTGATGGCAGAATATAGAATCAAAAGATTGCGGATGATAGAATCCCTGAGCCTCCGGTCTCCTTCAATCCAGGATTCGATATAGCGGACGGCAAAGTAGTAGCCGACCGAGTCGAAGGCGAAGACGAAGTAGGTGCCGAAGAAGGCCCAGAATTTTGTATACCCCGCGTGGGGCAGACGGCCCAGGGTGTCTGCGATGAGAAGGCCCATGACCATGAGGAGAAGCTGGTTGTAGGTCACGGCGTGGGTATTCATATGGCGCCCCGGCGTCCTGTTCACGAAGAAAAGCAGGAGGAGGAGGGCAAATGTGTAGCCGTTTGTGACGACCCAGCTTTCCAGTTCCATAATTGGTCTCAGTCCTTTCCTGCGGCTGTCGGCAAGTGTCAGTATCTATATTATACTTGGATTTTGTACGACCCGAAAGGGGAACCTTGAAAAATTACGGAAATTTTACCGTTTGACAGAGGGGTACTCTCTGCTATACTTTGCCTTGTGCGCTTCCCGCGTGGGGCGGGGAGCCGGGAGCGGGAATTATGTTTGAATATATGGAAAAGAATCCTGTGATTGCAGAGTCTGCCTTCATCGATCCGACGGCCGTCGTGAGCGGGGATGTGACAATCGGCGAGAATTGCGGGGTTTTCCCGACGGCGGTTCTCCGCGGAGATGAGGGAAGCATCACGGTCGGCGATGAGACCAATATCCAGGATGGGGCCATCCTTCACTGCGCCCATGGCTTCAACTGCACGGTAGGGCGCGGCGTCACCATCGGCCACCGGGCCATCGTCCACGGCTGCACGGTCGGAGACAACAGCCTGATCGGCATGGGGGCTACGATTCTGAACGGGGCCGTCATAGGAAGTGACTGCATCATCGGGGCCGGAGCCCTCGTGACCGAAGGTATGCAGGTGCCGGACGGGATGCTGGCGGTCGGGGTGCCGGCGAAGGTCATCAAGCCGGTCTCCGAGGCCCAGAAGAAGTGGATCCGGGACAATGCCGCCGAATACGCCGAGCTTTCCGGCCGTTATCTCTCGAAACAGGAATAATGTAAAGCGCCACGTTTCGTGCCGCGCGATTTTTTCCTCGGAAGTTTTTCAAGGAGATGATCCATGAATATATTTGACATCGTGGGACCGGTCATGGTCGGCCCGTCCAGCTCCCATACAGCCGGGGCCGTCCGGATCGGAAGGGTCAGCCGCAGGCTTTACCACGCCACGATTGAAAAGGCGGAGATTCTGCTGCACGGCTCCTTTGCTTCCTCCGGTCGGGGGCACGGAACAGACAAGGCCCTGGTGGCCGGCCTCCTGGGCCTATCCGTGGACGACGCCCGGATTCCGGACGCCATGACCATTGCCAAAGAGCAGGGACTTTCGGTCTCTTTCGGAACCATAGATCTCGGCGAAGACGCCCATCCCAATTCGGTCTGCCTCAGGCTGTCCGGAGAAGCAGGGCCTATGGAAATCATCGCTTCCTCCATCGGAGGCGGGCGGATTATGATCAATGCCATCGACGGCCTTTCCGCCAACTTTTCGGGAGACTCCCCGACGCTCATTGTCCACAACCTGGACCAGCCGGGTCATGTGGCCGAGGTCACTTCCATGCTGCAGCACAAGGCCATCAATATCGCCACCATGCAGCTCTACCGGAACGGGCGGGGCGGCCACGCCGTCATGGTCATCGAGTGCGATCAGGAGGTGCCGGAGGAATCCCTGTCCTGGCTCTCTCACCTCGAAGGGGTGGAGAAGGTCACCTATTATTCACCGGCGGAAGAGAGGGACTGAAACGGCATGTATACTTCATTTGCGGACCTTTTGGAAGAACAGAAGGAAAAGAATCTTCCCCTGTGGAAACTGATCCAGCTCGAGGACTGCCGGGAGGAGGCCCTGACGGAAGAAGCCTCCTGGCAGCGGATGGCGGATATGTATGAGGCCATGAAGGAGTCGGACCGGGCCTATGACAGCGCCCTCCGCTCGGAGAGCGGCCTCGTTGGCGGAGAAGCGGCAAAGATCCGAAAGCAGAGGGAGAAGGGAGCCCTGCTCAGCGGAGATTTTTTCGGACATGTCATGGAGCGGGCCCTTCGGGTGGCCGAGAACAATGCCTGCATGAAGCGGATTGTGGCGGCTCCCACGGCCGGTTCCTGCGGGGTCCTGCCGGCGGTCCTGATTTCTCTGGAGGAGAAATACCTTGCGGAAGGGGGAGACCCGGCAGACCTTTCCAAGCGCATGGTGGAGGCCCTCTACGTGGCCGGCGGCATCGGGGGCATCATCGCGGAGCGGGCCTCGCTGGCGGGCGCTGAATGCGGCTGTCAGGCGGAAATCGGCTCGGCCTCATCCATGGCGGCCGGAGCAGCGGTCACCCTGGCCGGAGGCAGTCCGGACAAGGCGGTCCACGCGGCGGCCCTGGCCATGAAGAGCCTTCTGGGCCTGGTCTGCGACCCGGTGGCCGGCCTTGTCGAGGTTCCCTGCGTGAAGCGGAATGTGATTGGGGCGGTCAATGCCCTGACGGCAGCGGACATGGCTCTTTCAGGCATCCGGTCAAAAATTCCGGCGGACCAGGTCATGGACGCCATGCGGTCGGTGGGAAGGGCTATGAACGAAGACCTGAGGGAGACGGGCCTGGGCGGCCTGGCTGCTACCGAAACCGGCAAGGCCGTCCGCAAGAAGATGAGCCGCCGTTGAATCGGCCGGGAACTGCAATTTTGGACAGATGACCAAAAACGCCCTTGCCTTTTCTTAAGGCTTGTACTATTATGCGAATCGAACAAAGGAGTTCGGCAGCAGAAGCTGCCGGGCTCTTTTCTTTTTCCGGAAATTGGAAAGGCAGGAAAGAGAATGGAAGAAACATTTGTGATCCATGGCGACCTCCTCTGGTCCGATGAGGACCGGGAGCTCTTGATGCTGGAGGACGGGTATCTTCTCGTGGAGGAGGGAAGGTGCGCCGGAGTATTTCCGACTCTTCCGGAGTCCCTTTCCGAGCTGCCCCTGGAGGACTACTCCCACTGCTTGGTCCTGCCCGGTATGACGGACCTTCACACCCACGCCTCCCAGTACGGAATCCGGGGGCTGGGCCTTGACGAGGAGCTTCTGGTCTGGCTGAAGAAATATACTTTCCCGGAGGAGGCCCGTTTCTCAGACCTTTCCTATGCAAAGCGTATGTACACGGCCTTTACGGAGGACCTCCTGCATGGATGGACGACGAGGGCCGTCATATTTGCCACCCTGCACACGGAAAGTACCCTCCTTCTCATGGATCTGTTGGAAAAATCAGGTCTCGTGACCTGTGTGGGCCGGGTCAATATGAACCGGGACGGGGGAGAGAACCTCTGCGAGAGCGATGCGGAAACGGCCCTTCGCGATACGGAAGAGTGGCTGGACCGCTGCAAAGGACGCTATACAAATACAACCCCTATCATTACTCCCCGCTTCATCCCCTCCTGCACGGATGACCTGATGAAGGGGCTTTCTGAAATAGCTGAAAAATACGGCTTGCGACTGCAGTCCCACCTTTCTGAAAATCCGGGCGAGATAGAACTCGTGAAGAAACTCGTTCCGGCAGCCGCTTCCTACGGGGCCGCCTATGAGGACTTCGGCAGTCTCTTAAATCCGGAAACTCCGGCCGTCATGGCTCACTGCGTCTACTCGGACGAGGCGGAGGAGGCCCTTATCATGAAGCACGGGACCTATATTGCCCACTGCCCCGGTTCCAATATGAATATCGCTTCCGGCATCGCCCCGGCGGCCCGCTTCCTCCGGGACGGGGCCCATATCGGCCTCGGGACGGACATCGGGGGCGGCTCCACCCTGGCCCTGCCCGTCACCATGAAGGAAGCCATGCAGTCTTCCTGCCTCTACTGGCGTCTTTGTGATAGTAATGTAAAGCCCCTCTCCTTTGCCGAGACCTTCTATATGGCGACTCTGGGCGGGGGCAGCTATTTCGGAAAGGTGGGCAGTTTCCTCAAAGGATATGAGGCCGACGCCGTCGTCATCGATGACACGGATACGAGAAACGGCCAGGCCCTGTCCCTTCTGGAGCGGCTGGAACGGTCTGTCTACACCCCTTCCGCCTGTCGGGTTTCCGCAAAGTATGTCCGGGGACGCAGACTGAACCTTTCATGAGGATCTGCGGCATGAGTTTCCGGAGGACTGCGCAGGAACAGGTCTGCTGACCTGCCGGGAGCTTTTGTACAAACGTCCAAATTTTTCTTGACAAGTTTTGCTTTTTGCCTATAATTCTTTTCAGATTCAGGCGACTGAATTGGTTTATACTATTCTTGAGTGGCAAAGAGGACACTCCGGTTTTTTTGACCGGGTGTCCTTTTTCTTTGTCTCTCGGGAAAGCATGTGAGGAGAAGGCTTATGAAAAAGAAAATTCTTACCCTTCTGATGGCAGCGGCCATGACGGCCAGCCTCGTTGCAGGCTGCGGCTCCACCGCTTCATCAGACAAAGCATCGTCTTCGGACACTTCTTCGTCCGATACGGCGGCATCGACCGACGACACGGCGTCTTCGGACACCTCTTCATCCGGCTCCGGCATCGCCGCAGACCAGATCAAGGTCGGCGTCATCTATGTCGGCGATGAGAACGAGGGCTACACCGAGGCCCATATGAACGGCATCAAGGAGATGGCCGAGACCCTTGGCCTTTCCTCCGACCAGGTCATCGAGAAGACCAATATCCCCGAGGACGAGTCCTGCTACGATGCAGCCGTCGACCTTGCGGATCAGGGCTGCAACATCGTCTTCGCAAACTCCTTCGGCCATGAGTCCTACATGATGCAGGCGGCCCAGGAATATCCGGACGTTCAGTTCTGCCACGCGACCGGACCTTCCGCCCGGACAGCCGGCATCGCAAACTTCCACAACTACTTCACATCCGTTTATGAGTCCCGCTATGTATCCGGTATCGTAGCCGGCCTGAAATTAAACGAGATGATTGACTCCGGAAAGATCACCGCCGACACCGCAAAGATGGGCTATGTAGGCGCTTATCCTTACGCAGAGGTTATCTCCGGTTTCACGTCTTTCTATCTCGGCGCCAAGAGCGTATGCCCTTCCGTCACCATGGAAGTCCGCTACACGAACTCCTGGGCAGATATCTCCGCAGAGAATGAGACCGCCAAGAGCCTGATCGCCGACGGCTGCGTCCTCATTTCCCAGCACGCCGATACCACCGGTGCTCCCACAGCCTGCGAGGCAGCCGGAGTTCCCTGCGTCGGATACAATGTCGACATGACCTCCGTCGCTCCCAATACGGCACTGACATCCGCTTCCATCGACTGGGGCCCTTACTACACCTACGCTGTCAAGTGCCTGATCGATGGCGAGACCATCGCCACTGACTGGTGCGAAGGCTACTCCACCGGCGCCGACAAGATCACTCCTCTGAACACCGCTGTATGCGCAGCCGGCACCGAGGATGCGGTAAAGACGGCTGAGGACGCCATCAAGGCCGGCACTCTCCACGTATTCGATACCTCGACCTTCACCATCGGCGGCCAGAAGCTGGAAGACCTGATTGCAGGCGGCGGAGACTATGAGAAGTACAAGGATTCCGTATCCGACGGCTACTATCACGAGTCCGACGTCGACATCAACGGCTCGGCTCCTTCCTTCGACCTGATCATCGACGGCATTACCTCCATTACAGAGTGATGAGAATAATGTAAACCGCCTTCTTTCCCCTTCCCCTTTATGAAGAGCGGGAATGGCGGGGAAAGAAGAAAATTTTTCAGCAGCCCGAACCCTTCAAAGCTGGGCGGGCTGCTATTCGTTTTTACGGGAGAAAATCCATGGCAGAAACGGCAATTGAACTCAAAAACGTGACGAAGCGGTTCGGGGACGTGGTCGCAAACGACCACATCAATCTGACCTTAAAGCACGGGGAAATCCTGGCTCTCCTGGGCGAGAACGGGTCCGGCAAGACGACCCTCATGAACATGCTGGCTGGTATTTACTTTCCCGACGAGGGGGAGATTTTTGTGGACGGGCACGAGGTCACCATTCGCTCGCCCAAGGAATCCCACGCCCTGGGCCTGGGGATGATTCACCAGCACTTCAAGCTCATCGACGTCCTGACGGCTGCCCAGAACATCGTTCTCGGCATGGACGGTCCCGTGAAGATGGACATGAAGGCCCTGACCAAGGACATCCGCCGCGTGTGCGAGCGGGACGGCTTCGAGCTGGACCTGGACAAGAAGATTTACGAGATGTCCGTTTCCGAGAAGCAGACGACCGAGATTGTGAAGGCCCTCTACCGGGGGGCCGACATCCTGATTCTCGACGAGCCTACGGCCGTGCTGACGCCCCAGGAGACCGAGAAGCTCTTCTCGGCCCTCAGGAAGATGAAGGACAACGGCAAGTCCATCATCATCATTACCCACAAGCTGAACGAGGTCATGGAAATTTCCGACCAGGTCACTGTTCTGCGGAAGGGGAAGAACGCCGGCACCATCAATACCATTGACGCCGACGAGCGGACCCTGGCCGAGATGATGGTCGGGGACCATGTGGACTTGAATATCGAGCGGTCGGCTGTCCAGGCCCCCGAGGACAAGGTGGAGGTCCGGGGCATTACGGTCCGGAACAATGAAGGCCTGAAGACCCTGGACAATGTCTCCTTCACGGCCCACACGGGCGAAATCCTCGGTATTGCGGGCACGTCCGGCTCCGGTCAGCGGGAACTCCTAGAGGCCATCGCCGGTCTGCAGGAGGTGGAGAGCGGGGAGATTTTCTATAAGGCCCCGGATGGCAGCATTGAGGACCTGACGAAGAAGACTCCCGCCCAGATTCAGGACCTGAAGATTTCCCTCTCCTTCGTTCCCGAGGACCGGCTGGGCATGGGGCTCGTCGGAAATATGGACCTGACCGGAAACATGATGCTCAGGTCCTATAAGGAAGGAAAGGGCATCTTCACCGACCGGAAAAAGCCGAGGGAGCTGGCGGAAAAGATTGTCGACAAGCTCGAGGTCGTTACGCCTTCCGTCGAAACCCCCGTCCGGAACCTTTCCGGCGGCAACGTGCAGAAGGTCCTGGTGGGCCGGGAAATTGCTTCCTCCCCCCAGGTCCTGATGGTGGCCTACCCGGTCCGGGGTCTCGACATCAACTCTTCCTATTCCATATATAACCTCCTCGGGGAGGAGAAGAAGAAGGGCGTGGCGGTCATCTGCGTCGGGGAGGACCTGGACGTCCTGATCCAGCTCTGCGACCGGATTCTGGTCCTTTCCGAAGGAACGGTGACCGGAATCGTCGATGCGAGAAAGACCACGAAAGATGAGCTGGGAATCCTGATGGCCAAAGGCCGGAAGGACCATAGTCACAGGAAGAAGCAGGAACCGGAGGAGGCAGTCTGATGAAGAAGACGAAAAAGGTTTTTCACCTCGTGAAGCGGAGTGACATGAGCCGGGGCAAGGCCCTTGTCTTCCGTCTGATTGCGGTCCTCCTGTCCCTGATCGTGTGCGCCATCGTCATCGTATCCATTACCCACCAGAATCCCGTGTCCGTCTATTCCGGTATCCTGGCCGGGGCGGTCGGGACGAAACGGCGGATCTGGGTCACCATCCGGGAAGTGGCAGTCCTCCTGCTCATTGCGGTCGGCCTGACCCCGGCCTTTCGGATGAAGTTCTGGAACCTGGGGGCTGAGGGCCAGATTCTGATCGGGGGAGCGGCATCGGCTGCAGTCATGATTTACTTCGCCCCGTCCCTGCCGCCGGTTCTTACCATGATCATTCTCCTGGCGGCTTCCATGATTGCCGGCATGCTCTGGGGCTTTCTGCCTGCCTTTTTTAAGGCCAAGTTCAATACCAACGAGACTCTCTTTACCCTGATGATGAACTACGTGGCCATGCAGATTGTCACCTTCTGTGTCGTCCTCTGGGAGCACCCGGCCGGGTCCAACTCCGTCGGGGTCATCAACCAGTCCACGCGGGCCGGCTGGTTTCCGCGGATCGGAGGCCTCGAGTACCTGATGAATGTCATCATCGTGGTCCTCATCACAATTCTGACCTTTGTCTACATGAAGTACACGAAGCACGGCTATGAGCTTTCCGTTGTCGGGGAGTCCCACAATACCGCCCGTTACGCCGGCATTGACGTAAAGAAGGTCATCATCCGGACCATGATGATTTCCTCCGCCATCTGCGGTCTCTCCGGAGCCGTCATAGTTTCGGGCGCCTCTCATACGATTTCGACATCGACAGCCGGCGGCCGGGGCTTTACGGCCGTCGTTGTGGCCTGGCTGGCCCAGTTTAATCCCTTTGCCATGATTGCGACAAGTGCCCTTCTCGTCTTCATGCAGCAGGGCTCGATTCAGATTGCCTCCCAGTACGGCCTGAATGAAAACGCTTCGGACATCATCACAGGCATCATCCTTTTCTTCCTGGTCGGCTGCGAATTCTTCATTCGCTACCGCATCGAGGGAACGGAAGTGGAGATTGAGGAAAAAGCCGGAGGTGCAAAGGCATGAGCGTTTTACTTACTTTCATTCAGCGGGCCATCATACAGGGAATCACGATTCTCTTCGGGGCCACGGGCGAGGTCATGACGGAAAAGTCCGGAAACCTCAATCTCGGCGTTCCCGGCATCATGTATATGGGCGGCATCGCGGGCCTGATGGGTTCGTTTCTGTATGAAAACGGGACGGAAAATCCCAAAACAGCCGTGGGCGTCCTGATTGCCGTTCTCTGCTGCCTTCTGGCCTCCCTTCTGGGCGGCTTCATCTACGCCTTCCTGACCATCACCCTCCGGGCCAATCAGAACGTCGTGGGCCTGGCCCTGACTACTTTCGGAACCGGCTTCGGGAACTTCTTCGGCGGCTCCCTCTCCAAGATGGCCGGCGGGGTCGGCCAGATTTCCGTGGCCACGACGGCGGCCGGCTTCCAGGCGAAGATTCCGGGTCTCAGCAAAATCCCTGTTCTGGGGGACCTGCTCTTTTCCTACGGCTTCCTGACCTACACAGCCATCGTCATCGCGGTCATCTGCTGGTACATCCTGGCAAAGACCAGGTGGGGCCTGAACCTTGTGGCGGTCGGGGAGGACCCGGCTACCGCCGATGCGGCCGGCATCAATGTCACCCGTTATAAGTACGTATCGACTCTGGCGGGCTGCGGCATCGCGGGCT
>ONBT01000034.1 GCA_900316075.1 uncultured Lachnospiraceae bacterium | reverse complement strand
CCGGTCAAGGGACCCACGTCCGAGCTCATTGCGAGGACATCGCCTTCCTTCTTTGATGTCATCGTCGCTGTAGCGGGCGGCCTGGCCGGCATCATCGCAAATACAAGAAAAGATAAGTCCGGCACTGTCATCCCCGGCGTTGCAATAGCGACCGCCATCATGCCGCCCCTTTGCACCTGCGGCTATGCCATCGCCAACGGCAAGTGGTCCATGTTCGCCGGGGCCATCTACCTCTTCATCCTGAATGCCTACTTCATCTACTCTTCCGCTGAAATCTTCCTGACCGCCCTCCGCCTGCCGGAAGCCATGGAAATGCCGGAAAAAAGGCGCAAAGCCTATATCCTGAAGCGAATCCGCAACACAATCTTTGTTTTGATTCCCTGCGCTCTGATAGCCGTGGGCATGATTACAGCAAAGTGATTGGGGGACATTTGTTTTAAACAGGCTCTTGTACCCACAGATAGACGCAAAAAAGGGGGACATTTGCTCTGAAATCCACCCGGCAATCCAAAGCCTTGAAAACTTTGGGTATATTCCGGGGATTCGGAACAAATGTCCCCCATTCTTATTTTTTGTATTACAGTTTGAAGCGGCTTACGAAATCCTTGATGGTGGAAGCGGAGCCGGAAACCGTCTCGGCGGAAGTATCCACGCCGCGGCTTTCGTCTGCGACCTTGGCTGCGCTTTCCGCGAGGTTGTCGATGGAGACCGTGACTTCCTCGGTGGATGCACTCTGCTCCTCGGAGATGGCGGCCACTGAAGACGCAATGCCGTCGACCTTGCCGACCCGGTCGATCATATCCTTGACCGTAGCGCCTGTCGTATCAAGGTCTTCGAAGATTTCCTTGAAGGTATCTCCCGCGTTGGCAACGGCCTCGGTGCTCTCTTCAATCATGGCCATATTGGCAGTGGACTTGTCGGAGAGCTCTTCGATCTTTGCCGTAACCTGCTTCAGGATGTCCGCGATCTGGGTCGAGGACTGGCTGGAGTCATTGGCCAGCTTTCCGATTTCCGAAGCGACAACCGCGAAGCCCTTGCCGGCCTCACCTGCTCTTGCCGCCTCAATGGAAGCATTGAGGGAAAGAAGGTTTGTCTGCTCCGCGATGGACGCGATCATCGTCGTGATCTCATTGATCTGCTTTGCCGAATCGCCGACCTCGGTAACGACGTCGTTCATCTCGGTCATGGCACCCTTGACATTGGCCATGCCGGACTCGACCTTGCCCATGGCTTCCTGCCCGCTCTCGGCCTTGTTGACAAGAGCGGTGACGGTTTCATTCGTCTGGTTGCCCTGGTCCATGAGGTCGCTGACTTCCTGAGCCAGGCTTGTCGCATTCTCGGCCAGTTCCTGTACGGCCTGGGCCATGCCTTCCATGGTCTCCTTGATCTGGCCCATGGAATCGGACTGTTCCTTGGCCTGGGAATTCAGGCTGCTCGAAGCCGTCTTCGAATTCTCGGCCTCCTGAGAGAGGTCATTCGTAACACTGTGGATATCGCCGAGGGTGCCGTGCATCTCTTCGACGAACTTCTTCATGGAATTGTTCATGACGCCGATCTCGTCGTCGCCGCCGGCCGGAATATCGACCGTGAAGTCTCCGTCGGTAATCTTTACGATATTGTCGGTCAGGGCCCGGACAGGTTTTGTGACAAGCTTGTCAATGAGCTTCCAGAGGACGAAGCCGATGACGATGATCATGACGACCATGAGGATGTAGCAGAGGATCTGGAACTGGTTCAGCTTCGCCAGAACCGACTTCTTATTTACGGAAGAAACCAGGGTCCAGTCCGTTCCCTCAATCTTATTTAATGCAACGTCATATGTATTGCCGTCGTAGGACTTGACTTCCTGAACGCCGGAAGTTTCACCGGCCGCCAGCTTCGCAATACTCTGCAGATAGGAATCGTCTACATCCGCGATCTTCTGCCCGTTGTCATCAGCCTTGAAGTAGGAAAGGACATAGTTCGAAGAAAGGAGCATGGCCCCGCCGCTTCCCAGCGGCTTCATGGCGGAAACCCGCTCTACAATGCCGTCGAGAAAGTAGTCGATGGCGGCAACGCCCTTCGTTCCGTTTTTCAGCGTGAACTTCCGCGAGAAAGAAACGACAACGCTGCCGGTTTCGGCATCCACATAGGGTTCGCCGGGAAGGAAGGTGTCATGGTCCTGCCCTTCCGAATACCACGACCGCTCCGTCGGAACGTAGTCCGCATCGGGCACCCAGCCGCTGGCGTCAAAATAGGTCTCATCGTCAAATGTTCCGTAGATGCCGGACGTCGCGTGCTCATTGATGGTCGCGGACTTCGCAAGCACCGCCGCGAGCTCGTCCGGATCCGTAATGCCGGCGTCAATTGCGATATCGAGCATGGCGTCGCACTGGCCCTCAAATACCTGAATCTCCTGGGAGATGTCCATCGCCTCCGACTCCGCATCTTCCGTCAGAGCCTGATTTGAAAGGCTTGTGATGATGCTGCCCGACTGGGTGATGACGATCACGATGATCAGAACAATCGCGATACCCACCATCGGGATGATGGTCCGCATTAATTTTCCCGAAACCGAAGTTCTGTTTCTCTTTTTCGCAGCGGGTTTCGCTGTTTTTTTCTCTTTTCCGGCCATTTTCATGCCCCTCCTGTTTTCCAGTTCCAAAGTGAGCTTACACTTTTCAATCGCTGTTATTTTACACTCGCGTTTTACGGATTTCCATATAAAATTTACTGTTTTGAGGCCCGTTTTGACGCGTTTCCTGAACAGAATGCACGCAGCCCGTGCAGTTTCCTGAAATGCGGGCAGATACTAGAAGCTGTCGCCCGCTTTGTATATTTAGATTATTCTAAACTTGTTTTATTTTTTTTGAAATTTCATGTGGATTTTCCTATTATTATGCTCTATACTAATATACAAGGAAGGGCGTTCGGCCTTGAATTCTTCCGTCTCTCCGGAAAACGAGGGGCAAAACCGGGCGCCATTCTGAAGCAGAAATCAAATTATTTAAGGGGAAAGTAAAAATGAAAAAGGGAAAGCTGGCTGTACTGGCCGCAGCATTAGGGGCGTCGCTTGCCCTCACGTCCTGCGGCAGCGCAGAAGTCACAGAGAAGACAATTGAAAAAAGCGAGTATTCGAATCCAATTGTCCAGTTCCGGGAGGACGACGGGACCATCATCTACGGGGGCGACCCCTCCGTTCTCGTCGACGGAGACACGGTCTACCTCTACACGGGCCACGACATGTCGTCGGATAAGCAGGTCGAGGAGAAGACATACAATATCCCCGAGTACTTCTGCTATTCGACGAAGGACTTAAAGACCTGGAAGCAGGAAGGCGTCGTCATGAATATGAAGGACGTCGCCTGGACCCGGGACAATACGGCCGCCTGGGCCGCCCAGGTCATGAAGCATAAGGACCCGGAAAGCGGAACGGACAAATATTATTTATACTACTGCTCCTGGGACAAAAAGGCCGCCGGCAAGCAGTCCATCGGCGTCGCCGTCGCGGACTCGCCCACGGGCCCCTTTGTCGATATCGGAGAGCCGCTCGTCCGCGGCTTTGTCACGAAGCCCCAGACCTCGAACTGGAACGACATAGACCCCACGGCCTGGATTGAGACGGACGAGGACGGAGTCGAGCACCGCTATCTCGCCTGGGGCAACGGCCTCTTCTATATCTGCGAACTGAATCCCGACATGATTTCCGTCACGGACCAGAACGGGGACGGGAAGATCACCTGCACGGTTTCGGGCTACAGCGACGGCGACATCGTAAACCGCACCATGGGCCTCAATGCCTACACGGAAGCCCCCTGGATTTACCGGCACAGTGACGGAAACGGAGGCTACACGGGCCCCTATTATCTTTTCTACGCCACGGGCTGGCGCGAGGGCATGGGCTACTCAACAACGGACGACCTGATCACAGGCGACTGGAAGGACGGAGGCTGCTTCATGCAGCCCAACGCCACGTCGAATACGAATCACGAAGCTGTCTTCGATTTCCAGGGCCACACCTACTTCATCTACCACGACGGAGCCCAGCCCGGCGGCAACGGCTACCGACGCAGCGCCTGCATCCGCGAGATCACATTCAATGAAGACGGCACGGTCGTTCCCATGGAGGAAACGGCGGCCGGCCTCTTCGGCACGAAGTCCACGATTGCCCTCAAGGACGGCAGCGCCCTCTCCCACGAAGGCTTCACGAATTCCTCTGACGACAAAGATTATCCTTATACGGACGTGATTGTCGGAACCGGCCTTTCGGACGCTCCCCAGGACGGCCAGTGGGTCATCACGGCAGGACATTCCGATTCCAGCATTGAGTCCCAGGTCTCCATTCAGTCCGAGAACAAGGCCGGTCTCTACCTCACGGTATCTTCGGATGGGGACGCCGTGCACCTGGCCCAGGATACGGACGCGAAGCCCGAGACCGCAGCCGCCCAGACCTTCATCACGAAGACGGGCCTGAACGGGGACAAGGAAGGGACCTCCTTTGAAAGCGTCTCCCGTCCCGGCTTCTACCTCACGGTCGTCGACAGCATGCTGACGGTTTCAGATAAGCCTGCCGCCAAAGACGCGACCTTCTACATCACAACAGTAGAATGATGTAAGCGCTTACATCCCATACTATACTAATATAACCCACCACCCTCTTCTGCCGCTCCTGCGTAAACCTCCTTCGCAGGGCGGTATTATTTGTGCCTTTTTGCATGGAGAAATGGTAGAATGGGATTTGTTTTGAAAAAGACGGGACCGATTCCACACCTCCCGCAGACTACGCACAATGAAAGGAAAAGGCATGAAGTTTATTTCATGGAATATAGATTCTCTGAACGCTGCCCTGACGGGGACAAGCGACCGGTCGGAGCTCACAAGAGATGTCATAAAGACGATTACAGATGAAAAGCCCGACTTCATCGCCATTCAGGAGACAAAGCTGCCGGAAGGCGGCATGAATGCCAAGCAGGAGGCCGCATTCGAAGAGGCCTTCCCCGGATATGCCTATACATGTGTATCCTCCGCCCCGCCGGCAAGGAAGGGCTACGCCGGAACCATGATGCTATATAGGAAGAATCTTGGCACAATTGCAGCTGTATCCGGGGGGTCCGACGGGAAGATTTCTCTGGGGGACGGCCTTGCTGCCGAACTTCCCGTCATCGGGGCCCCGGACACCATGGACAGTGAAGGCCGCCTCATCACCCTCGAAACAGAAGACTTCTACTTCAACACCGTCTACACCCCGAACGCCGGCGACGGCCTGAAGCGCCTTTCCGACCGTCAGGAGTGGGACAAGTGTTACACAGAGTATTTGAAGAAGCTTGATGCAAAGAAGCCCGTCATCGCCTGCGGGGACTATAACTGCGCCCATGAGGAAATCGATCTCAAGAACCCGGACACGAATCATAACTCCGCCGGTTTCACGGACGAAGAGCGGGCCGGCTTTTCAAATCTTCTCGCCGCCGGCTTTTCGGACACCTTCCGGGAGCTGCACCCGGGCCGGGGAGGCCTCTACTCCTGGTGGGCCCAGCGTATCCGCCAGGCCAAGGCAAATAACGCAGGCTGGCGGATCGACTACTTCCTTGTAAGCAATCGTCTGATGCCCAAGGTCACGCGCTCCGGAATGCTCTCCTCCGGTCCCCGGGCGGACCACTGCCCCATCGTACTCGAGCTTGATATTTAATTCTTCTGGCCCTCGTCTTTGATTTTTCACAATTTTAGGAACATTTCTGCCTTTTCTAAAAAGAATGTCCCCAAGCTTCTTTTTCAAAAATCGGACTTTTGCCAAAAATGGGAACAAATCGCTGTTTCTTCTAGAGACTGTTCCCATGCAAATTTTTATTGTTTAACAACATCAAAAAAGAATAGGAACATTTCTTCTAAAAAGGAGAAGAATGTTCCTATTCTTTATTTTTTGTCTTACGTTAAATTTTGAGGCATGGGGACACTTTTCTCTGAAACACCCAAAATGTTCCCAAAATCCGGGAAATCCTGAAAATCACCCTTCAGGCGAAGGGATTCTCAGTGGGATACCGGTCTCCTGCTGCCCGGTTGAAGCCGATGTCCTCAACGCCGAGGAGCTTGAAGACTTCGTAGAGGGTCTTTCCTACATGATGGAAAGCAACGGCCCCGTGATGAGGGAAGCCCTTCTGAATGAGGACGTGGCGGTAGAAACGGCCCATCTCGGGAATGGCGAATGTGGCAATGCCGCCGAAGGACTTGCAGTCGACGTCAAGGATCTCGCCTTCTGCGATGTAGGAGCGGAGAACGCCCTCGCTGTCACACTGGAGACGGTAGAAGGTGATGTCGCCGGCAGCGATATTGCCCTCGAGGGTGCCTCTTGTGAAATCAGGCTCGGATCCGGCGGGCTCGAGGGTCCGGTGCTGGATGAGCTGGTACTTGATGGCACGGCTCGAGCACATCTTGCCGGAAGGCGTATTTCCGCAGTGGAAGCCCATGAAGGTATCCGTGAGCTTGTAGTCGGTCTTTCCTGCAATCTCGGCATCGTACATGGACTTGGGTACGGAATTATTGATATCAAGGAGTGTGACGGTATCCGCGGATGCGCACATGCCGATGTATTCGGAAAGGGCTCCGTAGATATCTACCTCGCAGGATACGGGGATGCCGCGGGATACGAGGCGGGAGTTTACGTAGCAGGGTTCGAAGCCGAATTCCTTGGGGAATGCGGGCCAGCACTTGTCGGCGAAGGCCACATACTTGCGGGCGCCCTTGTGCTCTTCCGCCCAGTCAAGGAGTGTGAGTTCGAACTGGGCCATGCGCTCAAGAAGGTCGCTGTAATACTTGCCCTCGCCCATCTCGGAAGCCATGTCCTTGCAGACATCGGGAATCCGCTTGTCGCCTTCATGTGCCCGGTAAGCTACGAGCAGATCGAGCTCGGAATTCTCTTCGATCTCGACGCCGATCTCATAGAGGCCTTTAATAGGAGCGTTGCAGGCGAAGAAGTCCTGGGGACGCGGTCCGAAGGAAATGATCTTCAGGCCGGCAAGGCCAAGGATCGTGCGGGCAATGGGAACAAACTCGGAAATCATCTGAGCCACGTCGTCAGCGGTTCCTACGGGATAGGAAGGAATCCATGCCTTGAGGTGGCGCATGCCGAGATTGTAGGACAGGTTCAGGACACCGCAGAAGGCGTCGCCGCGGCCGTCGATGAGGTCGCCGTCGCCCTCGGCTGCTGCCGCATACATGACGGGTCCGTCGAAGTGCTGGGCAATGAGGGTCTCGGGTGTCTCGGGACCGAAGTTTCCGAGGAAGACCACGAGGGCGTTGACGCCGGCTGCCTTTACCTCGTCAACGGCGGCAAGAGCGTCCTTCTCGTTCTCTACTGTCGTCTTTGCCTCAAATACGTCGAGGCCCTTCTTGTCGCATGCGGCCTTGACGGCGCCCCGGCGTTTTTCGGACAGGGCAATCGGGAAGCAGTCGCGGGAAACCGCGATGATGCCAAGCTTGACTACGGGAATGTTTTCCATAATTCTTATAAACCCCTTTCTATGGAACTGTTTGATACCCCAATTATATTTTTCCAGCCCATCTCCTTCAATGACAGGAGGCGTTCGGCCATTTTTAATTTGTTACCAAATCCGACCATAAAAATTCAGGTCTTCCTGCACCATTGGCGGACTTTTGTTCTGGAATTTTACATATGCCCAAACACAAAGGACCCATTGGCGGACATTTGCATTGAAACAAGTTATAGGCCCACAAACCCACGCATCACTGGTGGATTTTTGCTGCAGTACAGCGTATAGGTCCAAACGCCTGCCAGAATTTGGCGGACTTTTGTCGCGGCGCATGCCATAGGCCCACAGGCCCCGGCCATGGCCCGCAAAAACTAGTTCTCCCGCTCCAGCAGACGTTTCAGGTCGGAAATTTCTTCGGCGATGCCGGCGCCGATGTCGGTGTCTTTGACGAAGATCCGCTCCGGGGCCACCCAGGTGATTTCCGAATCAGACTCAATGTCCTTGTCCCCGGCGATGGCGGCTTCGACGCTCTCGAAGGGCTGGTGGGCCTTGAGCCTGAGGCCGTGGGAATTGAAGATCAAGGTATAGCCCGCGATTCCCGTGGTCTTATGATAGGCGTTTGAGAAGCCCCCGTCGATTACGATGAGGCGGCCGTCCGCCTTGACTGGCCGCTCGCCGGCCGAGGCCCGGACCGGGGTGTGGCCGTTTATGATATGGGAATATTTCTCATAGAGGCCGAATTCCCGCAGGACCCGGTCGCAGATGACGGGGTCGTTCTTCAGGCGGTCGTAGGGATTGGTTTCTTCGCCCCAGGTCTCCTTGTCGCTTATGTAGTTTCTTTCAAAGGTCTTCAGGCGCCGGCAGCAAAGGGGAGAATTCTCCCCGCCCCAGAGGAACCACATGAAATCGATGTCGTCCTCGGTAGCCGAATCCGTGAAGGCCCGCCGGGCTTTTGCTTCCGCCATGTCGTAGAGCTCCCTCCCCTGGCAGCGGACCCCGTCGATGGTCAGGGGGCGGAAGTTGCCGTCCTCGTCCATGGGAATGGCCCCGTGGAAGAGGAGATTTCCGTTGTACACAAGGTAAAGGGAACCGACATCATATAGAAAATCGATGTGGCGGTGAAGCTCGATGCTGGTGACAAAGTCCCGGGTCAGGTCGTCAACAAGCTCTTCTTCTTCGGGCGTCAATTCATAGTATTTCGCAATCTCATTTCGGTCTGTGGGGATGCCGGAATTGCGGACGCCGGAAGACGAGGCAGCGGAAAGCCCGGGAGTCCCTGCTGCGGTATTTCCTGCAAGAGCCCCGGAGGTACTGCCTGAGGGGTTTACATTAGTCATGAGGGTCGGAAAGAGCGCCGTATCGATGCTGTAGAGGTGGCCGTCCAGGTCGATGGTGGAGTTTTCGAAATTGATGCGGTGCAGGAGGAGGCGGTGGTCCATGCCGTATTCGGGGTGGCGGAGGATTTCCTGCCCCTCGAGTTTCTGGCAGAGGACGTAGACAGCCTGCAGGGCGGCCTCTTCCGGGTCCATGGCCGGGTAATGCTTCAGGGCGAAGATGGTCAGGGGCCTGAGCGAGATGCCGTAGCGGTTTTCGAGGATGCGGGTCGAATGGTATTTGAGGTTCACGCGGACGACGTTGGCGCAGCAGGCCCTGTTGCCGCAGGCGGCGCCCATCCAGAGCATGTCGTGGTTGCCCCACTCGATGTCGATGCTGTGGTGGTCCATGAGGAGGTCGATGATCTTGTCGGCCTCGCCGCCCCGGTCGTAGATATCGCCGACGATGTGCAGATGGTCGACAGCCAGGCGCTTGATGAGACTGGCCAGGGCCTCGATGAACTCGTCCCCGTTTTTCAGAGCGAGAATGGTGTTATATATTTCCTCGTGGTAGCGGAGCTGATTGTCGTCCTCGTCCTTCTGCTCGTGAATGAGCTCGTCGAGGATGTAGGCGAAGTCCTTCGGCATGGCCTTCCGGACCTTGGAGCGCGTGTACTTGGAAGACAGGAATTTCGCCAGAGCCACGAGGTCCACGATCGTCGACCGGTACCAGGAATCCGGCAGAGGACGGTCCCCGTTCTGCTCCCGCATGAGGGCCAGCTTCTCGACAGGATAATAGACAAGCGTGCAGAGCTCTCTTCTTTCCTGCGTTGAGCGCGTCTTTCCGAAGAGGAGGTCCACCTTTTCCTTGATGACGCCGGAGCAATTATTGAGGATGTGGAGGAAGGCCCCGTACTCCCCGTGCAGGTCGCTCATGAAGTGCTCGGTGCCTTTGGGAAGATTCATGATGGCGGACAGATTGATGATCTCCCGGCAGATGTCCTCCCGCTCGGGATATTTCTCCGCCAGCAGATCCAGATACTTCTCCCGGTCGCTCTTCCCCATGTTGTCAAGGCGCATATTCCGTCTCCTCTTTGTAAGCGCTTACATTTCAATTATTTATATAAGGGCTGCACTAAACAAAAGTACAGCCCTGTATGGATGCCATTTGCTTAAACTACCATGATGAGTCCCCCGGGGCCGGCATACATGGTGGAAATGCCCCGTGTCTCAAGGATGACGACGTCTTTGAAGGCGCCGGTCTCAAGGACCTTTTCTTTGAGGTACTCCGCCCGATCCGGCGCCGCGCAGTGGGAAATCATGAGTACCCGTTCGTCCGGAAATTCGACGTTTTGCCGCATGTATTCGGCCATCTTGCCGATCGCAGCCTTCATGCCCCGGGCCTGGCCCAGGCGCTGGATGTTGCCCTCCGGGGTCGAGCCCATGACAGGCTTAATGTTCAGAGTATTGATGAGTTTCGCAGCCAGGTGTCCCAGACGGCCGGCCTTCTCCAGCATGTCGAGGGACTCCAGCAGGAAGTAGGTGTGCTGGGTGTCGATGTAGGTTTCAACCGTATCGACAACTTCTTCAAAAGACATGCCGGCTTCTTCGCACTCGGCAATCTTCTGGGCGATCAGGGTCTCCCCTATGGAAGCGGAGCGGGAATTGAAGGCATGATAATACTTGCCTTCTACTTCGTCGTCCTCCCACTCTTCCCGCATGAGATTTCCGGCGAGAACGGCGGCATTGTAGGATCCGGAGAGCTGGGATGAAAGCGTGACGCTGTAGTAGTGGTCCGCCTCGACCTCTTCGAGTTTTTCCATATATGCGGCCGGGGACGGGCAGGCCGAATGCGGCGCCTCGGAAGATGCCGCCATAGCTGCGATCAGCCTTCCCTGGTCGAAATTCTCGTCGTCGAGGTAGTCCTTCCCGCCGACGGAAATCGTCAGCGGCACACTCGCGAAGTGGTCCGTATCCACAATCATTTCAGGCGTCAGTTCCCCGCAGCTATCCACTACTATCCGGTACATGATGCGCCCTCGCTTTCTATAACCAAACTATATATCTGAGAATAATCCTATTCTCCGTGACAGGCAAGCCCATTTTTTCAGTTTTCTGAGAGGGGCCATATTGGCGGTTCTCAAGCATAAAAATTGTACTGGATTGTATCGATTTGCCTGTCAAACACGATTTTTCAGTTTCCTGGGATGGGCAGTATTGGCGGCTCTCAGAGGTTGAAATTGTATTTGATTGTATCGATTTGACAGGCAAACTAATGGGTCCGCTTCCACTCCTTGATTTCCTCATACCGTTTGGCGAAATCGGCCTCCCGGCCCAGGGTACCGGGGTGGTAGTAGGAGCGGCCTTCGAGGGAGTCGGGCAGGCACTGCATGGCTGTGATGTGGCCTTCGTAGTCGTGGGCGTACATGTAACCGGCTCCATAGCCTTCGTCTTTCATGAGCTGGGTCGGGGCATTCCGGATATTCATGGGAACGGGCTCGTCCAGCATGGTAATGGCATCCTCTTTCGCTTCGTTATACGCCACTTCCATCGCATTGGATTTCGGTGCCAGAGCGCAGTAGATGACGGCTTCCGTCAGGTGGACATTGCACTCGGGGACGCCAATGAAGTGGCAGGCCTGGTAACAGGCGACTGCCAGCTGCACCGCATTGGGGTCCGCAAGGCCCACGTCTTCCGCGGCAAAGCGGACGACCCGGCGGGCGATGTAGAGGGGGTCTTCCCCGGCTTCGAGCATGCGGGCCAGCCAGTAGACGGCCGCGTCAGGGTCACTGTTTCGCATGGATTTATGCAGTGCAGAAATCAGATTATAATGCTCCTCCCCCTTCTTGTCGTAGAGGAGGGACTTCTTCGAGGTGCATTCCTCGAGGGTCTGCTCGGTGACGGTCGTGGAGCCGTCCGGGGCCATGTCGCCATTGGTCACAACCATTTCAAGGGTGGACAGGGCACTTCGCGCGTCCCCGTTGGAGAATACCGCAATCCGCTCGAGTATGTCATGACTAATGGAAACCCTCTGGTTCCCGAACCCCTCGGGGGCAGACAGGGCATGCTCCAAGACGCTCACGATATTGTCCTGGGTCAGGGCGTGGAGGACAAAGACCCGGCAGCGGGACAGGAGGGCGCTGTTGATTTCAAAGGAAGGATTTTCCGTGGTCGCGCCTATTAGTATAATGCTGCCCTTCTCGACATAGGGGAGAAAGGCGTCCTGCTGGGCCTTGTTGAAGCGGTGAATCTCGTCGACGAAGAGGATGGTCTTGGTGCCGTAGCGGCGGTTGGTTTCCGCGTCCTCCATGACTTTCTTGATTTCTTTAATGCCGGACGTGACGGCAGAGAAATTGATGAAGGAGGCCTTGGTCGTATGGGCGATGATTTCGGCCAGGGTGGTCTTGCCCACGCCGGGCGGGCCCCAGAGAATCATCGAGCTTACATTATCATGTTCTATGACCCGCCGCAGGGCCTTCCCGGGCCCCAGGAGGTGCTCCTGCCCCACGTATTCGTCAAGGGTCTTCGGGCGCACCCTGGCCGCGAGCGGCTCCGGGACGGTGTTGTCAAAAAGAGAAAGTTGATCCATATTTTCCCCGCATTCAATAGAAATGAACTGCTTTGTATGGTATATTAATATGTAAAAAATTTCAATCCACAGGACCTAAATCATGCTGTTTTCAAGCCTTTCATTCATTTTCATCTTTCTGCCGGTCTTCCTGGCGGCCTACTACCTGACGCCGGAGAGGTACCGCAACGTCACCCTCCTCATCGGGAGCCTGATTTTCTATGCCATCGGCGAACCCCGGTATATAGTTCTCTTCGTGTTTTCATTAGTATTGAACTACCTCCTGTACCTGGCCATGGACCACTGCAGGAGCATGACTAATGTAAAGCGCCAGGGCTCCACCATCGTCACGAGTACCGCGGCCCCCACCATTCCGGGCTCGGAAAAGACCCTCCTCGCCCTCACCGTCGTGTTCAACGTCGCCATGCTCTTTTTCTTCAAGTATTTCGGCTTCGTGCTCGAAAACGTACGGGCGGCCACGAAGACGACCGGGGCGGAGATCACGGTCCTGCTCCCCTTAGGGATTTCCTTCTACACGTTTCAGATTCTCTCGTTTCAGATTGACCGCTACCGGGGGGAAATCAAAGAGCCCGTAAGCTTCGTCGAGTTTTCGACGTACGTCGCCATGTTCCCCCAGCTGATCGCGGGCCCGATCGTCCGCTACGGGGAGGTCGGGGACGAGATGAAGCACCGGCGGGTCGGCCTCGCAAATATAGAGGAGGGCCTCATGGATTTCTCCGTCGGGCTCGGCCTCAAGGTCCTCCTCGCCAACCAGATCGGCACCCTCTGGACCAATATTTCCGAGGGCGGCGGGGCCGTGTCGACACCCGTAGCCTGGCTGGGGGCCTACGCCTTTTCCATGCAGCTCTACTTCGACTTCTGGGGCTATTCGGTCATGGCCATCGGGCTGGCCAAGCTCATGGGCTTCTACGTACCGGAGAACTTCGACATCCCCTACGAGAGCCGGTCGGTGTCCGAGTTCTGGCGGCGGTGGCACATGACCATGGGGCGCTTCTTCCGCCTCTATGTCTACTTCCCTCTGGGAGGCTCTCACTGCAGCCTGCCCCGGACCATTTTCAACCTCTTTGTCGTGTGGGCGCTGACAGGCTTCTGGCACGGAGCGGACTGGAATTTCCTGATCTGGGGACTCATATTCTTCGTACTGATCTCGATTGAAAAAACCGGCCTCGGCAAATGGTTGGAGCGGACGAAGGTCCTGGGGCATGTGCTGATTCTGGTCCTCATCCCGGCGACCTGGATGGTATTCGCAATTTCCGACCTTCCCGAACTTGCCTCCTACATGAAGGCCATGGTCGGAACGGCCGCTGGCGCGGCCCCCGGGCTCGCCATGTTCACCAGATTGATAAAGCGCTACTGGTGGCTGCTCGCCCTCGGCGTCTTCTTCTGCACCCGCTTCCCGCGGGACTTCTACAGGAAGCACAAGAAGAACCTCGTCGTCAAGGCCGCGGTGCTTGCCATATTCATCTTCTCCGCAATCATGATCCAGCGGGGGTCGTCGAATCCGTTTTTGTATTTCAGGTTCTGATATGAAGGGCGGCACTCTACCTTCCTCTTTACCGGTGGCCCGCCTCCCCAAGTGCCTCTTTACCGGTGGCCCGCCTCCCTGAGAGGTACGCGGGGACTGGCTCCCTTGTGCCGACTGCTGCCGGACGACTAGCGGCCGTCGTTGAGAGGCACTTGGGGCCTGTCTCCCGTGTGCTGAATGGTTGTCGACACCATCACTTTATTGGCACATGTGGGCTGCCCTATATTTTGTCGGCACATGCTTGGTCGGCACATGGGAGACAGGCCCCCTGTACCTCGCCACATGGCTCAGTACAGTTGGCCAGTCCCCAAGTGCCTCTTTACCGGTGGCCCGCCTCCCCAAGTGCCTTTCAAACGCTTCTAAGCAATCAGCTATATGTAAAAAACTATGAAAAAAATACTCACCCACTTACCATTCACAATAGGCTACATCATCGCCGCCATCGTCCTTGCCATATATTTCGGCTTTGGCAGCATGGCGCAGGAAATTACCGCGTCGGTAAAAGACGGACTGGAAAAGGACCTCATCACCATTGAAAAGGAGGAGCCCGTAGAAAATGCCGTCGCTGAGAAGGGAGACAGCTCGGCGAATACCACAAAAGGCGCAGGCGACAGCAGCACCTCCGCCTCGCAGGGCGGCGCTGCTGAAAACAGCACGCCCGCCGGGGGCACCGACATCGCCGCCCCCGTGACGGGCTCCTCCGTCGCCCAGGCCTCGGAAACGCGGGGTTCGTGCGAATACAGCTACGACCCCGCCTCGGCCTCCACCGGCGACGCGAATGCGGATCTGATCCTCCAGACCGAGAACGCCCCCGAGGCCTATGCCGAGGTCCTCGACCAGTTTGGAAATGTGAAGGAAGGGGCGGCCTCTCCGGCCGGGAACTTCACCTATCAGCCCGAAACCGGTGTCAACACGGCCTTTCTCTCCTACCCGCCGACGCCCGTCGAGAGCAAGTTCTACCAGGACCCGGGCGAATACACCTTCACGACAGCCGCCGACTACAAGACTGTGGATGACACCTACTTTCAGGACGCCCTCTTCATCGGCGACTCCCGGACCGTGGGCATGTTCGACTACGGGGATCTGCCCGCCGACTTCTTCTGCGACCGGGGCTACTGCACCCAGCTCTTCGTGAAAGAAAAGCCCTCTACACTTCAAAATACCGGAGCCGAGATGACGCTCGAAACCTGTCTCGCTGCCAAGCAGTACGGCAAGGTCTACATTATTCTGGGCATCAATGACTCCGGCTACGGGACGCGCGAGGCCTTTGCCGAGCGCTACAAAAAGATGGTCGACACGGTCAAAGCCGCCCAGCCCAACGCCATCATCTACCTCTGCGCGAATATGTACTTCGCCTCCACCTTCGAAGACAAACTCGGCGTCATGAATAATACGGCTGTCCGGGATAAGAACTATGCCATAGCCTCCTGCGCCGACGGGCAGACCACCTATTACCTCAACTACAACGGCATGTTCTGCGGCGCTGACGGCTTCCTCCGCCAGGAGCTTACCACCGACGGCGCCCACCTGCTGGGAAGGTACTATGCGATGTGGTGCAACTATTTCCGGCATCATGCGATTGTGAAGTGAGAGGTAAGCGGAGACTGTCACACAAGAGGTACACGGAGACTGGCTCCCTGAGAGGTACGCGGGGACTGGCTCCCGTGTACTGACCAGTTGTCGACACCATCACTTTGTCGGCACATGGGCCTGCCCCATACCCTGTCGGCACATGGGCCTGCCCTATACCTTGTTGGCACATGGGCCTGCCCTATACCTTGTCAGCACATGGGAGACAGGCCCCCTGTACCTCGCCACATGGCTCAGTACAGTTGGCCAGTCCCCAAGTGCCTCTTTTACAGTGAGCTATCTCCCCAAGTGCCTCTTTACCAGTGGACTGCCTCCCTGAGAGGTACGCGGGGACTGGCTCCCTTGTGCCGACTGCTGCCGGGCGACTATCGGCCATCGTTGAGAGGCACTTGGGGCCTGTCTCCCGTGTACCGACCGGTTGTCGACACCATCACCCTGTCGTCACACATGGGCCTGCCCTATACCTTGTCGGCACATGGGAGACAGGCCCCCTGTACCTCGCCACAAGGGCTCAGTACAGTTGGCCAGTCCCCAAGTGCCTCAAAAGTGCCTCTTAAGTGCCTCTTAAGCGCCTCTATAGAGATATTATCATGCCCAGAAGTAAACGAAAAATCTCAAGCACCGGAATTTATCATATTATTCTAAGAGGGAACCAGCAGCACATCCTGTTTGCAGATGAGGATGATTTTCTGAAATTTGAGGAGCTGCTTCAAAAAGGAAGAGAAAACTCCGCATACTTGCTATTTGTATACTGTCTCATGGATAATCATGTCCATCTTTTGCTGCAGGAATCCAAAGTCTCAATAAGTTCCAGTCTGCATAGCATCTCTTCCGCATATGCTTCATATTTCAACTATAGATATCAAATGTCCGGTCATGTGTTTCAAGACCGATTTCATAGTTACCCGGTGGAAGATCGTCAGTATTTTCTTACATGTGTTCGATATATTTGCAATAACCCGGTAAAAGCCGGGCTCGTTGACAATCCCCTCGACTATTACTGGCTCGGCTGCAGTGGAGTCACAAGAGAAACGACCCGATTCCCTCTTGATCAGTTTCCTGATTCTCTTTCACTTAATGGGGCAGAATTAAAACACTTTGCCCTTTCCCCGCCTGCAATACAGGGAAACCCTGGGAAGGCAAGACTATCAGATTCAGAAGTCTCAAAAATAATAGCAAGCACTTCTAAACTTGCTTCCCCTCTCGAGCTAAGTAATCTCAACGAGAAGGATAAAGTCCCTGTCGTCAAATCAGCAATTGCAGAAGGTGCTTCCATCCGCCAAATTGCAAGAGTCACCGGTATCAGTCCATCTGCAATATCCCGCCTCAGTCAAAAATAATACCCTGTCGGCACATGCCTGTGGCCCGCCTCCCTGATAGGTACGCGGGGACTGGCTCCCTTGTGCCGACTACGGCCAGGTAGCTATCGGTTCCGCTTTGAGAGGTACTTGGGGCCAGTCCCCAAGTGCCTCTTAACCCAAAAAGAGGAGATACGCACTGCGTATCTCCTCTTTCTATACTTAATATTCGATTGATGATCAGCCCTGCAGGAGTGACAGCACACCCTGGGTGGACTGGTTCGCCTGAGCGAGCATGGACTGGCCGGCCTGGGCAAGGATATTGTTCTTGCTGTAGGTAACCATCTCGTCGGCCATATCCGTATCACGGATTCGGGACTCGGCTGCGGTCGTGTTCTCAACTACGTTGTCGACGTTGTTGATCGTGTGTTCCAGACGGTTCTGAACAGCACCGAGGGCAGACCGCTGGGCGGAAACCTTGGCTACCGCGTCTGCGATGGCGTCGATGGCGTAGGTAGCTGCGATACCGCCGTCGTCAATCTTGTTGCCGTCCTTGTCCTGGCCTACAACGTCCAGACCCTTGATGCCGAGGTAAGCGGCGTTCATTTCCTCGATGTCTACGCCGATCTTATTGTTCATATCGGCATCGGCGCCTACGTGGAGGTTGAACTTGAGAGACTGCTGAACGGTGGAGTCCTGAGCCTTATGTACGAGGAATGTTACAGACGTATTGTCTGCAGGAGCAGCATATTTATCTGCAGTCTTCCTAGCGTAATCCGTACTATCGGTCTTGCCATCAAAAGTGAGATCAGCTTTATCAGACCACTTTTTCGGGCTTGTAGGGTCATACGCATCTTTAAACATCTTAACATTGCCAGTGGTCGTTAAGCCTTTGTTAACGTCACCGTTTTCCTTGTTAATAATTGAAGTTGTAGTATTAGCAACAGCAGGATCTTTAAAAGTTCCATCATCGCCAATATAGTTGGCCTGACCAAGGGCCTGGGCGATCAGCTGAAGGGCACGGCCCTGGGTAATCTTGGAATCATCTGTATTGAGGGAGCCATCATCATTGATATTGCTTGTATGGTATTCAAACTGGCTGGCATCCTCTGTAGCAGTATCTTCAACAGATTTTATGATTGTATAGTCCTTACCGCCGATATTTACGGTCTTGCCTTTTTCCAAGCTCTTCATATCTACCTGGAATGCAAAGAAGGATACGGAAGCATCGTTCTGGTCAGTAACCATATTCTGATAGTTCGATGTAGCGCGAAGCTTGTCAAGACCTGCATCATGGCCTGCCATCGTGACGGTCTTCTTGGCTGCGGGATCCGTGTCGCCCTTCAGGAGATACATCTCGTTGAACTTTGTGGTTTCGGAAACGCGGTCAATCTCGGTGGTGAGCTGACTAACCTCGTTCTGGATGGCCTGGCGGTCGGACTGGGAATTGGAACCGTTCGCTGCCTGAACGGAAAGCTCGTTCATACGCTGCAGCATGTCGTGTACTTCGGTCAGGGCACCTTCAGCGGTCTGCACGGCAGATACACCGTCGCTGGCGTTTGTGGAAGCCCGGTCAAGGCCTCTCATCTGCTTCCGCATCTTTTCGGAAATCGAAAGCCCTGCGGCGTCATCAGCGGCCCGGTTGATCCGATAGCCGGATGAAAGCTTCTCAGTGGACTTCGCCTGCTGGGATGATGTGATTCCAAGCATCCGGCTGGAATTCATTGCCTGCATGTTGTGCTGTACTACCATTGCCATATCAAGAACCTCCTTGTAAGAGAGGAATCCGTTCCTTTTCCTTAGGGCACGTCCGAGATTGTGCTCCCTTTTTGTTTACACCACATATTTCGGAGTCGGGTCGGAAATCCTTTAGCCCAAATTATAAATTTTTTGAAAAAAATTTTGAAAAGGGGTTGACAATGGCAGAACAGGCGATTTTGCAGTATTGCGTCTCTCGGGGGTCAGACCCCCGAGAAACGGAACTAATCCAAATCTGGCGATGGGCTGATGACATTCCAAGTGAGGGCCAGGAACCAAAGTAAAGCCAATACTCACTGAAAAATCCGTATTGTCTTCACCTTGCTGAATGGAATAAAGTCTCCTGCCCTTGTCTCTTTAATAACAGGTTCATCTTTCATATAATCCGAAAATCGATGCGGCTTCAAAGCCACAAATTTATCCACTACCATATCAATAATTTTTGTATCTTCTTCATCCAGCACAAAGTAATCCACCTCGTTAGATGGAATAATAATCGTTTGCACGGATTTATCTTTCTCCACCGTCTCTTTCACCTTAATATTAGGCAGGTTTAATAACTCCCGATAAGCTATGGGAAGCGCCCCTGAAGCGTTCTTCCTGTAAATCAGCCCCGTCATCGCCTTTTGGCGCCTTGTATAAGACAAAGCATCGGAATACCACAAAAGCTCCATCAAATTGATTTGGATTAAATCCTTAAGCTTATTGGCCATATAAGATATGGCCGCCTCAATTTTGTTGAAATTCAAGCTTGTAAACCCATTCAGCTCCGTACTCTTATCGTAGACGGCGTAGTAGGCTTCAACCACCTGGCGGGACAGATATTCCTTCCCCCGGCCATCAATTTTTTCCAGGATTCGATTCCTTATTTCCTGATATTTATCCCGGGAAAATTTCGAGGAATTTTTATTTAATAGTTCCAAAGCCTGTAATGGATTATCCTTAACCAGCCGCAATAAAGTATCGTAAACCTCGTCTTGAATGGCTTTTGTTTCATACCGGGTGATTGTAACGTCACCCAGTCCTAATAATCGGGCAAAATCCTGCTGGGAGAGCCCGTAAGATTCTCTTATTTCACGAATTTCACTCGAAGTCAGAAGTCCGGCGGCCTTCCGATAGGCGTCCCGCGCATTTAACAGATTCTTGTTCATCACACCGCCGGGGACAAATTCACATTCATCATCCGACGCATTTACACAGTAATAATAAATCTCCTGGTAACGCGTCATTACCCCCTTGATTGGCATTTCTTCCCAGCGTAAGCGCTCCTCGACTTCGTGCTGTTTGCCGCAAATGGGGCATGTCATAAACACTTTTTTGAGCAGCTTGCTTTCTGTCATGTTCTCCTACCTCCGGATATAATTCTGCCTGTATGGAAATTCCAGTGGTTCCTTAGCATAATGAAAAGATACGCACACCACTTTGGTTTCTGGTTCTTCCCGGATTTTAAACTTAATGAAAATCAGGCGGTCATGGATGAGCTTCCCGAAAATAAACAGCGTCAGGGGATTTGTATCGTTCCAATCTGCAACAGCTTCTGCAAAATCATCTACAGTCAGCTCCTTCAGCTGATCAGCCACATCGTACACATCGAAGTCAAGGTCCAGCAAAGTAAACGGTGTAGAATGTTCCCGGTCGTCCGGCTTGTCTTTACTGATCAGTATCACGTCTCTACATGGGTCAAAATCAGGCTCCGACACCACCTCGTCCAGCCTGGTCAATAAATTTTCAACTTCTTTTTGGCTAACGTCCATATGAAGGTCCATGATGCGCCCCTCTTCCATCTATCATTTTATATTGTATTTATCAATTGATAGCTAGTCAAGACAGATTATTTCCTTCTGCCTGACAAAAAGGGGCAGTTTGCCAAAGTAATATCGAGCGCAGCGAGAGTGGCCGAGAGGGGTCTGACCTCGACGGCAGGTGCCTGAAAGTCCGTCCGCTCATGGTCCGAGGAGCGGGTCAGACCCCCGAGAAACGGAACCAATCCAAACTTGGCGATGGGCAGGGGTTCGAGGAAAAATAATAATCCATACCCCAAAGCAAGTAGAATATCAGTGGCCACTCCCGTTTCATAAAAACCAAGGCCGTTAGCATATATTGTTACATTTTTGTTGCAAAATATCTTGACCTATGCTATGCTGAAACACATCAACATTTCTAATTGCACATCCACACATGCACATCAGAGGACAATTCTATGAGTCACACATCAGTCGAAATACAGGTCATGAAAGATTATCAGAAATCTATCGACCCCGATATTCTTGATTTTATCAATAATTTTCCAAGGACTTCTACTGCCTACATTACAGTTGGGTTCCTAAGTGAGGCTGCTGCAAATGAAATACAATCCCTTACTGGTATGGCAGTCTTCGGGAATCGGATTCTTCTGGACAAAAACGGAGTACAACATATAGAAAAAAGACATGGTGTACATGGGGAACAGGACCAAAGCATGAAAGACGTCAATGACATTGCCCGCATAGGGTATGTACTGGCCAATTACGACACCATCGATTTTCACAATGAATATGCCCAAGGCTACGTGGACTCAAATGGGCACCTGGCCCCCAAGGTTATCTTTTCAAAACGTATTGACGGTACATATTACGTCATCGAAGCATGCAGCGACTCCAAAAGAAAGAGAAACTTTATTGTATCTGCATACATAACGCCAGCAAAAAAAGAGAGCAATCCGTCAGTCCCTGATAATGCATATGCCCCAGGTTTACGTCCGAAACGTAGCTGACAGATTTGCTCTTCTATTTATCTTTATAGCATAATTTTGGAGAAAGCTCAATTCCAGACTCACCATATTGGCAGGACACCGAGGGGCATCGTGGGCGGCTACTGCCCCGCCGACGCGGATCTGCTCGTATTTATTGGTCTGCAAAGCTGTGTCCTCGAGCACAGCGAGATACTCCGAAAGGAAACTTGCCGGCGGGCGGTTCGTCAAAGTAATATCGAGCGCAGCGAGAGTGGCCGAGAGGGAAGCTGCCGTTGGGCACTTTGCCAAAGTGATATCGAGCGAAGCGAGAGTGGCCGAGAGGGGTCTGACCTCGACGGCCGGTGCCTGAAAATCCGTCCGCTCATGGTCGGAGGAGCGGGTCAGACCCCCGAGAAACGGAACTAATCCAAACCTGGCGATGGGCCGATGGCATTCCAAGTGAGGGACAGGAACCGTTCCTTGTATCTATCAAACTCTAATTTCCGAAACTATTTTGTCCTGATCCTGCAAAGAATGCGAAATGCGCATGACAACGATTCTCTCATGAACCATATCCGGGAAATAATATAATAAATACCTCTTCACCGGTACATAACGTACACCATTACACAACAAGAAAGGATTCTCTACTATAGTTCCACTGAAAGGACTATGGCAAAGGTTCTGTACAGCCTCGTAAATTGACTCATCTAAAGCTGAAGCAGCGTCAGGATTACATAATTCTTCCGAAATATAGGAAATAGCTGCATCGTAATCATTTTCAGCCATCGGAGTATAGACGTAAGAAAAATTATATTCCATATTTTTCTCTGATCTGCCTCCGAACTGTATCGCCATCCTTGAAATCTCCGTTCTCATATTGACGCATACTCTGGTTTAATAGTTCGGCCTCCTTAATGAAAGCGATTTGCTTCTCATAATAAGCCAGACGATCTTCTAAATCTTCCGGAAGAGTCCCGCTCTGCCTGGGTTTTTCAACAGAGAAAGGAAGTCCGCCATGCAAAATACATTGATGCAGAAAAATATTTACTGCCCCGGACATATCCATGCCCAAGGTATTAAAGAGATCGTTCGCTTCCGCTTTGATAGCCGAATCGATATTCAGCTCAGTTGGGATTGTATCCGCCATAAAAAAGCTCCTTTCTTCCACTCACATTTTATCCGCCTTCCCGCGAAAAAGCAATCCCCCGGCGCATACGGCGCCGGGGGATTAATGGACTGTCATAAGCTTCGAGGGACTCGGGGGCGGCCTCTTCCGTCATGACCGATACAGGCATGCCAGGCCGCCGGTTGCGAGAGACGAAGGGGGCGGCTCCCCTGTCCCGACCGGCGGTCAGTAGTCGAGAGGGACAGGAACCGTTCCTCAAAACCGCCCTCACCCGCGCCTATACTGGCTCAGAAGGGGTCTGTCCCCCTGAAAGCCGTGTCCCCCTGAAAGCCGCGTGAGCAGTGGGCGGGAGTTCGGTCAAGGGGTGGTACCTGACCCTTTATGTCTTAAGATTCTTGCATTTCCAGCATGATTTTTCTAAGATCACTTCGAAATTGTTTTTCAATATGGTCTCTTCCAAATGTGCTTGATATAAACAAAGGAATGCAATATACGATTGCAAAAATAATAATGGACAGTAGAAGATAGTAGGTGGTCACATCAGCTTCATCAATTTTAAATATCGCAATAATTGCATCATGTGTAGTACCCAGGATAGCTGAACTCATAAAAAACAGAGCGATGTTCCAATAAGCCCCCGGCATTTTTTTCGTCTCTACGGTACTTCTATCCTCAACCACATCTTCTGTATATTTGCTTAACAATAAGTCTTTAATTCCATCCGGCGAATCTATTTGTTCATCTGTCGCAACGTATTTTTGAAGTTCATGTCTTCTTTCAGACCAGTAGGAGTGATTTTTCAGAATCTTGCTGCTTATTTCTCCACCCAAAAACAAGACAACTATCCCCACCACAAACAGGAATATTGAAGGTACAAGAATTCGGCTTTCAAATAGGTGCAAGATAACCGCAAACACAAGCTTTCCAACTGTAAACAAGAAGAAGAATATCACTGCGAGATTAATAATATCGCACAGCAGTTTCCCGTTTTTAAAATATATTTTCCGATAAAACTTAAACGTTTCTTCATACATGGGTTTACCCTCTTTTCAAAAGATTCAAGCTATTGGTTCTTTGTAAATGGAATAATCTGAAAATTATTCCGCTTACAAAGAATCCCGGCCCACCCGGGCCGGGATCTTTTGCCCACATGCTTTGAATGTGTTTTTTATGTCGGAACTGCGGGCCGAACCATTAGCCTTAAGTTCCTTGTGTCACATGATGTGAATTACTTGAATACGTAGAATGCAACGCCCTCTGCTCTCCAGCCGGCCTTTACATTCATGTCAGACTCAGCAATGTTTGTGGTGTAGTTGTGCTCACCATTGTTGGAGCCTGTGTTGTATGTACGGTATACAGGGATGCCTGTAGCCTTGTCAGCGCCGTAGAATACT
>ONBT01000031.1 GCA_900316075.1 uncultured Lachnospiraceae bacterium | reverse complement strand
TCGAAGTCCTTCATCTTCGTCCTCGGCTACTGCGAAAACCCCGTAGCGGAGAAGTTCATAGGACCAAATATTATTAATAAAAAACCTGCCCACGTCCTGCTCGAAAAGTACCAGCGGGATGAGCAGGTGGATAGCGCCATTGCGGAGCTTAAGACCTACTGGGAGGACCTGCTTTCCAACTACCACGTCGAAACCGGCGACGAGAAGCTGGACCGGCTCGAAAACGTCTGGAACCAGTACCAGTGCATGGTCACCTTCAACTTTTCAAGGTCGGCTTCCTATTATGAATCCGGCATGGGCCGGGGCATGGGCTTCCGGGACTCGAACCAGGACCTCCTCGGCTTCGTCCACCTGATTCCGGAGCGGGCCCGGGAGCGGATTCTCGACATCGCGTCGACTCAATTCAAGGATGGCTCCTGCTACCACCAGTACCAGCCCCTGACGAAAAAGGGAAATGCCGATATCGGAGGCGGCTTCAACGACGACCCCCTGTGGCTGATCGCGGGGACTTCCGCCTATATCCGGGAGACCGGGGACTACGGCATTCTGGACGAGCCCTGCGCCTTCGATTCCGACATGAGCGTGGCCCAGCCCCTTCTCGACCACCTGCGGATTTCCTTCAACTATATCAAGCTCCACAAGGGGCCCCACGGCCTGCCCCTCATAGGCCGGGCCGACTGGAACGACTGCCTGAACCTCAACTGCTTCTCGGATACGCCCGGCCAGTCCTTCCAGACCTCAGGTCCTTCCGAGGGCCCCGTGGCCGAGTCCGTCTTCATTGCGGGCATGTACGTGAAGTACGGGAACGAATTTGCGGACCTTCTGGAGCATATCGGAAAAGAAGCCGAAGCCGCGGACGTGCGGAAAGAGACGGCGAAGATGACCGAAACCATTGAGGACGCCGGCTGGGACGGTTCCTGGTTCGTCCGGGCCTATGACGCCAGGTCCAACCCCGTCGGCAGCCATGTCTGCGAAGAAGGGCAGATTTTCATCGAGCCCCAGGGCATGTGCGTCATGGCCGGGGTCGGGATTGGCGACGGCAAGGCCGAAGAAGCTTTAAAGAGCGTGAAGGAGCGGCTGGATTCGAAATTCGGGATTGCCCTCCTGCAGCCCGCCTATACGAAGTACCACCTGGAGCTCGGGGAAATTTCTTCCTACCCGCCCGGATACAAAGAAAATGCCGGCATCTTCTGCCACAACAATCCCTGGGTCGTCGTGGCGGAGACCGTCGTCGGCGACGGAAACCGGGCCTTTGAAATCTTCAAAAAGACCTGCCCCGAGTACCTGGAAGAGATTTCAGACGTCCACCGGACCGAGCCCTACGTCTACTGCCAGATGGTGGCCGGACCGGACGCGCCAACCTTCGGCGAGGGCAAAAACTCCTGGCTGACCGGCACGGCGGCCTGGACCATGACCGCGGTCTCCCAGTACATTCTGGGCATCCGGCCGACTCTCGACGGCCTGGCCGTAGACCCCGTCCTGCCGGATGAAGTCGGGGATTTCAAGGTCACCCGGAAGTTCCGCGGGAATACCTACCGCATCGCCGTGAAGAAAGCAGGCCATTCTTCTGCCACAGCGATGACCGTGGACGGAAAGGCAGTCGCGGCAAGACCTGCGGATGATCCTTCGGGAAGAAATCTTTTCATCATCCCCATGGACCTGCCCGTTGGAGAACACGAAGTAGTTGTAACCTTGTAATTCAGTGTGCAAAGCGGCCCGGGATGCCGAAGGCATCCCGGGCCGCTTTTGTCATATCAATCTTTTCTTCTACAGCACTTCCTCCATAGCAGTCATGTAAGGCTTCATGCCCATGGCGTCGTAGAAGGCTCTGGCGTTGGGGTTGCACTCCCAGACGTGGAGGGTCAGGCGGTAGTAGCCGTTTTTCCTGGCGTAATCCTTCACATAGTTATAAAGGGCTTTCCCGGCGCCGGTTTTTCTTATAATTTCATCCACGCAGAGGTCATCAATGTAGAGCTCCTTCCGGGCCACTTCAGCGCTGCCGTCATGCACTTCGATCTGGCACATGCAGTAGCCGATCAGGAGACCGTCCCGCTCGCAGACGAAGGTGATGCGGTTCGGATCATCGAACACATCCCCCAGGGCACTTTCCGTATACTTGGTCTTCCCGTCAATGAAGAGGTCCGGTCGGCCCATGGCGTGCACGTGGTTTACCTGCACCAGAAGCTCCAGCATCCGGGCCGCATCCTTTTTTTCCGCTTTTCGAATGATATTTTCTCCCATTTTGCACCTCCGCAAGTTCAAACTTTCCCGTCTTTGTGGTATTCTTTTAAAATATAACATAAACAAAGGAGTGATTACTATATCCGCGATAAGTATTGCCGACGCCACAGCCGTCCTGAAGAAGGGCGGAGGCCGGTACCTGAAGGCCGGCGGCGCCTGGATTTTTGACAATGAAATCGATTCGGTCCGCGGCAGCTTCAATGACGGGGACATCATATCCGTCGAGGATTTCGACGGCTTTCCCATGGGAAAGGGCTTCATCAATTCCCACTCGAAGATCCGGGTCCGCATGCTGACCCGGGACCGGACGGCCACCCTGGACGAGGACTTCTTCGAAGCCCGGGTCCGCGAGGCCTGGGAGTACCGGAAGAAGGTCATGCCCGACGCCTCCTCCTGTCGGGTCATTTTTTCCGAGGCCGACCGCCTGCCGGGCCTGGTCGTCGACAAGTACGAGGACGTCCTGGTGGTCGAGGCTGACGCCCTCGGCATCAAGCGCCTGCTGCCCGTCATCCTGATGAAGCTCTTGAAGGTCCTCGAGGCCGACGGCATCATCATCCGGGGCATCTACGAGCGCTCGGACGCGCCCGTCGTGCGGAAGGAAGGCATGGAACCGACGACAGGCTTCATCGGCGAGCCCTTCGATACAAAGGTTCCGATTTCGGAAAACGGGGTCAAATACATCGTTGACGTAGCGGAAGGGCAGAAAACCGGCTTCTTCCTGGACCAGAAGCTGAACCGGGCCGCCGTGGCCCGGCTTGCGAACGGGGCGGAAGTTCTCGACTGCTTCACCCACACGGGGTCCTTCGGCCTCAATGCGGCCATGGGCGGGGCGAAGCACGTCACTTCGGTCGATATCTCGGACAAGGCCCTGGCCCAGGCCCGGGAGAATGCGGCGCTGAACGGCTTCTCCGACCGCATCGACTATGTGGAAGCGGACGTCATGGACTACCTGACCCGCCTGCAGGCCGAGGGCAAGTCCTATGACCTGGTCATCCTGGACCCGCCTGCCTTTACAAAGAGCCGGGATGCCGTGAAGAGCGCCACGAAGGGCTATCGCAAGCTCAATACCGAAGGCCTGAAGCTGGTCAGAGACGGAGGCATCCTTGCCACCTGCTCCTGCTCTCACTTCATGAATCCGGCTCTTTTCACCAAGACCCTGAAAGAGGCCGCCCACGCGGCAGGCAAGCGGATCCGCCAGATCGAGTTCCGCACCCAGGCCCCCGACCACCCCTTCCTGTGGGCGGCCGACGAGTCCCTCTACCTCAAGTTCCTGATTCTGGAAGTCCGCCCCTGGCAGCAGTACTGAGAAAAGACCGGCATGCAGTTTACATCCCTTACCTACTTATATCTCTTCTTCCCGGTGACTCTGGTCCTCTATTATGTCTTCTACCGGCATATGGCAAAGAAGGGCAGTTGCCTCATCGGAAATATTATTCTGACCCTGTTCAGCATCGTCTTCTACGCGGCGGCCGGCGTCCGGGATGTTCTCATCCTCCTGATTTTTGTCTGCGTCGCCTACTGCCTGGGGCTATTGGTCGCCTGGACACGGAAGAAAGAAGCCGCCAGAGTCGGCGACATAAGCACTGAAACGGGAGTTTCCGAAGAGACAGCGGCAAAGCTTTCCGGACACAGCGCTTCCGGAAAGACAGCAGCAAAAAAAATTCGCTGGTCCCCGCTCGTACTGGCGGTCTCGATTGCGGCCGTCCTCTATGTCCTCGTCTACTGCAAGTACCGGCCCTTCCTCTGGCAGATCGGCATACACCTGGGTGGGGCGGCGGAAACGAAATCCCTCCTCGGGGTTTCCTTCATCGTATTTTCGGCCATCTCCTACCTCATCGATATCTACCGGGGAGATGCCACGCCCGGCAGCCCGTTTGACGCGGCGTTTTACATTACTTTCTTTCCGAAGGTAGTGTCCGGCCCCATCGTGCAGTGGAAACACTTCCAGCCGCAGATTCAGACCCGGTCCATGGATACAGACCGCTTTGTGGCCGGCATCAACCGCATCGTCATCGGCCTTGCGAAGAAGGTCATCCTGGCCGATACCTTCGGGACCTACATCGGAAAAATCGCCGGCCAGACAGCCATCGACGCCCCTTCGGCCTGGCTCTGCTGGCTCCTCTACGCCCTGGAAATCTACTACGACTTCGCCGGCTACTCGGACATTGCCATCGGCACGGCAAGGCTCTTCGGCTTCGACTTCAAGGACAACTTCAACTTTCCCTACCGGTCCCTGTCCGTCTCCGAGTTCTGGCGCCGCTGGCACATCTCGCTCGGCACCTGGTTCAAGGAGTACATCTACTTTCCCCTGGGCGGCAACCGCAAGGGCAAAGGCCGGACCCTCTTCAATCTCGGCGTCGTCTTCGCCCTGACCGGCATCTGGCACGGGGCCGGCTGGGCCTACATTCTCTGGGGGGCCATCCACGGCTTCTTCGTTATCATCGAGCGCGTCCTCCGGGACACGAAGTTCTATAAGGCCATCCCCACCTGGTTCAAGTGGCTCTTCACCTTCCTCGTGACCGCCAGCGCCTGGGAGCTCTTCCGCTTCGGTTCGGTCACTGAAGCCGGCCGCTGGTTCGCCCTGATGTTCGGCGCCATCCCCTATACGGCCATCACCTACACCTGGCAGTATTACTTCGACGCCCGCATCATCACCCTGGTCATCATCGCCTTCCTAGGTGCGACCCTGCTCGGGGACCGGCGGATTTTCAGCTTCTATGAGAATAATATTAAAAAAACAGGTTTCTACATCCTGCAGGAAGTCCTGATCATCGGTCTTTTCGTCCTGTCCATGATCTTCATCGTGAACTCGACCTACAGCCCCTTCATCTACTTCCAGTTCTAAGGAAAAAACATGCAGCACAAACGCATTAATATTATTGTTATACTGATATTTGCCCTTCTGATCGTCGTGCCCCTTCTTTGCACGAACACGAAAAAGGGCTACATCTCCGACTTCGACAACCGGGCCCTGGCCGAAGATCCCTTCACGGTCAAGAAGCAGGGAGGCGGCTTTTCCGGAGCAGCCGAGGACTACCTCATGGACCGCATCGGCTTCCGCCGGGCTATGATCGACGCCTACGTGACCATCAACGACAAGGTCTGGGGCATCCTGGCCCACCCCATGTACATGTACGGGCAGGACAAGAACGAGATCTTCTTCACCGGCGACACCTTCCAGTACGACGACTACGGCTTCCTGGACCGCTTCGCCGACCTCACGGCAGAGCTGCAGAATTACTGTAAGGATAAGGGCATCGCCTTCGTCTTCCAGTACGAACCGGACAAGTCGGCCATTCGGACGGACCTCCTGCCGAAGGGGCTCAACTACGACACTTCCTGGGTCGACTATCTCTTCAAGGACCTCGACGAGCGGGGCGTCACCTATGTGAACAATACCGGCATGCTGAAGGAACTGGATGCCTCTGGGGCGGACGTATACAACCACAAGTACGACGCCGGCCACTTCAATGACAACGCGGCCTACTACAGCGTAAACGCGGCCCTTCAAGCCCTGCAGGCCCAGAATCCCGCGGTTCACGTAAACGACCCTTCCGAAATTGCCTTCGAGACCACGGTCGAGCACAAGCTCAAGCAGTCGGACTACGTCATCGATGAGACCGTCCCGAAAAACGGCTACCACGGGGAGTGGATGACGAATATTTCCTCCGACTACGAAGGGACCATGTATGTAAGTCCCAAATGGCCGGCCATCGAATCCTACACGAATTCCGTGCGGACGGCGGAGGGGGCCCCGACCGCCCTGGTCTTCGGCGGCAGCCACATCGAATACGAATACAAGTACCTGCAGAACAGCTTCAGCCAGTATTCGAGAATCTGCAATTATTATAATGTGTTAAACTACGACTATTACATAGAAAAATTTCAGCCCGATGTCGTAATCTTCGAGGTCTCCCAGCGGACCATCAACGAGGACTACTTCCCTCTGGACGAGCGGGAGGCCCTGCGGGCGGAGATTGAAGCCTTTGAAGCTACAAGACAGTAAGCGCATCATGTACCGTACTCCACGGGCTGCGGAAATCCGGCCTGCGGAGAAACCGCTGCGGCGGAGGAGGAGAGAAAATGTTATTCTTCGGCTTGCTCGACACTTATCTCATGATCTACATCCTGGCGGCCATTGTGCCGGCCATCGTCCTTCTGGTCATGGTCTACCGAAAGGACAAGGTCGAACCGGAGCCCATAGGGCTGATCTTTTCTCTGATCGGCTTCGGCATCCTGGCGGCCCTGGTTTCTATTATTCTTGAAACCATTGCCCAGAAGCTCCTGCCCGTCTTCATCAAGCCGGACAACCCCTACTACACCATCTTCTTCGCCTTTCTGGCGGTCGCCGTCATCGAGGAAGGGACCAAGTTTTTCTTCCTCCACAAGCGGACCTGGCGGGACTGGAACTTCAACTACAGCTTCGACGGCATCGTGTATGCGGTCTCCGTCTCCCTGGGCTTTGCGGCCTTCGAGAACGTCGGCTATGTCTTCAACTACGGCCTGACCGTAGCCCCGACCAGGGCTGTCCTGGCCATTCCCGGCCATATGTCCTTCGCCATTTTCATGGGACTCTTCTACGGCAAGGCCAAGCGGGCCTATGACGAGGGACGGGACGGTCTCTGTCTCTTCTACAATATTCTGGCCTATGTGACCGCGGTCTTCTGCCACGGGGTCTACGACTCCTGCGCCATGATCGGCACCGAGGAGTCCCAGGTGGTCTTCCTGATCTTCGTCGTCGCAATGTTCATCGTGGCTTTTTCGACCATCCAGATCGAGTCCAAGCACGATCACAGGGTATGAGGTTCACTGCAGGCGTGGGCAAATTTTAGGGGATTCGGGCAAATGGCATCCCCTATAATCCTCGGTGAGGGCAAATTTCAAGGGCTTTCTTCAAATAGCATCCCTTACAAACCCTCTGGAAGGGAAAATTTTAGAGCCTCTCAACAAACGACATCCTTTCATACCTCGACGGTGTCAAATTTCAAGGATTCCCTGCAAACGACACCCCGGTAAAATATCATGAAGCATTACAAGAACTATATCTTCGACCTGTACAACACACTGATAGATATGCGGACGGACGAGGAGAAGTCGGCCCTCTGGCGGCAGGTGGCTGCCCTCTACGCTGCAAACGGGGCGGACTACACCGGACCGGCTTTGAAGAAGAAATATAAGGAACTGGTGGCGGAGGAAGAGGCAGCCCTTGCCGCAGAAACCGGTGTCCGCTATCCG
This sequence comes from uncultured Lachnospiraceae bacterium, assembly GCA_900316075.1. GTDB lineage: Bacteria > Bacillota > Clostridia > Lachnospirales > Lachnospiraceae > RUG306. Next base: position 21,607 of record ONBT01000031.1, on the reverse strand, counting down.
GAAATCAAGCTGGAGAAGGTATTCGCAAGGCTTCTGACCGAGGCCCCGAAGACCCATGCGGTTTTCGAGCCCAATGACAGCGGACACGCGAAGAAGATCGACACCGAAAAGTTTGCCGAATACATGGCCGTTACCTTCCGCACCCTGTCCCGGGGCCATATGAGGCCTTTCCCCCACACGATTGCGACGCTCAGGGCCTTGAAAAGGCAGGGCTGCGGAGTCTTTCTGTTGAGCAACGCCCAGCGGACCTTCACACAGAGCGAGCTGGAACTGACCGGCCTCCTGCCCCTCTTCGACCAGATTTACATCTCATCGGACGCAGGCGTCCGGAAGCCAGAGGCGGTCTTCCTGATGAAGCTTCTGACCGAGCACTCCCTGAACCCGGACGACTTTGTCATGATCGGGGACGACTTCACTACCGACGCCGGCGTGGCCGCGGAGTGCGGGGTTCACGCCATCATCCTGAACTCCTGGCATCTGGAGAAGAAGGAACTGAAGAAACGCTTAAAGACCGCCCGGACCGGAGACGCCCTGTCCCCGGCCGCCCGGACCTTCCTCACGAAGAACCCGCCGGAAATTGTCGAGAGCGGAGATATTGCGGAGCTGTTGAACTGACCGGAAGCCTCAATAAAGCAAGAAAGCCGGGCCTTTTGGCGGACTTTTGTTTTATATCAAGCTATAAGCCCAAGGCCACCGGCCCTTTTGGCGGACTTTTGTCCTGAAACAAGCTATAGACCCATGGCCGACGGCCCTTTTGGCGGACTTTTGTTTTGAAACAAGCTATAAGCCCAAGACCGCCGGCCCTATCGGCGGACTTTTGTATTGAAACAAACTATAGGCCCAAGGCCGGCGGTCCTATTGGCGGACTTTTGTATTGAATCAAGCTATAGGCCCACTGCCGCCGGCCCTATTGGCAGCTTTTTGTCTTAAAACTAGCCATAAGCCCAATTACCAGCCCATGCCGCAACGCCCTGACCTCACTCCATCCCTTCCTGCCGCTTCTTGACGGCGTACATGGCGGAGTCGGCCCGGCGCATGGTGTCTTCCAAGGTGTGGTCTTTTGCCGCGTCGTAGCGGGCCACCCCGTAGGCCACGGAGATGCCGTCCGGGAGAACCCCGTCCGCATTGACCCGGCGCTCGATGGCTTCAAGCTTGTTGCAGGCCTTTTCAACGGAAATGCGGCTGTAGTTGGGGATCAGGACCATGAACTCGTCGCCCCCGTAGCGGTAGGCGGTTCCAATGTCTTCAAAGGTTTCCTTGATGGAAGACGCAGCAATGCGGATCAGCTTGTCCCCTTCCAGGTGGCCGAAGGTATCGTTCGTTCCCTTGAGCCGGTTTACGTCCAGGCTGATGATGGCGGCGGAAACCGGGCTCTCCTGCAGGCGGTCGAAGGCGTCGTTGAAGGCCATGCGGTTGGCGATGCCGGTCAGGCCGTCTACATAGGCCAGCTTGCTCTCCACCTTGGCCTCCTGGGCCTCCCTCCAGTACATGAAGAAGGAGTAAATCTCATAGGAACCGACGACAATCAGAAAGATCAGCAGGGACACTCTTGTATAGGCGGAATGGTCAGTGGTCGCATAGAAGCGGTCCAGAACCTGGTCGACAACTGCTGAAATGAGCAGGAGATATACCCCGTAATAGAGGAGGACCTCCAGCAGGCTGAACCGGTGCTTCTTGCTGAAGAGAAGGGCTATGCTGACCGCCAGCATGAAGACCGCCATGGCAATCAGAGCAATTGTGGACACCCACACAGACGTCTCATAAGGGACGACATGGTGCAGGTCAAGATTGTACATGATGACGGAGCCCACGAAATAAGGGGCCGGAATGAAAGTCTCGAACCACTTGAAGGCCATGGTCTTTTCCTGATTGTTCGTCACATACAGGATGAAGGCCTGCAGGAGCAGCCCCTGCATATTGAGAAAGGACATGTAGTCCGCTGAAATCAGATTGTAGGAATAGCCGAAAAGAAAGCCGGTCGTCTCGTTCTGGGCCAGCATCCAGATGGACATGGTAAGTCCCGAAACACCCAGGCCGGACAGGACGTGGTTCTCGCCCATGCGAGCCAGAACGGTCTCCGAGAGAACGACATAAATAATGGAAAGAATCCCGATGCATGCGATCATGACCAAGGCAGGAACCAGCATGCCCGTGAAAATACTCATCATCTTCCGGTAGCCCGAAAAGTAGATATTTGTGGGAAGATTGGCCTGCTTCACACAGTCGGCCACCCGGAAGTCAATCTCCACCGGGCTTCCGACCGCATTGGGCGGCAGGAAGCACATGTTCCACCGGCGGCCGATGGTCCAGCCTTTTCTTACGTCCCGTTCGGAATAGGAATCCAGAGACCGGCCGTCCACTTTCAAATCCCAGAAGGTATTGCTGGTGTGAAAGAAGAGGACCGGATTCGGCCCTTCCGGTTCCGGAACGGATTTGATGACGTAGGCAGCCGTCTCCCCGGACTTCACGCTGTAGACGCTGCCGGGATCCAGCCGGGTTCCGTTCACCTCGATCTCGCTGTCGATGAACGGCAGCTCCTGCCGCTTGTGCAGGAATGAAAAGCCCAGCAGGAGGAAAAAAGTCAGCACGGACAAAAAGAGGGCAAAAATTACCCTCTTCTTGTCAACAGGATGTCTGACTTCTTTCTGCTTCATGTTTTGTCCTCTCAGCAGGTTTCTGGTTCCGGATAGTCCACGCCGAAGGTATCGACGGTCACGGTCTTCATGACAACGGGCTCTATAGGCCGGTCATTGTAGTCGGTCTCCACTTGGGCAATGGCATTCACGACGTCCATGCCCTCGATGACCTTGCCGAAGGCGGCATAGTCCCCGTCGAGATGGGGAGCGTCCTTGTGCATGATGAAGAACTGGCTGCCGACCGAATCCGGAAACATGGTCCGGGCCATGGAAAGGACTCCGGGCGTATGCTTCAAATCGTTCCTGAAGCCATTGCTCGTGAACTCGCCCTTGATGGAGTAGCCGGGGCCGCCGGTCCCGTTTCCGTCCGGGTCTCCGCCCTGCAGCATGAAGCCCTCGATGACCCGGTGGAAGCCGACGCCATCATAGAAGCCGTGATTGATGAGACTGATGAAATTGTTCACGGTGTTGGGCGCAATGTCCGGATAGAGCTCGGCCTTCATGACGCGGCCGTCCTCCAGAGTAATGGTGACGATGGGGTTCTTCTGTTCTGCCATATGTATCGTGCCTTTCATTAGTAATGAAAAAATGCCATTCAGGCTGTTTCAAATGCCGTTCGTGCCTATTGCAGCAATAATAGCCGCATGAAGCCTTCCGCGCAAGAGTAATTTTCGTAAAAAATTGCGGCTATTCAGAAGCACATATTTGGAAATCTTCGAATTTCTCGATTCTGTGTGCTGATGCTGAATAGCTGCGAATTTCATGTCCCCATGTGGAAAATGATTCCGATGACGGCGGAAAGAAGGATGAAGACTATGGGGTGCCACTTCTTCACCTTCGGGATGTAGCGGGTCGCGACGAAGACGACGGCCGCCAGGATGAAGCAGCGGACGTCGATGACGGCGCTCCTCCAGTCGGAAATATTCTGGATGCGGAAGATGGAGATCAGAATAATCGAAACCCCGGCGGCAGCAATCAGGGCGACGGAGGCTGCCCGAAGCCCATACATGGCCGCATTCACATACTTATTGTCCCGGAACTGCTCCAGAAACTTCGCGACAATCAGGATGATGACGACCGGGGCCGTGATCAGGCCGATGGTGGCGATAATGGCTCCGACGATGCCCAGCAGGGCGTCAATGAAAGGAGTGCTGCCTGCCAGCGTCGATCCTGTCGTATAGCCGACATAGGTGGCCATATTGATGCCGATGGGGCCGGGGGTGGATTCGGAGACCGCAATCATATTCGCAAGGTCGGCCGATGTGTACCAACCGGTCTTCTGCGCAATGTCCTGCAGGAAGGGCACGGTGGCCATGCCCCCGCCGATGGCGAAGAGGCCGGTCTTGAAGAATTCCCAGTAGAGGCGGGCGTAGAGGGCAAGTTCAGTCATCAGTCGGCCTCCTTTCCGGATTTGTTCTCAGGCTTGGTGACATTGCTCTCAGCCTGAGCCTTGGAGGCAGTCTGTCCGGCTTCGGCTTTGGCCGCAGTACTTTCCGTCTCCCGAGCCTTCAGCAGCACTCCGCAGACCCCGGCGGCTACGACCATCAGAATCGGGGAGGCATTGAAGAAGACCGAGGCCAGGAAGATCAGGATGAACATTATGAGGGATGGAATGTCGACAACGGCTGACTTCCACATCTTGATGACCGCATTCAGAATCAGGACGCAGACACAGACCCGGATGCCGGCCAGAGCGTCCTGGACGGGCTGCAGGGAGGCAAAGTTCCGGATCAGGGAGGCGATGATCGTGATGATGACGAGGGAGGGGAAGACAATGCCCAGGGAGGCAACGATGCCGCCGACATTCCCCCGCATCTTGCGGCCGGTGAAGGTGGCCGTATTCACGGCGATGACACCGGGGGTGCACTGGCCGATGGCGAAGTAGTCCATGATTTCCGCCTCGGTCACCCAGTCCCTCTTTTCACAGAGTTCTCTGGTGATGATGGGCAGCATGGCGTAGCCGCCGCCAAAGGTCATGGCCCCCACCTTGGTGAAGGCCCAGAAGAGCTCGCCAAGGGACGGCTTCTTCGAAGCCGTCCCCGCTCGCTCTGCCTGTATGTTCTCATTTGTAGACATGCCGAATCCTTTCTAAAACGCTATCCCCAATATCTCAATCAGCGCTCCCCAGAAGACGCCTGCCGCGTAGGTCAGAGCCAGGAGCTTGAAGTTCGTCCGCATGTGGCGGCGGTTGGTTCGGAAGAGGACGAGAAGACCGACGCCGGCGCCGACCAGGAGGCCGGTCATCATCTGCCCCGCAGAAATCAGGGAGTCCAGATACAGAGTCGTGATCAGGACCGAGGCGCCGCAGTTGGGAATCAGGCCGATGGCCCCGGAAATCAGAATCCCTAAGGCCTGGTTCGACTGCAGGAAGGCCGCCACGGACTGTTCTCCGAAGGACTCGACGAGGACCGCGGCGATATAGGTGATGATGAATATGAAAATGCTTATCTTCCCGGTGTGCTTCAGGGCCGATACGACGGGCGAATGTCCCTCTTCCTCGCAGCCGCAGTGGTCGTTCTCGCAGAGCTCGTGGATGCGGTTTTCTTCATTCTCTTCGACGGCCGTCCCGCGGATGAAGGCCCGCCGCTTCCTTATCAGGCGGTAGATGCCGTCGATGGCAAAGCCGGAAACCATGCCCAGGATGAACTTGGCCAGAAGAATTTTCCCGATGGTGGCCGCCGGGGCCTTGGCACTAAGCAAAATGGGCAGCATCTCGTCCGAGGTGGAAAGGAAGATGGCGATGAGAGTCCCCGCCGTAATCAGGCCGCCCGAGTAAAGGCTGGCCGCCGCCGCTGAAAAACCGCACTGGGGAATGGCACCGAGGGCAGCCCCGACGAGGGGGCCGGCCGCGGAAAACTTCCCCAGCAGGTGGATGGACTGACTCTGGGCCCTGTCCTCCAGCCACTCCATGATGAGGTAGGTGACGAAGAGGAAGGGGAGGAGCTTCACGGTATCGATGACGGTATCGGGAAGGGAGGAAAGCAGAATGTGGCCGAACTGTGTCATATGTACATTCTTTCTATAATAATGTAAGAGAAATTTTACAAAAGTGGCGGGCCAATAGGGCCTTTTTGATTGTAGCAGACCTGTCAAACCGACCTCAATAATGGTATACTGGATTTAAATATGTTCGCGGCACGACGGCAGAAGTATATAAGATACGCTGTCCGCCCGCAAGGGACAATCCGCAGAATATGTCCTGCTCTATATTAGTCATGTATCCAAGGGAAGGCAAGGGAATGCCATGTATGTAGCCGATTTCGAAGTCCTGGCGTTTTTCATTCTCCTCTTCATTTCCATCTACATGCGGATCAAGTATTCGATGGAGACGGAGCAGAACCGGGAGTTTCTGCGCCTTGTCATCTCTCTCGACGCGGCCAATACCTTTGACGTCCTCGGGGCCTGGGCCATCAATTACAACTGGCCTCCCTTCCTCAAATATGTCTTCAATACCGCATATTTCTTTTCCTGCACCCTGGTGGCCTATATCTTCTTCTATTACTGCGCTTCCTATTTTTACAAGGACCGGCAGCAGAAGGTCACTGCCCTGAAATTCAACCAGTATTTCTTCGGGGCCTATCTGGCCCTGCTCCTCGTCAATATCCCGACAGGCCTCCTCTTCTCCTTCGAAAAAGACGGGACCTATGTCCGGGGCCCTCTTTTCTCTGTCGTGATGCTGGCAGCCGGTTTCTATCTCCTTGAAAATATCATCTTCATCCTCCGGCACCGGGAGGCCTATTCCCGCCACCAGAGGTCCATTCTCCTCCTGTTTACCGTTCTGGCTGTAGTGCTTCCCCTCCTGCAGCTCTTCTTCTTCCCGGAGTACCTCACGAACTTCTTCTTCGGGACCCTCATGGTCTTCATGATTCTCCTGTCCATTGAGACCCCCGACGAGCAGGAGCTGAACGCGACCATCGAGAACCTCGACCGCCTGAAGGAAGAACTGGAGGAAATGGTGGAAGAGGATACGCGGACCCTGCGGACGACGGAGCAGCAGCTTCGGAACCTGACCCTGCAGATGTCCTACGCTCTGACCGGGGCCATCGATGCCAAAGACCGCTACACGTCCGGCCATTCGGCCCGGGTGGCCTCCTATTCCCGCATGCTTTCAGCCCGTCTGGGCATGAATGAGGACAAGCAGCAGGAAATCTACCTGATGGGGCTCCTCCATGACGTCGGAAAAATCGGCGTTTCGAACAAGATTATCAACAAGCCCGGCAAGCTGACCGACGAGGAATATGCTGCCATGAAACAGCACCCGGTCATCGGATACAAGATTCTTTCGAAGATCACCTTGATGCCGGAAATTTCAACCGGGGCCCGCTGGCACCACGAGCGGCCCGACGGACGGGGCTATCCCGACGGGCTGACCGTCGGCGAAATTCCCTACGAGGCCCAGATCATCGCCGTGGCGGACTCCTACGACGCCATGACTTCCTACCGGTCCTACCGGGGCGTCATGCCCCAGGAAGCCGTCCGGGAGCAGGTGGAGAAAGGCAAGGGCACCCAGTTCAATCCCCGCATAGCTGACTGCATGCTGCAGCTCATAGATGAGGACAAGGAATACCGCATGCACGAGACGCCCCACGACAAGGATGATACTAATGTAAACCAGTGAAGGCGGAAACGGGCCTTACATTATTCATAATATATAGATTCCCACTGACGAAAGAAGCACCGGATGCAGCTGAATATCTACAATACAAACTTCGAGGCCGGCACCCTGGTCCTGATGATTTTCCTTTACGCCTATCTCAGGGTCAAGTACTACAACAAGTCCGCGGTTAACGACGCCCTGCGCCGTCTCGTCGTCGTGGAAATCATCGCGACGGTGATGGACCTCTTCAGCTCCATTACTATCAGTTTTGACGCCTTTCCGGCCTGGACCAATGTCCTTTCCAACACCCTCTACTATCTGGCCCTGATGACGACCAGCACCATGGTGGTCATCTATATCCTGGCCTTCATCAAGGACCGGCCCCATTACCCCAGGCTCCTCTTTGCCAGCAAGGCCGTCCTCTTCATACTGGGCCTTCTGGTCCTTATCAATATTCCGACCGGCATCATCTGCCGTTTCCCCAAGGAGGGCTATATCCACGGGCCCCTCTACTGGCTCCTGTATGCCGTCCCCGGCCTGTCCATTCTGGTCTCCTTCGTATTGATTGTCACCTACCGGCAGATTTTCACGAAGAGCCAGAAGATTGTCCTTTTGATGATTCTCCTTTTTTCCGGGGCAGGCCCCCTGCTGCAGGCCTTCTTCTTCCCCAATATTCTGCTTTCGAACGTGACTCCGGCCATCAGCATGATTCTGGCCCTTTTCACCGTGGTCTCCCCCAATTACAATGAGCTGGAGGCCCAGCGGGCGGAGCTGGAGGAGCGGCGGAATTCCCTTTCGAAGGAAGTCGCTGCAAAAACGGCAGAAGTCATGGAAAAGGAAGAACGAAGCGAGCTCCTGTCCAAGCAGATCATCGCCTCCCTGGCCGAAACCATCGACGCAGTGACAATCGACAAGCAGTGGCATACGGAAAACGTGGCCTATCTCTCTTCCCTGATTGCCAAGGAACTGGGCCTTTCGCGCAATATGCAGTACCGGATTTACTGCATGGGTATTGTCCATGATATCGGAATTGTCGGCGTTGACGAGGATGTGGTCCTGAAGGGCGGGAAGTACACCCCCGAAGAAGCGGACGAAATGAAAAAACACGCGGAAATCGGCTACCGCATCCTCTCCCGTATAGAGGAAATCCCGGAAATCGGAACCGGCGCCCTCTACCACCACGAGCACTTCGACGGGACCGGCTATCCCAAGGGCCTCAAGGGGGAGGAAATCCCGATTGAAGCCCGCATCATCGGGGCGGCGGACGCCTACGACGGCATGACCGAACAGCGATCCTATAAGGACGCCCTTTCGAAGGAGGAGGCCATTGCCGAAATCCAGCGGTGCTCGGGCACCCAGTTCGACCCCCATGTGGCCCGGGCCCTGGTCCTCCTTTTGAAGCGGGGAAAGTACCAGCCCGGCGTCTCCGTTGAGGATGCCTTCCTGAAGGTGGCCGGAAAGGGCGGTACGCTGAAATAGACCTTTGAAACGCAGGGCAGGGATTGCACAGTTGCAGTCCCCGCCCTGTTTTCTGCGATTTTGCGTAGCACGCAATGCGTACTCAGGAGATTCGAATGTCCGATTTGCTTTTGGAACCTGCCTATGGGAAAAAACTCAAATGCCTTGCCGGGGACTGTCCCGAGAACTGCTGCATGGAGTGGATCATCGATATTGATGATGAGACGGCAGCCTACTACCGGACGGTGCAGGGGGAGTTCGGAGATGAACTGCGGAAATGGATGCGGGTGGATGGAAGGAAACTGGGAGATACATCCACTATAGCGGAACAGGAATCCGGGGCCGAGCCCTGTGGCGAGGCCCCGCAGGCGGCGCAAGCCGCCTCTGCACCTGACGGGCGGGATGTCCTCGATGACTCCGGCCTCTTCACCGGCACCTCCTGCACGACCTTCGCCCTGAACGGAACCAACTGTCCCTTCCTGCAGGAGGACGGCCTCTGCCGCCTCCGCCTGACCCTGGGTTATGAGCACACGTCGGAGACCTGCCGGGAGCACCCCTACAACACCGAGGAATACGAGGGCTTTGCGGAACGGTCGCCTTCCGTCTCCTGCCCGGAGGTGGTGCGTCTGGTGTTTGAAACGCCGGTGAACGGCTCTGGAACGACAGCTGCAGAAGACACAAAGAACTATGCCGGAACTGCGCAATCTGCCATCACTGCTGTCACATCTTTCACAGACGCTCAATTAAATCCTGCGCTTACCTCTTCAAACGCTGTAAAACCAAGCGTTCAGACTTATCCCGACGCCCCGACAAATGCGGACGACGCCGTACTGAACATTCTTGCCCGAACCAGGAATTCCCTGCTCTCTGCAGAAGCCTTTGACGAGAGCCTTCCCTTGGACGCCCATATCATCGACCTCATCCGCCGCGTTTCCCTGCTTCAGCCGATCATTAATGATGAGGCACCCGAATACGCCTTTGAATTCTCTGATGACATCGCGGACCAGCTGATTTCCGGCTTCGAAGAATACCGGACAGCGGACGAAACTCCTCTTCTCATCACCCTGCAGGACTTCTGCCTCTTCCTGCGGGAGAATCTCTCCATCCTGACCGACCGGTGGAAGCACGAGCTTGAAGAGGTGCAGACCTGTGCCTTTGATATGGAAGGCGTTTCTGGAGGTGCAGGTATGCCTGGAATGGCGGGATTCCCGGCCGGAAAAATGCTCGCCGGAACCGGCAAAGAAAGCGAAGTCTCTTCCTATCGTTGGGACGCGGAGCCTGAGAAAAAATACCCCAGCTTCGGAGCCTACCTCGACGCTCACCGGACGGTCCTTTCCCGCCTCTATGCCTACTACGTCTACCGCTACTTCCTGAAAGCGGTCAACGACTGCGAAACACCGGTCTGGGCCGGCTTCATCGCCTGCGGGGCTTTTGTGCCGGCCTTCCTTTCCTATGCAAACGGCACGCCTCTGATGAAGACCGCCGCCTGGTACTCCAGGGAAATCGAGCACGACTCCGACAACGCCGAGAAGATTCTTGCCTACTTCCGGGCAAATCTTTCGACGGACTGGGAGGATTTCACCTGACTTGGAACTATCGTTCCTTTTCTTGCATTTGTCCACCAGGGTCATGGCCGAAAAATGGCTTGAAAAGCAGAATCGCGGGCCTATAGCTTCATTTCTTGCATTTCTCCCCTAAGTCGAAGCTGAAAAAAGGTTTGAAAATAAGAATTGCGGGCCTATGGCTTCATTTCTTGCATTTCTCCCCTAAGGCGGGACTGAAAAAAGGCTTGAAAAGCAGGACTGTGGGCCTATAGTTTCATTTCTTGCATTTGTCCCCTAAGGCGGAACCGAAAATGGCCTGGGAATGAAGGATTGCGGGCCTATGGCTTAATTTAGAACAAAAGTCCGCCAATAGGGTCGGCGGCCTTGGGCTCATATCTTGTTTCAGGACAAAAGTCCACCAATAGGGCCGGCGGCCTTGGGCTTATGGCTTGTTTCAGGACAAAAGCCCGCCAATAGGGTCGGCGGCCTTGGGCTTATAGCTTGTTTCAAAACAAAAGTCTGCCAACTGGCCTATGAACCTTGGGCTTATAACTTGTTTCAAGGCAAATGTCCGCAAGAAAAGCCGGAGCGCGCACGCATTGCGTACGCGCTCCGGCTTCAACAATCTATGCATTTACAAATCTCATGATTTCCACGCCCACACCTCGGAAGCGAGCCATGCGGCGAGCGGTTCTACACCCTCTCCTGTCTTCGCGGATACCGGGAAAATGGGGATTCCGGCGTGCCGCTTGTGGATAGCCTCCGTCGCCTTCTCCATGTCGAAGTCGAAGACCGGGGCCGCATCAATCTTGTTGATGACGACACAGTCGGACTTTTCAAACATGAGCGGGTACTTGAGGGGCTTATCATCCCCTTCCGGAAGGGCCAGAATGCAGAGGTTCTTCGAAGCCCCGGCATCGAACTCAGCCGGGCAGACCAGGTTCCCCACATTTTCAAGAATGACCAGGTCATAGTCCCCGGGCAGTTCCCGCATCCCCTGCCTCGACATATCCGCGTCGAGATGACACATACCACCCGTATGCAGCTGGACCGAGTCGAAGCCCGCTGCCGCAATGGTCTTTGCGTCCACGTCCGAGTCGATGTCCGCTTCCATGACCGCCACCCGGATGTCCTTCGGCAGCTCCTTCAAAAGAGCCAGAATCGTCGTGGTCTTTCCAGAACCCGGCGAGGACATTACATTCAAATAGAAGGTCCCCTTCTTCCTGAGTTCGCCCCGAAGCACTTCTGCATCCGCGTCGTTGTCCGCCAGAATGCTCTCTTTCAGATCTATAATCTTTACTGTATCCGCGTTCATTTCTTCATCTCCTCCATGAGCCACTCCGCCCAAGCGTCAATTCCCTCCCCGGTCTTTGCGCTGACGAAGAAGACTTTGGCAAAGGGATTTCGCTCGTGGATACGCTCTACAACCGCCTCATCGTCGAAGGGGAAGTAGTCCTTGGTGTCGATCTTATTGATAATGACTGCCTGGCAGACCTGAAACATCAGGGGATACTTGAGGGGCTTGTCGTCGCCTTCCGGAACAGACAGGATACAGACATTCCTGTGGGCGCCGGTGTCGTCCTCGGCCGGGCACACCAGGTTTCCGATGTTCTCGAGAAAGATGAGGTCCAGGCCCTTCGTATCAAAGGATGCGAGGGCATCGCTCGTCATCTTCGCATCCATGGCACAGCGGCCGGCCGTATGGACCTGAATTGTCGCAACCCCGGCCTTTTCCATGGTCTCGGCATCAACTTCGGCCTCAATATCGGCCTCCATGACCCCGATTTTTATATTATTCTTCTTCAATGCTTCTATCGTTTTCAGGAGCACTGAGGTCTTGCCGGCGCCCGGGGAGGCCATCAGATTCACCATGAATGTGCCCTGATCTTTGAGTTCCCGCCGGGTATCTTCGGCAATGCGGTCGTTTACGGTGCCGACCGCTTCATGTACTTCGATTGTACGAAATGTTCCCATATCTCTCCTTCATTTCATGCAGACCACAGCGGACTGCCTTGACATATGATTTCACGTTCTCAGCTATGGTACCACAAATCCGGCATTCTTCCTACAAATTCTCCGTATTGTCCACATATTCCTCTTTCGTAGCCCGGTGAAAAATGGTAAGGTAAAGGCAGTTACCAAACGGCCTGTTTACATTATTCATGACAGAAATATTCTGGTGGAGGCTGATATGGCATCAAAAGGAGTGAAATATGCCGCTGTGGCGGCGGTTGCGGCCCTGGCCGGCGCGAAGTTCTATAAGGACCACATCGAGTACAAGTCCTATTCCCGTATCGATGAAATCAAGCACGGGCGGGCCCGGGGGCCTATCACGGACGGCTGCCTCGTTCTGGAAGGCGGAGCCCTCAGAGGCCTCTACACATCCGGCGTCACGGACGCCCTGATGGAGCACGGGATCAATCTGCAGACCGTCGTCGGCGTTTCCGCCGGGGCCCTGAACGGGGTCGGCTACATCACGCGCCAGATCGGCCGTTCGGCCCGCTTCAACCTTTCGAACCGCTACAACCGCCGCTATTTCGGCCTCACAGCCTATCTCCGGAACAAGAGTCCTTTCGGCTTCGAGTACATGTTCTCCGACCAGGTGAATGTCGAAGCCCTCGACTGGAAGGCCTTCAACTCCAGTTCCCGCCGTTTCGTCGCGGTAGCTACGGATGTAGCCACCGGGAAGCCTGCCTATCTGGAGAAGAAGAATGTCTCCGACATGGACAAGGCCATCCGGGCTTCGGCTACGATGCCTGTCCTCTCCGCTTCCGTATATCTCGACGGTCACCGCTATCTGGACGGTGGCTGCTCCTGCAATATCCCCTACCAGTGGGCCCTGGATGAAGGCTATGAACAAGTCGTCGTCATCCGCACCCGGTCCCGGGGCTTCCACAAGGACACGACCGGCGGAGGCATGGCTGATGCGGCCTATGACGAAGTGGCTGCCCGCCGCTATGCGGTTTACCCCAATCTTCTCCGGGCCCTGCGCCACAGCGATGAGCGCTACAACCGCGAGTGCGACCGTCTCGAACGCCTGGAGGAAAGGGGCCGCGTCTTCTGCATCGCTCCTTCCATTCCGCCCCAGGTCGGCCGCATGGAACCGGACATTGAAAAGCTCGGCGACCTCTACATGCTGGGCCACGCCGATGCGGAAGCCGCCATCCCTGCCCTGCGAAAGTATCTCGGGATGCCGGCGGAAGAAAAATAATTCCAAGTATTTCAAGAGCCGGCCGCTATCCCCCGATAGCGGCCGGCTCTTCTTTTGCGTTCTTTGCGCAGGTCCCCTCAATTACCCCTTTTTCAAAGGCTCTTATGCAATCTTCTCAATGTTTCTCGTCGCAATGACGTCGACGCCGGTGCCGGCGGTATTCTTGATCAGCACATCCCCGATCTTCACAGGTGCCTCGGCGCGGACCGCGTTGATATCCTTCATGACTTCGTCGATCTTTCCCTTGGGAATCGGCGATGCGGTCTTGACCGAAACCCGGGGCTTGTCGCCGCCTTCCACAATGCAGGTGGACGTCACGGTCCGCACGGGATTGACAACCTCTGTTCTCGCATAGGCGTCGCCGCGCGGGCAGGTGTTTCCGGTCACGCTCTTCACGACCCCGTCCTCGAGCTCGACCGAAAGCGCGCAGCCCATGGGGCAGTTGATGCAGGTCAGTTCTTTTTTCTCTATCATATCGTTCACTCCGATCATTCTTGGTGCTTTATATTATTCATGAATAATATAAACCCCTTCACTCATTCTCAATCTTGATGGTAATGTCGGAAAGGTCCGGGTGCTTCTTCAGGTCGTCCTTCAGGAGAATGACCTGCTCCATCTCGCCGGGCGCAATGATGCGCTTCTGGGTGTGGCGGACGCGCTCGTCGCCGTAATAGATGGAAACATAGGCGTTCTTATATATAGCGCCGACCCGGAAGCGGACCGTCAGCTGGTCCGTCATGCGGTCCGTATCGATCGTCGAAGGCACCGTGTAGCGGACCCCGTCTGTCGCATGGAGAGTAATCGGATGGGCAGGCTTTTCTTCCTTGCAGCCGTCCGCGACGAAAGCCGCCGCGTTGGCCCCGGCCCGGGTCGCCTCCTCGGAAACGTAGTCGACCAGGTCATGGACGTGGAGGACGTTGCCGCAGGCGAAGACGCCGGGGATATTGGTTTCGAGGGACTCGTTTACTACAGGTCCGTTCGTAATCCGGCTCATCTCGACGCCGGCCTTCTGGGAGAGCTCGTTCTCCGGAATCAGGCCGACCGACAGAAGGAGGGTGTCGCAGGTGTAGCGCTCTTCCGTGCCGGGAATGGGCTTCCGGTCGGGGCCGACTTCCGCGATTGTGACGGCCTTGATATGCTCCTTGCCTTCGATGTCGACAACCGTGTGGGAGAGCTTCAGCGGGATGCCGAAATCGTCCAGACACTGGACGATGTTCCGCTTCAGGCCGCCGGAATAGGGCATGACCTCGGCAACGACCTTGACCTTGGCCCCTTCCAGGGTCATCCGGCGGGCCATGATGAGGCCGATATCACCGGAGCCCAGGATGACGACTTCGCGGCCGGGCATGTAGCCTTCGATGTTCACGAGCCGCTGGGCCGTTCCTGCGGAGAAGATACCGGCGGGCCGGTAGCCGGGCGTGTTCAGGGCTCCTCTCGGCCGCTCCCGGCAGCCCATGGCCAGGATGACTGCCTTGGCCGGAATCTGGAACATGCCATCTTCCTTGTTCATGGCGGTGACGGTCCGGTCCGGAGCGATGTCCATGACCATGGTGTTGAGCTTGTACTCTATCCCTAAATCCAACACCTGCTGAATGAAGCGCCATGCGTACTCGGGCCCGGTCAGCTCCTCCTTGAAGGTATGGAGACCGAAGCCGTTGTGGATGCACTGGTTCAGAATGCCGCCCAATTCCTTGTCCCGCTCGAGAATGAGAATCGAATCATTCCCGGCCTTTTTTGCCGCAACAGCAGCCGCAAGGCCTGCAGGACCGCCGCCGACGATTACGATATCATAATTTTTCATCTCACTTGTCCTCCAGTCCCTTTGTCCGCTCGAATACAATCTTTGACTCTCCTCCGGACTTCGTAATTTCGTCAAGTGGAAGGCCGAGTTCACGGCTCAGGATTTCCATAACCTTGGGGCTGCAGAAGCCGGCCTGGCAGCGGCCCATGCCGGCGCGCGTCCGACGTTTCACGCCGTCCAGAGACCGGGCGCCAAGGGGCCGACGGATGGCGTCGATGATCTCGCCTTCGGTCACGGACTCGCAGCGGCAGATGATCTGCCCGTAGGCGGGTTCCTTTTTGATGAGCTCATTCCGCTCTTCGATGGAAAGTTCGGAAGGTTTCAAAATATCCTTGCGGGTGGCGATCCAGTTCTCCTTGTTCTGAAGATGCATCATATCCCGCATCATATTGCCGATGTACTCGCCGATAGCCGGGGAGCTGGTAAGACCGGGGCTCTCAATTCCGGCGCAGTCGATGAAGGTCTCGTCTTCCTCTACAGGGCCGAGGACGAATTCATGGTGGTCCTCATGGGCGCGGAGGCCGGCAAAGGCCGTGATGACCTGCCGCATGGGAAGGTTCGGTACGCAGCGGGTGGCCTTTTGTGTCAGCTCGTCGATACCCTCCTGGGTGGTGTTCACGCCCTCTTTGTTTTCAATATCCGTCGCGGTAGGGCCGACGATGACGTTGCCGTGAATCGTGGGTGCGACCAGGACGCCCTTGCCGTATTTCGTGGGCTGCTGGAAGATGGTCCGCTCGACGATGCCGCCGGCGTTCCGGTCCAGGAGATTGTACTCGCCCTTCCGGGGAGTGATGTGAATCTTCTTCTTCGAGACCATATTGTGGAAGACGTCCGCATAGACGCCGGCTGCGTTTACCACATAGCGGGCCTTGTACTCGCCGTTGTTGGTACGGAGTTTCCAGAACCCATCTTCCTTCTTCAGGGTCTCGACCCGGGTATTGAAGCGGAAGTCGACCCCGTTTACATTCGCGTTTTCCGCCATGGCGATATTGAGCTTGAAGGGGCAGATGATGCCGGCGGTCTTTGCGTAAAGGACACAGACCGCATCAGGTGTGAGATTGGGCTCCAGCTTTCTCGCCTCATCACCGGAAAGGATTTCCATATCGGGAACCCCATTCTTCACGCCCCGGTCGTAGAGGGCCTGAATGCCGGCCTTTTCGTTCTCGTCCAGGCAGACAACGAAAGAGCCGTTGCGGCGGAAGGGGATGTCCAGATCCCGGCACAGGTCGTCCATCATCTCGTTGCCGCGGACATTCATCTTTGCCATCATCGAGCCGCATGAATAATAGCGGAATTCGCTTTGGATGTGCCCGAGCATACATCCTCTCCCGCCTCGAGAACACACACCTCGGCCTTGTAGCGGGACAGTTCCCGGGCCACGGCAGCTCCGGTGACGCCCGCGCCGATAATTACCACATCATAAACCATGAAAATCTCCTTTCGCTTGTCACGGCTCGGGCCGGATTGCAAGGGGAGTCCCGCCGAAACCATAAAAATAAAGCCGACAATAAAACGCAATGCTTTTTGCGTTTCATAGCCGACTCCTTTTCTCAGCTCAATGATTAACTTATGTCTGCATCATACACCCGCGTGAGGGGCAATGCAAGAGGAAATACACGATTTTTCAAAAATTAGTTTCCTCTGAGAGACCCGTCATACGCAGGCTGTACATTATTATCATAAAAAACAGTTTTCAGTCGTCGTCTTTCGCCCATCCCGAAGCGTACTTGACCGCCTTGTGCCAGCCCCTCATGTGGCGGGCCCGGTCTTCTTCGGACATCTCGGGCTTGAAGACAGCGTCGATGTTCCAGTTTGAAATGACCTCGGCCTTATTTTTCCAGTAGCCGACAGCCAGACCGGCCAGATAGGACGCCCCCATGGCCGTCGTCTCGACACAGGAAGGCCGGTTGACCGGAACCCCGATGATATCGGCCTGAAACTGCATGAGAAAGTTGTTCTTCGAAGCGCCGCCGTCCACCTTCAGGGCTTTCAGGTCCACGCCGGAGGCCTCTTCCATGGCGGCCAGTACATCCGCCACCTGGTAATCGACCCCTTCGAGGGTGGCCCGGATCAGGTGGTACTTGTTGCAGCCGCGGGTCAATCCGACGATGGTGCCCCGGGCGTACTGGTCCCAATAGGGAGCGCCAAGACCTGTGAAAGCCGGAACGACATAGCAGCCGTTCGTGTCTTTGACTCTTGTCGCCATGTATTCGGAATCTGCGGAGGAATCGATGATGCGGAGCTCATCCCGGAGCCACTGGACCGAAGCCCCGGCCACAAAGACCGAGCCCTCAAGTGCGTAATTCACTTTTCCGTCGATGCCCCAGGCGATGGTGGTCAGAAGGCCGTTCTTCGTGAAGACCGGCTTCTCGCCCGTGTTCATGAGGAGGAAGCAGCCGGTGCCGTAGGTGTTCTTCGCTTCGCCTTCCGTGAAGCAGGTCTGGCCGAAGAGGGCCGCCTGCTGGTCGCCTGCTGCCCCGCCGATCGGGATGGGGCCGCCGAAGAACTTGGGATCCGCCTCCCCGTAGACCGCTGACGAAGGCATGGGAGTGGGCAGCATGGACCTCGGGATGTCCAGTTCCTTCAGAATGTCGTCGTCCCAGTCCAGAGTATTGATGTTGAACAGCATTGTCCGGGCGGCGTTGGAGTAGTCCGTCACATGGACTCTTCCTTCCGTCAGTTTCCAGATGAGCCAGGTCTCGACGGTGCCGAAGAGAAGCTTTCCTGCTTCGGCCTTTTCCCGGGCTCCCGGCACATTGGTGAGAATCCAGCGGATCTTCGTTGCCGAGAAATAGGCGTCGATGATGAGACCGGTCTTGTCCCGGATCATGTCCGTGAGGCCGCGCTCCTTCAGACTGTCGGCGTATTCACTTGTCCGCCGGCACTGCCAGACGATGGCATTGTAGACCGGCTCTCCGGTCTCCCTGTCCCAGACGATGGTGGTCTCCCGCTGGTTCGTGATGCCGATGGCCGCAATGTCCGAGGCCTGGGCCCCGACCTTTCCCATGGCTTCGACGGCAACGCCCAGCTGGGTGGACCAGATTTCCTTGGGATCATGCTCGACCCAGCCCGGCTGCGGATAGATCTGCCGGAATTCCTTCTGGGCCACGGAGCACATATTCCCCTGCCGGTCAAAAAGAATACAGCGGTTACTTGTCGTGCCGGCATCCAGCGCCATTACATACTTTGCACTCATATTTCCCCCTTATGAATTATATAACCCCCGCGTCCACACGATTATGTCCGAAATTGGAACTATACATAATCCCGGTATGTCCGATAATTGGAACTATGGACGTGATTTTTGCATTTGTTCCCTAGGTTCAGGCAGAGCAGAGAGTGGAATGGCAAGAAAATGGAAACATGACCATTGTTTTTGCATTTATCCCCTATTGTCGAAGTGTCTTTGCTCTGGGCAGCTGAAAATTTGGAAATATAGCCTTCAAATTTTCATTTGGCCACCTTTTAACATGCTTCTTGGCTCCGCGCTGCTGATGATTTGGAACTATGGCCTGCTATTTTGCATTTCGCCACCTTTTGAGATGCTTCTTCGCTCCGCGCAGCCGAAGGCTTGGAACTATGGCCTGACAATTTGCATTTGACCCCTGTGGAAGGGGGTCACGCCTTCCACAGTTTTCGATTCGTGGTCGACACCGCCGTCGCCCCGGCAGACAGGGCCCGCATGCATTCTTCCCGGGTCCGAACCAGGCCGCCAGCAAGAACAGGCACCCTGGAAAGCCCGTCAATCTCCGTGATGATGTCCGGAGAGACGACACCGGGCATGATCTCAATCACATCCGGCTGGACATGCTCATTCGCAAGGCGCTTGATATTGTTCACGGCTTTGGAGTCGATGACGAAAAAGCGGAGCACCGTATTCAGGCCGATTTCCCGCGCGTGGGCGGAAATATTGGACCTGGTCGTGATGATGCCGTCGGCTTCCGTGAACCGCTTCACATAGTCCACCGCTGCCTCGTCCTTGACAGAGAGGCCGGAGACCAGGTCGATGTGCACGAAGGCGCTCCGCCCCGCCTTCCGGACCCTTGCTGTAATTTCCGGAAGTGTGACGACGTCCCCGTACAGGATGAAAATGATGCCGATGTCCGTTTCCGTCAGGGCAGCCGTCAGATCTTCATCGGACTTGACTGCCGCAATGACCGGCGTGTCCCCGAGTTTTTCAATGAACTGCCTGTGTGTCATAGCCTGCCTTCAAGAAACTTTTCATCGGTATTCCGTTTCCAATCATAACACAGGACGCCGGAAAAGTCAGAAATATTTTGATGGTTGAGCAAATAAAGAATTTCTATCCGATATGGCTAAAAAACGGGCTGTGTAAAATGCATCACTCATTTTACACAGCCCATGTTTTTATCCTTTTTTACCGGAAGAATGTTTTCGTTTTCCGTCGACGGTATAATTCACGAGGTCGTAACCAGAGAAAAGGCCAGGGGCGGGATGCCGACGGCGTTCTTCACATTGGCGCAGAAATAACCGTCCCAACCGAAGCGGAGGCGGAGCCGGCCCACATCCTTCGAAAGGTGAAGCAGCAGGCAGTCTCCTTCGGTCTCCGCCGTGTAGGGCACCTCAGGACAAATGCAGAGCCCGTCCACTTCCTTCCCGGTCAGATGGAGCCCATCACCATTTTCGAAGCGGATCCGGACCTCCCGGCCGTCCCGGTCTGCGCTGATCGCGCGGGGCGGCTCGCACAGGGCTCGCCGCCCGTACACTCTTCCGAGGGCCAGCAGGGCCAAGCGCTCTCCGACCGTCTTCTTGTCTTTGGGATGGATGTCATCCTCGTCTCCGCAATCGGCGATGGAGGTGATATAGACGTTCTTCTCTCCGCTGCTGACGGCCCCCTGGGCCATGCGGAGCTCGCCCCAGTTCATCTCGTAAATCTGCATCCAGTAGGAGAAGGGAGCCAGCTGCACCTGCAGGAAGGGAAGGTCTTCTCCCCAAAGTGTCCGCCAGTCCTGAATCAGCCGGGTCAGCATGACTGCATAGAGATCCGCATGAGGATCGTCCGACTCCCCCTGGTAGTAGAGAAAAGCCCGGATGGTATAGGGAGCCACGGTTTTCAGCATGTGCTCATAGAGGATACCGGGCACGGCTTCGGGCAATAGAATGGAAAACAGGGGATTCTCCCCGCCTGCTGCCGCCTGCCGGGCCTCATAGGCCGCGATCTCCTCCGCATCAGGCGTATGCTTCAGAAAGGTATTGCAGAAATCGTTGGTGAAAGGATTTCCCTTGTCGTTTCCGGCATTGGTCCGTTCCCGTTCCCAATAGTGTTCCACAGAAATTCCCTGGTCTTCAATCTTTTTTAGAGCCGCCCGGTAATCCTCCATCCAGACCTGGCCCACTTCTTCCACGGACTCTGTCGGCATCCAGGCCGAGGCCGTGGTTCCGCCGAAGTTGCAGCCCACGATGCCCACCGGGCAGTCGAGCTCCGCCGAAAGCGCTTTCTGAAAATAATATCCAACCGCAGAAAACCAGTCCCGGTCCCCGGGGCCGGCCTTGCGCCAGATGCCCGTCCCGCTGAAGTCAAAGTCCTCTTCCTGCCCGTCATAGGAGATTTCCGGCACATCGAAGAAGCGGAGCCGCCCGTCCCGGGGCAGATCCTTCTCCTCATCGAAATGCGCTTCATAGCGGAGCCAGAACTCCATATTGGACTGGCCGCCGGCCAGAAAGACTTCTCCGACCGCCACATCATGAATCGTGACTTCTTCTCCTTCACAGGAAATGGTCAGCATCTCGCCTTCCCCGTAGGAAAGGGGCGGCAGAGTAAGAGAAAAATGTCCATCCTCACCTGCCCGTACTTTCACTGCCCTTCCCTGAATATCTGCCTGCACCTCCGCCCCGGGGGCAGCGGTTCCCCATACCTTTACCGGCCGCTTTCCCTGCAGCATCATCCCGTCACTGAAAATTGCCGGAAGCCTTATACGCATGCCCTTGCTCCTCTTCATTTATTATATTTCATTCCCTCCACGCCGGCTTTCTGTTTTTTCTGGATGTTTACATTATTCTGACGAAAAGAATGCCCGCCATTTCCGGCGGGCAAAGTAAGGAGGGTAAAGCTGGTAATCTGAATAATGTACCCGTCAGCCTTTGATGGCTCCCTGGGTCAGACCGTCCACGATCTGGTTCGAGAACGCACAGTAGACAATGATTGTCGGAATGACGGATATGACAATGGCCGCAAACATTTGCGAATAATTCGTTGCATACGGGCCAACGAAATAGGTCAGAGTAACCGGAAGGGTCTTCTTGGCGGGGTCTGAAATAAATACCATGGCAACAAGAAGCTCATTCCAGGTATTTACGAATGTCATCATGCCGGTAACCATAAGACCGGTCTTCGCGAGC
>ONBT01000013.1 GCA_900316075.1 uncultured Lachnospiraceae bacterium | reverse complement strand
GCCGGCATGGACGGAACGGTCACGGCTGTAAATATCACACCCGGTCAGGCTGTGGCGGCAAATCCTGTCGTCATTTCAAATCTCTCCTCCCTCAAGGCCGTCGTCGATGTAGAGGAAGCCCATATCGCGGACGTCTTCGTCGGACAGAATGTCTACATGACGACGGATTCCACGGGAGATGAGACCGTGACCGGGCAGGTGACCTATTGCGCCGTAACCCCCACGACCGATTCCTCTGCATCCGCGGGAAGCGGAACCTCCGGTACAGACACCAGTCTCATTACATCAAAAAAGAAGGTCTACTACCGGGTTGAGGTGGCCATTACGTCCTCCATCGAGCGCCTGCGCCTTGGCATGAACGCGAAGATGGAGTTCGTGACGGCGGAGGCCAAAGATGCCATTGCCGTGCCTAACGATACGATCATGACGGACATGGACGGGGATACCTGCGTTTATGTCATGGGGGCCGGAGACGGCAGCACGGATTCTTCGGATACGGCAGGAGTGGAAAGTTCTTCTGCTGAAATTCCGGCAACGGACGAAAACGGAAATGAAATCATCGGCGGGGCGGATACCGGCACCGATATCTATGTCGAAGGGGACGGCTCTTCGGACAGTGCCTCCGGCAGCAGCGATACCATGACAGACTCCGCTGGAAATGTCTATTATGCCGTCAAGATCACCACGGGTGTGACAGACGGCTCCTACACGGAGATTACCTCCGGCAACATCAATGAAGGCGATTCCCTGTACGGGACCGGCATGACCTCGGACATGACAGGCATGGACGGAACGGACTCTACCTATACAGACAACTCCCAGTTATTAGAGGGGATCTACAATTGAGCGAAGAAACCGTAAAAGCTCCGGAGACTGAACAGGCGGAAAAAACTCTGCCGGAGGCGGATACACCGGCGAAGGAGTGTGCCGAAGAGACAAAGGCGTCTTCCGATGTCGTCATTCATCTGGAGAATATTGTCAAAAAATATTATATCGGCTCCGAAAACGAGCTGGAGGTCCTGCACGGAATATCGCTCGATATCCGGGAGGGGGAGCTTACGTCCATCGTCGGCGAGTCCGGTTCGGGCAAGTCGACCCTCATGAACATCATCGGCCTTCTGGATAAGCCCACGGAAGGGAAGTATTCCCTGCTGGGCGAAGACGTCGAATGCATGAAGGATGCGACCATGTCGAAGATCCGCGGCCTCCGCATCGGCTTTGTTTTTCAGAACTATAATCTCATTCCCCGGATGAGTGCTCTGGCGAACGTCGAGGTACCCCTCCTCTATGCCAGAAAGTCCCCGAGGGAACGGAAGGAGCGGGCGGAAGAGCTCCTCGAAATGGTCGGCATGAAGGACAGGATGAACCACAATCCGGATGAGCTTTCCGGCGGCCAGAAGCAGCGTGTCGCCATCGCCCGGGCCATGGCAAATGACCCTGCCCTCATCCTTGGCGACGAGCCCACGGGCGCTCTGGACCGGGAGACGTCTGAAGAAGTCATCAATATATTTCACGACCTTCATGATAAGGGAAAGACCGTGCTTTTAATTACTCATAGTGAGCACGTGGCCGAGGAAACGAGTAGGATTCTGACCCTCATGGACGGGCGGATTACCGGTGAAAGGAAGGGTGCCTATGCTGGGTGAAAACATCACGCTGGCCTGGCGGTCCCTGATGGCCAATAAGCTCCGAACCTTCCTCACCATGCTCGGCATCATCATCGGTATCGCGGCCGTCATCGCCATCACCACCATCGGAAACTCCACAGTCGAACAGACGAAGAAGGAGTACAGCCAGATGGGGACGAACGTCATCAATTACTATATCTATGAAGACTACACAATGAGCGATACGGACGACGCAGGAAATGTCACGGAGCCTGCGGACACGTCGAGCCAGCCCCAGTTTACGAAGGACATGATGGAGAAGATGGTCGCGAAATTCGGTGACAAGATTGACTGCATCATGATGCAGGCCTGGCTGACTTCCACTCAGGCCAAGCGGGATTCGGCTTCCGATTCGAAGACGGCCAACATCACAGTGCAGGGGGTAAATAACGGTTTTTTCAAGCTTCCCACAAACAACTTTCAGCTGACGGCCGGGACGACCTTCCAGGAAGGGCAGATGGGGGCCGATGACAAGGTCTGCATTGTCTCGGACAAGCTCGTCGACAATCTTTTCGACGGAGACTATGAGGGGGCCATAGGCCAGGACATAGAGTTTGAAATGTCGGACATGGATTTGGGCGGGCAGGATGAAAACAAGCAGACCTACATCTATACGATCATCGGGGTCTACGCCTACCAGATTCAGGGGCAGGACTTCCAGAATTCCGCGGATATGAAAAATATCCAGACGGACCTCTACATTCCCTACTTAAACGCCCAGAGCCTGGTCAAGTACGAGAGCGGGAAGCAGATCAACTACTTCTCACTGAATGCCAAGCCCGGCGAGGATGTCTTCACCCTGACAGACGACATCAAGGCCTACCTCCAGTCCCTGGTTCCGGCCGGCACGAACGCCATTGTCGACGGGGACAACAATGCCACCTACATAGAGCAGGCGGAAGCCTCCGTCAAGCAGAAATCCCTGCAGGCGGCCCTGGTCGGGGCCATTGCCCTCCTGGTCGGCGGCATCGGAGTCATGAACATCATGACCGTGACCATTGTCGAGCGGACGAAGGAAATAGGGACCCGTAAGGCCCTCGGTGCCCTGAACTCAGACATCCGGAGCCAGTTCATCACGGAAGCCATCATGATCTGCCTCATCGGCGGGGCCATCGGTATTGCCGGCGGCATCAGCATCGGCTTTGTGGCCTGCAAAATGCAGGGCATAGCTCCGGTACTATCCTTTAAGCAGATCGGCATCTTTTTCCTGATTTCCCTTGCCATCGGTGTCTTCTTCGGCTACTATCCGGCGGCCAAGGCTGCACGGATGAACCCGATCGATGCCCTCAGATATGAGTAGACGATTAGCAGCGACCACGGCCGCTGCTATTTTTGTGCAAAATTTTCTAATTAGCTGTTGACATTTTGTGCGGAGGGGAGTAGATTAACAGTCGTAGATATTAGCACTCCAAACAATCGAGTGCTAACAGAGAAAGGAACCCCCGATGGACGACGAACTGGACGAACGAAAAATCCTCATATTGAACGCGATCATCCAGACCTACTTCGAAACCGGTGAGCCGGTGGGCAGCCGGACGATTTCCAAATTCCCCGGCGTTTCGCTTTCCTCAGCTACCATCCGAAACGAGATGAGTGACCTGGAGGAGCTCGGGTACATCGTTCAGCCCCACACCTCAGCCGGCCGGATTCCTTCCGACAAGGGCTACCGCTTCTATGTGGACCACCTGCTGGATGTGGAAGAGGACGAGGCGGATGACGCCAAGGACCTGCTCCTGAAGAAGACCGAGAAGCTGGAAGAGCTCTTAAAGCAGGTCGTTCAGCTTCTGGCCAAGACGACCCAGTATCCGTCCGTCGTTTCGGCTCCGGCCCTTTCCACGAACCGGGTGAAGTTCGTCCAGCTTTCGAATGTGGCAGATGACCAGCTCCTCTGTGTCGTCGTCATGGGCGGGAATCTCGTAAAGAACCGCATCATCGAAGTGGACGAGCCTTTGGACAATGAGAACCTCCTGAAGATGAACATGCTCCTGAATACGAATCTGAACGGCCTCACCGTTTCGGAAATCAATCTGGAGCTGATTCAGAAGATGAAGGCCCAGGCTGGAGACAAGGAAGACATCGTCGAAGCCGTTATGAAAACGGTGGCTGAAACCATCAATGATTCTGAGGACCTTGAGGTCTACACTTCCGGAGCCACGAATATCTTCAAGTACCCGGAACTTTCGGACAATAAGCAGCAGGCCAGTGAAATTCTTTCCAAGCTTGAGAACAAGGAAGAGCTGCAGGAATTCATCCGGGAGACCGAGGACGACGAGGAACTGAAGAAGAACGGCATTCGGGTCATGATTGGCTCCGAAAACGAGATGTCGAACATGGAGGACTGCTCCGTTGTCACCGCCACCTATGAGCTGGCCGACGGGGTCAAGGGCACCATCGGAATCATCGGTCCCAAGCGGATGGACTACCGCAAGGTCGTCGAAACCATGTCCCGCATCAAATCCGGCCTGGACAAGGCACTGCGGCGGACGGATGATTAGAAAATATATGGAAAGGAAATAGCAGGAATGTCTCATAACAAGCATAATGCGGAAGGCAAGGCGGAGAAAAAAGAAAATTTCGAAACCGAAGAAAAAACTTCCAAAGAATCTGAGAAGGAAGTAAAAGCCGAAGCTGAGGCAAAAAAAGAGGAAAAGAAGGAAGAAGCGGAAAAGCCTGCTGAAGATACAAAACCGGGAGAAACCGCGGAGGAGAAGGCGGAGGAAAAGAAGCCCTCTCCCGAGCAGGAAAAGATTGACGACCTGACCGATCGCCTCAAGCGGCAGATGGCCGAGTTTGAGAACTTCCGCAAGCGGACCGAGAAGGAAAAGGCGGACATGTTTGACGCCGGAGCCCGGAGCGTCTTGGAAAAGATTCTTCCTGTCGTTGACAATTTCGAACGGGGTCTGGCAAATGCCCCGGCAGAGGGCGATGCTTTCGGCGACGGAGTCCGGATGATCTATAAGCAGATGACGAAGACTCTCGATGACATTGGACTTGAGGCTATCGACGCCAAGGGAAAAACCTTTGACCCCAACCTTCACAACGCTGTCATGCATGTGGACGACGACCAGTACGGAGAGAATGAGGTAGTCGAGGAACTGCAGAAGGGCTATACCTTCCACGACACGGTCGTCCGCCATTCCATGGTCAAGGTAGCGAACTGAAGCGGTTTATATTCGTCATAAAGCATGAACCGGGCACATCCCGTTTCACATATAGAGCCGGTTCCTTCAACGGCGAAGGAGCGGCAGCAAAAAAGTATACAAGTTTTTCATTCTATTGCTTAGGAGGAAAAAATTATGGGCAAGATTATAGGTATCGATCTCGGTACAACAAACAGCTGCGTAGCGGTCATGGAAGGTGGAAAGCCGACCGTCATCGCCAACCAGGAGGGCTCCCGCACGACCCCTTCCATCGTGGCATTTACAAAGAACGGTGAGCGTCTCGTCGGTGATCCGGCAAAGCGTCAGGCAGTTACCAATGCCGATCACACAATATCTTCCATCAAGCGGCAGATGGGCAAGGATTATCATGTCACGATTGATGGCAAGCAGTATTCTCCCCAGCAGATTTCCGCGATGATCCTGCAGAAGCTGAAGAGTGATGCAGAGAGCTACCTGGGCGAGAAGGTCACCGAGGCCGTCATCACGGTTCCCGCTTACTTCAACGATGCTCAGCGGCAGGCAACCAAGGATGCCGGCAAGATTGCAGGTCTCGATGTCAAGCGTATCATCAACGAGCCTACAGCAGCCGCCCTGGCTTACGGCCTCGACAATGAAAAAGAGCAGAAAATCCTTGTATACGATCTCGGCGGCGGTACCTTCGATGTATCTGTCATTGAGATCGGCGACGGTGTCATCGAAGTCCTTGCAACAAACGGGGATACCCATCTCGGCGGCGATGATTTCGACAACAAGATCATCGACTGGATGGTTTCCGAGTTCAAAGCAAAAGAGGGCGTAGACCTTTCTTCCGACAAGATGGCTATGCAGCGTCTGAAGGAAGCTGCCGAGAAGGCCAAGAAGGAGCTTTCTTCCGCAACGACTACAAATATCAACCTGCCTTTCATCACGGCTACGGCAGACGGTCCCAAGCATTTCGATATGGACCTTTCCCGTGCAAAGTTCGATGAGCTGACCAGAGACCTCGTTGAGAAAACGGCAATTCCCGTTCAGAACGCACTGAAGGATGCCGGCATCACCACATCAGATCTTGGGAAGGTCCTGCTGGTAGGCGGTTCTACCCGAATCCCTGCCGTACAGGACAAGGTACAGCAGTTGACCGGCCATGAGCCTTCCAAGACCCTGAACCCCGATGAGTGCGTAGCCATCGGCGCTTCCATCCAGGGCGGAAAACTCGCCGGCGATGCGGGTGCCGGGGAAATCCTCCTCCTCGATGTCACACCCCTTTCTCTCTCCATCGAGACCATGGGCGGCATCGCAACGCGGCTCATTGAGCGGAATACGACCATCCCTACGAAGAAGTCCCAGATCTTCTCCACCGCAGAGGACAATCAGACCGCCGTCGATATCAACGTCGTACAGGGCGAGCGGCAGTTTGCAAGGGATAATAAGTCCCTCGGCCAGTTCCGTCTGGACGGCATCGCACCCGCACCCAGAGGAATTCCTCAGATCGAAGTCACCTTCGATATCGATGCCAACGGTATCGTAAACGTATCCGCCAAGGACCTCGGCACCGGCAAGGAGCAGCACATCACCATCACCGGCGGCTCCAATATGTCCGATGACGAAATCGACAAGGCAGTTAAGGAAGCCGCAGAATATGAGGCCCAGGACAAGAAGCGGAAGGAAGCCATCGATGTAAGAAACGATGCAGACGCTTTCGCAAGCCAGACCGAGAATGCCCTGAAGGAAGTCGGCGACAAGGTAAGTGAGTCTGATAAGGCTGCGGTTGAAGCCGATGTCAAGGCTGTCCGCGACCTCCTCGACAAGAATCAGGATGCAGCCAATATGACGGATGCCGATGTCAATGAACTCAAAGCGGCCAAGGAGAAGCTCGAGCACAGTGCCCAGGGCGTCTTCACAAAGATGTACGAAGCCCAGGCCCAGGCAGCCCAGCAGGCCCAGGGTCAGGCAGGTCCTCAGGCAGGCCCCGGTCCTCAGCCGAATGGCACTAACGGCGGAAACAGCGGCAGCAACGGCGGCGATGACGTGGTTGACGCGGACTTTAAAGAAGTTTAATCGAATGCGCGAACTGCTCTGACAGCTTAGCGTTTTGGGGGAGAGCACTGGCGGCGACGCAGGAGGTGCTCTTCCCTTATGCTGTACACTAGGTTTAACAGAAGTTAGAGAGATTGAATTATGGCTGAAAAGAGAGACTATTACGAGGTGCTGGGGGTCGACCGGAACGCGGATGACGCGACCATCAAGTCGGCCTACCGGAAGCTCGCAAAGAAATACCATCCCGACATGAACCCGGGAGACAAGGAGGCCGAGGCCAAATTCAAGGAATGCTCCGAGGCCTACGCGGTCCTGTCCGACCCTGAGAAGCGGAAGCAGTATGATCAGTTCGGCCATGCGGCCTTCGAGGGCGGTGCCGGCGGAGGCGGATTCGACTTCTCCGGCATGGACTTCTCCGACATGTTCTCCGATATCTTCGGGGACTTCTTCGGCGGAGGTACCTCGCGGAGACGGGCAAGCAACGGCCCCATGAAGGGGGCCAATCTCAGGGCGGCCGTCAATATCAGTTTTCATGATGCGGCCTTCGGCTGCACCAAGGAGTTGGAGATTGTCCTTAAGGACGAGTGCGAGACCTGCCACGGGACTGGCTGTCGGCCGGGTACCGGTAAGAAGAAGTGCCCCAAGTGCGGCGGCAAGGGTCAGATTGTCATGACCCAGCAGTCCTTCTTCGGCACCATTCAAAACGTCACGACCTGCCCGGACTGCCACGGCACCGGCGAGATTATCGAATCTCCCTGCCCGGACTGCCATGGCACCGGCTATGTGGCGAAGAAGAAGCGGCTTTCCGTCAATATCCCTGCCGGAATAGATGACGGGCAGGCCGTCCGGATCCGGGGCAAGGGTGAGCCTGGTACGAACGGCGGCGAGCGGGGCGACCTCCTCGTCGAGGTCCGGGTCAAGGAAGACCCTGTCTTCAAGCGGCGGGACTATGACGTCTATTCGGAAGCTCCGATTTCCTTTGCCCAGGCGGCCCTCGGCGGGGAAGCCATCATCGACACGATTGACGGCAAGGTTTCTTACGACGTCAAGGCCGGGACCCAGACCAATACCACCATCCGCCTCAAGGGCAAGGGGATTCCTTCCCTGCGGAATGCGAACATGCGGGGCGACCACTATGTGACTCTGGTCGTTCAGGTTCCCACGAACCTTTCCGCCGATGCGAAGGAGGCTTTGAAGGCCTTTGACGACGCGACCGGAAAGACCCTGACGCCCGGCGGCACCAAGGTCAAGGCCGAGAAAAAGAAAAAGTCCTTCCGGGACCGTTTCACGACGTAAGGTTTCACGTCCACATTGAAAAAAAAGACTTTATCCCGTATAATGCATGGGTTATCCTTTCGCATGGTGCGGGATATTTTTTTGCCTGACGTTTTTTCGTGTGAGCTTCATTCAGAGAAGCCCTGCAGGAATGAGCCATTAGGAGCATGAATAATGAAATACTTCTGCTTTGCCATCGATACGACCACAGAGGCGGAGGACGTCATCGCCTACATGCTGTCCGACCGGCTGGGAATCGATTCAGTGGAATTCGATGACAATGAATTCGTGGACGATTCGGAAAAAGAAGGCGGCTTCTTCCCGGAACTGCAGCCTGATACCCCGGCCGATGACGGAACTTCCGTTGTGAAATTCTATATGCCCGGCGACACGGATGCCGATGAGATGGCCTCGAAGGTCACAGGCGTCCTCTCGGAACTCAAGAAAAAAGAGGAGAGCGGAGAGGGCATCCCGGTCGGGACCTGTACCCTGCATGTGACGACATCAGACGATAAGGATTGGCGGGACAAGTGGAAGGACTACTTCCACGCCTTCACAATTGGAGACCTTCTGATCCGCCCCTCGTGGGAGGAGGCTCCTGCCGACCTTCCCCATACCCATGAGCTCGAAATCGATCCCGGCGTGGCCTTCGGGACCGGGGCCCATGAGTCGACAAGACTTTGCATAGAAGGTTTGCAGAAGTACCTGAAAGAGGGAGACCGGGTCCTTGATCTGGGAACGGGGTCCGGAATTCTTGCCATTGTTGCCCTTCTCTATGGGGCTTCTCATGTGACCGGGACGGATATCGATCCGGACTGCACAGACACCTGCTATGAGAATCTGGAGAAGAACCATCTTTCAAAGGAAGACTTTGACGTCTACATCGGAAACCTGACAGAAGATAGGGAACTTCAGGACCGGGTCGGCTACGGGGCTTACGACGTCGTGACGGCAAACATCCTTGCCGACATCATCATCCCTATGGCTCCGGCAGCATACAGGGCCATCAAAAAGGACGGCATTTTCATCACATCCGGAATCATCATCTTCCGTAAAGGCGATGTGCGGGAAGCTTTGGAGAAGGCCGGATTTACAGTACTTGACGAAGTGGCTGACGGCGAGTGGTTTTCCATCGTCTGCCGGAAATGATTTCCGGCAGATTCGAGACGGCAAACTTCAGTTAGAAGAAATTTACGAGGCTTTATATTAGTCATGAAAGAAATATATCTCGATAATTCGGCAACGACCCGGTGTCTGCCGGAGGCCGCGGAGGTCATGCAGAAAGTCCTGACAGAGGACTTCGGGAATCCGTCGTCACTCCACAATAAGGGGGTCGACGCAGAGCGGTACTTAAAGCATTCGAGAAAGGTCATCGCGGACAGTCTTCACGCGAAGGAGAAGGAAATCTTTTTTACCTCCGGCGGCAGCGAGTCCAATAATACCGCTATTCTCGGCGCCTGCGACATGTATAGACGGAACGGAAAGCATGTGATTACGACCAGTATCGAGCATGCGGCCGTCGAGATGCCTATGACCTACCTTGAGCAGAACGGCTATGAGGTGACGAGGCTTTCCGTGGACTCCAAGGGGCGGATTGACTTGGGTGAGCTCTCTGACGCCATCCGGGAGGATACGGTCCTTGTCTCCATCATGCAGGTGAACAATGAAATCGGAACCGTGGAGCCCGTCGAGGCGGCGGCGAAGATCATTCATGAGAAGAATCCGAAGACCATCTTCCATGTAGACGCGATTCAGTCCTACGGGAAGATTCCGATAAATCCCGGGAAAGCGGGGATCGACCTGCTCTCGGTTTCCGGCCACAAGATTCACGGACCGAAAGGATCCGGCTTTCTCTATGTCAAAGACGGAGTTCGGGTGCGGCCTCTGATTTTCGGCGGCGGCCAGGAAGGGGCCCTGCGGTCCGGAACCGAGAACGTGCCGGCCATTGCGGGCCTTGGCGAGGCGGTTTCCTTCATTACGAAAGAGAAACATCTGGAAAAATTCGGACAGCTGCGGAAGACCTTTGTTGATGCGATTTCCACGATTGACGGGGTCTCCATCAACGGACCGGAGACTCCCTACGACGGCATTAAGGACCCGGAAAAAGAGGAGCTCGTCGCCCCTTACATTGTAAGTGTCAGTGTACAGAATGTCCGGGCGGAGGTTCTGCTCCATGCCCTGGAGGAGAAGGGCATCTTCGTAAGCGCGGGCTCTGCCTGCTCTTCCAACCGGCCTTCCATCAGCCGGACCCTGAAGGCCATCGGCCTCGACACCGACCTTCTCGACGCGACGGTCCGCTTTTCCATGTCGGTCTTCACGACGGAGGAGGAGCTCATTGCCGCTGCGGAAACCATGAAGGAACTCATTCCGACTCTGCAGAAATATCGGAGATATTGATATGTATCACGCATTCTTACTGAAATACGGCGAAATCGGCGTCAAGGGCAAGAACCGCTACCTCTTTGAAGAGGCACTGGTGCGGGACGTGGAGCGGGCCCTGAAACGGGTGGATGGCAAGTTCAAAGTCACCCGTCCGAACGGCCGCATCTACGTGGAGGCGGAAGGGGACTTCGACTATGATAATGCCCTCGATGCCGTGAAATCGGTCTTCGGTCTCGTACAGATCTGCCCGGTAGTGCTGCTTTCCGATAATGGCTACGAGGATCTTTCGAAGCGGGTCATCGACTTCATCGACAAGGCCTATGACAAAAAGGACTTCACCTTCAAGGTGGCCTGTCGGCGGGGTCGGAAGGACTATCCCAAGGATTCCATGGAACTGGCGGCGGACCTGGGCGGAGACATCCTCGATGCCTTCCCGGATCTGAAAGTCGACGTCCACAATCCCGACGTGGTCATCCACGTGGAAATCCGGGGGAAGATTTCCCTCTATTCGAAAGTGTATGAAGGTCTCGGCGGTCTGCCCCTGGGCACGTCCGGCCGGGCCATGCTCCTTTTGTCCGGCGGCATCGATTCCCCGGTGGCCGGCTACCGGATCGCCAAGCGGGGCGTTACGATTGATGCGGTCTACTTCCACGCTCCGCCCTACACCTCCGAGCGTGCGAAGAACAAGGTCATCGATCTCGCAAAAATAATATCGAAATACACGGGCCCCATCCGCCTTCATATCGTAAACTTCACGGACATCCAGATGAAGATATTGGACTGCTGTCCCCACGACGAGCTTACGATTATCATGCGCCGCTACATGATGAAGATTGCGGAGCACTTCGCCCTCGAGGACGGGGATATGGGCCTGGTCACCGGCGAATCCATCGGGCAGGTGGCTTCCCAGACCATGCAGTCCCTTGCCTGTACCGATGCGGCCGTCACGAAGCTTCCGGTCTACCGGCCCCTGATTGCCTGGGACAAGCAGGAGATTATCGACGAGTCCCTGAAAATCGGGACCTACGAGACTTCCATTCTTCCCTATCAGGACTGCTGCACAATCTTTGTCGCCAAGCACCCGGTGACCAAGCCCAAGCTCGATATTATTGAATCAGACGAGCAGGCTCTGGTCGGTCAGATTGAAGACCTGTATCAGACGGCCATTGATACCACGGAAGTGATCCGGATTGATTGAGCACTGAAAATACGCATTGCGTATACATGACTTTTCCTGAAAATTGAGCGCAAAAAAAGCCCGCCGGGCGATTTGCCTGGCGGGCGAAAGGTTCAATCAACTATCGATCAAACGAGGTAAGGCTTGATGGCCTCGAGGATGGCTGCGTCATCATCTGCATGGATGGTCAGCTCGATGGGCTGGGACAGATCCAGGGAGAAGATTCCCATAATGGATTTGGCGTCTATCACGTAGCGGCCGGAGATCAGGTCGAAGTCGGAATCGAACTTCGTGATGGTATTGACGAAGCTCTTTACCTTGTCGATGGAATTGAGTGAAATAGAAACTTTTTTCATTTGGAGTACCTCCCAATTTGCTGAATGCTTTGACTGACCAGACGGACTGTTTTCTGCCGGTCCGGCAGTCAATTTTGTTTCCCCGAACTTACGATGTCATCTTATTTCAAACGCTCAAAAAAGTCAATCACAAGGCAAGATTTGACTCATCTTTTATCTAATTTTGACAAAGATTTATGAATAATAAAAAAACAGCCGCCCTGCACAATCTCGGCTGCAAGGTAAATGAATACGAGACGGAGCGCATGAAGCGGGCCCTTTCGGAAGCCGGATACGATATCGTCCCCTTTACCGAAAAGGCCGACGTCTATGTCATTAATACATGCACCGTGACGGCAGTGGCCGACCAGAAGTCCCGGCAGATGCTGCATCGGGCCAGGAGACTGAATCCGGAGGCTGTCGTCGTGGCGGCCGGCTGCTTCGTGCAGACGGCTGTGGCAAAGGACGGAGTGGAGAAGGTCCTTTCTGAAACCGGGGCGGATATTCTCCTGGGGAACAATGAAAAGACGGCTCTGCCGGAGAAAATCGAAGACTTCCTTTCCGGCCAAAAGACCGTAGAGGACGTCATCGACATCAATGA
The DNA here is from genome assembly GCA_900316075.1 of uncultured Lachnospiraceae bacterium. Classification (GTDB taxonomy): domain Bacteria; phylum Bacillota; class Clostridia; order Lachnospirales; family Lachnospiraceae; genus RUG306. Next base: position 40,363 of record ONBT01000013.1, on the reverse strand, counting down.
ACACGGCCTTTCCTTCGAGGAGATGGGGGCTCCCTCCGACGATGCAGAGAGCCTCAATCGGACTTCCGGCTTCCTGAAGATTCAGGACGGCTGCGACCGCTTCTGTTCCTACTGCCTGATTCCCTATGCCCGGGGAAGGTCGAGGTCCCGGACGACGGCAGACATCCTGAAAGAAGCCCGGGGCCTTTCTGACCGGGGCCTGAAGGAAGCCGTGGTGACCGGCATCCATATCGGCTCCTTCCAGGGGGCGGACGACGGGGCATCCCTTACCGACCTCCTGGAGAAGCTCTGTGACGTGCCCGGAATCGAGCGGGTGCGCCTTGGCTCCCTGGAACCCGTGACGGTGACGGAGGACTTTGCCAAGCGGCTTTCCATGAAACAGGAAATCTGTCCCCAGTTTCATATGTCCCTGCAGTCCGGCTCGGATACGGTCCTTTCCCGCATGAACCGCCACTACACGACGGAAGAGTTTGCGGCTTCCGTGGGATATCTGCGGAAGTACTTCGGCAATCCGGCCATTACGACCGACATCATCTGCGGCTTTCCCGGGGAGATGGAAGAGGAATTTGAAGAGACCCTGGCCTTTGCCCGGGAAATCGGCTTTTATGAAATCCACGTATTTCCATTTTCGTCGAGGGAAGGCACAAGGGCAGCGAAGATGCCCGGTCAGCTTTCCAAGGCCGTGAAATCGGAGCGGGTCAACCGCCTGATAGACCAGCAGAAGGAATATAAGAAGGCCTATATGGGCTCCTTCATCGGGAAGGCGGTCTCCGTGCTCACAGAGGAGAGGGAGACCATTGCGGGGAACCCTTATGTGGCTGGTTACAGCAAGGAGTATCTGAGGGTGGCAATCCCTATGGAAAGCCTGAGGGAGGAAGCTGGCAGAGCCGGAATGGGAGCAAATCTGATTGGCCTTACGGTTCCGGTTCAGGTACAGGGCTTTTTGGATGACAAGACCCTGCTCGGGACGCCGGTATTTCTATAGGTACGCTGGCTGCTTTTACCTGCGGTTTACATTCTGATACGATTTCTGTATAATATTCTAGACGAATTTCGGTTTGCTTTTCAGAGGAAATGTCATGAACAGTGATCTTTCGAATACCCAATACTTCAAGGTCGAGTCTGAGAATTCCGTCGGCGTCAAGGACATCATTCATACGGTCTATGACGCCCTTTCCGAGAAGGGCTACAATCCCGTGAACCAGATTGTCGGCTACATCATGTCCGGGGATCCTACCTTCATCACGAGCCACAACAATGCCCGGTCCCTGATCATGAAGGTCGAGCGGGACGAGCTCGTTGAGGAGCTCCTTCGCGAATATATTAATGGCGAGGCCTGGAACCGGAGGGGCTGATAGCTGTGCCCGTTTTCTTCGGCTGGAAATATCGGCAGAAACTCGGGGTGGGGTATCAGCAGAAAAAGCTGACGGGAGATATGTATGAGTGAAAGACTGCTGGGCCTCGACTTCGGGAACAAGACCGTCGGTGTGGCCGTTTCAGACGCCCTGGGAATTACGGCCCAGGGAGTGGAGATTATCCGCAGGGAAAAGCCCACGAAGCTCCGGAAGACCTATGCCAGGATTGTGGAGCTCATCGGGGAGTATGAGGTAGGGAAGATAGTCATCGGCCTGCCCGTGGAACTGGATGGAACCGAAGGCGAACGCTGCCGGGTGACCCGGGAATTTGCGGACGGCCTTGCGACACGTACGGACCTTCCGATGGAGTTTCAGGACGAACGCTATACGACCGTGATTTCCGACCGGACTATGAATGAGACCGGGCAGAGCGACCACAAGAAATATGTCGATGAAATCGCAGCCATGCTGATCCTTCAGTCCTACATGGACCGGGAGAAGAATATTAGTAATGGAAACTAACGATACCACAATTATGCTTACAGACGCGGAGACCGGCGAAGAGGTACCCGCGTATGTGATAGAAGAAACCGAGATTGGAGGAAAGCACTATCTTCTGGTGACGACGGATGACTCTTTTGAGGAGGCCGGGGAGGAGGAAGAGGCCGAGTTCGAGGTCCTGATTCTGCGTGAGATCAGGGACGAGGATTCAAGCGTTCTCTATGAAACTGTCACGGATGAGGATGAGCTTTCCGCAATCGGCAAGGTTTTCGCAGAACTTTTGGACGATACGGAGGTTGTTTTTTAAGTGAGTAAGAAAAAAACTAAAGAGAAGCTGCAGATCATTCCCCTGGGCGGCGTTGAACTCATCGGAATGAATATGACAGCTTTCTGCTACGGCGACAGTATCATCGTCGTTGACTGCGGAATGGCGTTCCCCGAGGACGACATGCCGGGGGTCGACCTTGTCATACCCGATATTTCCTTTCTGATCGAGAATGAAGACAAGGTCAAGGGCATTTTCATCACCCACGGACATGAAGACCATATCGGGGCGATTCCCTATGTCCTGAACCAGCTGTCGGTGCCCCTCTATGCCACGAAGCTTACCATGGGCATCATTGAGCACAAGCTCGAAGAGAAAAATATGATGACGAAGGTCCGCCGCAAGGTGGTTTCCTTCGGTCAGTCCATCAACGCGGGCTGTTTCCGGGTAGAGTTCATTAAGACAAATCACTCGATTCAGGATGCAGCGGCCCTGGCCATCTATTCTCCGGCCGGGACGGTCATCCATACCGGCGACTTCAAGGTCGATTACACGCCTGTCTTCGGAGACCAGATTGACCTGCAGCGTTTTGCCGAAATCGGGAAGAAGGGGGTTTTGGCCCTCTGCTGCGATTCGACGAACGCGGAGCGGCCCGGATTCACCCAGTCCGAGCGCACGGTCGGAAGGACCTTCGACAATATCTTTGCGGACAATACGGACACCCGGATCATCATTGCGACCTTCGCATCCAATGTGGACCGGGTTCAGCAGATCATCAATTCCGCCCACAAGTACGGGCGCAAGTGCGTGATCGAAGGCCGCTCCATGGTGAACATCATCAACACCGCCACCGAGCTCGGCTACATCAGCATCCCGCCCAATACCCTGATTACCGTGGACGAGCTGAAGAACTTCCCGGACGAGCGGACCTGCCTGATTACGACGGGTTCCCAGGGCGAGTCCATGGCGGCCCTGTCCCGCATGGCGTCTGGGATGCACAAGAAGATCCGCATCAAGCCCAACGACACGATCATCTTCTCCTCTCACCCGATTCCGGGCAACGAGAAGGCCGTGTCCCGGGTCATCAACGAGCTCTACCACAAGGGGGCCAAGGTCATCTTCCAGGATGTCCATGTGTCGGGCCACGCCTGCCAGGAGGAAATCAAGCTCATCTACTCCCTGGTGAAGCCCAAGTACGCGATTCCCATGCACGGGGAGTACAAGCACCTTCGGGCCGGGGCGGAAATCGCAAAGTCTTTGGGGTATGACAGCAAGCACATCTTCCTCCTGTCCTCCGGCGACGTCCTTTCCATGGATGACCAGTCGGCGGCAGTTACCGGGAAGGTCCATGCGGGCTCTGTCATGGTCGACGGCCTCGGGGTCGGCGACGTGGGTTCCGTGGTATTGAAGGACCGGCAGCGGCTGGCGGACGACGGCATCATCATCATCGTCATGACCATGCAGTCCGGCACCGGCCTCGTGCTTTCGGGTCCGGATATCGTCTCCCGTGGCTTCGTCTATGTGCGCGGGGCGGAGGACCTGATGGATGCGGCCCGGGAGGTCTTGAACGACGAAATTTCCGAGCTTCAGCGAAAGAATGTCACGGACTGGACCCAGATCAAGAGCAGCCTGAAGGGCGCTCTTTCCGACTTCGTCTGGAAGGAGACCGAGCGGCGGCCCATGATTCTGCCCATCATTATGGAAGTATAATTTTTTTCGACCGGCAGATATGCACGGCGGGGATTTTATGGAAAAAGAGCGTCTGGATGTATATCTTTCAACATTGATGCCACCCCTGCCTCCGGAACTTGTGGAGATTGAACGGGCTGCCCGGACGGAGGGCGTTCCCGTTCTCCGGAAGGATTCCCAGCATCTCCTCCGCATCCTCATAGCCATGCAGGCTCCGCGGCGGATTCTTGAAATCGGTACTGCCGTGGGGTTTTCTGCCTCCTTCATGGCGCTTCTTGATACTAATGTAAAAATCACCACGTTGGAGCTGGACGAAAGGGCGGCAGCCCGGGCCGAGACCAATTTCGAGGCCCTGGGCCTTGCGGAGCGGATTTCACTCATCAGAGGGGATGCGGCAGAGACCCTGAAGGGCCTCACCGGCCCCTTTGATTTTGTCTTCATGGATGCGGCCAAGGGCCAGTATCCGGTCTACTTCAAGGAAGTGAAGCGGCTCCTTGTCCCCGGCGGCCTCCTGGTCACGGACAATTGTTTACAGGAAGGGACCCTGCTCGAGTCCCGTTTTGCTGTGAAGCGGCGGGACCGGACCATCCACGAGCGGATGCGGGAGTATCTGGAAACGGTCTTTTACGACCCGGATTTTGTCTCCGACCTTATCGATTCCGGAGACGGGGTCCTGGTCAGCAAACGGATACATTGATATGAAAAAGAAAGTCGAACTTCTTCTGCCGGCGTCTTCCCTGCCGGTTCTGAAAACGGCCGTGCGCTACGGGGCGGACGCCGTGTACCTGGGCGGAAACTTCTACGGCCTCAGGGCCAAGGCAGAAAATTTCACCCATGACGAGATGGCCGAGGGCATTGCTTTTGCTCATAGATGTGGGGTCAGGGTCTATGTGACCGCCAATATTCTGGCCCACAACGCCGACCTTGTCGGGGCGGAGGACTATTTCAGAGAACTTTCGGAACTGGTGCCGGATGCCGTATTGGTTTCGGACCCGGGCCTCTTCAATGTGGCCCGGCGGGTGGCCCCGAATCTCGACATTCATATATCCACCCAGGCAAATAATACAAACTACGGGACATTCAATTTCTGGCATGACCTGGGGGCAAAGCGGGTCGTGACGGCCCGGGAGCTTTCCATCGAAGAAATTGCGGATATAAGAAAGCATATCCCGGACGACCTTGAAATCGAGACCTTTGTCCACGGGTCCATGTGCATTTCCTACTCGGGCCGCTGCCTGCTTTCGAACTACTTCACGGGCCGGGACGCGAACCACGGGGAGTGCACCCACCCCTGCCGGTGGAAGTACTATATTTCAGAGGAGACACGGCCGGGCGAGTTCCTGCCGATCGAAGAGAACGAGCGGGGGACCTATATCTTCAACTCCAAGGACCTCTGTATGATCGACCATCTGCCGGAGCTCATCGATGCCGGGGTCGATTCCCTGAAGGTAGAAGGACGGATGAAGAACGCCCTCTATGTGGCGACCGTGGCCAGGACCTACCGCAAGGCCCTTGACGACTTCTATGAGTCGAGGGAGAAGTATGAGGCCAACCGGGAGACCTACAGGAAGACTATAGAAGAGTGCACGTTCCGTCAGTTCACGACCGGCTTCTTTTTCGGGAAGCCTACCCATGAGAGTCAGATCTATGACTCCAATACCTACATCAAAAAGTATACCTACCTGGGCACCGTGCTCGATACGGACCGGGACGGACTCATCCACATCACCCAGAAGAACAAGTTTTCCGTCGGGGACACGATAGAAATAATGAAACCCGACGGGAAAAATGTTATAGTAGAAGTCACACGGCTTCTCGATGAGGACGGAAACGAAATGACTTCCGCTCCCCATCCCAAGCAGGACATCTACATCGGACCCGGCGCCGGGGCAGAAGCCGGCGATATCCTCAGAATGAAAGAAGGCACATGAAATGGGAAAGAAATCCGGAAAATATGTGGCTTATGTGGGAACGTACACCCATGCGAACAGTGTCGGAATCTATGTCTACGATGTAGATCCGGACAAGGGAATCCTGACAGAGCGGAGTGTCTGCCCCATCAACAATCCCTCCTACCTCTGCATTTCAAAGGACGGAAAGTTCCTCTATTCCATCGCGGACGAGGGTGTGGCCGCCTTCTCTATTGATGAAAACGGGGACCTGACGAAGATCAACCAGCAGTGGATCGGCGGTATGCGGGGCTGCTACGTGGAGGTAGACTCCCAGAGGAGATACCTTTTCGTCGGGGGCTACCATGACGGGCGGGTCACGATGATGCGCCTGAATCCCGACGGCTCCATCGGGGATATCGCCTGTGGCATCTTTCATCAGGGTGTGGTCATTTCCACAAGCGAGCATCGGCTGGATCACCCCAAGGTCACTTCCGTCAAGCTGTCCCCGGATGAGAAGTACCTGCTGGCGGCTGATCTGGGTCTCAATCAGATCAAGGTCTACCGGATTGACTACAAGAACGGAAACCTGAAACTTGAGGACATCATCCGCTGTGAGCTGGATGCCGGCCCCCGGGCGATGGGTTTCTCGGCAGATGGAAAGTTCCTCTATGTTCTGACCCAGCTGAACAATGAGATGGCTGTCTATACCTATGAAGATGTGGATGATGAACCCCAGTTCAAAATGATTCAGTCTCTGAGCGTTCTGGACGGTGACTTCCCGATGGCGGAATCCTCCTGCTTCAAGCTGAACAAGGCGGAAAACTACATTCTGGTGACAATCGATGCGGCAAACCAGGTGACTTTCTTAAAACGGAATCCTGAGGACGGGACGCTTTCCTATGCCTGGGAGACTCCTGTTTCCGGCGATTTCCCTAAGTCTCTGGTTGTTCTGCCGGGAGACAAATATTACGTGACCCTGAACCACGATACGAATGAAATACGCTCCTTCCTGATCGATTATGAAAAGGGCTATGCCCTGATGATGAATGCTCCGGTCAAGGTGGACAAGCCGAACGTCATCAAAATTCACCAGCTGGTGTAAGCAGTATTGAGAGGTAACAATCCCTGTTGAGAGTTTATCGGCCCTCACGGGAGTTAGACTGATTTATGAGCGGATCCCTTTTTGGAAAAAACCTTTGCGTCATGACCTGGGGCGAGTCCCACGGCTACGGGATCGGGGTGGTGCTGGACGGTGTACCGGCCGGTCTTCCTCTTTCCGAGGCGGACATCCAGCCCTACCTGGACCGGAGAAAACCCGGCCAATCCGCCTTTACCACGAAGCGGAATGAGAGCGATACCGTCCTTCTCATGTCCGGCGTTTTCGAAGGCGTGACCGAGGGAACCCCCATTTCCATGATGGTCAAAAACAATGACCAGCACTCGAAGGACTATGGCAATCTGAAAGACGTCTACCGGCCCGGGCATGCGGACTATGGCTTTGATGCCAAATTCGGAATCCGGGACTACCGGGGCGGGGGACGTTCTTCGGGAAGGGAGACTGCCGGCCGGGTCATGGCCGGGGCCGTTGCCGCGAAAATCCTCTCTGAAGTCGGAATCACGGTAAGCGCTTACACGAAGGCCATCGGGCCCGTGAAGGCGGAGCGGCTCGACCTTTTCGCAGTGGGTGAAAACCCTCTCTATATGCCGGACCCGGAAGCAGCGGAAAAGGCGGCAGAATACCTCTCGGAACTGCAGATGAAGGGCGACTCTGCCGGCGGAGTCATCGAATGCACGGTGACCGGTCTTCCGGCTGGCATCGGAGAGCCGGTCTTTGAGAAGCTGGATGCCAATCTTGCAAAGGCCATTCTTTCCATCGGGGCCGTGAAGGGCTTTGAAATCGGAGAGGGCTTTGCAGCAGCAGGCCTTACCGGTTCTGAAAACAACGATCCTTTTGTGGCTGGTGCACTGTCTGCAGAATGCAGCACCACCACGGAGAAAAATATTATTCATAAAAAAACAAACCACTCCGGGGGAACTCTGGGAGGTATGTCGGACGGCTCGCCTCTTGTCTTCCGGGCGGCGGTCAAGCCGACCCCCTCGATTTCTTCTCCCCAGGAGACCGTGACCCGGGAGGGGGAGAATACGGAACTTGTCATCAAGGGACGGCACGACCCGGTCATCGTTCCCCGGGCGGTCGTCGTTGTCGAATGCATGGCGGCGCTGACGATTGCGGATTTGCTTCTGTCCGGCCAGGGCAGCCGGATGTCCGATGTAAAGGCTTACATGGAAACTGTCCGGGAGCGCCAGGGCTGTCAGAAATGATCGGCTGAGCTGAGAGACTGTTTCGGTTTTCCTTGTATTGGCATTATACGCAATGCGTGTATTCAGACCGCAGATAGTGATTGACAAGGAAACAGATAGATTAAACGACTTATGAGCAAAAACTACCGACTGATAACAACAGACGGACGGGCAAAACGGGGCGCTCTGGAGACGGTTCACGGGACCGTACAGACGCCCTGTTTCATGAATGTGGCTACGGTGGGAGCCATCAAAGGCGCCGTCTCGACGGATGACCTTCACGGCATTGACACCCAGGTCGTCCTTTCAAATACCTACCACCTGCACGTGCGGCCCGGCGATGAGCTGATCAAAAAGTACGGCGGCCTGCACAAGTTCATGAATTGGGACGGACCGATTCTCACGGACAGCGGGGGCTTTCAGGTCTTTTCCCTGGCGAGTCTCCGCCATATCAAGGAAGAGGGCGTGACCTTCCGCTCCCACATCGACGGGCACAAGATTTTCATGGGGCCGGAGGAGTCCATGCAGATTCAGTCGAACCTGGGCTCCACGATTGCCATGGCCTTTGACGAGTGTCCTTCCTCCCGGGCGGACCGGGACTATGTAGAGCGGTCTGTGGCCCGGACCGAGCGCTGGCTTTCCCGCTGCAAGGCGAAGATGGCTGAACTCAATTCCCTGCCCGATACCGTAAATCCCAGTCAGATGCTCTTCGGCATCAACCAGGGGGCGGTCTTTGAGGATATCCGGATCAAAAATGCGGACGAGATTTCCAAGCTGGATCTCGACGGCTATGCGGTTGGCGGTCTGGCGGTCGGGGAGACCCACGAGGAGATGTACCATATTCTCGATGTGACAGTTCCTCATTTGCCTCAGGACAAGCCTACTTATCTCATGGGAGTCGGAACTCCGGAAAATATTCTCGAGGGTGTCCGCCGGGGGATTGACTTCTTTGACTGCGTCTATCCCTCGCGAAACGGGCGCCACGGCCATGCCTACACCCACCATGGGAAGATGAATCTTTTGAACGCCCGCTATGAGCTGGACCACCGGCCCATAGAAGAGGGCTGTCAGTGTCCGGCCTGCCGGTCCTATTCGAGGGCTTATATCCACCACCTTCTGAAGGCGAAGGAGATGCTGGGCATGCGGCTTCTGGTCCTGCACAATCTCTATTTCTATAATCACATGATGACCCAGATCCGGTCTGCCATTGAGGCCCACGATTACGATGCCTTCGCGGACGACTTCATCGCGAAGATGAAGGCCGGGGAGAAGGCTTAATCCGGCCGGACTTCGAAAAGTTTTATAGAAAATTTATTGTAATGAAGGGTTTGTTTCGTTACAATATGGAAAGTTTCGTTTGAAAAAATTCGGGAATATAATTTCCGCATTACAAAATTAATGGGTTTTACATTAGTATAGGAGGTTTTCATTCATGTCACTGTTACTTACCACTTCCGGCACCGCGTCGGCCGGCGGCTCCAGCATTATGCTGATTGTCTGGATTGTCATCATCTTCGCTTTCATGTACTTCCTCATGATCCGTCCCCAGCGGAAGGAAGAGAAGAAGAAGCAGGAGATGAAGGACGCGCTGGCCGTCGGTGATACCGTTCTGACGACGTCCGGCTTCTACGGCACCGTCATCGATATCCGGAAAGACCAGAACACCATCATCGTCGAGTTTGGCAACAACAAGAACTGCCGTATCCCCATGCAGATGGACGCCATAGCCGCTTCCGAAAAGCCCGGCGACGCTGCAAAAGCTGCCGAGGAAGCCAAAGCCGCTGAGGCCGAGGCCAAGAAGAAGCAGGAAGAGAAGGAAGCGAAGAAGGCCGAAAAGAAGGCCGGAAAAGTCAAAGAGTGATAAGAAAAGCTCTGCAGGTGCTGCTGAAGTAATAGTAGGCAGAGAATAGGGAAGCAGGTGCAAATCCTGCACGAACTCGTCACCGTGATCCGCTTTTGGTATGAATAATATGTCACTGGAAATTTTCCGGGAAGGCGTTCATACTGCGGTCAGCCGGGAGACCTGCCTGAAGAGGGAATCAAATGCTGCGAGTAACCGGCATTGCATTCACGAAAGAAGGACAGACTGCCCCGGCAGCCTGTTTCATTGTGAACCAATGCCTTTTGCCCTGCGGGGCAGGAGGTTTTTTTATGCAAAAAAAGATACTTGTATACCTCACAACTTTTGCATTGGCCTGCGGTCTTTTCGCCGGCTGCGGAAATAAGGCCGATTCCGACCAGGCGGCTGCGGACAAGGTGGCGGCCCTGATCGATGCCATCTATGTGCAGGAAGCCAATGATGATACAATGAAGCAATGTGAAGAAGCGAAGGCCGCCTGGGATGCCCTGACGGATGCCCAGAAGGCCCTGGTTTCCGGAGAGAATGCGGACCCCGACTATTTCGGGCGGGATACAGGAGATGCTTCCATGGATGACCCTTTGAATCAGGACGGAATCGGAGAGAACGAGCTTCTGGCCGTTTCCTTCGGCACTTCCTTCAACGACAGCCGGGTGAAAGATATCGGTGGGGTAGAAAAGGCCCTGGCTGCAGCTTATCCCACTTATTCCGTACGAAGGGCTTTTACGGCCCAGATTATCATCAATCATGTCTATGCCCGGGATGGGGAAAAGATTGACAATATGGATGAGGCCCTGGCCCGTGCCAAAGACAACGGGGTGAAGAATCTCGTCGTTCAGCCCACCCACCTCATGCACGGGGCGGAATATGATGAACTTTGCGAGGTGGTGAAGGCTCATGAAGGAGACTTCGAATCGGTGAAGATATCTGAACCCCTGCTGGGCGAAGTCGGGGAAGATCGGACAGTGACCAATGATGACAAGAAGGCCGTTGCAGAGGCGATTACGGAAGAGGCCGTGAAGGAAGCCGGCTTCGACAGCCTCGATGCGGCAAAAGCAGCCGGAACTGCCTTCGTCTTCATGGGCCACGGAACGAGCCATGCGGCGGCCGTCACCTATGACCAGATGCAGCAGACCTTTGCGGACCTGGGTTATGAGAATGTCTATGTCGGTACGGTTGAAGGCAAGCCGGAAGACACCGAGTGCCAGCAGGTCATCTCGAAGATCAAGAGTGCAGAGTACGGGGTCATGACCCATATCGTGCTGCGCCCCCTGATGGTGGTGGCCGGCGACCATGCGAACAACGATATGGCCGGGGATGATGACGATTCCTGGAAGAGCCAGTTTGAGGCAGCCGGGGCTTTCGATACCGTGGACTGCCAGATTGGGGGCCTGGGTGAGATCCCTGCTATTCAGGACATCTATGTGGCCCATACGAAGGCAGCCATCGGGGAGTGATTTCTTCCCATTACCTGTTTCTTTAGGCTATAATATGAATCAGTGCAGGAAGCGAAAACAGATTATTCCTGCAGATTTCATTTCGCTTGAAGCATTGTTTAGCTCAGGAGGTTCAATATTTATGAGAAAGCGGATATTTGCCGGTCTTTGTGCCCTGCTGCTGGCGGTTTCCATGACGGCCTGCGGGGCTTCCTCGTCCACAGGGGATAGCGGAGAGAAGACGGAAAGTACTGAAAATGCCCTGGCCGACGGGACCTATACGGCCGACTTCACGACCGACTCTGACATGTTTCATGCCAATAAGGCCTGCAAGGGGAAAGGACTTCTGACCGTGAAGGACGGAAAGATGACCTTTCATGTCAGCCTCGTGTCTGAGAAGATTGTGAACCTCTTTGTCGGTACGGCGGAGGATGCGGCCAAAGACGGGGCAGAACTTCTGCAGCCTACGACGGATACGGTCTACTACGACGACGGGACCAGCGAAGAGGTCTATGGCTACGACATCCCGGTTGCAGCGGTGGGAAAGGAATTCGACCTTGCAATCTACGGTACCAAGGGCAAGTGGTACGACCACAAGGTCAAGGTGGAAAACCCCGTGGAAGGGGATTCCGTGCCCGGAATGACTCCTTCAGCAGATGCTTCAGCTGAGGACAAGGGGGCAGAGGCCGACCACACGAATACGGAGGCCCTTGCCGACGGGGACTATACGATTTCTGCCGCTCTGACCGGCGGTTCCGGAAAGGCTTCCATTACGTCGCCGCTTACGCTCCACGTCAAGGACGGGAAGATCACGGCGGATGTGGAATTTTCGTCTGACAAATATGACTATGCCCTTGTGAACGGGACTAAATATGAGCCGGACCTTTCTTCGGGCAAGTCCATGTTTACCCTGCCGGTGGAGGCCATTGACAAGGGCCTTTCCGTCACGGCAGATACGACGGCCATGAGCGAGCCCCATGAGATTGACTATGTGATCGAGTTCGACGATTCGACTCTGAATAAGGCCGAGTGAGGCCCCTTGAGAAGACGGCAGGCCGTTTAGAGACGGACCGGTGGAAGCCTGAAATGGCTTTCAGGGGTCCGCTGAAACTGAAAACAGATACAGAAAAGAGACAGTATGGAAGCAAGCTCGAAGTACTTCTGCAACACAAAGTGCAGGTATTATCCCTGTCACAGCGGGGCAGAAAGGGAGACCGGCTTCAACTGTCTCTTTTGTTACTGCCCCCTGTATCCATTTGACGACTGTCCGGGGACCTTTGAGATGAGTACCGGGAAATCCGGGAAGGCTGTCAAGAACTGCACGGACTGTCTCTGGCCCCATGTGCCGGAGCACTACAGTGAGATTATCTCTTTTCTGGTTCAGAAGAATAATGAAGAATAATATTGCCTGCCTGAAGGCAGCCTTTCTGTCCTGTGCCCTTGCGGCGGCCGTGTGCTTTTCTTCCTGCTCAGGCGGCCCGGCTGCTGTTGAGAAGACTGGCGATGCGTTTGATGCGGGAAACGGCATTGATTCGGCAGGGCAGACGGCGGACGCTGACAGCACCGGTGCTGCAGCCGACCTGAAAGAGATTTCCGTTGACAAGCCCGAATATGCCACGGGCTTTTCCATCAAAAAATATGAAGGCGGCTATGCGGAACTCGATGTGACGGACGGACGGGAGTATTTCGTCGTCCCGGAAGGGGCAGATGTGCCGGATGGAATTTCTGCTTCCAAAATCATTATCCGGGCCCCCTTGGAGAAAGTCTATGTGGCCTCTTCATCTTCCATGTGCCGTTTCATCGACACGGGAAGCATGGACCGGGTGGCCTATTCGGGTCTGCGGCAGGATGAGTGGAAGCTTGCTGAGGCGGCAGAGGCCATGGCTTCCGGACAGATTGCCTATACCGGGAAATATTCGGCTCCGGACTATGAGACCCTGCTGACCGGAGGCTGTGACCTGGCGGTCGAAAACCTCATGATTCTCCATAAGCCGGAGGTCATAGAAAAGCTGGAGGACCTGGGTATTCCGGTCTTTATCGACCGGGCCTCCGGAGAGGAGGAACCCCTGGGCCGGACCGAGTGGATCAAAGCTTATGGACTTCTTCTCGGAAAGGAAGAAGAGGCAGCGGCTGCCTTTGACGCCCAGAAAAAAATGTATATCGAGGCGGAGAGCCTGCCGACTGCCGGAAAGAGCGTGGCCTGCTTTTATATCAACAGCCAGGGCCTCGTCGTCTGTCCCCGGCCGGATTCTTCCATGGCAAAGATGATTGCTGCGGCCGGCGGAGTTTATCTCTATCCGGAAGTTCAAACCGACGGGAGCCGCCTTTCCACCATGAAGGTCGACATGGAAAGCTACATGGCGGCGGCCGGTGAGGCGGATGTCATCATCTTTGACGGGGCCATTGATACGGTCTCTTCCCTTGCCGACATCGTCGGGAAAAATGCCCAACTCAAGGACTTCAAGGCCGTTCAGGAAAATAATGTATACATTTCAGGCAGCGACGCCTATCAGAATTCCGACGATACCGGGACGACGGTGCATGATCTTTACCTGACCATCAACGGGCAGGAGGGTGCTGAACACATCCGAAAGGCGGAGTAGGGCTTTTTCCGGAAGCCGGAGCGGATATTCTGCTGCCAGTTTGGGGCAGGGAATATTCCGGCTGAACCATCTCGATTGAGGACGGCAAGCAATAAGAGCATGAGAGAGAACAGCAGAAGAAACTTCATAGTCTTTTTGTGCCTGGCGGTCCTTCTCGTACTCGTATTCTGTCTGTCCCTGTCCCTGGGGTCCGTGTCTGTCCCCGTGAGAGATGTGTTTTCCTATCTGTTTGGGGGAGAAGGGAATCCTCAGTATGTGAAAATTGTTCGGGAGATTCGCCTGCCCCGGGCAGTCCTGGCCCTCTTTTCCGGCGGGGCCCTGGCAGTCTCCGGCTATCTTCTGCAGACCTTCTTTCGAAATCCCATCGCCGGTCCCTTCGTTCTCGGCATTTCCTCCGGAGCCCGCTTTTGTGCCTGCATCCTGATGGTGATTGTCGCCGGGCAGGGCTATACCGTCTCGAACGGGCAGATGGTGGGCTGGTCTTTTGCCGGGGCCATGCTAGCGACGGGGATTATTATATTATTATCCTTTCGAATCAAAAGCATGGGAATTCTTCTGGTGGCGGGCTTCATGGTAAGCTATATCATGGGCGCCCTCACGGACTTTCTGATTTCCTTTGCCGACGACGCCTCCATCATCAACCTCCACGGGTGGACGCAAGGGTCCTTTTCCGGAACAGCCCCGGCCGATGCCTTAGAGGCGGCCGTCATGATTGCAGCCGTATCCGTCTTCATCTTCTGTCTCTCAAAACCCATCGGAGCCTACCAGAGCGGGGAGCGCTTTGCTGAAACAGTGGGGGTGCATGTGCACCTCCTGCAGCTTGGAATCATTGTCCTATCGAGCCTTCTGTCCGGCGTTGTGACAGCCTTTGCGGGCCCGGTGTCCTTCGTCGGCGTGGCGGTTCCCTTCATCGTTCGAACCTTAATGCGGGACCGGCGGCCCCTTGCCATGCTTCCGGCCCTCTTCCTGACGGGGGCGGTATTCACCCTCATTTCCGACCTTCTGGCCAGGATGCTCCTTTCCCCCATGGAGCTTTCCCTTTCGACCGTGACAAGCGTTCTCGGGGCGCCCCTGGTCCTCATCATGATGGTCGGACGAAAGAAAGAGAGGGAGATTTGATGAGTGAACCCCTCTTGAAAATTGAAAACTTAAGCGCAGGCTATGAAAAGAAACCGGTTCTTTCCGGGGTGAGCTTTGCTGCGGACAGGGGGGAAGCAGTGGTCGTCATCGGGCCGAACGGGGCGGGAAAATCCACTCTGCTTCTGACCCTGGCCGGCATCTTAAAACCTATGGGCGGAAGGGCTTTTCTTTCCGGGACGGATATGAAAGCGCTTACATCCGGTCAGCGGGCCAAAAGGGTAGCTGCCATGTTCACGGACCGGAGGCAGCGGGATCCGAAGACCGTGCGGGAACTGGTCACCGAGGGCCGGTATCCCTATACGGGCCGCCTCGGTGCCCTTTCGGAAAAGGACAGGGAAGCAGTTCGGGAAGCCATGGAGAAGACAGACCTCCTTTCCCTTTCGGGCCGGGACATTGGGGAACTATCAGACGGGCAGCGGCAGCGGGCCTATATTGCCCGGGCCCTGGCCCAGGAGCCGGAACTTCTGATCCTGGACGAGCCGACGGGTTTTCTCGATGTCCGCTACCAGCTGGAAATCATCGGGGTTCTGAAGGCCCTCTGCCAGAATAATGAAAAGCCCATCACAATCCTGATGACCTTACACGATCTGGCCCTGCTTCCGAAAATCGCGGACCGGGTCCTGATGCTGAAAAGCGGAAGGCAGGCCGGCTGCGGGACCGCTTCTGAAATGCTGACGGAAGAAAAGCTGGCGGAGCTCTTTGAAATTCCCAGGGAGGCGGCGGCTATCTACCTGCCGGCGAAAACTTCGGAACGGTCTGTCCGCAAGGGACGGAAGCATCTTCGATATGGCTTTACTACAGGAACTGCAGCTGCCTTGGCAGCAAAAGCCTCTGCAGAATTGCTGCTTAATAATAAATCTCTTTCAACAGTTGCCGTGCAGACACCGAAGGGATGGGAAGTAAGTGCAGTCCCTGAAAGGCTGGAGAAAGCTGAAGACAAGGCAATCTGCGGAATCAGAAAGGATGCAGGAGATGATCCGGATGCCACGGACGGGATTCTGATCTCTGCAGAAGTAGAGAAAAAGAGGGAACTGGGGATTTCCATTGACGGAGGTCCCGGCATTGGCCGAGTGACGAAGCCCGGTCTGGACCAGCCGGTCGGGGCAGCCGCCATCAATTCGGTGCCCCGGCAGATGATTGCGTCGGCCTGTGAAGAGGTCATGAGAGAAGCCGGGTATGAGGGCGGCCTGTCGGTCACTATCTCCGCGGAAGATGGGGAGACCATAGCAGCAAGGACCATGAATCCGGTCCTGGGCATTGAGGGCGGCATTTCCATCATCGGGACTACCGGCATTGTGGAGCCCATGTCGGAGAAGGCACTCATTGATACGATTGCCCTGTCTCTGCACCAGGCGGCAGTTGAGGAAAAGAGGAAGCAGGAGACCGGCCCGGGTTGCGGAACTTCTGGCACCAGCCGAAACTCTGAAAATAAGGCTGTCCGCCGGGTCATATTGACCCCGGGCAACTACGGGGAAGAATATATTGAAAAGACCGGCATCGGTTCCCTGGGGATTCCGGTCGTCCAGGTTTCGAACTTCATCGGGGATGCCCTGGACCTCTGTGCCGAAGAAAAATTTGATGAGGTCCTGCTTGTGGGCCATGCGGGGAAACTGGTAAAATTGGCAGCAGGCCTTTTGAACACCCATTCCATGTATGGGGACGGGCGGATGGAAATTCTATCGGTTTACGCCGCTATGGCCGGAGCCTCCCGGGAGACGGTGGAGAAAATCATGGCCTGTGCCACCACGGATGCGGCGACGGATGTCCTCAAGGAAGCGTGCCTTTTTGAAGAGACGGCGGTTCATGTCATGGAGGCGATTGACAACCGCCTCAAGCGTAAGGCAGCAGGGGCATTCCAAATCGGAGCAGTTGTTTTCTCCAAGGTCCACGGGCTTTTCGGAATCACGGGGGAAGCGGAGCATTTTCTGCTAGCGGCAGGATTTCGTGGCAATCTGAAAGGATAAGCTATGGTTTATTTTGTCGGGGCGGGGCCGGGAGATCCGGACCTGATCACGGTCAAGGGACAGCGGCTCATTGAGCAGGCCGATACAATCATATATGCGGGAAGCCTTGTGAACCCGGACCTTCTGGCCGGGGCAAGATTTAACGCGAAAATCTATGACAGCTCGAAGATGTCCCTGCCGGAAATCATTTCCGCTATGAAGAAGACGGAGCCCGGCATTACGGTCCGCCTTCATACCGGAGACCCTTCCATCTACGGGGCAATCCGGGAGCAGATGGAGGAACTGGACAGGGAGAAAATCTCCTATCGGGTAATTCCGGGCGTATCGAGCTTTTCCGCTGCAGCTGCCGCTTTGAATACGGAGTATACGGTGCCGGAGGGAAACCAGACCCTCATCATCACCCGGGAAGCCGGCCGGACCCCAGTGCCTGAAGAACAGGCCCTTCCGCTGCTTGCCGGACACGGGGCGGCCATGGCCCTTTTCCTTTCTGCCGGACTGACGGATGAAGTACAGGCCCACCTCCTGGAGGGCGGGTATACGGCTGAAACACCAGCTGCCATAGTCTACCGGGCCTCCTGGCCGGATGAAAAGGTCGTCCGCTGCACGGTGGGGAGTCTGGCAGAGAGCACGGCAGAAAACGGAATAGAGAAGCAGGCCCTCCTTCTGGTCGGCGATTTCCTGGAGGAAGAAGGAAAGAGGTCCAGACTTTACGCCCCTGAATATTCTACGGATGTGCGGGAGGGAGAGAAGGCTGGCATCGCTATTGCCTGCTTCACGGACCGGGGAGAGGCGCTCGCAAAAAGGCTCGCGCCACGGCTGGCCGATGTTTGTTCTGAAACCACGGTCACCCGCATAGGGCAGGATCAGGGGAAGGAGCCGCTTGCAGCCTGGACGAAGGAAAGCTGGTACAGCCGCCGTGCCCTCATTTTCGTCGGGGCCGCCGGAATTGCGGTCCGGGCCATAGCGCCTTTTGTCAAAAAGAAAACGATCGATCCTGCTGTCATTGTGCTGGATGAGGAGGGGAACTACATTATTCCTGTCCTTTCGGGCCATATCGGAGGGGCGGTGCAGCTTTCGAAGACCATCGCCAGTCTCACGGGCGGGAATGCGGTCATCACGACGGCCAGCGACCGGCGGGGGGCCTTTGCCATCGACACCTGGGCCCACAACCGGGGGCTGGTCATTCTGAATCCTGAAAAGATTGTAGATGTGACATCTGCTGTCCTCGAGGGAAGGCAGGTGCGGCTCTCATCGACAATTCCCCTTTCCGGAAACCTGCCGGTGGAGCTGGACCCGGGCTATGCGGACAAAAATGCGGACATTGTGCTCTCCCCCTATGTCAGCAATTCCGGAAATGCCCTCCTCCTGTCTCCCTGTATTTCCGTGGGAATCGGCACGAAGAAGGGAGTCACGAAGCGGCAGATTGCACTCGCGGTGGCGGGCTTCTGTAAGGAATACGGCTTCCTGCGGGGGGCCATCCGGACTTTGTTTACGATTGACTTGAAAAAGAACGAAGAGGGCCTCAATGAGTTCTGCCGGGAAGAGGGTTTCGGTCTGGTCTTCTATTCGGCCGATACGCTGTCCCGGGCGCCGGGAGAGTTTACGGCGTCGGACTTCGTGAAGGAGGTCACCGGCGTGGACAATGTCTGCGAGCGGGCAGCCATTCTCGGTGAGGGACCGGGCGGGGTGCTGGCGGCGAAGAAGACCTCCTACGGGGGCATTACGCTGGCAGCGGCCATTCCTGGCAGAATGGAATTCTGAGAATGTCGATACAGCCCGGCAGCGTGAATGAGAAATGACGGAGACGGGATTTTTTCAGGGGCAAATATGGGATTTCTGAGGTAGTCAAAAACGAAAGGGGACCGGGATGACGAAACTTTATGTGGTCGGCATAGGGCCGGGAGACAAGGATTCTATGACCATAGCTTCGGTGCGGGCGCTTACAGAGGCGGACCTGATCTGCGGCTATTCGACCTATATCGCTATCATCAAAGAGATGTTTGCGGACGATGAGTTTTTTGTCGGCAAGGAGTACTATGAAACCCCGATGACGAAGGAACTCGACCGCTGCCGCCACGCTCTCGCAGCGGCGGATTCAGGCCGGACCGTGGCTATGGTCTGCTCGGGCGACGCCGGGGTCTACGGCATGGCATCTCCCGTTCTGGAGGAAGCAAAAGAGTTCCCGGACGTGGAGATTGAAATCGTCCCCGGCGTCACGGCGGCTCTCTCCGGTGGCGCCCTTCTGGGCGCCCCCCTGGGCCATGACTTTGCGATCATCTCTCTGTCCGACCGCCTGACCCCCTGGGAGATTATCGAAAAACGTCTTAAAGCTGCGGCAGCAGGGGACTTCTGCATCGCCCTCTATAATCCCCGCTCGCATGGGCGGCCGGATGCCCTGGAGAAGGCTGTGGAAATCCTGAAAGGGGCGGGCGTCTCCGTGGACACCCCGGTCGGCATTGCAAATGCCGTCGGCCGGGAAGAGCCTACAATCATCCTGTCCTGCCTCGACGGGATTCCCTATGAGGAGTGCGGCATGGTCAGCACGGTCTTCATAGGAAACTCCCAGACTTACCTGGACGGGGTGCAGATGATTACCCCGAGAGGGTACAAGGAATGAAGATATTGATTTTCTCCGGAACTGCAGATGGCCGACGACTGTCCTACGACCTGGCCTCCATGGGGCATGAGGTCACGGTCTCTGTCGCCAGCTGCACGGGGAAGGCTTTTGAAGAGCAGGCCCATCCGGAAATCCGGACAGTCTGCGGGAGAAAGACGGCGGCCGAGATGACCGCTTTGATGGAAGGCAATGACCTCATCATCGACGCCACCCACCCTTATGCGGCGGAGGCCAGCCGGGAAATACGCTTGGCAGAAGGAGAGGCAGCAAAGAAGCTCCTTTGCCTCAAGCGGCCGGAGAGCGTGGCTCCATACGGGACCGTGAAGGTGAGGTCCGCTGAAGAAGCCGCTGAGTACCTTTCCGGAAGGGAAGGAAATATTCTTCTGACCACAGGCTCCAAGGAACTTGCTGCTTTTGAGAAGCTTTCCCGGGACCGGCTCTATGTCCGCATTCTGCCCACGGTGCCTGCCATTCAGGCGGCAGAAGCGGCCGGCATCGACAGCCGCCACATCATCGCCATGACGGGGCCCTTTTCCCGGACCTTCAACGAATTTCTGATCCGGGCTTTCAAGATCTCCTGGCTCGTGACCAAGGACGGGGGCCCGGAAGGCGGCTTCTACGAAAAGGCCGCCGCCTGCGAGAACTGTGAAATCCCCATGGTCCTCATCACCCGTCCGGAAGACGGGGAGGGACTTTTCTACGAGGAACTTTTGAAAGAGGTATGCCGGTGTGCGTCTCCGTGTGTACCGAAGGGAACAGCATGAAAAAAGTATTTTTAATCGGCACATCCGGCGGCACCCGGGAGGGCCTTTCTGCGGAAGCACTTGGGCTCATTGATTCTGCGGGACTTGTCATCGGTGCGGAGCGGCTCATAAATAATATTCATCCCAAACGCTTCGGAACGAAGGCTCTGACGGCTTCCACAGAAATTCTTGCGGCCATCCGGGAAACAAAGGCGGAGCAGGTCGCTGTCCTCTTTTCCGGCGATACGGGATTTTTCTCTGGAGCAGGGCGCCTTATATCATTGCTTTTCGATTCAAAAATTGACTATGAGGTCATCCCGGGTCTTTCCAGCCTTTCCCTGGCGGCGGCGGCTTTCGGCCTTTCCTATGAAGATGTGAAAGCGGTTTCATTGCACGGGCGTGTACAGGATATGTGGACCCTGAAGCGGGCTGTAATCGCGGGTCTCATGAGCGGAAAGCCTGTCTTCTTCCTGACGGATTCTTATGCCAATCCCGCCGCCATCGCTAGCTGCATTAAAGAGTGCGGCTGTCCGGAGCTCATGGTCCATATAGGAGAAAACCTGGGGAGTCCGAACCAGGGCCTATTTTCAGGGACGGCTGCCGAGGCGGCAGAAGGGGAATTTTCTCCACTGTCCGTCGTCTTCACGGAAGCGGCTCCGGTCACGAAGCTTACGGCGGCAGGCCTTCCTGACGGGGCCTTCCTCCGAAAAGAGGGCGTTCCCATGACGAAGCGCTTTGCCCGCAGCGCTATTCTTTCTGCCCTGGAAATGCAGTCCGGAGACGTCGTCTGGGATATCGGGGCCGGGACAGGGTCCGTCTCTGTCGAGGCCGCCCTTTTAAATCCCACGGGCATGGTCTGCTCCATTGAGTGCGAGCCGGAGAGGGCCGAATTGGTCCGGGAAAACCGGGCCCGGTTTCATGCCTTCAATATGGAAGTCATTTCCGGCACGGCTCCGGAGGTCCTGTCCGGGCTGCCTGTCCCCGACCGGGTCTTCATCGGGGGCTCAGACGGAAATTTGTCATCAATTGTAAGCGCAGTGCTTGCGGCGAATCCCCGGGCCCGGATGGTACTTTCCGCCGTGACCCTTGAAACCATAGCGGAAGCCCAGAAAACTTTTGCGGAGAAAAAAGTTTCTTATGAAGCCGTGACAATTGATGTCGCGGAAAGCAAAGAAGTCGGAACTTACCACATGATGAGGGGGCAGAATCCCGTCACCCTTTTCATCGTGGGCGGACCGGAAGCGGAAGGGTGATTTGGCCAGTACCTCTTGTAAGCAGCTACGTTCCGGTTTTTGAGTTTTGAGGAATTTGTTTTGAATGCTGAGAGACCCTTATCTTTTTTGATCTCCGCCCCGGCTTCGGGCAGCGGGAAGACGGTCGTCACCATGACCCTGCTTTCCCTCCTGAAGCGGCACGGGTACGCCCCGGCCGCTTTCAAGGCGGGACCCGACTACATCGACCCGGCCTACCACCGGGCGGTCCTGGATATTCCCTCCCACAATCTCGACCTCTTTCTTTCAGGGGAGGAGGGCGTCCGAAGAGTCTTCTCCCGCTACTGCGCGGGCCTCGGGAGCACCATTGTCGAAGGGGCCATGGGCTTTTACGACGGGGTGACACTCGGCAGCGCTTCCTCTTCGGACAGGACAAATGGAAGCGCTTATAGGACGGCAAAGGTCCTGGGCCTCCCGGTCCTCTTGGTCGTGGATGCGAAGGGAGCGGCCTACTCCCTTCTGGCCCAGATCAAGGGCATGAAGGACTTCCGTCCGGACAGCGGCATCACCATGGTCCTTTTGAACCGGTGCTCAGAGAAAGTCTATACGAATATAGCCCCCCTTATCTTCCCGGAGACGGGAGTGCTTCCGGTCGGCTTTCTGCCGGCGGCAAAAGAGGCGGCCTTCCCTTCCCGCCACTTAGGCCTGGTCGGAGCAGATGAGATTGCAGACCTTTTCGCCCGGGTGGAAGCCCTGACGGATATAGCGGAAAGGACTGTTTCCATTGCTGCTATTCTTCAGGCAGCCGAACGCGAAGCGGGAACCGGAGCGGCCACAACAGAAGTGGTGCAGAAAACTCAGACCCGTAGAGAAAGCACAAGCGCCACTGCAGCAAATGAACGGGAAGAAACTGATTTTTATTCTGAAGTTTCCTTCGCCGCCGACGGCGATGACCTTCTTCCGGCCGGCCCCCGCATTGCCGTCGCCCGGGACAGGGCCTTCTCCTTCATCTATGAGGAAAATCTCGATATTTTGCGGGACCTGGGGGCGGAGCTTCAATTCTTCTCTCCCCTGGAGGATGAGGGCCTTCCGGCAGATATTTCCGGTCTCTATCTGCCGGGCGGATATCCGGAGCTTTTTTCAAATGAACTCTCTCAAAACTTTTCCATGAAGAAGGAGATTCTCGAAGCCATCGGGAGCGGGCTTCCGACCATGGCCGAGTGCGGGGGATATTCCTACCTGCAGAAAAATCTGGAAGGGGCGGACGGAAAGCTCTATCCCATGGTCGGCGTTTTCGGCGGGACCGTGCGAAAGCAGCAGGGGCTTGTCCGCTTCGGCTATGCGAAAATGAAAGCGCTTACATCTTCCCTGCTCTTTGAAGCCGGAGAGGAGGTTCCCGTCCATTCCTTCCACCACTATGATGTGGACGAAGAAAACTGCGGCAGCGCTTTTTTCTTGACGAAGGCCGACGGGCGGACCTGGCAGGAGGGCCACGTTTCCCCGGCCTCCTATTGTGCCTACCCCCACCTCTACTTCCCCGGCTGCATGAAAGCTGCAGAACGCTTTGTGAAAGCTGCAAAAGAGTTTCATGGGGGCGAGGTACACCGGGGGCGGACTCTCCCGTCTTGACCGGTGTAGGAAATGTGGTCTGCAGCATGCAAGGGACGAGAGGGTCGTTCCCGTGTGTACCGACTGGAGTAATGAATGGGTCCAGAAGAAAAGAAACTGACTGAATATCTCTCCCTCCTCACCCCTCCGGATGCGTCTGCGAGAGAGGCGGCAGCAGCCCGCTGGGCTTCCCTGGCCCACCCTCTGGGGGGCTTAGGTCTTTTAGAGGACGATATCTGTGACATCGCCGCCCTGACCGGGGATGCGGATATCTCCCTGCATCCGGCGGCTGCCCTTGTGTTCTGCTCCGACAATGGAGTAGTTGAAGAGGGCATTTCCCAGACCGACGCTGGCGTCACAGGAGTCGTGGCGGAAAACATCATTCACGGCAGGACTTCGGTCTGCCGCATGGCGGTTAGCGCGGGCATTCAGGTCGCTGCTGTCGACATGGGCATCAAAGACTTTCAGCCGCCTTCTGATGTAAGCGCTTCCGTGAATTCTCTCTTTTCCCGCCGGATCGGAAACGGCACCGCCAATATTCGAAAGGGCCCGGCCATGAGCCGGGAGCAGACGGCGGCTTCAGTCAATGCAGGAATTGAGCTGGCCGGGCTTTTTTCCGGGAATGCAGACGAAGCCGCAGCAGGAGAGAAAGCCGGTTCCACCGGAAGCTGGGACATACTTCCCACGGATGGAAGCGCTTACCGCCTGCTGGCGGCCGGGGAAATGGGTATTGGAAATACGACGACGGCGGCGGCCATCCTCTCAGTCCTCCTGGACAGGACGGCACAAGAGGTCACTGGCCGGGGGGCAGGGCTCTCCGACCAAGCCCTGAAGAAAAAGGTACAGGTGGTTTCGGATGCCGTGAATCTTAACCAGCCGGACCCTTCCGACCCCCTCGACGTTCTTTCGAAGGTGGGCGGCTTTGACATCGGGGGCATGTGCGGCCTCTATATAGGCGGGGCAATCTATAAGGTTCCGGTTCTGCTTGACGGCATTATCTCTTCCACGGCGGCCCTGCTGGCATATGCGTTCAACAAGAATTCCGCCAAGGCCATGATCGCTAGCCACGTCTCTTCGGAGCCCCTGGCAGCGGATATATTGAATCGACTCGGA
This sequence comes from uncultured Lachnospiraceae bacterium, assembly GCA_900316075.1. GTDB lineage: Bacteria > Bacillota > Clostridia > Lachnospirales > Lachnospiraceae > RUG306. Next base: position 16,067 of record ONBT01000013.1, on the reverse strand, counting down.
AAGAAGCCATTGATTACGGCCGGAATGCACCTGGGCGAAGCCACGGGGGCCGTGGCGGCCATGCCGCTTCTATTTATGGCAGAGGCGGTATATAAGGATTCCTATACTTTTTCGGAAGGGAAGATTAAAAGTTATGAGAAATACGAGTAAGCACGGGGGCGACCGGGAAGGATTCGTTTCCGCTACAGGTAAAGAGCCCCTGGATTTTTCCGTCAACCTGAATCCATTGGGAATTCCGGAATCGGTTGTGACCGCATTCTGCGATGCGGCAAAGGAGGCCAGGTATCCGGACCCTTATTGCCGGAAGCTTACAGAGGCCCTGGCGAAGAAGTATGAGATCCGGCCGGACGAGGCCCTTTGCGGAAACGGGGCCTCCGACCTTATTTTCCGCTACTTCCGGGCCATCGGTCTTTCCCAGGTCCTGCTTCCGGTTCCGACCTTTTCCGAGTATCCGGACGCGGTCCATGCGGCGGGGGGCCGCTGCATCTACCTTCCCCTGCGGGCGGAAGACGGCTTTGCCCTCCGGGACAATCTTTTGGATATTCTGGATGGGAGCGCTACGGGGGCCGGTCTTTTCGCGGGAGAGGAAATGCCCCTTCCGGTTCCGGAGGTCAGTGGGAAGATTGACTGCCTGATTCTCATCAATCCCAACAATCCCACTGGCCGTCTCATTGAGGAACCCCTTTTCTGGGAGACGCTGAAGGTCGCCCGGGACCGGAATATCCGCATTCTTCTCGACTCCTGCTTCCTGCCTCTGACCGGCAGCCCGGACCTTTCCTATCCGGACTTTCTCGACGAATATCCGAATGTCTTTGTCCTCGGGGCTTTTACCAAGACCTATGCAATGGCCGGCATGCGGCTGGGGTATGGTTTTTCCGCAGATAAAGAACTGCTGGAAAAAATGCAGGAAACGGCTCCTGCCTGGTCCGTTTCCCGGCCGGCCCAGGTGGCGGGGCTGGCGGCTCTCGAAGAGACAGAGTTTCTCAAAGAAGCCGTGGACCTCATCACCCGGGAGAGGGAGAAGATGGTCCGGGAGCTGATAAATCTGGGCTTTAAAGTCATTCCCTCCGATGCGAATTTCCTTATGTTTGCTTCCGATAAGGAACTTGCAGGGCCTCTTTCCCGGGAAGGAATCATGATTCGGGACTTAAACAATGAGGTGGGAATTCGGAATCTGGCAGCAGGAGAGGATGGAAAAGCTGCCCTGTATTGGTATCGGATTGCGGTTCGAAAATCGGAAGACAATCAGACCCTTCTCTCGGCACTGGGCAGGATAGAGAAGGAAGGCCGTTGACCCGGCGGTTTATATTAGTCATGAAGCAGTAAGGGGCGGAGAATAATGGCAAAAAAACTCATGATCCAGGGAACCATGTCCGGGGTGGGAAAATCAGCCCTGACAGCCGGTTTCCTGCGTCTCTTTGCCCGGGAAGGCTTGAAATGTGCCCCTTTCAAGAGTCAGAACATGGCTTTAAATTCCGGGGTCACGGCAGACGGTCTCGAGATGGGCCGGGCCCAGATCATGCAGGCCCGGGCGGCAAGGACAGAGCCGGACGTGCGCATGAACCCCATTCTCTTAAAACCCGAGGGGGACCGGAAGAGCCAGGTTGTCTTTCGGGGGCAGGCCATCGGCTCTTATAGTTCGACAGAATATTTTGCGAAGCGGGGGGATTTCCTGCCGGACGTCGTTTCCTGCTTTGAGAGTCTTTCTGCGGAGAACGACGTCATCGTCATTGAAGGGGCCGGCAGTCCGGCGGAAATCAACCTGAACGTCAAACACAATGATATCGTAAATATGGGCCTGGCGGAGGCCGTGGATGCTCCGGTTCTCATAGCCGCCGATATCGACCGGGGCGGGGCCTTTGCCCAGTGCCTGGGAACCTATGAGTGGCTGCGGCCGGAAGAAAAGGCCCGGGTCAAAGGCTTTCTTTTCAACAAATTCCGGGGAGACCCCTCTCTACTGGTTCCGGGGCCGGAAATGCTTTTGGAGAGGACCGGGGTGCCCCTTCTTGGCGTCGTGCCCTATGCGGATATTGACCTGGACGACGAGGATTCCCTGGCTGAGCGGCTGCAGCTGAAGGAAGGGGCAGGAACTGCCCTTCTTGATATCGCGGTCATCCGCCTGCCCCATATCTCGAATTTCACGGATTTCATTCCCCTGACAATCTCCGGAATTTCTTCTGTCCGCTATGTGGAAAGGGCGGAGGACCTGGGAGAGCCGGACCTCATTATTCTGCCCGGGACGAAGACCACCATGGATGACCTGCGCTGGCTGAAGGGGCGTGGCCTGGCGGAAAAGATTCGAGGCTTTGCGGCAGCAGGCGGGCAGGTCTTCGGTCTCTGCGGGGGCTATCAGATGCTGGGAGAGACCCTTTCGGATCCTGCCGGAAACGACGGGGGCGGGGAGGAAGAGGGCCTGGGCCTTCTCCATACAAAAACGTTTTTTTCTGCAGAGAAAACCCTGCAGCAGTGCCGGGGCTTTTTCGGGGACCCTGCAGACGGACCGGAGATATCCGGCTACCAGATTCATGCGGGGGTGACGGAAGGCACTGATCTTCCGATGAACTACCTGGTACCTGCAGATGGAAAAATATCGGAACAGGGTTTGAAGGAAAGCCCGGGGACGGTCCCTGGAAACAGGGTTCCCGAGGGAGCAGTCAGCGGGAATATCTGTGGCACATATATTCATGGAATCTTTGACACGGCGGATTTTCTGAGGACCTTTCTCAAAGAACTTGCAGAGGCAAATGGAAAGAGCCTTCCTGCTGACATTCCCATTGAAAGCCGGCGGGAGAGGGAAGAAAAGGACTTTGACCTCCTGGCGGACACGCTGGAAGAACACGTGGATATGAAGGCCATACGGTGTCTTATGGGCCTGTGACGGGTTTTCATTTGTCGAGAAAGATAAGGGAAGGATAGGCAGCAATATGGGTGAAAGCATACCGGAAATCGTCCGGGACCCGGCCGCCATTGAGCGGCGCAGCATGGAAATCATCGGGGACGAGCTGGCCCGGATGAAGAAGGAAATTCCGACAGAAAATCTTCCGGTCGTGAAGCGGGCCATCCATGCCAGCGCCGATTTCGACTACGCGGAAAATCTCTGCTTCCTGAACACCCCGATGGAGGCTGGAAAGGGAGCAGTAAAAGCCGGAATCCCCATCGTGACCGATACCAATATGGCAAAGGCTGGCATCCATGTTTCTTCCCTCACCCCCTACGGGGGCAGCGTTTCCTGCTTCATGGCGGACCCGGGAGTGGCGGCTATAGCCAATGAGAAGGGGACGACCCGGGCAGAGATTGCCATGGAAAAAGCGGCTCGGAACTTTCGGGCGCCGGTTCTCGTCATCGGGAACGCCCCGACAGCCCTGATTTCGGTGGCTCGAATGATTGAAGAGGGTGGCTTTGCCCCTTCTCTCGTAATCGGGGTCCCGGTGGGCTTCGTGAACGTAGAAGAGAGCAAGGAATATGCGGCGAAGGTCTGCCGGAAATTCAGCATTCCCGCCATCATCGCCATGGGCCGGAAGGGGGGCTCTTCCGTGGCGGCGGCCATCATGAATGCCATCATCTATGAGGCGGCAGGCAGGAAAATCTGAAAGATGCATGGCAAAGACCATGACTTTGCAAAAATGGGATGGCTGAGAATATGAAAGTTCTGGTTACGGGCGGGGCCGCCTCCGGAAAGTCCGAATATGCGGAAAAAGTACTGCTCTCCCTGGCGGGAAGCGGAGAAAAACTCTATATTGCCTGCATGAGAAATGATTCGGAGGCTGCAAAAAAGCGGATTGCCCGTCACCGGGCCCTGCGGGAAGGGAAGGGCTTTGTCACGATTGAAAAGGACACGGGGCTTGGGGACCTGACTGAAAGGGTCCGGGGGACATCCCTTCTCATAGAAGGGGCGGGCATGCTGCTTTCGAACGAGATGTTTTCTCCCAATCCGGCAGGTGCTCCAGAAAATTTTTCCCCGGCAGCAGGCGGGCAGGGCCTTTCAGTGAAAACTGCTGTAGAACGGACAGTTTCCGGGATTTCCACCCTCCTGCAGGCGGCAGACCAGGCGGTACTTGTGACCGATGAAATCTTCTCCGACGGAAGAGATTATGATGAACTTACCATGGCCTATATCCGGGCCCTGGGAGAAGTCAATCGGAGACTTGCTGCCTTATGTGACAGAAGGGTCGAAGTGGTGTATTCTTATCCGGTAGAAATTTTTTAGTCGAGGAGGCACCTCATGACGGTGAACCAGTTGGGCAGGTCCCTGAAAATCGCTTTTTCCATGTATTCGAGCATACCGGTCAAGGATTTCAAGTGGAAGGAAGAGGACATGAAGTACGTCATGGACTTCTTCCCCCTGGTTGGGGCCTTAATCGGGGCAGTTACCTATGTCCTCTTTGCTCTGACTTTTCACTTCGGCCTGGGCCCCGGCAACTTCTTCCTGCCGGCCATCTTTGCGGTTCTGCCCGTGCTCTTGTCCGGGGGCATTCATATCGACGGCTTCATCGACACGGTGGACGCCATGCTTTCCCACAGGGAGAAGGACAAGCGGCTCCTCATCATGCAGGACCCCCATGTGGGCGGTCTCGGCGTCATGGGGGCGGTCATCTACTTCCTCCTCCTGGCCGGCTCTTTTTCCGCCTGCTACACGGGGCAGAAGGCTCTGACCGTTGAAGCCTTCGCCACGGCGGCTTTGGGCTTTGTCCTTTCGCGGACCATGAGCGGCATGTCTCTGGTCACCTCGGAATCAGCGCGGGGAACGGGCCTGGCCTATACCTTCCAGAAGTACGCCGACCGGAAGAACGTGCGGGACACTCTGACCATTGAAGCCGTGGTGACGGCCATCCTCATGATCGGCTTTGGCCGCTGGACCGGGCTTCTGGCCCTGGCCTTCAACATGCTCTTCGTCCTTTTCTTCCGCCGGGCCGTGAAAAAGCCCATGGGCGGCATCACCGGAGATACCTGCGGCTTCCTTTCTTCCATGTCGGAGCTGGTGACGGTTTTCACGGCAGCCGCCTTCACCCAGATTTTCAGCCTCGTATGAGGTTTACATTACTAATATAAAACCGGAGGTCACCCTTTCCGGTGAGGTGTTTTTATGGTACTGATTGTCGGCGGACGGAGCCAGGGAAAACTGGACTTTGCCCGGTCCCTTTTCCCGGGAATCAAAGAGAGTGAGATCGGAGACGGGCGGACGGATTCCCTTCCTGTGCTTCAGTCGTCCAAGGTCCTCACTCATTATGAGGCCCTGGTGCGGCGGCGGCTTTCGGAGGGACAGGACTCGGCTGTCTGGACGGACGAGTACCTGAAAGTCTGCCCGGAGGCCGTCATTATTTCGGATGAGATCGGAAGCGGCATTATCCCTCTTGAGCCCTTTGAGGAGGAGTGGCGGGAGAGTACAGGCCGTCTCCTTTGTGCCCTGGCCCAACGTTCCGAGTCATTCTACCGGGTCATCTGCGGAATGGGACAGCGGCTCAAATGAGGGAGCCCTTCCGCGGCTGATAGTTTTTGGCGTGAGATTTTCCTATCCTTGGAGAAATGGCAGTTTGAGAGAGGAGGCCTGACATGAGGACCATCACCTTCATCCGCCACGGCTTTACGGAGGCCAATTTCGAGAGCCGCTATGTGGGCGCCCGGACCGACTGCCCTCTTTCTGAAGAGGGCAGGAAACTCCTGCTGCAGAATGCGGCGTCCGGTCTCTATCCCAAGGTTGACACGGTTTTCTCAGGCCCCATGCTCCGCTGCAAAGAGACAGCGAAACTCATCTATCCGGACCAGACGGCCGCATTGATTGGCGGCCTCACGGAAATGGACTTCGGGGACTTTGAAGGGAAGAATTTCACAGACCTCGACGGGAATCCGGATTTTCAGACCTACATCGATTCCGGCGGAAAGACCCCCTTTCCAGACGGAGAGGACCGGGAGACTTTTGTGAAACGCACTATGACAGCCTGGAAGGCCTTTCTTTCGGACTTTCTGCGAGTCTCCGCCCGGGACATCACGGCCGCTATAATTGTAAACAGCGGCAGTCTCATGGCCATTGCCTCGGAGATGGCGGAACCGGAGAGGGAATACTTCGACTGGCACGTGGGACCGGGGGAGGGACGGACCTTCTCGATGGCACCTGACGGATATCTCACGTATCAGGGCCCTGCAGGCCCCAGTGCCGACAGGAATGCGGAAGAGTGATCTATCGTTTCAGATTCGGCAACTTTTGGCCATACATTATTGTATTACGCTTATTCTATGTTTTCAGCCTTTGTTCAAGCAAATCATATAGTTCTGGCCCTGCTTCTTGGCTTTCTTCTCGATGCCATTATCGGGGACCCGGAGGGCCTCTACCACCCGGTCCGCCTGATCGGGAAACTCATTTCCTTTTTTGATTCCCGCCTGAACAGGGAAACTTTCTCTGACCGGAGGCGATTTGCCGCCGGTCTTTTTACGGCAGTTTCTGTAACAGTCCTGACCGGGGCAGCGGCTGCCTTCATCCTCTGGCTCTGCTACAAGATCAATTTCTGGCTTTTCTTTGCAGTCGAAGCCTGGATGGACTTTCGGATTCTTTCTGTCAAGAGCCTTTCCAAAGCGGCCCTGGGGGTGGAAGAGAGCCTGGAGGCCGGGAACAATGAGACGGCCCGGTACCGGGTATCCATGCTGGTGGGAAGAGACACGGAAAATCTCGACGCCGCCGGCATTGCCCGGGCGGGTATAGAGACCGTGGCGGAAAATACGGCGGACGGCTGTATCATTCCTCTTTTCTATCTGGCCCTGTTCGGACCCGTCGGGGGCTGGGCCTATAAGGCGGTTTCCACCATGGACTCCATGATCGGCTACAAGAACGACCGCTATCTTTTCTTCGGCCGGGCTGCAGCCAGGTTCGATGATGTCCTGGCCTTCCTGCCGGAGCGGCTTTCGGCCTATAGCATGATTCTGGCGGCCGGGCTTCTTCCTTCGAAGAAAAGTCCCGGGAGGATCAGGCACCGTGCGGATGGAGACGCTTCCTGCTTTTGGGGTTATGACGGCAGAAATGCTGCCCGGATTTACCACAGGGACGGGCGGAAGTCCGAAAGTCCCAACTCCGCCTGCTGCGAGGCCGCCTGCGCCGGAGCATTGCATATCGAGCTGGGCGGCCCGGCCTCCTACTTCGGAAAGCCGGTCGAAAAGCCCCGTCTGGGGGACCCGGACCGGCTCATTGAAAATGAAGACATCCGGCGGGCCTGCATCCTGTCGAAAGTGGCATCAGTGCTGGCTCTCATCCTCTTCACCCTTCTGCGTTTTCTGCTTGCCTGTCAAACCGATACAATCCTGTACAATTTTTACCACTGAGAGCCCCTTTTTCTGCTATTCCCAGGAAACTGAAAAATCGGGCGTGACAGGCAAACAAATACAATCCTGTACAATTCGGTATTTGCAGGTGAACTTGAAAAAAGGTATAGGTTGCTTTAAAATTTCAGATATGAGTGAGAAGAAAAAGGCTCCCCGGCCGAGGAAGAAGGAATACCTCCACTGGGAGAAGCTCGATAATACAGCGAATATTTTTCCCGTCATCGCCGGCGAGGAGATGACGAATACATATAGGATTTCCGTCGTATTGAATGAGGACGTGAATCCCAACTTCCTGCAGGAGGCCGTAGACCGGCTGACGGTCCGCATGCCGGGCTTTAATCTCCGCCTGAGGAGCGGCTTCTTCTGGTACTACCTCGAGGAAATCGATAAGCCCGCTCCGAGAGTTGTGGAGGAGAACACCTATCCCTGCCGCTTCATCCACGCGAATGCGAACAACGGATATATGTTCCGCGTCACCTACTACGGCAAGCGGATCAATTTCGAGGCCTTTCATGTCATTGCCGACGGCACCGGGGGCATCAACTTCCTCCGGGAGCTGACCTACCAGTACCTGCGTCTGGCCCATCCGGAACTGGAGCAGAAGCTGGGAGACGGCTTTTCGCCGGAAACCTCCATGGACCGGGAGGACTCTTTCCTCAAGAACTTCAAGAAGGGGCAGAAGAATGCCTATCGCCTGGACCGGGCCTTCCTCTTCCGGGGTGAGCGCCTGCCCTACCGGGGCTTCGGGGTCATCCACGGCATCATGTCTGTTTCCGAGATCAAGAAAATCGCCCGGGAGAAGTACAATCTGACCATCAATGAGTACCTGGTGGCGGCTTTTGTCTATGCGACCTACAGGGCCAATCCCCGGGGCGTGACGAAGAAGCGTCCCGTCCGGGTGGCTGTTCCCGTAAACCTTCGTCCCTATTTCGATTCGATTACGACGAAGAACTTTTTCTGCATGGCGATTGCGGAGTTCGTTCCGGAGAAGGACGATTATACCTTCGCCGAAGTTGCGGAAATCATCCGGGAGAGCCTGAAAAAGGCCATTACGAAGGAAAATCTCGAGAAGACTTTTTCCTTTGCCGTTTCGAATTCCGAGCACCTGATCGCCCGGGTCGTTCCCCTGCCTTTAAAAAACGGGGGCATGAAGTTCTTCTACAATATGGCGGCCAGGTCCACGACGACGACGATTACGAATATCGGCAATATGAAGGTGGACGAGGACTACCGGAAGTATATCCGCCTTTTCTACTGTTTCCTGCCTTTCTCGACGGGGCAGCGGATGAAGGGGACCATTGCTTCCTTCAATGATACTTTGATGTATACGATTGTTTCCGCCTACCGGGATACTTCCGTGCAGGAGGGAATCTTCCGCCAGATCGCGTCCGACGGGGCAGCGGTCAGCATAGAAACGAACGGAGTTTATTATGAGTAGATGCCGAAACTGCGGGGTGGAGGTCCTCGATGACACGGAGTACTGTCCTCTCTGCCGGGGCGTCCTGGACAAGTCGGCAGAAGACAAAAATTTCGTCCGCTTCAATGAGTATCCGGATATCTACACCGGCCTGCATCGTTTTTCGCTCGTGAAGAGGATTCTCTTTTTCATCGCGGCGGTGGTCAGCGTGATTACGGTATTTCTGAACATCACCTATGCCAGAAAGCCCCTGTGGTCCATCATTGTCGTCTATGCGGTTTTCTACCTCTTTTTCACTTTCTGCCGCTTTGCCAACGAACGCCATCAGGTGTTTACGAAGATTGCCCTGACAGTCTTCTGGGGCTTTGTCTATATGGTGGTCATCGACGCCGTCTTCGGCTTCAGCCGCTGGTCCATCAATTATGTACTGCCGTCCGCCATCATTCTGATTGATTCGGTCCTCGTCATCCTGATGATCGTGGATCACCGTGATTTCCAGTCCTACATGGCCTTTGAAATTGCCATGATCGGCGTCGGCATTGTACAGATGATCCTTCTGGCGACGGAGGTCGTCACGAGCACGGCGGTCAGTGAGGTGGCCTTTCTCATGTCCATCATCCTCTTCCTCGGAACTCTGATACTGGGCGGCCGGGCAGCGAGGACGGAAATGCAGAGGCGCTTTCACTTCTGAACGTCGGCAGGAGAGTTGTTGTTTTACATTATTCATGACTAATATAAGGCAGGACGTATGAAAAAAATTTCCGCGCTTTTCTCTGCCGCGATTTTTGCAGCGGCCATACTTTTCGGAACCGCTTCGACGGCCTTTGCCGCCGGGACCAGCCAGCTGGCCTTTTCGAATAATAATGTCACGGTCGGCGACAGCTTCACTGTCACGGTCACGGCCAGCGGGCGGGCGAATATGACCCTGAAATATTCTTCGAGCTATGTCACCCTGACGGACTCCCAGGGGGCCAGTACGACCGGAAATTCCGTCACCTTCACGGCGACGACCCTGACTTTTACCTTTAAGGCCCAGGCGGCCGGCAAGGCGGACTTCATCGTTTCCTCTCCGGACGGCTCGGTGACGGGCTGCTCGGCTTCCCTTACCGTGGCGGGGGCTGCCCCGGCGGAAACACCTGCAGAGACACCCGCTGAAACACCTGCGGAAACTCCTGCAGAAACACCGGCAGAGACTCCTGCGGAAACTCCGACCGATACACAGAATGCGGATAATGCAGGGTCTGAGACCACGACGGATGCGGCAGCAGATACTGCGGCCTCCATGCCTTCGAATGCGGACCTTTCCTACAACGGGGCCTACTATGCCGTGAGCGAGCGCTATAGCGACAGCCAGATTCCGGTCGGCTTTTCCAAGGTCCAGATGACCATCGGCAGCAAGACCTTCAATGAACTTACGAACGGGACGGTCAACCTCATCTATATGAAGGAAGTTTCGGCCGACGGGACCATGGCCTCCACAGGCTCTTTCTTCCTCTATGACTCAGCCACGGGAACGGTATTGTATCCGATGGAACTGGTCGGCAGCACGACTTCCTATGTTATCGCCGGGGACCCCGGAGAAAATCCCTATTCGAATATCCTGACCCAGACTTCCTTTGACTACACGGCAGCCTCCGGGCCTGTGACCATTGACAGGGCCTATGTACTCGATGGCTCCGGAGAAGGCTTCTATTATATCTACGGATTTGATGAAAGCGGGGCCACGGGCTGGTTCGTGTACAGCGCCACCGACGGGACTATTCAGACAGCGGATACGGCCCTTTTGGACAAGCTGAGTTCTGACGCAGCTGCGGATGCTTCCTCTGAGAGCACGGATACGACCGGGACGGGGGGAGACAGTACGGAAGGAAACTCGGCGAAGACGATTCGTCTCGTGAAAATCATCCTCATCGCGGTCATCGTCCTTGTAATCCTGCTCATTGTCATCAACCTGCTTCCCAAGAAGCAGAAGAGCGACGAAGAGGAACTGGCTTCTGCAGCGGCCGATGACCTGCCTCCGGAAGAGAAATCTGAGAAGAAGGCCTCTGCTCCTGAAGAAGCGGATGACGTGACGACTTTCATGCCTTCGTCTGAGGAAATCTCCAAAGAATTGAAGCAGGAAGCCGGGAAGACAGAAGAGGCTGTAAAGAAGGAAGAAACGGCAAAGACAGAAGAGCCGGTAAAGACAGGAGAGGCCGCAAAGACAGAGCCTGTTTCCGGGCAGAAGGCTGAAAAGGCGGCAGATATTCCGGCAGCCGACCCGGCAGAAGACAGCCGGAGCGCCCTCTACTGGGCCCGGAAGAATTTCTACAGCGGAAAGACCGGCAAGATGCCGTCTACTGACGAGCTTTTCTACGGGGCGGAGCCCATTGATACGCCTCCCCTTTCCGGGAACAAGGCAGCTGCTCCCGCCAAGGACAAGAAGGGCGGCAAAAAGGGCGGGGACTCCGATTCCGGTTCCGACGACGGCGGCAGCAGTGACGGCGGAAATGATATCGACGTCATGGATTTAAATGACCTCTGATTTGTGATATTGTAGAACAGTAATGCGGACCCGGCGCTTCTCTTTCTGCGGGTCCGGGAAAGAAGAACCGACTGAATGAACTATACGGTACAGGCAAAAAAAGCCGTAGACGGCGCGAAGCGGATTTCTAAGCGTCTGAAACACAACTATACAGGGACGGAGCACCTCCTTCTCGGCCTCCTTCGGGTCAAGGACTCCCTGGCGGCCAAGGTCTTTGCCCGGGAGGGCGTGACCGAGGAAAACGTCTTAAAGCTCATCGATGAGCTGGTGGCGCCCGAGTCCAATGTAGCCCTGATGGAAAGAAACGGCCTCACTCCCAAGGCCCAGCAGCTTCTGAAGAATGCGGAAGACGAAGCCGCCCTTTCCCACCTCGATTCCGTGGGGACGGAGCACATCGCCCTCGCCATGCTGAAGATGCCGGACTGCGCGGCCACCCGCCTTCTCACTTCCATGAATGTGAACCTGCAGAAGCTCTACGGGGCCATCCTTACCTCCATGGGAAAGAGCGGGGGGACCTATCAGGAAGAGTCTGCCAGAAAGGCCCGGACCCAGGGAAGACCGGACCGGCCTTCGATTGTGGACCAGTATTCAAGGGACCTTTCGAAACTCTGCCGGGAGGGGAAACTGGACCCGGTCATCGGGCGGAAGCAGGAAATTCAGAGGGTCATTGAGATCCTTTCCCGTCGGGGCAAGAACAATCCCTGCCTCATCGGGGAGCCCGGCGTCGGAAAGACGGCTATCGTCGAGGGCCTGGCCCAGTATATAGAGACCGGTCTCGTGCCCGATTCCATCCGCTCCAAGCGGATTATCTCCATGGACATGTCCGGCATGGTGGCCGGGACCAAGTACCGGGGTGAGTTCGAAGAGCGGATCAAGAACTTCATGAATGAAGTCATCTCCGCCGGGAATATTATTCTTTTCATTGACGAGGTCCATACGATTATCGGGGCCGGCGGGGCCGAAGGCTCCCTCGATGCCGCGAACATCCTGAAACCGGCCATGGCCCGGGGAGAACTGCAGATCATCGGGGCCACGACCATCAGCGAATATCATAAGTATATCGAAAAGGATGCGGCTCTTGAACGCCGCTTCCAGCCCGTCATGGTGGAGGAGCCCACGGTCGAGGAGACCAAGGCCATACTCGCCGGTATCAAGGGCCAGTACGAAAAGCACCACGGCATTACGATTACGGAAGCTGCTACCGACGCCTGTGCCGAGCTTTCGGCCCGCTACATCACCGACCGCTTCCTGCCGGACAAAGCCATTGACCTCATGGATGAAGCTGCAGCCAAGCTTCGCCTGAAGAATGCCCGGACGCCGGAGAAAATCTACAATCTCGAGGCCGAGGCCCACAATGCCGAGGCCGACTTCGAGAAGGCCCTGTCCGAAGAGCGCTTTGCCGACGCGGCACAAATCCGAAAGAACAGGGAGAAGAATCTGGCCGAAATCGAGCGCCTGAAGAAGTCCTATGACCGGTCGAAGAACAGAAAGACCGTTTCCCTGACTCCGGAAGACGTGGCGGAGGTCGTCTCCGTCTGGACCCGGATTCCGGTCACGAAACTGAATGAATCCGAGGCCCATCGGCTGACGGAACTGGAAAAGACCCTGCACAAGCGGATTATCGGCCAGGAGGAGGCAGTATCGGCTGTCGCCCGGGCAGTCCGCCGGGGCCGGGTCGGCCTCAAGGCCCCCAACCGGCCTATCGGTTCCTTCCTCTTCCTGGGTCCCACCGGCGTCGGAAAGACCGAGGTCTCAAAAGCCCTGGCCGAAGCGGTTTTCGGCGATGAGAACAAGATGATCCGGGTCGACATGACCGAATACATGGAGAAGCAGTCCGTGGCAAAGATGATCGGCTCGCCTCCTGGCTATGTCGGCTACGAGGAGGGCGGTCAGCTCGCCGAGAAGGTGCGGAAGAACCCTTACTCCGTCATTCTCTTCGACGAGATTGAAAAGGCCCACCCCGATGTATTCAATGTCCTCCTGCAGGTCCTTGACGACGGCCGGATTACGGATTCCCAGGGCCGCAAGGTGGACTTCAAGAATACGATTATCATCATGACAAGTAATGCCGGGGCCCAGGAAATCATGGAGCCCAAGCACCTGGGATTTTCGGCCGAGGACACGGAAAAGTCCGACTACGAGTTCATGAAGTCCCGGGTCATGGATGAAATCAAGCACGACTTCAAGCCGGAGTTTTTGAACCGGATCGACGAGACCATCGTCTTCAGGGCCCTGAACAAGGACGACCTGACGAAGATTGCCGGCCTCCTCTTGAAGGAGCTTTCGAACCGCCTCAAGAGTTCGATGAATCTAACCCTTACCTTCCGCCCCACGGTGAAGAAGTACATCGTGGAAAAGGCCTACGACCCCAAGTTCGGCGCCCGGCCTCTGCGGCGAAAGATTCAGACGGATATCGAGGACCCGCTTTCGGATGAGCTTTTGTCCGGAAAAGTGGAAAGCGGGGGAGAGGTCGTGATTACGGTCAAGGGCGGCAGGATTGCCTTCGAACCGGTCGCGGCAAAGAAAAGCAGAAATATTAGTCATAAAACAGTACAAAAGAAGGGAAGCCGGGCAGCAGGGACTTCAGGCAGAAGGAGGACTGTCAGCAGGGCTTCAGGTACAGGCAGGGGAAAAGCCGCAGGGGCAGCGTCGAAAACAGCAAAACGGGCCGGCGGCAGGAAAAAGCAAAAGTAAACGGAGGAAATGAAAAGAAATGGCTGACATCATCAGAACAGAAAAGGGCGGACTGGCGTTCGGCGACTATTCGCTTCCGGAAAAGGCCAAGGTCAACGACTTTGCGGCCAATGGGGGCGTCTACAGCCTCAGAGCTTATAAGGAAATCACAAAGCTTGAGTGCAACGACTCCTTCGTGTACGAGAGTGTGCCCGGCACGAATGTAAGCGCTTTCCTGATGAAGGACACCGATGTAAGCTTTTCCGTTACAGGTCCCGAGGACGCGGAAATCACCCTGGGCCTCGAGCCGGAGCAGGAGTATGACATCCTTTTAAACGGGGCTGACGCCGGAAAGATGAAGACGAATCTCGGAGGCAAACTGACATTGTCCGTCGAGCTCGAAGAGGGCAAAACCGTCGCAGTCGAGGTGAAGAAAGCCTGATGCCCGCGAAGAAGAAAACGGTCTTTTTCTGCCAGAATTGCGGGTATGAGTCGGCGAAGTGGCTGGGCCAGTGCCCTGCTTGTCACGAATGGAATACCTTTGTGGAGGAGGCGCTTATGGCGCCTTCTTCTTCTGTCTCAGGAAAGAGACTTGATACTAATATAAAACCCTCTACTCTGGATGAAATCACTACGGCGGACGAAAGTCGGCTGACCACCCATATGGAGGAGTTCGACCGGGTCCTGGGCGGGGGCATTGTCAAAGGTTCCCTGGTCCTGATCGGGGGCGACCCCGGCATCGGAAAGTCCACCCTGCTTCTGGAGCTGACGCGGAATCTCTGCAGTGACCACGTGAAGATGCTTTATATCTCGGGCGAGGAATCCCTGTCCCAGATCAAGATGCGTGCAGAGCGGATCGGTTCATTCACAAGCGACCTTTCCATCCTCTGTGAGACGGACCTCGATACGATTTCTGCGGTCATCGACCGGACGCGGCCATCTCTTGTCATCATCGACTCCATTCAGACCATGTATTCGGAGGCGGTCGGCTCTGCCCCGGGATCTGTCTCCCAGGTCCGGGAGTCGACGAATGTCCTCATGCATATCGCAAAGACCATGGGAATCACGGTCTTCGTCGTCGGCCATGTCACAAAGGAAGGAAACGTGGCCGGGCCCAGAGTCTTAGAGCATATGGTGGATACGGTCCTCTATCTCGAAGGGGACCGCTATGCCTCCTACCGGGTCCTCCGGGGAGTCAAAAACCGCTTCGGCTCCACGAACGAAATCGGCGTCTTCGAAATGAAAGGGGCCGGCCTTGTGGAAGTGAAGAATCCGTCCGAGTATATGCTTGCCGGTCGGCCCGAGGGAGCGTCCGGGTCTGTCGTCGCCTGCTCCATGGAGGGAACAAGGCCGATCCTCATCGAGATTCAGGCCCTGGTTACCCGGTCGAACTTCGGTATGCCCCGGCGAACCGCCGTCGGGTGCGACTACAACCGGGTCAACCTTCTGATGGCCGTCCTGGAAAAGCGGCTGGGGCTCAAGCTCTCGGACTATGACGCCTATGTCAATGTGACCGGCGGCATGCGGATGAACGAGCCGGCCGTGGACCTTGGCATTGTCATGGCCATCGTCTCTTCCTATAAGGATACTCCGATTGACGACCACATCATCTGCTTCGGGGAAGTGGGCCTTTCGGGGGAGGTCCGGTCCGTGACCAATGCAGAGCAGCGGGTTCGGGAGGCTGCGAAACTCGGATTCAATAAGTGTATTCTCCCCAAGTCATCTATCCGCGGAATGACGAAGGTGGAAGGGGTCCAGTACTATGGAATAGACTTCGTGTCGGATGTGGTGAAACTGTTCTGATTTGGCGGGGAAAAGCTATCAAAGCGTTGAAAAGAGGGGCTTTCGGGCCTCTCTTTTTCCGTCCTACGGAATCTTTAAAATTGAACGTGCAATTCCGACAATTTAACCGAAAATGCCAAGTCGTGCTTCTTTTAAAAAATCCGAAATTTGCTGTTGACACTGGGTTTGCGCGGTGATAATATACACATCGTTGCGGCGGAAAAGCCGAGACACAATACAGACACTTCTACTGAGAAGTGCAATTCCGTACTTTGACAACTGAACAATGAGACAACTTTGAAAGATTGATAAGTGACAGGATTATTCATATGAAAATCCTTAGTCAAAATCTTTGAGGATGAC
>ONBT01000017.1 GCA_900316075.1 uncultured Lachnospiraceae bacterium | reverse complement strand
GGACGAATAGCCCCACACAGGCCGGCAGGGGTTCTTGCTAAGGCAAGCGTCCCTGCGGGCCGAGCGCGACTCCCCCGCGGGTCACAAAGACGAAAATTTAGGTAACAACAAGTTTATTTTTAAAAACAAAAGCAATGAGACAAAAAATTTTCCTATTGTTTGCCCTGCTCTGCGCAATAGTGCAGGGGGCGTGGGCCGACGACGGCTGGAGCTCGGCCAGCTCTTATGACAAAGATTCCGATGCCGACAAGCCGACGCATTACGACACTTACGGCGGCAGGAGCGATGTGCACGTCATCAAGACCGCAGCCAATTATCTTTATGTCATGGATAAGCCAGCGGATTATTGCAACAAGAATATCTATCTCGACATCAACGTCGACGTGAGTTCGAAGACCTGGATAAATCTTGATAATATCTTAGGTTTACATAGATACATGGAAAGTTGGGGTAGTGGTTATAGAGGCACGTTCTACGGCAACGGCCACACCGTCCGCCTCAAAATAGATGGTGCCACCGACAACTACCAGGGCATGTTCGCCTGCGTGAACCACCTGATTGAAGTCCACGGAAAGAAGAAGATCATCTACCTGTCCGGGCCTGTCGGGAACCGGGATTCCGAGGAGCGGGAGCAGGCCTACAGGGACTGCATGAAGGCCCACGGCCTCACTGTCACGGAAAAGATGGTGACCCACGGGGACTACTCAGAATACGTGGACGATGTGGTGAACGGACTTCTGGACGCCAATCCCGACGCCGATGCCATTGCCTCGGCCAATGACGAGATGTGCCAGTCCGTCTACCGGGTCCTTACCGAGCGGCGAATGCGTGTGGGAAAGGATATCGCCGTGACCGGCTTTGACAATGTGCCGGAAGCGGCCAGTATGACTCCGTCCCTGACGACGGTCCGCCAGCGGTCTTTCGAGCTCGGCTACCGGGCAGCAGGCGCGGCCTTCCGCCTGGCAGAGGGGGAAATTCCCAAGCCCAAGCGGGTACCGGCTGACTTCATCTGCCGCAAATCCTGCGGCTGTGAGGAAGAAGCGCCCGTGAAGCCGGATACGGAGAACCGCAGTCTGGCCGACTCAGTGGAGAGCATGCGGCTCCTCCTGCACAAGGCCCTGATGGGGCCCTTCCTGATCCGCGAACTGAACCGCATTTCCGCGGATTCCACATTATTCTTCTACAAAGTCGGAACGACCATGCGGGACCTGGGGGCGAAATCCTCCTTTGTCTACCTCCTGCCCGAGGTCATGGAAAATAATAATGACGGGAAGTTTTCTGTTCCCGATACCCTGCTTCCGGCCATGCGGCAGAACGGGGACGTCATCTACAGCTACGACTTGGAGAAAGCTGTGCCGGTCCATCCGGGGGAGGGAATTTTCCGCCTGCCCGGGGGAGACGATCGGCAGCACTTCTACTTCACCTACCTTCTCTTCGACGGACCCCGCCAGTACGGGATTCTGTCTGTGGAGATTGCGCCGGACCAGCTGCAGTTCTTCTACATGATCTCCCTGCAGGTCGGGACCGCCCTTCACTTCCGGGAGATGGCCCTGAAGGAAGAGGACTACCGGAACCAGCTGAGGAAGCAGAATGAGCAGCTCCAGTACTCGGCCACCAATGACGAACTGACCGGCATCATGAACCGGCGGGGCGTAATGGACCGGATTCCGTCCTATGCGCTGGACCATGCGGGCCAGAAGGCCTTCATCCTGATTGCGGACCTCGACCACCTGAAGCAGATCAACGACCACTATGGGCATGTGGAAGGGGACTTCGCCATTCGGAAATGCGCGGACACCCTCCGCTACATCCTCGGCCCCGAGGCCATCATCGGCCGAATCGGCGGAGACGAGTTCCTGGCGGTCTATCCGGAAAGCCAGGACACGGGAAAAGACGGGCGGATTGTCCGGGACAAGCTCCGGGCCTTCATGGCGGAATTCAACGCAGGGTCCGACAAGGCCTACTATGTGGAGCTTTCCGTAGGCATTACCGCCTTCACCTGCAAGGGAGACCCGGATATTGCGGCTCTTACAAGAAATGCCGATGCCCGCCTCTATGAGGACAAGGCCAAGCGGCGGGCCTCCGTTGCCAAGACGGCCTGACGGACAGTATATTGTCCCTGCCGGAGCCTGTGTTTTCTCAGTATTAAGGAAGGTTTTATCATATGAAGAGTAAGTCTCTGGCCATTATATTTTCAGTTCTGGCGGCCCTTCTGGCTGTCTACCTCTGCATGGCCCTCTATTTCAAAAGCCACTTCTTCTTCGGCAGCACCGTGAACGGGACCATTCCCGCTTCCGGCGCGACGGCGGAGGCCGTGAAGCAGGCCCTTCTCGATCAGGCGGACGGGTATGCCCTGACGATTCAGGAACGGGAGGGGAAGAGCGAGACGATTTCGAGCGCGGACGCGGGTCTTTCCCTGGACCTTTCGAAAGGGCAGGTGGAGGGCCTTCTGAAGAGCCAGAATGTCTTCACCTGGCCGGTCAGCATTTTTAAAGATGTGGACTATGAGTCCGAGACCCTGTCCCAGCCGGACCCGGGCAAACTCTCCGCAGCTGTGAACTCCCTTTCCTGCGTCACGAATCCCTCTCCGACAGAGACCGAGGACGCCACGTACGTTTACGCCGACGGGAAGTATTCCGTCAAGGAGGAAATCTACGGGACCCGGGTGGATGCGGACAAGCTCTATTCGGCGGCGGAAGAAGCCATGGAAAACCTCCAGGACGCAATCGACCTCGATGCCGACAAGATCTATATCCAGCCGGCGCGGACCAAAGATGACCCGGACCTTATTTCCCTCGTGGACGAGCTGAACCAGAAGATGTCCATGCAGATTTCTTATGATACCGGAGACACCATCGACGCCGACACTTTGGCCTCTTTTTTCTCTGTAGACGATGATCTGAAACTCTCAGTCAATGAAGAGGCCGTGGAAGCCTTTGTCAATGCCTTCGCGAAGAAATACAATACCGCCGGTCTTTCGAAAGAACTGGTGACCTCCTATGGGTCCACGGTGACGGTCCCGGGCGGCAACTATGGGTGGCTATTGAACAAGTCGGAAGAGACCAAAGAACTGGTTTCCGAGCTCGAAGAAGGGAAGAGCGTTTCCCGGTCTCCGGTCTGGAAGCTTACGGCGGCAAGCCACGGGGACCACGACTACGGCAATTCCTATGTCGAAGTCAATCTCACGGCCCAGCACCTCTTCCTCTACATCAACGGCCAGCGGGTTCTCGATTCCCCGGTCGTCACCGGAAATGTTTCAAAAGAGTGGTCGACCCCGGCCGGGGCCTATGCTATCACCTACCTCGACAAGGATACCATGCTGAACGGGGAAAGCCACGTCAACTACTGGATGCCTTTCAACGGCAACATCGGGCTTCACGACGCCTCCTGGCGGTCCCACTTCGGCGGGGCGGACTATCTGACGAAAGGCTCCCACGGCTGTGTGAACCTGCCCATGAACATTTCGCCCGAAATCTACAAGCAGGTGAGCGCCGGATTCCCGGTCCTCCTCTATACCCTGCCCGGCACCGAGTCTTATGACGCGGCGGCGGCTTCGAATACAGTGAACCTCATCAATGCTATCGGGACCGTGACGGCCCAGTCAGGGAAGGCCATAGAGAGCGCCCGGGCAGCCTACAACGCCCTCGACGCCAATACCAGGCCGGCGGTTACCAACGCAAAGAAACTGACGGCCGCGGAGTCGGCCTATGCGGCCATCCCCAAGACTACTACGGTAGCTGAAGCCCCGGGACAGTAAGGAGAGAGTATGTCATCCTGGAAAGAAAATGTGCGCTCCGTCGAGCCCTACACGCCCGGCGAACAGCCGCAGCGGAAGGACATCATCAAGCTGAATACCAATGAGAACCCCTATCCCCCGTCTCCGGCCGTGGAAGAGGCTCTCCGTGCCTTTGACGTCGGCCGTCTCCGGAAGTATCCGACGCCCGATGCCGCGGAGCTGGTGAGCGCCCTATCCGAGGTCTACGGGCTTCCGAAGGAGCAGATCTACGTGGGCGTAGGTTCCGACGACGTCCTGGCCATGAGCTTTCTGACCTTCTTCAATTCAAAAAAGCCCATCCTCTTTCCCGACGTCACCTATTCCTTCTATGACGTCTGGGCGGACCTCTTCAAAATTCCCTACGAGCGCCTGCCCCTGGCTTCCGACTGGTCTGTGCTTCCAGGGGACTACCTCAGAGAGAACGGGGGAGTGGTGATTCCCAATCCCAACGCCCCGACCGGTAAGCTCCTGCCCCTTTCGGACATTGAAAAAATCGTCGCAGGAAATCCGGCCTCCGTTGTCATCATCGACGAAGCCTATATCGACTTCGGCGGGGAAAGTGCTCTGCCCCTGCTTTCGAAGTACGAGAACCTCCTCGTGGTCCGCACGATGAGCAAGTCTCGGTCCCTGGCCGGAAGCCGCATCGGCTTTGCCTTCGGGAACCCGGACCTCATTAAATACCTCTGGGATGTGCGCAATTCCTTCAATTCCTACACGATGGATTCCGTGACCCAGGCCGTCGGGGCGGCCTCCCTCAGGGACCGGGCCTATTTCGAGGACACCTGCTCGAGAATAATGAAAACCCGGGAGCGCTTCTCCGCAGAAATGAAGGCCCTTGGTTTTACCTTCCCGGAGTCCGCAGCAAATTTCATCTTTGCTTCTCACCCGGAAATAGACGCGGCAAAGCTTTTCTCCGACCTCAAGGAAGCCGGCATTTTCGTCCGCTACTTCCCGGGTCCCCGGACCGGGCAGTCTCTCCGTATCACCATCGGAACCGATGAGGAGATGGACCGGCTGATTGCTTTTCTGAAGGAGTATCTGAAGAAATGAATCTTTTTCTGACGGCGGCCGACCTGGACTGGAGCGGCATGATCATCAATGTGGTTTCGGTTTTCGTCGGTCTGGCCATCTATCTCGGCATCTTAAAGACCGGCTGGGGCCAGGAGCATATGAAATTCCAGTGGGCCATCATGCTTGCCGCCCTGCTGGCGGCTGTCCTCATTGCCTGGGGCGTAAGAACATTGATTGGTATATAAGGGGACTGGCTCCGCTCGGTAAAGTGAAGCTGTCAATAAAGGCGCATGGCGGTGCCTGTCCCCGTCAAATGGAGTGGCAAATGGACGACATTCTTTGCGAATACTGCAACAACTGCGTCTACGACGAAACGGAAGAGGACTACGTCTGCGACGTGGAAATGGATGAGGACGAGTTCGCCCGCTTCATGCTGAGCGAGCAGAAACAGTGTCCCTTCTACCAGAGCAACAATGAATACGAGGTTGTGAAGCACCAAATGTAATTTTTTTTGAATTTCTGTTGACTTGGCAGGTGAAAATCCCTATAATAACTAACTGTTCGGCACGTGAAAACGTCACGGACATAGAAGTGCAGGAGTGGCGGAATTGGCAGACGCGCAGGCTTCAGGTGCCTGTGACCGCAAGGCCATGTGGGTTCAAGTCCCATCTCCTGCATTATTTTTTTACAAAAAGAGCGGGGCACGCGTTGCGTGCCCCGCTCTTTTTCACGAAATTTAAGCTAATCCGAAGGCGCTTCCAATCAGGTGCACAATGAAGGCCACGACCCAGGCCAGAACCATCTGGTAGATGAAGATGCGGATCATGTTCTTCGTGCCGTCCTCCCGGCGGACACTGGCCATGGCGGCGACGCAGGGGGGATAGATCAGGGTGAAGACAAGGAGCGAGGCGGCTCCGAGCGGAGTGATGAGGCTCGTAATCGCCGTCGTTCCGGTCAGCATGGAAAGGGTCGAAGCCACATTCTCCTTGGCCAGAAGGCCGGCAATCAGGGCTGTGACGATGCGCCAGTCCCCGCAGCCGATCGGAGCAAATACCGGGGCAATCAGGCGGGCCAGGTCAGCCATCATGGACTCTCCCGCATCCGTGACGAAGTAGAAGTGGGTGTCGAAGGACTGGAAGAACCAGACGACCAGGGTCGCTATGAAGATGACTGAGAAGGCCTTGGAGAGGAAGTCTTTGGTCTTTTCCCACATTAGTATCAAAACTGTCTTCAGAGACGGCAGGCGGTAGTTGGGCAGCTCCATGACGAAGGGAACGGCCTCGCCGGTGAAGGCGGTCTTCTTCAGGACCAGGGCCGTGAGGATGCCGAGCACAATGCCGAGGAAGTAGAGAAGGGTCATAATGAGGCCCCCGCGGCCCGGGAAGAAGGCGGCCGTCAGAAATCCGTATACCAATATCTTCGCCGAGCAGGACATGAAGGGAATCAGCAGCATGGTAAGGCGCCGGTCACGGGAAGAGGGCAGGGTCCGGGTCGACATGACGGCGGGCACGGAGCAGCCGAACCCGAGAAGCATGGGGACAATGGACCGCCCCGAAAGTCCGATCTTCCTTAAGAGCTTATCCATAAAGAAGGCCACCCGGGCCATGTAGCCCGAATCCTCCAGGATGGAAAGGAAGATGAAGAGGAGGACGATGATGGGCACGAAAGAAACCACGCTTCCCACGCCTCCGAATATGGCGTCTACAATTAGGGAGTGGATGACCTCATTCACCCCGATGGCATTCAGGCCCGTGGATACGAGGCCGGCCAAAGCGTCAATTCCCTCCTGCAGAAGGTCCTGCAGGAAGGGGCCGATGAGGTTGAAGGTCAGGTAGAAGATGAGGGCCATGAGACATACGAAGCAGGGGATGGCCGTGTACTTGCCGGTGAGAATCTTGTCCGCCCGCCGGCTCATCATGTGCTCCTTCGACTCATGGGGCTTGACGACGGCCTCAGCCGTCAGCTTTTTGATGAAGGCAAAGCGCATGTCCGCGATGGCGGCGGCCCGGTCCAGGCCCCGTTCCTTCTCCATCTGACGGACGATGGAATTGATCTCTTCGGTTTCGCCTTCGTCCAGGCCCAGCTTCTCGATGACCAGGTGGTCGCCTTCGAGGAGCTTGGTCGCGGCGAAACGGATGGGAATGCCGGCCTTTTCCGCCTTGTCGGAAGTCAAAGCCATGACGGAATGGATGGCCCGGTGGACCGCCCCGCCGTGGTCATTCTCGTCGCAGAAGTCCAGCCTCTCCGGCTTCTCCTGATACCAGGCGACGTGGAGCAGGTGGTTGATGAGCTCGTCGATTCCTTCGTTTTTCGCAGCCGAAATCGGCACGACCGGGACGCCGAGGGCCTTCTCCAGGCGGTTGACGCTGATGGTGCCGCCGTTGTCCCGGACTTCGTCCATCATATTGAGGGCGACGACCATGGGGACGTCGAGCTCGATGAGCTGCATGGTCAGAAGGAGGTTCCGCTCGATATTCGTGGCGTCGACGATATTGATGATGCCCTTGGGCTTTTCATTCAAAATGAATTCCCGGGTCACGATTTCCTCGGCTGAATAGGGGGAGAGGGAGTAGATGCCGGGCAGGTCTGTCACCTGGGTGAACTTGCAGCCCCGGATGACGCCGTCCTTTCGATCCACCGTGACGCCGGGGAAGTTGCCCACGTGCTGGTTGGCCCCGGTCAGCTGGTTGAAGAGGGTGGTCTTGCCGGAGTTCTGGTTGCCGGCCAGGGCGAAGGTCAGGGTAGTGCCCTCCGGCAGGGGATTTTCCGACTTCCGGTCATGGAACTTTCCTTCCTCGCCGAGGCCCGGGTGGCTTTCATGCCGGTGGGGGGCCTTGTTTGCCGGGTCGTCCTCGGGCCTCAGGTAGGTCTTTGCCCGCTCCTCGGCCTCCTTTTCCGTGGCTTCCGTGATATCAATCATTCCGGCGTCCGCAAGACGCAGGGTCAGCTCGTACCCGTGAATCGTGACTTCAATGGGGTCCCCCATGGGGGCCAGCTTCGTGACAGTGACATATGAGCCGGGGATGACGCCCATGTCCAGGAAGTGCTGGCGCAGGGCCCCTTCGCCGCCGACTGCCGTGATGATTCCCGTTTTTCCTACGGCCAGGTCTTTTAAGGTCATGACTAATGTAAATCCTTTCCTTTGCTGTAAACCGTAAGAATAGTAGCACTTTCCCGGGTCTGCTTCAATTCCGGTTTAAAAATGCTATAATGGAGCAATCATTTTATCAGGGGGAACGGAAATGATCACACTTTTTGCCAGACTCTTCATTGCGGACAGAAAAAACTACGAGTCACAGGACGTACGCACTGCGTATGGCGTCATTGCGGGCGTGGTGGGCATCCTTTTAAACTTCTTCCTCTTCGTCATGAAGCTGATTGTCGGCCTCCTTTCCGGAGCCCTTTCCATCGTGTCCGATGCCTTCAACAACCTCTCGGACGCCTTCTCGGACATCGTCTCCATCACGGGCTTCCGGGTCTCGACCCGGAAGGCGGACGAGGAGCACCCCTTCGGACACGGGCGGGCCGAGTACGTCTCGGGCCTGATCGTCGGCCTCGTTGTCATGATGATCGGCTTCGAGCTCATGAATACGTCGGTTTCCCGCATCCGCCATCCCCAGGAGCCGGCCGTTGACCTCATCACCTTTGCGGTCCTCATCGTATCGATTGCGGTCAAGTTCTATATGTTCTTTGCCAACCGGTCTCTGGGAAAGAAGATCAAGAGCGTCACCCTTTCGGCTGTGGCCCTGGATTCCATCTCGGATGTCATCACCACATCTGTGGTGCTCCTGTCTGCGGCTCTATATTATTCATGGAATATCAATATCGACGGCTGGGCGGGCCTGGCCGTGTCCCTTTTCATAATAATTCAGGGCCTCAAGTCCGTGCGGGACGCTGTCAGCCCCCTGCTCGGAAATCCTCCGGATCCGGAGCAGATTGCAAAAATCCGGGACACGGTCGCAGAATATAGAAACCGCGGCGTCCTTGGCGTTCATGACATCGTCGTCCATGACTACGGGCCGGGCAAGGCCATGGTGACCTGCCACGTCGAGATGCCCGGAGCCATGACCCTTTCCGAGGTCCATACCGTGGTTGACACGATTGAGCGCCGCCTCCTGGGCGAGTACGGGCTTGACGCCGTGATCCACATGGACCCGGTCGAAGAAGACGACCCCTATACGAAGGATATGAAGGAGCGGATCGGCCGCTTCGCTTACGACCTGAAAAAGAACGTCACCGTCCATGACATCCAGGTGGCGGTCGGGAAGAACGGCCACCATGACATAGATTTCGACGTCGACGTCCCCTACAGTGAGAAGATGGCGGACGAGGACATTGTGCGATTGTTCAAGGCCTTTGTGGCCGGCGTCGACAGCAACTGCCACTGCCGCATCCGCGTGGACAGGGGATGAAGCATATGGCGGACGGCAGGGCTTGAGCGGGGAAAGCGGCTTTCTGAAAAATTTCGGGAAATCGGCAAAAAAGTGTTTGACACGTCAAAAGGGATTTGCTATTATAGGCAAGTCGTCCGGAGGAAGCGGAAGCTTCTTTCCATGAGACGTGCGGAAGTGTCGGAATTGGCAGACGAGCAAGACTAAGGATCTTGTGACAGCAATGTCGTGTGAGTTCAAGTCTCATCTTCCGCATTGAAAAGATTGGGGAGCTCGTGAACGGGCTGAGAGGAAGCAGAAAGCTTCGACCCTTATACCTGATTCGGGTAATGCCGGCGTAGGAAATTTATATTTTACATCCCGGGATACCTTTGCGCAGGTATCCCTTTTCTTTTGCCCTTTTTCCTGCGTTTCCATGTTGGCGCGGGACAAAGGGCCTTCTTTTGAAGGCAACGGACAGGACCTTTTTGGGAGTCGCCGGAATGGCGGACTTAAGGATTTACCCAGGGGCTTCCTGCCTGATGTGCGGAACCTGTTGACGTGTTTTTGAAAGTGAGGAACAAAAGTGTTTGCAACATTGAATGAAGATGGAAGCTATGCCCTGACCGGGGCCGGCTATACCCTGCTTGTCGTAATCCTGCTGGCCGTATTCCTGCTCGGCGTATTCATATTCGGCCGGAACCGGCGGAAGTCCTCGGCCAGGCAGATGGCCTTCTCAGCCATGGCCATTGCCCTTGCTATGGTGACATCCCTGATTAAGTTCATCCATATGCCCATGGGTGGTTCGGTCACCCTCTTTTCCATGCTCTTCATCTGCCTGGTCGGCTGGTTCTACGGCCTCGGGTCCGGCCTCACGGCGGCCTTCGCCTACGGTCTCCTGCAGCTGATCATAGACCCCTACATCCTGTCGATCCCCCAGATGCTGACGGATTATGTCTTTGCCTTCACGGCCCTGGGTCTTTCCGGTGTCTTTTCCAAGTCGAAGTACGGCCTGCTCAAGGGCTATATCCTGGGCGTTGCAGGCAGGTATCTCTTTGCGGTACTTTCAGGGGCGATTTTCTTCGGAACCTACGCATCTGACTACGGATTCACTTCTCCAGTGGTCTACTCCCTTGCCTACAACGGGGCCTATATCGGCCTTGAGGCAGCACTGACCATTGTCGTCATCTCCATTCCGCCGGTCCGCAAGGCCCTGGTCCGCATCAAGCAGACCGCGACGGGAATGGATACGGAGTAATTTGTACGAATAAAAATACAAAAAAGGAAATCCGGCGGCGGCCGGTATTATAAAAGTAGGCGCTCCCTGCGGGGGTGTCTGCTTTTATTTTGTTCTGGGGAGGAGGCCATACAGCATGTCAGAAGAGAAGAGCCTGACTGTCCGAGAGACCCTGGAGGCTATGGAGCGGGAGTCCCTCTCGCCCTATGCCACCCTCTCCGAGAATTCCCGGGGACGGGACCGGGAGGAGGAGCAGTGCGACATCCGGCCTGTCTTTCAGCGGGACCGGGACCGAATCCTTCACTGCAAGTCCTTCCGCCGCCTCAAGAACAAGACCCAGGTCTTTTTGTCGCCTCAGGGGGACCACTACAGGACCCGCCTTTCCCACACCCTCGAGGTCTCCCAGAACGCCAGGACCATAGCCAAGGCCCTGCGCCTCAATGAGAGCCTCACGGAGGCCATTGCCCTCGGCCACGACCTCGGTCATACGCCGTTCGGCCACTGTGGGGAGGGAGTCCTGAATGAGCTCTGTGAAGGGGGCTTCGTCCACAGCGACCAGTCGGTCCGCATTGTGGAAGTCCTCGAAAAGGACGGGGCCGGGCTGAACCTGACCTGGGAGGTCCGGGACGGAATCCGAAACCACAGGACCAGCGGCCATCCGGCGACGCCCGAAGGCCAGGCTGTCCGCATCTGTGACAAGATTGCCTATGTGGGCGCCGACATCGATGACGCCATCCGGGCCCACCTGCTGACAGAGGAGGACATTCCCCTGGCCATCAGGAACGAACTGGGCTTTTCCGTGAAGAAGCGCCTCAACACCCTGATTCACGACGTGATTTCCACGAGCTATGATTCGCCGGAAATCAAGATGTCGAAAGAAAAAGAGCAGGCTCTCTACGAGCTTCGCCAGTTCCTCTTCGCCCATGTGTACAAAAATCCCGAGGCGAAGAGCGAGGAAGTGAAAGCCCGGCGGATGATTCATGAACTTTTCGAATATTATACGGACCACCACGATGCCATTCCCGAGAAGTACCGGATTCTGGCCGGGAAGAGGGGAGACCCCTTTGACCGGGTCATCTGCGACTACATCGCCGGAATGACCGATGACTTCGCGACGGCCAAGTTCTCGGAATATTTCATCCCCCAGGCCTGGGGAGTGGAGCTGGATTGATATATGTCTTTTTACGATGAAGAGACAATTGAAAATGTGCGAAGCGCCAACGACATAGTCGACGTCATCGGCCAGTACGTGCATCTGACGAAGCGGGGCTCTTCCTATGTGGGCCTCTGCCCCTTCCACAACGAGAAGACCCCGTCCTTCAACGTGTCGGCGGACAAGCAGATGTTTCACTGCTTCGGCTGTGGAGTCGGGGGAAATGTCTACACCTTCCTGATGAAGTACGACAATCTCTCCTTCCCGGAGGCCGTGCAGAGTCTGGCGGAGCGTGCCGGAATCACCCTGCCCGAGCGGCAGATGACTTCCGAGGAGCGGCGGCTGGCCGACCGGCGGACGAAGCTTCTGGCCCTCAACAAGGACGCAGCGGTCTACTTCTACCGGGCCCTCCGGAACCACGACGGGGAGGCGGCCCTCGAGTACTTCAAAAAGCGCGCCCTTTCCGACGAGACCATGAAGAATTTCGGCCTGGGCTACAGCCTGCCCTACCGGGACGACCTTTATAAATACCTGAAGAGCAAGGGCTACGACGATGATCTGATCCGCTCCTCCGGCCTCTGCCGCTTCGACGAGGGGTACGGCATGCACGACCTCTTCTGGAACCGGGCCATGTTCCCGATCATGAACCTGAACGGCAAGGTCATCGCCTTCGGGGGCCGGGTCATGGGGGACGCCAAGCCCAAGTATGTAAATTCCCCGGAAAGCCCGGTCTTCGACAAGAGCCGGAACATGTACGGGCTCAATATCGCGAAAAACGCCAAGCGCCCCTACCTAATCCTCTGTGAGGGCTACATGGACGTCATCGCCCTGCACCAGGCCGGCTTCGACAACGCCTGCGCCTCCCTCGGGACCTCGCTGACCGAAGGCCACTGCCTGCTTCTGAAGCGATA
Source organism: uncultured Lachnospiraceae bacterium (assembly GCA_900316075.1). Classification (GTDB taxonomy): domain Bacteria; phylum Bacillota; class Clostridia; order Lachnospirales; family Lachnospiraceae; genus RUG306. Next base: position 32,829 of record ONBT01000017.1, on the reverse strand, counting down.
TAAGAAGCCGATTTATCTCTCCTACGACAGCGACGGGGCCGGCGTCAAGGCCGCCCGGCGGGCCATTCCCATGCTGCATGACGTGGGCCTGGAGACGAAGGTCATCCACATGGACCCTTACAAGGACCCGGACGAATTCATGAAGGGCCTGGGGCCGGAGGAGTACGAGAAGCGGGTGCAGGCTGCGGAAAACGGCTTTTTCTTCCTGGTGCGGAAGCTGTCGGAAGAGTATGATCTCTCTGATCCCGGCGCCAAGACCTCCTTCATGAAGGGGGTGGCTGAGCTGCTGCTGACCCTGAACGCAGGAATGGAGCGGTCGAACTACCTGACCGCCATCGCCGCAAAGTACGGGGTCCGGGAGGCGGATTTAAACGACCTTCTGATCTCGGTCGCGACGGAGCAGAGTCGGCACCGGGCCGCCATTGAGCGGCAGAAGGAAAAGGCCGAAAGCCGCCGGTCAGAAAGCCCTATGACTAATGTAAACCATGAAGATCGTACAGGCCCTCCCCCTTCCAATCCGGAGGGAGGAGAAGCGGAGCCCCGCCGGATTCCCGAAGGCATCCGCCAGTCTGAGCGCATGCTGCTTTCCTGGTTTGCTGCCCGGCCGGCAATATTGTCCGTCCTTTCTCCCTATATAGGGGAGGACGACTTCGAAGAAGAGGTCTTCCGCCAGGTCTATGAAGAACTGGTTCAGGAAATCACGGAGACCGGCTCCGCTGTGCCTGCAAAGGTCGTGAACCTCTTTGACGACCTGGAGGCCCAGAGCGAGGTCGGGAAAATCTTCTCGGCCGGGATTGAAGACATGGCGGACCCGAAAGACCGGGAAAAGGCCCTGCGGGAAACCCTGATCCGGGTCAAGCAGGAGCGGATTGATTCCCTGGGCCGGGGCCCGGGAGCCGCGGAGCAGGGGACCTTCCGGACCCTGATGGAAGAGAAGAAAAAACTCGATGCCCTGCGGAAGCTGAATTTGGGACCGGTATAGGGTCTGAAAATTTCCGTAGAACATTATTATAAATATATCGTGTGAACAGCACTAAGAACAGGAGATAAGACTCATGGCAGAAGCAAAGAAGAAGGAAACGGCAGCGAAGACGACGAAGCCGGCTGAGAAGAAGACTGCGTCAAAGGCAGCCGCAAAGCCTGCTGCCAAGGCCGAGGCGAAGAAGACCGAGACCAAGGCAAAGGCAGCGGATACCAAGGCAGCTGCAAAACCTGCGGCAAAGACAGCAGAAAAGGCCCCTGCAAAGAAGGCAGAGACCAAGACCGCAAAGACTGCAGAGAAGACTTCCGCGAAGACCACGGAAAAGGCTGCTGCAAAGTCTGTGGACAAGAGCGCAGATAAGGCTGCTGCAAAGTCTGCGGATGCGAAGGCTGCCAGGACTTCCGGCAAGAAGGCGGATGCCAAGGGCGACGGCAAGGGCTCCGAGGAGAAGGTTCAGCTCTTCGAGGCGAAACTCCAGGAACTCATGAAGCTGGCCAAGTCCAAGAACAATGTCCTCGAATATCAGGAGGTCGAGGACTGCTTCAAGGACCAGAAGCTGAATCCCGACATGTTCAAGAAGATCACTTCCTTCCTGGAGCATTCGGGCATCGATGTCCTGAGGACCGAAGACGATGTGGACGATGACGATATTCTCCTCACGGACGACGACGAAATCGAACCGGAGAAGATTGACCTCTCCGTTCCCGACAACGTCAGCGTTGAAGACCCTGTCCGCATGTACCTGAAGGAAATCGGAAAAGTGCCCCTTCTGACCGCGGACGAGGAAGTCGCTCTCGCTAAGCAGATGCAGGCCGGCGGTCCCGAAGGAGAGCGGGCGAAAGAGAAGCTCTGCGAGGCGAACCTCCGTCTCGTCGTTTCCATCGCAAAGCGCTATGTGGGCCGGGGCATGCTTTTCCTGGACCTGATTCAGGAAGGAAATCTGGGCCTCATCAAGGCCGTCGAGAAGTTCGACTATACGAAGGGATATAAGTTCTCGACCTACGCGACCTGGTGGATCCGCCAGGCCATCACGAGAGCCATCGCCGACCAGGCCCGGACTATCCGGATTCCCGTCCACATGGTCGAGACCATCAACAAGTTTATCCGCGTCTCCAGACAGCTCCTGCAGGAGCTTGGCCGGGAACCGACCCCCGATGAGATTGCCGAGAAGATGGAGCTTCCCGTTGAGCGGGTTCGCGAAATCATCAAGATTTCCCAGGAGCCTGTCTCCCTCGAGACCCCCATCGGCGAGGAGGAGGATTCCCATCTGGGCGACTTCATCCAGGATGACAATGTTCCGGTTCCTGCCGATGCGGCTACCTTCACTCTTCTGAAGGAGCAGCTGAATGAAGTCCTCGACACCCTGACTGAGCGGGAGCGGAAGGTCCTTCTTCTCCGCTTCGGCCTCGAAGACGGCCGGTCCCGGACCCTCGAGGAAGTCGGCAAAGAGTTCAATGTCACCCGGGAGCGGATCCGGCAGATTGAGGCAAAGGCCCTGCGCAAACTGAGGCATCCTTCACGGAGCCGGAAGCTAAAAGATTATCTTGAATAATAATTTGGGGAAAGGGGAAATATGAGTACAACAAAAAAAGGCCCGGCGCTTTCGGACCGCCTGGCGGCGATTGCTTCAATGGTGGCTCCGGGGAAACCTCTGATTGATATCGGGACGGACCACGCCTATATTCCGGTCAAGCTATGCGCTGAAGGGACGATTCCGTCGGCTGTGGCCGCGGACATCAACGCCGGCCCCCTGGCCAAGGCGGAGGCGAATATCTTCGTGAGCGGCCTGGCCGGGTCGGTGAAGCCGGTTCTTTCCGACGGCTTTGAGGATATTGAAGTGAAGGGCGGGGAGTCCGCCGTCATCGCCGGCATGGGCGGCCCGACCATCATGGGCATCATCGAGCGGGGCGGAGAGAAGGTCATGAAGCTCCCCGAGCTCATCCTCGAGCCCCAGAGCCGGGAGAACGATGTGCGGGAATTTCTCGTACGAAACGGCTTTTCCATCACGGATGAAACCATGGTTTCCGAGGACGGCAAGTACTACTTCATCATGAAGGCCGTCTATACAGGAGAGAAGACCGAGCTTTCCGACGTGGAAGCCTTCTACGGCCCCTGTCTTCTTGCTGACCGGAACCCTGTCCTTCTGCGTTTCCTGGAGAAGCAGCTCGAAGAACTTCATATCATTGAAGACCGGGTTCTCGATGCGGTCGGCGTCATGGGCATGGGGGAGACCCGGGAGATGGCCCTTGTGGGCATCATGGGTTCCGCCCGCCTGATTCAGGAGGCCCTGCAGTACTATATAAAGGATTGAACATTTTATATGACAGTCGGAGAAATCGCAGATTTATTCGAGGAAATCGCGCCGAAGGAAGCGGCCCTGTCCTGGGACAATCCGGGCCTTCTAGCGGGTTCCCGGAGCTGGACGGTTGAAAAGGTATACATTGCCCTGGACTGCACGGATGAGGTCATTGACCATGCAGTTGCTGCCGGGGCGGATATGATTGTGACCCACCATCCTCTGATTTTCTCGCCGATTAAGAATGTCACAGCGGAGGACTTCATCGGAAAACGCCTGATTCGCCTGATTGAGCATCGGATTGCCCTCTTTGCCATGCACACGAATTTCGACATCTGCAAAATGGGTCCCCTGGTGGCCGGCCGGCTCAATCTCTCGGACGTGGTGCCTCTCGTGCCCTGCGGGCCGGAAGAATCCACCGGTCTCGGCGGAATCGGCACCCTGGAGACGGAGATGACGCTGGAGCATCTTTCTCTCTATGTGAAGAATGCTCTGGGCCTGCCGGGACTGAAGACATTCGGAGACCCTCAGAAGCGGGTGTCCCGGGTGGCCTTTCTTCCCGGGTCCGGAAAGAGCGATATTGATACGGCCATTGCCGCCGGAGCGGACTGCTACATCACCGGTGATGTGGACCATCACAGCGGAATCGACGCCGTGGAGAAGGGCATTGCCGTCATTGACGCCGGCCACTGGGGGATGGAACACTTCTTCATCGAATACGTGGACCTCTTTCTCAAAGGGCGGACCGCAGGCCTGCTTACGGCCACGGAGCCTTATGTGTCGCCGTTTAAAGTCTATTGAGAAAGTAATCGGTCGGTGAAGCTGCTGCAGGAGCTGCCTGGCTGTGAGCAGTCTTTGCCGGAAAACAGGCCGATGAGCTGAAAAGTATCGAAATAGGAAACAGTTGTTGTTTTACATTATTCATAAGAAAAAATGGAAAAGATGATCAATGTAAAAATCGGGAAGGAAGTGCGGACGGTAGAAGCCGGCACCCGCCTTCTGGACCTGGCGAGGGAATACAAGGATTCCTACGAGGGCGACATCGTTCTCGCCACGATGAACTACAAGCTGGCGGAGCTTCGGAAGAAGGTCAAGAATGACTGCGAGGTCACCTTCATCACGACGGCCACGAAGACCGGGCGGAGGGCTTACCGGAGGTCCCTGATTTTCCTGATGGAAAAGGCCCTGGACGACATGATTGCGGCCGGCTATTTCGGGCCCGATGCCGCGACTTTTGCTGACGGGGAAGAGGCTTATATTCCGGACGTCAACGTCATGTATACGCTGGGAAATGGCTATTTCTGCAAGGTTTCCGGCATTGACAAGGTCACGAAGAAGTTTCTTTCCGACCTGAAGGCGGAGATGAAGAAGCTCATCGAGCGGGACTTGAAGCTCAAAAAGCATTCGGTTTCTACGGCCGAGGCGCGGGAAATCTTCCAGGGACATGGGCTACAGAGCAAAGATGACCTGCTCAAGTACCGGTCTTCGTCCCTGATGAATGTATACGAAATCGACGGCTCTTACGACTATTTCTACGGCTACATGGTGCCGTCGACCGGCTATCTCAAGTACTTTCGCCTGCAGAAATATGAGGACGGCTTCCTCCTTCTTTTCCCGACCAAGGAGCCCCATGCCGTCTCCGACTTCAAGGAGTACAGGGACCTGACCCACATCATGCAGACTTCGGCGGACTGGGCGGACCGGCTGAAAATCCGGACCGTGAGCCAGCTGAACGACGCCATTGTGGCCGGCCACAGCCGGGACATTATACTCATGCAGGAAGCCTTCATGGAGGAGCGGATCGGGGCCCTTGCACGGGAGATCGTAAGTGAGCCGGACCGGCACTTCGTCATGATTGCGGGCCCTTCCTCTTCCGGAAAGACGACCTTTTCCCACCGCCTTTCGGTGCAGCTTCGGGCCCTGGGCATGCATCCGCACCCGTTCCCGCTGGATGACTATTACAACGACCACGACAAGATGCCCGTGGACGAATTCGGGGAGGTGGACTTCGAGGCATTAGAGTGCCTGGATGTCGAGCTTTTCAATTCCGATATGAAGAGACTCCTGAAGGGAGAGAACGTCGAGCTTCCGACTTTCAATTTCAAGACAGGAAAGCGGGAGTATAAGGGACGCCACATGATGCTGGATCAGGGGGACATCCTGGTCATTGAGGGAATCCATGGCCTTAATGACAAGCTTTCCTACTCCCTGCCCAAGTCTTCGAAGTTCAAGATTTATATCTCGGCATTGACCCAGCTTGCCATCGATGAGCACAATCCCCTGTCCACGACGGACGGGCGCCTCATTCGCCGGATTGTCCGGGATGCCCGGACCCGGGGGACGACGGCCAAAGAAACCATTGCCATGTGGGATTCCGTCCATCGGGGTGAAGAGAAGAACATCTTCCCTCTGCAGGATTCGGCGGACGCCTTCTTCAATAGCGCCCTCATCTATGAGCTTGCCGTGCTGAAAATTTATGCAGTGCCTGAACTTTATTCCGTGCCCCGGGACTGCCCGGAGTATGCCGAGGCCAAGCGGCTTCTGAAGCTCTTCGACTACTTCCTGCCCATGGCGCCGGAGGACATAGGAAACAACTCCCTGATCCGCGAGTTCATCGGAGGGTCGATTTTCCCGGTGTGAAAATTTTGTCCCCCGTGAGCAGGCTTGCGGCGGGTATCTGGAGGCGGAAATTGAATTTCGTCCCCCGAATTTTTGGATTCTGTCCCCCGTCGGCCCATTTCTTCTTGCGGGATTGTTTGCGCAATGATAATATAAGCAACTGTACAAGAACGGTATTCGGTCGCTGCCGCCATTGGCGGGAGAGGAAAGTCCGGGCTTCACAGGGCAGGATGCCGGCTAACGGCCGGCCGGGGTGACCTGAGGGAAAGTGCAACAGAAAGTATACCGCACCGCTTGCGGTGTAAGGGTGAAATGGCAGGGTAAGAGCCTACCGCGTCGCCGGTAACGGAGACGGCAGTGTAAACCCCATCCGAAGCAAGACCGAAACGAAGCGCTATGAGGCGGCCCGCCCAGCTTCAGGTAGGTTGCTTGAGGCGTCCGGCAACGGGCGTCCTAGACAGATGACCGAACAAGACAGAACCCGGCTTACAGCCGTTCTTTACATTTGAATGCACGTGGAGTTCCCGGGAGGGGGCTCCTTTTTCAATTATTAACAGTTTATTAAAAAACGTCTCATTATATTGACTTGATTCAAGAAGACGAATAAATTATTTGGCATGGGGCAGGGTGATTTGTATACATTTTCATCCTGCTCCCTTCAATTTTTTTGAAGAGGGAAGAATTCTATGAAGCAGTTTTTCGGAAGAATTTTCTACGGGAGAAACGGGATTGACCATCTGGGCATCTTCACCTGGTGCCTGACGGCCGGCTTTTTCGTGGCGACGATGATTTCCCACAGCGTCATCGTCTACTTCATAGGGGTGGCCCTTCTGGCCTGGTCCGTTTTCCGCATGCTCTCGACAAAGACCGACCGGAGGTATCTCGAGAACCAGAAGTTCGACCAGTTTTTCTATCGGATCAAGTATTTCTTCACGGATATGAAGAAGAGGGCAGAGGACCGGAAAATCTATGTTTATTACAAGTGCCCTTCATGTAAGCAGAAACTGAGAGTGCCCAGAGGGCGCGGGAAGATTGAAATCCGCTGCCCCAAGTGCAGCACGACTTTTGTGAAGAAGACTTGATTCCATTGGAAGTTCAGGAGAGAAACTTTCATGTTCGGATACGTGAATATCAACAGAAACGGCCTGAGCGAGGAAGAACTGCGGGATTACCGGGGCTATTACTGCGGACTCTGCAGCAAGCTCAAGGAGATCGGCGGGAAAAAGGCCCAGTTCCTGCTGAATTTTGATATTACTTTCATGATCATCCTCCTTTCCGGTCTGTACGAACCCGAGGAAGAGGCTGAATACTTCACGTGCCCTGTTCACCCGGCGAAGAAGCGGTTGAAGAAGACCGACGACATCACGGAGTACGGGGCCTGGATGGATATTCTGCTTTCCTATCATTCTCTGATGGACGACTGGTACGACGAGAAGAACCGGACGAAGAAGTCCTATGCCGACGGCATCCGGCCCCTGTATGAGCATGCGGCGGAGAAGTATACGCGCCAGGAGGAGGCGGTGCGGACCTTCATGGAGAAGACCCGGGCTGCGGAAGAGGCCGGCGAGGAGAATGTGGACGCTGTCAGCGCCCTGACCGGGGACATGCTGGCCGAACTGTTTGTAATTTCACCCGATGTGTGGGAAAATGACCTGCGGAATGTGGGCTATTATCTGGGCCGGTATATCTACCTGCTCGACGCCTTCTGTGACATGGAGAAGGACCGGCGGAAGAAGAATTATAATCCACTGCTGCTCGGGAATTTCCGCTCGGCCGGGGAGCTTACGAACTACACGAGGCAGAAACTCACAAGCTATATCTCGCAGGCGGCCCGGTCCTTTGAACGCATGCCGATTCTGAAAAACGCTGAGATTATCCGGAATATTCTCTATTCCGGCGTCTGGACCCGCTTTGATGTGTCGGCAAACCGGTATACGCATACGGAAGAAAAATTGCAGAAGAAGCAGAAGAAAGAACCTGCTGCGGATGCAAAAGAATAAGGATAAGTGATGGATCCATACAAGGTGCTGGGGGTCTCGCGGGACGCCTCAGACGATGAAGTGAAAAAGGCTTACCGGAACCTGAGCCGCAAGTACCATCCGGATGCCAATATTAATAATCCAAATAAGGAGCAGGCCGAGGAGATGTTCAAGAATGTCCAGGCGGCCTACGACCAGATCATGAAGGAGCGGCAGCAGGGGGCTTCTTTCGGCGGCTACGGGGGCCGGACTTACGGCTCCTCCGGGAACGGGGGCTTCGGAACCGGCGGGGCGGACGTCCCGCCCGAAATGCAGGCGGCCGTGAACTACATCCGGTCCGGACATCCCCAGGAAGCCATGAACGCCCTTCTGCAGATTGATGAGCGCGACCGGAACGGGCTCTGGTACTTCCTCGCTTCCGTATCCTCCCAGGGCATGGGAAATATGGTGAACGCCAAGAACTTCATCAGCCGGGCCATAGCTCTGGAGCCCGGCAACCTGCAGTACCGCCAGTTTGCCCAGCGGCTGGAGTCCGTGGAAAACGGGGCCGGTTCCTGGTCCTCCTGGTACGACACCATGGGTCAGGGCTACGGCAGTCGGCCCTACGCCGGGTCGGACCGCAACTGGTGCCTGGACATGATTCTTCTCAATGTGGCCTGCAACTGCTGCTGCATATAATTTGTCATACAAAAATCCCCGCTTCCTGTGATGGGCCGATTGGCTGGTCACAGGAGGCGGGGATTTTCACAAATGACATCCCTTCGGAAAGGCTGGAGGGGCAAAAAAGGCAAGTTTGATGCAAATGACATCCCTATATAGGTTTGTCCGGGGTAAAAAGAAGTCATTCTCTGCAAATGACATCCCTCCGGCAAGGCTGCAGGGGCAAAAAAGGCAAGCTTAATGCAAATGACACCCCCTCACGCACCCGGCGCAGCGATTCCGAGCTCGCTCATGGCCTGGGCAATAAGCTCCCGCTCGTCCATGTGGTATTTCCTGCCCTTGATTTCCTGGTAGTCCTCGTGCCCCTTGCCGGCGATGACGATGCAGTCGCCTTTTTCGGCGTGCTCCAAGGCGTAGCGGATGGCTTCCTCCCGGTCGGCAATCATCACATACTTGCCGTCGGTCTTCTTCATGCCGGTTTCAATGTCGGCCATGATGGCGTCCGGTTCTTCGAAGCGGGGGTTGTCGGAGGTGATGATTGTGAAGTCGGAAAGCTTTCCGGAAACTTCGCCCATCTCAAAACGGCGCTCCTTCGACCGGTTGCCGCCGCAGCCGAAGAGGGTGACCAGACGGCCGGGCTCGTAATCCCGGAGGGTGGTGAGCAGGCTCTCAAGGGCCATGGCGTTGTGGGCGTAGTCGATGAGGACCGTGTAGTCTTTCGATACCGGATAGGCTTCGATGCGGCCCCGGACTTTGGCATTTGAAAGGGCCTTCTTCACATCGGCCGCCACGACGTGGAAGTGGTGGCAGACCGCAATGGCGGCCAGAGAATTGTATACCGAAAAGGTGCCGGGCATGCCGATTTCGACATTGAGGTCCACCTTCCCCATGACCCGGTAGGCAACTCCGAGTTTCCCGTCCGTATTGATGAGCCGCATATCCAGGGCCTTGTAGTCGGCGTCATCCGCAAAGCCGAAGGTCTCGACTTCACAGGTGTGATTTTCGAGGATGTCCTTCGTGTGGGGGTCGTCGGCATTCAGTATACCTTTTTTGCACTTCTGGAAGAGGAGGCTCTTGCAGTGGAGGTATTCCTCGAAGGAAGCGTGCTCGTTCTTTCCGATGTGGTCGGGGGAAATATTCGTAAAAATCCCGATTTCAAAGGGGATGCCGTCCACCCGGTGGAGCATGAGGCCCTGGGAAGAGACCTCCATGACACAGACAGAAATGCCGGCAGTCACCATCCGGCTCATGTAGTCCTGAATCGTGTAGGACTCCGGCGTCGTATTTGCGGAAGGAATGTGCTCATCCCCGATGATGGTCTCGATGGTTCCGATGAGGCCTACCTTGTAGCCGGCGTTTTCAAGGATGGACCTGATCATATAGGTGGTCGTGGTCTTGCCCTTGGTGCCGGTGATGCCGATGACGGAAAGGTGTTCTGCCGGGTGGCCGAACCAGGCGGCGGACAGGAGGGCCAGGGCCTCCCGGGTATCCGAGACCTTGATGACGGCCACGTCGGAGCGGACGTCGACGTCCCGGTCACAGACGATGGCACGAGCCCCTACGTCCGCGACGGCCGAGGCGAAGGTGTGCCCGTCGAAATTTGCCCCGCGGACGCAGACGAAAAGGCACCCTTCCGAGGCCTTTCGCGAGTCGTAGACGAGCGCTGAAATTTCGGTATTTTCAATGTCGCCCTGGAGCAGGCGATAGTCAATGCCCTCCAGGAGGTCAGATAGTTTTTTCATGAATAATATTCTCCCTCAGAAACGTTCAAATGAAAATTTTGCAGAATGTAAGCGCTTACCGTCCGCATGGAAAGTCAGCGGGAAGCAGGGGCTCTACATTATTCATATGATACCATATCCGGACAAATCGGTCTTTCTTTTTTGGGAGTCATGTAATAGAATAGCAAAGGGTTTTTCGCAGGCCCTTTACATGCAGTCAAATCTCATCTGCATCTGCCTGTACTCCCCTGAAGTCACCTGCAAACTGCACTGTTAGGAGGTACTATGGAAAACCCGCGTCATCTCATGAGTCCCCTGGATTTTTCCGTTGAAGAAATCGATGCCCTGATGGCTCTCGCTTCCGATATCGAGGCCCACCCGGACAAGTATTCGCATGCCTGCGAGGGGAAGAAGCTTGCAACACTTTTCTATGAGCCTTCTACCCGAACGCGGCTTTCTTTCGAGGCCGCCATGCTGAATCTCGGCGGGAAGGTTTTGGGCTTCCCGTCGGGCGACGTTTCCTCTGCTTCGAAGGGGGAGAGCGTGGCCGATACCATCCGCGTCATTTCCTGTTTTGCGGACATTGCAGCCATGCGCCATCCCAAGGAGGGCGCTCCCATGGTCGCGGCCAAGTTCTCGAAAATTCCGGTCATCAACGCCGGGGACGGCGGCCACCAGCACCCGACCCAGACATTGCTGGATCTCTTCACAATCAAGAAGCTGCGCGGGTCCCTTTCCGACATGACCATCGGTTTCTGCGGGGACTTGAAATTCGGCCGCACGGTCCATTCCCTCATCAACGCCCTGGCCCGCTACACGGGAATCAAGGTCGTCCTGATTTCGCCCGACGAGCTCAGGGTTCCCGACTACATCCGGGAGGATGTGCTGGAACACAATCACATTCCCTACGAGGAAGTTACGAAGCTCGAGGACGTCATCGGGAAACTGGACATTCTCTACATGACAAGAGTTCAGCGGGAGCGCTTCTTCAACGAGGAAGACTACCTGCGCATGAAGGACTTCTACATCCTCGACAACGCGAAGATGGCCCTGGCGAAACCGGACATGTATGTCCTCCATCCCCTCCCCCGGGTGAACGAAATCTCGGTCGAGGTCGACAGCGACCCCCGTGCCAAATATTTCGAGCAGGTGCAGAACGGCGTCTACATCCGCATGGCCCTGATATTGACCCTTCTCAATATTCATGTTTCATGACTAATGTAAGCACTTACATTCCTGCTGCCCTGTCCTTTGGGCGGCTGCGGAGATACGGAAATCGGGTTTGAGGATAGGAGAGAAGAATCATGCTGAATATTAGCGGAATCCACGAGGGCTACGTCCTCGATCATATAAAGGCGGGGAAGAGCCTGCAGATTTACCACGACATGCACTTGGACGAGCTGCCGGAATCGACGGTCGCCATCATCATGAATGCGGTTTCATCGAAGATGGGCCGGAAGGACATCATCAAGGTGGAGTGCCCGCTGGGCTCCATTGACCTCGACATTCTGGGCTATATCGACCACAACATCACGGTCAACGTCATCAAAGATGACAAGATTGTCGAGAAGCACGCCCTGACCCTTCCGAAGGAAATCAAGAATGTCATCCGCTGCAAGAACCCCCGCTGTATCACGAGCATCGAGCAGGGGCTTGACCAGATCTTTGTCCTTTCAGACCCCGTGAACGAGGTCTACCGGTGCAAGTACTGTGAAACCGCTTACACGGGGAATGACGGACAGAAGTAATGCAGCATTCCGGGCGGCGTTTGTCGGCAGGGGAAGGTTGTGCCTGTCCCTGGGCGGGACGAATATTAGTAATAATGAACAGATATTAGTCATTTCGAATGTACGCTGACGTAATCGTAGATATTTCCCGAAACGAACTGGACAGGACATTTCAATACAGGGTTCCGGAGGCCCTCGCAGATGCGGCGGTCCCCGGAGCCTCTGTTGTTGTGCCCTTCGGGAAGGGGCGGACCCTTTCCGGCTTCATCGTCGGCCTTTCGGAGACACCGAAAATTGACGAAGAAAAAATCCGGGACATCCTGTCCGTGCCCAAGGAAAAGGCCCGGGTCGAGGGGGAGCTCATCGCCCTGGCGGCCTGGATGGCGGAGCACTATGGTTCGACCATGAACCAGGCCCTGAAGACCGTCCTTCCCATCAAGAAAAAGGAGGCCCCGAAGCAGAAGAAGACCCTTGTCCTGTCCATGCCTCTGGAGCAGGCCAGAGCCGAGTATACGGACTTCGTTTCGAAGAAGCGGCACAGCGTCCCCAAGGAGCGGCTCTTTTCCGCCATTCTCGAGAATAATGCAATTCCCTGGGATTTCGCGGTGCAGAAGCTGTGTGTCCCGACCGCAGCCATCCGGGACCTGGAAAAGAAGTGCATCATCCGGGTGGAGACGGCCCGGGACTACCGGAATCCGGTCCTTTCCGACGGGCGGGCCATGAATAGGGCTTCTGCAATTATTCTGAATGAAGAACAGGAGAAGGCATATACCACATTTGCCAATGACTACGAGGCCGGGCTCAGGAAGACCTATCTCCTCTACGGGGTCACGGGCTCCGGCAAGACCGAGGTCTATATCCGCATGATTGAAAAGGTCTTATCGCAGGGCAAGCAGGCCATCGTTCTGATTCCGGAAATCGCCCTTACCTACCAGACCCTCATGCGCTTCTATTCCCGCTTCGGGGACAAGGTGTCGGTCATTCACTCGCGGCTATCTGCCGGAGAGCGGTCCGACCAGTTTGAGCGGGCGGCGGAGGGGGAAATCTCCATTATGATCGGCCCCCGGTCGGCCCTTTTCACCCCCTTTCCGGATACGGGCATTATCATCATAGATGAGGAGCAGGATGGCGCATATAAGTCCGAGCAGGTTCCCCGCTACCACGCCCGGGAGACGGCGGAGAAGCGGGCGGTCCTGGCGGGGGCCTCGCTGGTTCTCGGCTCGGCCACCCCGTCGCTCGAGGCCATGAAGAAGGCCCGGGAGGGGACTTACTCGCTCCTGACCATGGCCCACCGGGTTTCCGAGCGGCCGCTGGCAGAGGCCATGGTCGTGGACATGCGCCAGGAACTTAAGAAGGGCAACAAGTCCGTCCTTTCGGGCCCGCTCGCAGCGGCCCTTACGGACCGGCTCGCTCGCAATGAGCAGTCCATGCTCTTTTTGAACCGCCGGGGCATGATGGGCTTCATAAGTTGCCGCTCCTGCGGCCATGTGCTAAAATGTCCCCACTGCGACGTTTCCCTGTCCCTGCACCGGGACGGGCGTCTGCACTGCCACTATTGCGGCTATGTGCAGGAGAATGTCAAAGCCTGCCCCGAATGCGGCTCCAAGTATATCGGCTCCTTCAAGGCCGGGACCGAAAAGGTGGAGGAGTTCCTGCACGAGAAGTACCCTTCCGCGCGGATTCTGCGAATGGATGCGGATACGACGAAGGGGAAGGAAGGGCATGAAGCCATCCTTTCCGCCTTTGCGAATCGGGAGGCGGATATCCTGCTCGGGACCCAGATGATCGTGAAGGGGCATGACTTTTCGGGCGTGACCCTGATGGGAATTCTGGCCGCGGATATGTCTCTGAATGCTTCGGACTTCCGGTCCGGGGAGCGGACCTTTGACCTTCTCACCCAGGCGGCCGGAAGAGCCGGTCGGGGAACTGCTCCGGGCCAGGTCATCATTCAGACCTACCAGCCGGAAAACTATGCGATTTCCGCGGCGGCCGCCCAGGACTATGAAGCATTCTATAAGGAAGAGGCCGCTTTCCGCAGCCTCATGAAGTATCCGCCTTTTTCCCACATGCTGCAGGTGCAGCTATTGGGGGCGGACAAGAAGCGTCTTGCCGCCGGGGCGGAAGACCTCTACCGGCGCATGAAGGCAGCAGACTCCGACCTTCTCATCATGCAGCCTGTGGACGCGCGGATAGCCCGCCTTTCGGATGTCTACCGCATGGCCATCTACGTGAAGGACGACGACTACGAACGCCTGGTGGCTATCAAGGATGTCATCACAAAAATTCTGCAGACGGACCGGAGCTTCGGAGTTTACGGAATGACGGTCTTTTTCGACTTCGATCCCATGGGGAGTTTCTGATTTTTTCTTCGTTTCAGGAGGTTTGATTTTATGGCACTCAGAGAAATAAGGGTCGAGGGTGACCCGATATTGAACAAGGTATGTAAGCCTGTCGACAAGCTTTCCGACCGGCAGAAGACTCTGATTGAGGACATGCTTGACACCATGTATGAAGCAAACGGGGTCGGCCTCGCTGCTCCCCAGGTCGGCGTCCTCCGCCGCATCGTGGTCATCGATGTCGGAGACGAGCACGGCCCTTATATCCTCATCAATCCTGAAATCATTGAGCAGGACGGGGAGCAGACCGGCTCTGAGGGCTGCCTTTCGGTTCCGGGCAAGGCCGGCACAGTCACCCGGCCCAACCACGTCATCGTGAAGGCACTCGATGAAAATATGGAAGAGCAGCAGTATGAGGGCGAGGGCCTTCTTGCCCGGGCCTTCTGCCATGAGCTCGACCACCTCGACGGCCACATGTACACGGAGCTTGTCGAAGGCGACCTCGTGGATGTCAATTATGACACTGACGAAGATGAAACGGAAGAAAATGAAGAATCTTCTGAAGAGTGATGCTGCCTGCCAGGTGCAAAAACTGCGTGTTTTCTACAAATGACATCCCCAAATCAATGGTGTTAGGGCAAAAAAGGCAGAAATCCTGCAAATGACATCCCCAAATCAATGGTGTTAGGGCAAAAAAGGCAGGAATCCCGCAAATGACATCCCCAAATCAATGGTGTTAGGACAAAAAAGGCAGGAATCCAGCAAATGACATCCCCCAACCAATGGTGCTGGGACAAAAGAGGCAGAAAAACTGCAAATGACATC
The DNA here is from genome assembly GCA_900316075.1 of uncultured Lachnospiraceae bacterium. GTDB lineage: Bacteria > Bacillota > Clostridia > Lachnospirales > Lachnospiraceae > RUG306. The sequence goes on along the minus strand of ONBT01000017.1, from coordinate 17,684 downwards.
TCCCAAGTGGGCAGGAGTTTAAGATATATGAGAGTTTGTTTCATGGGGACGCCTGACTTCGCGGCATCCGTTCTGGAGCGGGTGGCTGAGGAGCATGAAATCGTCCTTGTTGTGACCCAGCCGGACCGGGTGAACGGCCGCGGCGGGAAGGTCACGGTTTCCGATGTGAAGGCCTGGGCCATAGAGCATGATGTCCCTGTTTTTCAGCCGGAGAAGATCCGGAAACCGGAAGCGATAGAAGAATTGAAAAAATATGACTTCGACATTGCAGTCGTGGCGGCCTTCGGGCAGATTCTGCCCCCGGCTGTCCTTGATATGCCGAAGTACGGATGCGTCAACGTCCATGCCTCTCTGCTTCCCAGGTACCGGGGGGCAGCCCCCATCCAGTGGGCCGTCATCAACGGGGACAAGGAGACCGGCGTCACCACCATGCAGATGGGGCCCGGACTCGATGACGGGGACATTCTCCTGCAGGAGACTGTCCCCATCTCGCCCGACGAGACCGGAGGCAGCCTTTTTGACAAGCTGGCCGTCACCGGCGGGAAACTGATTCTTAAGACTCTTTCCGGAATTGAAGCCGGCACCATCAAGCCCCGGAAGCAGGACGAGACAGCGGCCACCCATGTGGGCATGATCAGGAAAGACATGGGAAATCTCGACTTTACGAGAAGCGCCGCTGAGCTTGAGCGCCTGGTCCGGGGCCTCAACCCCTGGCCCTCCGCCTACACCTTCCTGGACGGGAAGATGCTGAAAATCTGGAAGGCCGAGGTCTGCAAAAAAAATAATGATGCAGCTCCCGGCACCTGCGTCCGCGAGGAAAATGACCTCTATGTGGCGACGGGAGAGGGCTTTTTGAAGTTTCTCGAGGTTCAGATCGAAGGGAAAAAGCGCATGGCTGTCTCCGACTTTCTCCGGGGACATGATATTCATACGGGGTATATTCTGGGGAAGAATTGATGAAAAATCAGACATTTACCGTGAAGGATGGGCGGGAAGGGGCCGTCCTTATCCTTCTGTACGGTTTTGAGAAGGGCATCGGCCTGAGGGAAATCGAGCGGGAGGTTCTGGCCGGTTCGAATCTCAACCGGCCGGCCGTCTCCTTCATGACGGAGCTGGTCCGGGGGACCCTGGAGCGCCTTCTCACCATCGACTACTGCATCGGGAAGTTTTCAAAGACCGCGGTGCGGAAGATGAAGCCCCTGATCCGGTCGGACCTGAGGGTGGCGGTCTATCAGCTTTTGTACCTCACAAAGACGCCGGCCAGCGCCGTTGTAAATACCGCCGTCACAATTGCGGGCCAGCACGGTTTCACGGGCCTCAAGGGCTTCGTGAACGGCCTGCTCCGGAACATCTCCCGCTGCCGGGACGAGCTCATAGAAGAGGTCTCTTCTGCGAAGGATCCGGAGGTCCGCTATTCGGTGCCTTCCTTCGTCATCGACCTGCTGACGGCCGACTACGGGGAAGAAAAGACGGAAAAAATCCTTGCGGCCATCCAGGAAAAGAAGCCCCTGAGCGGCTTTGCCGTCACGAAAAACATGAGCCGGGAGGACCTTTTAAGTGCCCTGGAAAAAGAGGGCTTCCAGGCGGTCCCGGACGTGACCCTTTCTGCGGCCTTTTCCCTGGCGGGCTCCGGGGCCGGAATCACGGAGACGAAGTCCTTCAAAAAGGGCGCCTTCTATATCTGCGACCGGTCTTCGATGGCCGACGGGGAGGCCCTGTTGAAGATACTTCCCTCCCTTCCTGAGAATAATATAAAACTCCTGGACATCTGCGCCTCCCCGGGCGGAAAGAGTGTCCAGGCGGCCGATATTCTTTCCGCCCGGGGGGAAGTCATCTCCCGCGACGTAAGCGAAAAGAAGGTGGCCCGGATCCGGGAAAACGCAGAGAGGACCGGCCTTTCCAATATCCATCCGGAGGTTGCCGACGCCACGGTCTTCGACCCCGCCTCGGAAGGAGCCTATGACGCCGTCATTGCCGACGTCCCCTGCTCCGGCCTCGGCGTCATGGGCATGAAGCCGGACATCCGCTACCGGCAGGATGAAAAGTCCATGTCGGATATCGTGGCCTTGCAGAGAAGCATCCTCAAGAACGCGGTCGCCTACGTGAAGGCGGGCGGGTACATGATTTATTCCACCTGCACCCTCCACAAAAAAGAGAATGAGGACCACCGCCACTTCGTGGAGAGCTCGGGGTTTACATTAGTATCGGAAGAAACCCGCTTCCCGGACGAGGGTCCCTGGGGCGGCTTCTATACGGCCGTTCTCCGGAAGAACTGAAGGCCTGCGGGCTCCTATGGCTGTTCTGAGGAAAACTGGAGGCCTGCGGTTTTTTTCTAAGGAAGAACTGACACGGGTAGTCGGTGATAATTTTTGTATGAGTGAACGAACGGATATTAAATCCCTCGAATTTGACGAGCTGGAAACATTTGTCACGGAGGAACTGGGCGAGAAGAAGTTCCGGGCCGGGCAGATTTTTTCCTGGCTGCATGAGAAGAAGGCCCGGTCTTTCGACGAGATGACGAATCTCTCCAAGGACCTTCGGGAGAAACTTGCGGAAAAGGCCGCCCTTACGACGCTTTCCGTAGAGGAAGTGCAGACCTCGAAAATAGACGGGACGAAGAAATACCTCTTCGCCCTGCCCGACGGCAATTTCATCGAGTCGGTCCTCATGTCCTATAAGGCCGGCACGAGTGTCTGCGTATCGACCCAGGTGGGCTGTGCCATGGGCTGCTCCTTCTGCGCTTCGACCATCGGCGGGAAGGTGCGCTCCCTCGCGGCCTCCGAGATTCTGGACCAGATCTATGCCATCGAGCGTGACACGGGGGAGCGGGTCAGCCACTGCGTACTCATGGGCATCGGGGAGCCGCTCGACAATTATTCGAATGTGCTTTCCTTCCTTCATCTCATCACGGACGAGCGGGGGCAGAACATGAGCGAGCGCAATATCACCCTGTCCACCTCCGGCCTCGTGCCGAAGATTTACGACCTGGCGGAGGAGGGGCTTTCCATTACTCTGGCCCTGTCCCTGCATGCCCCGACCCAGGAGCAGCGGGAGGCCATCATGCCCGTGGCGAAGACCTATGAGATTCACGACTGCATAGCGGCATGCAAGTATTATTTTGAAAAGACGGGGCGGAGGGTATCCTTTGAATACGCCCTGATTGACGGGGTCAATGACCGGGACGAAGACGCGGCGGCTCTTTCCGCTCTGCTTCACGGCTTCCCCTGCCATGTGAACCTGATTCCCGTGAACCCGGTGGTGGAGACCGGCTACAGGCGGCCGCCCCGGGAGGCCTGCCGGGCCTTCCAAAAGAAACTTGAAAAGACCGGGATAAATGTTACTATTAGGAGAGAACTGGGCCGGGACATCGACGGTTCCTGCGGCCAGCTCAGACGCAAACATACTGGAAAGGATATTTTGGAATGAACTTTTTCGGCTTGACCGACAAGGGAAAGCTGCGCCGGCAGAATCAGGACTTCCTGTTCGCCTCTGACGTCCCGGTGGGGGGCCTCCCCAACCTCTTCGTCGTAGCGGACGGCATGGGGGGCCACAATGCCGGTGAGGTCGCCTCGGAATACGCCGTGGATGAGCTTCTGGAGAGGCTCCGGGCCACAGACGACCCCGAGCCCGTCCATGCCATTTCCGATGCGGTTTCCTACGCCAACGCGAAAGTCTACGAGAAGGCGGGAGAGGATATTGACAAGGCCGGCATGGGGACCACCATGGTGACCTGCGTCCTTTCAGGGAAGCACCTTTCCGTTTCCAATGTCGGCGACAGCCGGCTTTACTGTCTGGACAGGACTTCCATCCGCCAGATTACCAGAGACCATTCGGTTGTCGAGGAACTGATCCGGCGGGGGGCCCTTTCCGAAGAGGACGCCGAGTTCCATAAGGACCGGCACAAGATTACGAGAGCCGTCGGGGCCGAACCCGAGGTCCGGACCGACTTCTTCGACCTGGACTTTTCCGGCCGGGAGGATGAAGCCATACTCCTCTGTACGGACGGCCTTACGAATGAGGTTTCCGACTCGGAGCTTCAATCCATCATTGAGGGAGAGGGTTCCCTGAAAGAAAAAGTCACGAAGCTTATCGATACCGCAAACTCCCGGCGGGGAGCGGACAATATCACGGCACTGGTCATTTTCCCTTTTGCAGATTCAGACGAGGTGGAGCTATAAATGGACAATTCAAACAGCCTTGAAAGCGGCATCCGGCTCGCCGGAAGATATGAAATCATAGAGCGGATCGGGGCCGGGGGCATGAGCGACGTCTATGTCGCCAAGGACCATTCCCTGGGCCGGCAGGTGGCCGTGAAAATCTTAAAGCCCGAGTTCGCCGAGGACAAGACCTTCGTCAGCAAGTTCCGGGCCGAGGCCCAGGCGGCGGCAGGCCTCGAGCATCCGAACATCGTGAATATCTATGATGTCGGTACCGAAGGAAGCCTCTACTTCATCGTCATGGAGTATGTCGAGGGCATTACTCTGAAGACTTATATTTCGAAGAAGGGTCGGCTCTCTTACAACGAGGCCCTTTCCATCGCCATTCAGGTGGGCCGGGGCATCGAGGCCGCCCACAACAAGGGCATCATCCACCGGGACATCAAGCCCCAGAACATCATCATTTCCAAAGAGGGCAATGTCAAGGTCATGGACTTCGGTATTGCGAGGGCGGCGTCATCAAATACCATCAATGCCGACCTCATGGGGTCTGTCCACTATGCTTCGCCCGAGCAGGCCAGAAACGGCTTCGTCACATTTACCTCTGACATCTATTCCCTGGGCATCGTCATGTATGAGATGGTCACGGGGCGGGTTCCCTACGACGGGGATACGGCGGTCTCCATCGCCATCAAGCATATCCAGGGGGAGATGACTCCTCCTTCCGCCTATGCTCCCGACCTTCCGATTGCCGTGGAGCGCATCATCCAGAAGGCGACCATGAAGAGCCAGGACCGGCGCTACCAGACCATGTCCGACATGCTGGTGGATCTGAAGAAGGCCCTGGTCAATCCCAACGAAGATTTTGTCACGATTCCCGACGGCTCCGAAGCGAACCGGACCCGGGTCATTTCCGAGGATGAGCTCTCCCAGATTCAGAAGGAGGCCAACCGCATCGACGCCCGGGACAGCCGGAATGCTACCCGGCCGACCCCTTCCCGTCCTGCCGACGACGAGCCGGACGATGAGGACGAGGAGGATGAGGACGACGATGACGGGCAGGTAAATCCCGGCATGGAGAAGGCCATGACCATCATGGGCATAGCTGCCGCTGTCGTCATTGCCGCCATTGTGATCTACATTTTGGGAAGCGCTTTCGGTCTTTTCGGTTTCAAGAAGAATTCCACGGAGACGCCCGCTGAGACGACGGAGGACGTGACTACGGATTCCGCCATTGACGAGGATGCCAACGGGATTCCGGTTCCCGACCTCCTCGGCATGACGCCGGAGGAAGCGAAGAAGGCTCTAAACGATGTGGGCCTGGGCTACGAAGAGGGCGAGGCCATGGCTTCCGACCGCTATGACGAGGGCCTGGTGGCTGAGCAGTCCACGAACTCCGGCCTCAAGGTCGAGAAGAATACGACGATTACGGTCCGGCTTTCTTCTGGCAAGGGCGATATCGACATTCCTTCCGTGGTCGGCATGGACGAAAACGCTGCGATTAATACTCTGAAAGATAACGGCTTCCAATATAACCGCACCTATGCGTATAGCTCCGACGTGGCCCAGGGCCAGGTCATTTCCCAGGATCCCAAGGCAGGCGGCAAGGGGCAGAAGGACCAGACCATCTCCATCGTGGTCAGCCAGGGCCAGGAGGCCGTCAAGGTACCCATCATTGAAGGCATGTCTCAGGCGGATGCGGAGGCAGCCCTTGCAGCTGTCGGTCTGACCGCTGCCGTGAAGACCGAGTACTCAGACACCGTAGCTTTGGGCCAGGTCATCAAGCAGAATCCTTCGGCCGGCTCCTTCGTCGACGCGGGTTCCGCTGTATCAGTGACTGTCAGCATGGGCATGGAGACCGTTCTCTATACCTATTCCGGTACCATCGAGGCCCAGAACGGGGAGGATACGACTTACGTCCTCGTCGACCTGAACGGGTCTCCGGTGGACACCTGGCAGGTGACCGCCGCCGAGGGCTCGAAGAATATTTCCGCCAACGGCATTTCTACCGAGACAGGCACCCTGGAGTGGACGACAGCTACCGGAACGACCGGTTCCATGTCCGTCAAGTTCGAGAAGCAGTGACGATGCAGGGGCGGATCATCCGGGAAGTGGCCGGATTCTACTATGTCTATTCCGAGGAGACAGGAGAGACCGTCCAGTGCCGGGCCAAGGGCATTTTCCGTAAGAAGGGCCTGCGTCCGTCGGTCGGGGACATCGTCGAATATTCCCTGACCAATACCGAAGACGTGGAAGGCAGTGTCGATGAAATCCTCCCCCGGAAGAATTCCCTGGGAAGGCCTCCTGTGGCCAATGTGGACCAGGTTCTCATCGTCTTTGCCGGGAAGAATCCCGAGCCGAACTTCCTTCTCTGTGACAAGTTCCTGATCATGCTGGATGAGAAGGAGATCCCGGCGGCCCTCTGCTTCAACAAGGCTGACATCACCGAAGAGGCCGCCATCGGCCACTTCGCTGAAATCTATGAAAAAGCCGGGTATCCGGTCTTTGTGACCAGTGCGAAGTTGGGCGAGGGAAAGGAAGCCCTCACTGAATTTCTGGATGGAAAGCTGACGGCCTTTGCCGGCCCCTCGGGGGTGGGCAAGTCCTCCCTCATGAATCTGATTTCCGGGACGGATGCCGCCGAAACCGGTGAGGTGTCGAAGAAGACGGGTCAGGGCAAGCAGACCACCCGGGCTTCCGCCATCTATGTGGCCGGGCCTTCCACCTACATCATCGATACCCCGGGCTTCGGCTCCCTGGACCTCTCGGGCATTGAGAAGGAAGACCTTTTTCTCTCCTTCCCGGAGATGACCTCCCTGGCCGGCAAGTGCCGCTTTTCTTCCTGCGCCCACCTGAAGGAGCCGGGCTGTGCCGTGAAAGAGGCCGTGGAAGCCGGGGCCATCGCAAAAGAGCGCTACGAGAACTACTGCAGCATCTACGAAGAACTGGCTGCCCAGCGGAAGTACTGAACTCTTTTCTTCCGGGGAAGCAATTTATGGAACGTATTGTGCCGGAATTTTGTTTTACAATATTTACTGCAAGAAAATGAATTGTCTGTCTCCTTCCATCCTGTCCTGTGATTTCGCCCACCTGGCGGACCAGATTGCCGCGATTGACGAGGCCGGGGCCCAGTACGTCCACATTGACGTCATGGACGGCATGTTTGTGCCCAATATTTCCGTGGGCCTTCCGGTCGTGAAGTGCGTCCGCGGCGTGACGGACCGGATCCTCGACGTCCATCTGATGATTGAAGATCCGGACCGCTACATCGAGGCTTTCGCCAAGGCCGGGGCCGACATTATCACGGTCCATGCCGAGGCGACCAAGCACCTGGACCGGACGGTGGAGCGCATTAAGGAAGCCGGTGCCATGGCCTCAGTGGCCTTGAACCCGGCGACCCCCCTGAACGTCCTCGACTATGTCCTGCCCCAGCTCGATATGGTCCTCATCATGACCGTGAATCCCGGCTACGGGGGCCAGAAGCTGATTCCCTACACCGTGGACAAGGTCATGGATATGGCGGCCTTCATCAAGCGGGAAGGCCTTTCGACGGACATCGAAGTGGACGGGGGCATCACCCTTTCGAATGTGGAGCGGGTCATGGATGCCGGGGCCAATATCATCGTGGCCGGCTCCGCGGTCTTCTCCCCGGAGAACGGGACCATCGCCGAAAATACCAAGGCGTTTTTAAACATTATTAATGAAAAATAATCTTCTTCCTGCTTCGGCCGGAAGGGCATGAAAAGCGGCGCCCGGAGGCGCCGTTTCCTTATATTTTATGACTAATGTAATTCTTATCTTCTCCGGCGGAGCCCTCGACGACCGCTTCGCCGAAGGTATTCGGAAAAAGTATCCGGAAGCGAAGATCATCGCGGCCGACCGGGGAATTGAAGCGACGGAGCGGCTTCATATCAAGCCCGACTTCATCATCGGGGACTTTGACTCCGCTTCGGAGGCGGCCTATCAGACAGCTGCTGAGCTGGCTTCAAAATACGGAATTGAAATTGAGCGCCTGAATCCAATGAAGAACGATACGGATACGGAAGCCGCCGTGAAGGCCGCTATGCAGCGCTTTCCCGGGGAGGGCAGCATATACATTCTGGGCGGCACCGGCACGAGGCTTGACCATGTGCTGGGCAACGTCTCCATTCTCGGCATGGGGCATGAAGCCGGGAAAGAGATCTTTCTTGTGGATTCCCACAACCGGGCCCGCATGCTTTTCCCCGGAAGCCACTCCTTTGAAAAGAGCGGGATTTTCGGCACCTATGTCTCCTTTTTTCCCATCGGGGAGCCCGTGACCAAGCTCATTCTGACCGGCTTCAAGTACGGTCTGAACGGGGCCACCCTGACCGGGCTTTCCACCCGGGCCGTCAGCAATGAGGTGAAGGACGAAACGGCGAATGTCACCTTTTCGACCGGCCGCCTGCTCATGATTGAGTCGGAGGACTGAGGGCGGGGTATCGTATTCTATCTGCGGAGAGGTCAGCTTCCCGCCTTCATTTCATCCGCCTTTTCATTCAAAAAATCAGTCACGGCAATGAGGCCTTCTTCGGAAAAGTCGAAGAGGGCTCTTTTTTTGAGTTCGTCTGCCGTCGTATCGAAAGCGTAGGGACCCGGCCAGGTCGTCACTAGAAGGACGGTCTTTGTCGGAGGCTCTTCTGCCGGAGCATCCTCCGAAGGTGGTTCTTCTTTGGACTTTTCCACCGGCGCGTAGGGCCCCAGCGGAGTCTCCTCCGGAACATCGTATTTCTCCAGCCGGTAGCGGAGGTCACCAATGCTTCCGGTGAAGGGGGATTTTTTGTAGAAGCCCAGGGACAGGAGTTCTTTTCTCTGCAGCATGGCCGTCCATCCTTTCAAACTTGAAGTATTCCGAGGTTTATATTATCATAATCAGGAATTTTTGATAGGCAGGAACATTTGTTATGAAGCAGTTTCGAACGAAGCGTTTCCCGGGGAAACGGCTTTCTGTGAAACATATTTCAGAGGGGCATTTCTTCCGGAAATCCGCCCTCCTTCTGCTGGCCCTTTTTCTGGCGGTTTCTCTGCTGCCGGCCTCCGTTTTCGCGGAAGACGAAGAGGAAGTCAGCGCTGCGGACTGGATGGGGCAGCTTTCCGATTCGGAAATGCTGTCCGAAGTCACGATTCCGGGCACGAACAATTCCATGGCCCGCTATATCTTTCCCGGGGCGGCATTGAAGTGCCAGGGGAAGTCCTTTGAAAAGCAGATGGAGGAGGGCTACCGCTTTTTCGATATCGGCCTCGGCATCGATGAAAAGAAGAAGGATACAAAAGACGACGACCGGCTGATCTGCCGCTACCGGACCGGAGCCTGCCGCAAGGGCATGTCCTGGTTTTCCGGGGCCATTACCTTCGAGGATACCCTGCAGAAGGCCTATGCCTTTCTCGATAAGCATCAGACGGAGACGCTGCTTTTTCTGGTCAAGGACGAGGATGAGAAGAAGCCGGAGGAGTTTTCGAAACTCTTTTTTGATGCGGTAAACGAGAACACGGACCGGTGGTATCTCGACAATGCCATTCCTGCGCTTGGTCAGGCCCGGGGGAAAATCGTCCTCTGCAACCGCTTCTCGAGCGGTTCGGACACGGCCGTCGGCGGAAAGGGCCTGTACTTTTCCTGGGAGCCCCAGGACAACCGGGAGGTCGTGGACCTGCCCTACACCCAGTCGGTGATCAGCGGAAACGAGAAGCTCTGGGTTCAGGACCGCTACCGCTACAATGTGGCTCAGAAGTGGGACGCGGTCACGGACACCTTCGAGAATTGTCAGGCCGACGAGGAAACGATTTCTCTGAACTTCGTTTCCACCCGGGGCTCGTCTTCATTCGGAAGCCACCGGTACTATTCCTACCGGCTGAACCAGAAGCTCAATGACTACGACCTGACGGTCGGCACCAGCTACGGAATCGTCGTCGTGGACTACGGGACAGCGAAGATTGCCCGGCATATCTTTGAAGTGAACTTATGAGAAAGCGGTTTTAGAGACTTTGGAAAACGAAGAAAAAGAAGGGGCGCTCGAAAAGAACGCCCAGTACTATATGATGGAATTTCTCGATGAGGACGACTTCGCCGACCGGGAAGAGACCCTGGAGCACATGGTCCTCTGCGACGACATCACGGACCTCATCATTGACAATATGGCGGCGGCCATCGATATCTCCATCGACGACGGGCCGATTGAGGACCGCTTCCGGGACCTTGTAAACTGCGTCCGGACCCGGGCCAAATACGAGACCTCCCGCCTCCGCGGAAAATGAGAATAATGCAGAGCGCGGGGAAGGCCTTCTCCGGTACTTTGCAGTGGAAATCTTAGCGACGAGAATTATTGCTCAACGAAATCTTCCGGCAGGCCGTCTTTGATGAGATTGGAGTTGTGGTAGGCCTTCTCGTAGGTGACTTCCCGGCCGAACCAGGCCTCGGGAATGTAGGCTTTGGCATCTTCTTCAGTTTCGAATTCCACCTCGGCCATGATGAGAGGGGCCAGGCGGCCGTGGAAGATGTCGAGCTCAATCGTAAGGTCTTTCTCCACCCCGTTTAAGGTCCGGCGGATGGTTTTTTTGTAGCGGGTCTTTGAAAGAGGCTCCGTATCGGCCTTTTTCACCAGGTGGTCGTAGGAGGCCTTGTCCAGGGGGAGATTATATTCTTCACGGGCCATCAGGCCGGAGGACTTATATGTGAGAAAGTACTCTTCGCCATCCCGGCGGACCCGGATGACGGGGCTGTCGCAGAGGTAGGCCTGCTCGATGTCCGTGTGGGCCCAGCTTTCAATGTCGGCCGGGGCCGCGCAGAGGAATTTCAGTTCGATTTCCATGAGATAACCTCCAGAAAATTTCGTACCGGGATTGGACAAGGTGACTGCCACATTTGGCGGTATCTGTCGGCTCAACCCGGATTTGCAATCAGAAACTTTTCATTATTTTAGTATAGAAACGAAACGAAAGGAAGAAGCACATGAACAGAATCTGTGTATTTACGGCCGAAGGGGTCGAGGAAGTCGAGGCCCTGACCGTTGTGGACCTGCTGCGGCGGCAGAAGTGTGACGTGGACATGATTTCCCTCGGGGATTCCCTGCAGGTGACCGGCTCCCACGGTATCGTCTTCATGGCGGACAAAAAGATGAGCGAAACGGACTTTTCTTCGTATGACACCCTGGTCATCCCCGGCGGTCTCAAGGGCACGAGCAACCTCAAGCAGGAGCCCAATGTTCTGGCGGAGATCAGGAACTTCCACGACAGCGGCCGCCTCGTAGCCGCTATCTGCGCGGGCCCCACGGTCCTTGCTTCGGCCGGAATTCTGGCAGGTAAAAATGCAACCGTCTATCCCGGCATGGAAGACTCCCTGGGCGGGGCGGTTCCCGTCACGGACCGGGAGGTTGTCACCGATGGAAATGTCATCACATCAAGGGGCATGGGAACCGCCATTCCCTTTGGCCTTGCCATCATAGGCTATCTTTCATCTGCAGAGGATGCCAAGACAATGGCCAAAAAGATTGTCTTTCAGACCACATAAGTCGCGGGTGACAAAGGTTTATTTTTATGTTATAATTCGTCATTGTCGCTGTGGACTATTGCAAATGCTACCTATGGCATGAGCCGCGCAGCAGCGGCCGGTGCTATCGGCGGGCAGGACCTGCCACAGTTTTTACATTATCAAGTGTTGGAGGAAACAGTAGAATTATGAGCGTTACGGTTGAGAATCTGGAACACAATATGGCAAAGCTTACCATAGAAGTACCTGCGGAAGAGCTGGAAACTTCCATCCAGAGAGTTTATCAGAGACAGAAGAACCGCATCAGTGTTCCGGGATTCCGCAAGGGCAAGGTTCCCCGGCAGCTGGTCGAGAAGATGTACGGTCCTGAGATCTTCTATGAGGATGCAGGCAACGACCTGATTCAGCGGGAATATCCCAAGGCCTATGACGAGTCCGGCCTGGAAATCGTATCCCAGCCTACTGTCGACATCGTTCAGCTCGAGAAGGGCAAGCCCTTCATCTTCACGGCAGAAGTTGCTGTAAAGCCTGAAGTAGAGCTCGGCAAATACAAGGGCATCACGGTTACGAAGATTGACACGACCGTTTCTGACGAGGAAGTGGAAGAGGAGATCAAGAAGAACCTCGAGAAGAATGCCCGCACTGTGACCGTTGACCGGGCCGCAGAAAACGGCGATACCGTAGACATCGACTTCGACGGCTCCGTTGACGGCGTTCATTTCGACGGCGGCAAGGCAGAGCATCACAAGCTCGTTCTCGGAAGCCATTCCTTCATTGACAACTTCGAGGACCAGCTGGTCGGGAAGAAGGCCGGAGACGAAGTAGACGTCCATGTCACCTTCCCCGAGAACTATCAGGAGGCATCTCTTGCCGGCAAGGCAGCCCTCTTCGAGGTAAAGGTGAACGAGGTCCAGGCCAAGGAACTTCCCACTCTTGATGATGAGTATGTCACCGATACGACCGACTTCGAAAATGTCGATGCTTACAAGGCAGATGTCAAAGAACGTCTGACGAAGACCAAGGAAGACCAGGCAAAGCGGACCAAGGAAGACGAAGCCATCGAGAAGATCATCAAGGATTCGAAGATGGACATCCCCGACGCCATGGTTGACTTCCAGATGAACTCCATGATCAATGATTATGCACGTTCTCTGGCTCAGTCCGGCATTTCCTTCAATGACTATATGAAGTTCACGGGCGAGACCGTAGACTCCTTCAAGGAGCGCATCAAGCCCGATGCCCTTTCCCGTATCCAGTCTTCACTGGTCCTTGAGGCCATTGCCAAGGCGGAGGGCCTTGAGGGAACCGACGCCGACGTCGATGACAAGATCCGTGAAGTTGCTGAGCAGAACAAGATGGAATTCGACGACGTCGCAAAGACCGTCGACGATGACCAGCGGAAGTCCCTGAAAGAGCAGATTGCCATCGACAAGGCGGTCACCTTCATCATGGACAATGCCAAGGAGCGGGCCAAGGCAAAGCGGGCCGCAAAGAAGATGGACGACGCTGAGGGCGAAGCAGAAGAGACCGAGAAGAAGCCTGCAAAGAGGACCAAGAAGGCAGACAACGGCGCCCAGGTCTGAAAGAGTAATTTTCTGAAATTCCGGGGCAGCGCGGATTTATGATAGGTCCGCGGGGCCCCGGGGTTTTCTATTAGTCATAAGAAACAGAAGCAGAAAGGACAGTGAGCGCTTTGGCAACAATTCCCTACGTCATTGAACAGAACTCACGCGGAGAGCGGTCCTACGACATCTACTCCCGCCTTCTCAAAGACCGGATCATTTTCCTCGGTGAGGAAGTGAACGAGCAGACGGCTTCCCTGGTCGTAGCCCAGCTCCTTTTCCTCGAGTCCGAAGACCCGAACAAGGACATCCACCTCTACATCAACTCCCCCGGAGGAGAGGTCAATTCCGGCTTTGCCATCTACGACACCATGCAGTACGTAAAGCCTGATGTCTCGACTATCTGCGTCGGCCTTGCGGCATCCATGGGAGCCTTCCTCTTAGCTGGCGGGGCCAAGGGCAAGCGCTTCGCCCTTCCCAATTCCGAAATCATGATTCACCAGCCCTCCGGCGGAGCCAAGGGCCAGGCGACCGAGATTGAAATCGTTGCCGAGAATATCAAAAAGACCAAGCACCGCCTGAACGAGCTCCTTGCCCAGAACACGGGCCGGCCCATCGAGGACCTCGAGCGTGACACCGACCGGGACAATTACATGGATGCCCAGGAGGCTTTAGATTACGGCCTCATCGACCAGATTGTTTCCCGGCGCGAGGATACGGCAGACAAAAAGGAAAAGTAATATATGAAAAACGATGACCGTATACGCTGCTCATTCTGCGGCAAGCCCCAGTCCCAGGTCCGGAAGCTGATTGCCGGTCCCAACGGGGCCTATATCTGCGACGAATGCGTGGATATCTGTTCCGAGATCATCGATGAGGAGTTTGCGGATTCCTTCGCCGAGGAGGAAGGCCTGCCTGTCGGCCGGCAGAAGAACCGGGACGACGCGCCCGACCCTGCCCGCAGCATTAATCTTCTGAAGCCCAAGGAGCTGAAGGATTTCCTCGACTCCTACGTCATCGGTCAGGAAGAGGCGAAGAAGGTCCTCTCCGTCGCCGTCTACAACCACTACAAGCGAATCAAGTCCCGGAAAAAGACGGACGTGGAGCTTTCGAAGTCGAACGTCCTCATGCTCGGCCCCACCGGTTCCGGCAAGACCCTGCTCGCACAGACGCTCGCGCGGATTATCGGCGTGCCTTTCGCTATTGCGGATGCCACGACTCTGACCGAGGCCGGCTATGTGGGTGAGGACGTCGAGAACATCCTCCTGAAGTTGATTCAGGCTGCTGATTATGATGTGGCGAAGGCCGAAATTGGCATCATTTACATCGACGAAATCGACAAGATTACGAAGAAGTCTGAGAACGTCTCCATCACCCGCGATGTGTCCGGCGAGGGCGTACAGCAGGCCCTTCTGAAGATTCTTGAAGGGACGATGGCGAGTGTGCCTCCCCAGGGCGGCCGCAAGCATCCCCAGCAGGAACTCATTCAGATCGATACGACGAATATCCTCTTCATCTGTGGCGGCGCCTTCGAAGGCCTTGACAAGATCATCGAAGCAAGGCTCGATCAGAAGCAGATCGGCTTCAACGCCGACGTGACCAGCCGTATCGAGGACGTGGACGAGAGCGCCTTTTTGAAGGAAGCTCTTCCCCAGGACTTCATCAAGTACGGCCTGATCCCTGAGTTCATTGGCCGGGTGCCTATTAATGTGGCCCTCGACAAGCTGACCAAGGACGACCTGATGCGGATTCTGACCGAACCCAAGAATTCTCTAGTCAAGCAGTATTCGGCCCTTTTCGATATGGACGGGGTCAAGCTTTCCTTCGATAAGGATGCCCTTTCCGCCGTGGCGGACAAGGCCCTGGAGCGGAAGACCGGAGCGAGAGGCCTGAGGGCCATCATGGAGTCTACGATGATGGACTACATGTACCGGATTCCGTCGGATGACTCCATCAAGAGCCTCACGATTACGAAGGACATGGTGGAGAACAATACCCTCTTTGTCGACAAAAATGATGCCGACATCGCGGAGATTGAGGACCAGCTTGCCAAGAAAAAAGCGAGCGCCTGAATTGAGCTGAAGCGGATTGATTGGGTGTTATGATTTGTAAACCTTGCAGGGGCTGCACGCAGCGCGTGCAGCCCCTGTTTTCGCTAAATGGAGAAACCGATGAAGATAACCCAAGCGGAATTGGAAACTGTCTGTGGTCTGACCAGCAGCCTGCCCAGGAATACCCTTCCCGAAGTCGCCTTCTGCGGCCGTTCGAACGTGGGCAAGTCGACTCTGATCAACACCCTTCTGGGGCGGAAAAATCTGGCGAGGACATCGTCCGAGCCGGGCAAGACTCAGACCATCAACTTCTACAAGATTAACGGCAGGATGTACCTCGTTGACCTGCCCGGCTACGGCTACGCCAAGGCTTCGAAGGAAGTGACGGAGAAGTGGGGGAAGATGATTCAGCGCTACTTCGCCGAGTCGGACCAGCTCATGTACATCTTTCAGCTTGTCGACATGCGCCATGCCCCGACGAAGCAGGACGTGGCCATGATGGACCTCATCCGCTATCTCGATTATCAGCCCGTCGTCATTGCGACCAAGGCGGACAAGCTCAAAAAGTCGGAGCGGCAGAAGACGGAGTCCCTGGTGCGCAAGACCCTGAATCTCTCCGGCGATGACATCCTGATTCCCTATTCCTCGGTCACCAAGGAGGGCAGGGATACCATCTGCGACCTTATGGAGCAGGTCATGGAGCAGGGGTGACGGGGACAGGTACCACTGTTGATAACCCCTGCCACCCGCACTGGCGCTGGCTGAGAGAGGGTCAGACCCCTTCTCAGAAAGTGTCGGTGCGGGCGGCAGAGGTTTTTACGATTGGTTCCTGACCCCCTTAGTAGAGGCACTCCTTGGTGCGGATGGCGTTCTTGGTGAGGATGCGGTCCTCGACCTTCTGGCCGTTCAGGAGTTCGCAGGCGACGCGGATGGCGACCCGGCCCTGTTTTTCGGCGTCTTCGACTACGGTCATGTCGATGACGCCTTTTTTCATGAAGTCCAGGGTGGATGGAACTTCCGCCATCGTGATGACGTGAAATTTCATGCGGGTAGTCAGCTGCCAGAGGGCCTTGCAGCCGCCGTAGACGCCACCGGCAGTGAAGAAGAGGCCGCGGATCATAGGGAAGTCCGCAATCATCTTCTGCACGTCTTCGTAGCAGCGGTAGTCGTCGTCCTCGGAGGCGACAACGGCATCAATTGTGATTTTGGGAAAATTCGTTGCCAGATATTCCCGGAAGCCGCGGAGACGTTCATTGTGGGCAAAAACTACAGGGTCTCCTGTCACAACTCCGACTTCCAGGGCCTTGTCAGCAGGGACCATGCGGCCCATGAGACCCGCGGCAATCGTACCGGACTTGTAGGAGTCGGCGCCTACGTAGGCTTTGCGCTTGGAATCGGGAATGTCCGAGTGGACAGTGACGACCGGAATGCCCTTTTTGTCGAGCTCGGCAATCTTCTTCACAATGGCCGGATCATTGGAGGCAGTGAGAAGGAGGAGGTCGATGTCCTCGGAGCTCACGATCTCGTCGATGGCGTCGAGCTGGCTCTTGACGCTGAAGCTGCAGGAGCGGTAGGCGAGGCCTGTTCCGAGCCGGTCGGCCTCCTCCGCCATGCCCTCCTTCACTTCCCCGAAGAAGGGGTGGTCGAGATCAAAAGAAACTGCGCCGATCTTGGGCTTGCTGCCTGTGCCTGTCTTTGCCATGAGGACCTCCCGCTCTATCCGTTTGTTCTGATTTGCGTCCGGCCGGCAGGAATTTTCTTCCGCTCCTTACCGGCCAATAGTTATTTTCATAATAGAACAATACTACACACAATTCAATCGAATTACGGACAAAAACAGACAATTTTAGAATAATGTAAAGCAAAAATTCTCCCGCAGTGGAAGAGGGGACGGGTGTCTGGAGATGCGAACTGTATATAGAGAGTGAGAGAAAAAAATCCCCCGGCGGGAAGCCGGAGGAGGGGAATCCAAGGTGGCTGGTTTACATTAGTATAATGTCAGATATTCCGGTAATTGTGCTTGATGACGGGTTCCCGGCCCAGACCGGCGACGAAGGAGAAAATCGTGTCCTTCATGGATTCGGCGGCGGGGGATGGCATGCGGCCGGTGTTCGTGATGATGCCCAGGGTCCGGTACTGTTCCGGGAAGAGGGGGAAGAAGTCGACCTTCGCGTTCACCGACTCCGTCTGCAGGGCGGGGATGATGGAAACGCCTTCGCCGCACTCGACCATGGCCATCAGGGACTGGTCGTCGATGATGCGGCAGTTGGCCCGGACCGTGAGGCCGAAGGAGTGGAGGACGCGGAGAATGTCCTCGTCGCTGCCGTCCGACTGGATGACGGTCGGGTGCAGCTGGATCTGCTCCATATCCACGGTGTCGGCGCCGACGGCCTTGGCCAGGGTCTCCGTCGAG
>ONBT01000024.1 GCA_900316075.1 uncultured Lachnospiraceae bacterium | reverse complement strand
ATTATACCAAAAAGGGAGGTAAATGCTTTTTTTGTCGCAAACTCCCTGAAATACAAAGGTTTGGAACTAAAAACGGGTAGTGAATTTGACACTACCCGGGCCGAAGTGGAGGAAGAAGCAGGTCAAAAAGCGCCAGTACTCGCGGTCGTAGGTGACGGAGTCCGGCCACAGGCCGCCGCACTGCAAGATAAAGCGGGCGCTGGTCGTGTCGCCGATGATTTCCAGGACCACCCAGATCAGAACATTTGTGAGGACGAGAATATCCGTCACCGGAGTCAGCGCCAGTTCCTGCCACACGTTTGTTCCGGAATTTTCGTCCGGTCCCTGCGCCAGATGCCCGGTGTCTGCCCCCGATGCCCCTGAATTTACTGAGTTTTCATTGTTTCTGTATTCATCGCTCATGTCCTCAAGTTTAGCGCATCCGGGAGGAAATGGGAACTGTCCCTCATAGCAAAAACACCCGTATGGGCTGAAGGCACCGGCTCCACACGGGCCGTCTGCAAGCCTCACACAAAGCGGTAGACCACATCCGCGAAGGTGATGACGTCCATGCGCTTCAGCTTCACATTCTCCCGGTAGGAGAGCATTTTTCCGTTGACATAGGTCCCATTGCGGGAATTCAGGTCCTCGATGAAGTAGGACCCGTTCGTCTTCGTAATCCGGGCGTGGTGGCGGGAGACGACCGCGGAGTGGAGGACGGCGTCGTTGGCCTCGTCCTGAGACCCGATGCGGAAGACCTCCTTCGAAAGGACATAGTCCTGCTCACTGCCGCTGCCTTCATACAAAAGCTTCCCGCCGCACTCCTCGCTGGCCTGGGACAGAAGAACCGTCGGCTGATCCAGGGTGTCCTCGGCATCGTACTCGAAATCCAGGCTTTCCGGCTCATTCCTGTGGACGGGGAAGAGGTTTCCGGCCTTCTTCTTCGTCTTGCTGCCCAGGGAAGAGAAGAGGCCGGAGAACGCCGCCAACAGCCTGTCCAGAAGCGAACCATCGGTATCCTCCTCCTCTTCTTCCTCCATGCCCCAGGGGTCTGCCTCTATTTCCGAGGGCTTTCGGGCGTCCTCCCAGGAGGACTCTTCCGCCTGCTGCCCGCTGCTTCTGTGGAGGATAGAAACCTCCTCTTCCTGCTCGTCTTCCTCTTCATCAGCGTCATAGACTTCTGCCCGCCGGTCGCGGCCGAAGGACCAGCCGCCGGTCTTTTTGACAGGCTCCTCCTGTCCAACGGGGGAAATGAGCCCCGCTTCCTCGGCGGGCAGGGCAATCGCCTTGGGCTTTGCCGCCGTTTCTTCCGGGGCGAAGGTCTTCAGAACCGCCAATACGGCTTCGAAGGCGTCCGTCTCCTTGAGAGAGGCGTCATAGAGGCTGAAGCAGAGGTCCGTAATGTCCGAATCCCCCTTTTCAATCTGCTCCGTCAGGAATTCGGTGACCGTCACGATGCCGGAGGGGACGTCCCCTTTGTCGAGGGGATTGTAGGCCAGGAAGACCCGGAAGTCCGCCGGCACCCGCTCAAGAAAGATGGTATCCGGATTCAGAAGGATGTGGTCCGGGTCAATCAGATACCGGCTCATGCGGTCAAAGGCTGTCTTCAGGCGGGTGAAAAACTTGCGGATCAGGTCCGCCGACAGGCCTTCCTGCTCCACATAGTCCCGAAAGGAGGTCTTTCCCGTGATGTCGTACCAGTACTGGATTTTTTTGTCCATGCAGAGGGTGAAGAAGGACAGTAACACCATGACCTGGTTCTCTCTGAGCATCTGCTCCTCATAGACGGACGGCTCCCCGGCCCCTTCGACGACCATGAAGCTGCCTTTTACATTTCTATTGAAGCTGATCTCCATCTCAGGCGCCTCCCTTCAAAGCATCGGTGAAATTTCGTCCCGCCGCAATCAGGCGGAAGGTACGGATGCCGTCGTAGTCCTTACATTTCACTGTATCCACAAAGCCCAGGGCCTGGTTGAAGACGTCGTAGCCCAGGAGAATCAGGCTGCAGATGACGAGCAGGCAGATGCTGATGACGAAGGAACCCTCCACCGTAAAGCTGGCCTTGACGAAGAAGACGTCGTTGCTGTCAAAAAGCACCCGGCCTTCCTGCCTTTCGCGTCGGAAGAACCCGCCCATGCGCCCGGGCGTCCGTCCACCCTCCAGGATAGCCGTGTTTTCTGTTTTACAATTATTTTCAATAATCTTCACAAACTGCCTCCCCGTAGAAACAATGTTACAAGCAGGGCCGCCAATACAAAGGGCACGAAGGGCACTTCCACGGCCGCCTCCGCCCCGCCTGTCTTCCTCCGCAGGCTCATTACCGCCCCGGCCCCGGTCACGAAGAAAAGGGAAATCCAAAGGACCGTGACGGCCCCGCGGAAGCCCAGGGCCGGCCCGATAATCAGGGCGAACAGCAGTCCGTCTCCGGCTCCGATTTTTCCTTTTGCAAGAAAGGACAGGAAAAGGAGGAACAGGCCAATCGCCGCCCCGGCTCCCATTTCAAGAAGGGACAGACGCCTGTATATGACATGCATGAGAATAATGTAAATCCCCGTAGCCAGGAGGACCGGCAGGGGGATCATCCTCTTTCTGATATCCCACCAGGACAGGAGTCCCAGACCGGCCACCAGGCCGCATACTTCAGCAATCATGACTTTCCCCCTCCTTCGGCTTCACGCGCCAGGGCCTCTGCCTCTTCCAACAGGTCTGTAATATCCTCATCTCCGGTCACCTCCGCCTCTCCGCTTCCGCACTTGGGGCAGACGTGATGGGTCTTTTCCGCCTCCTTGAGCTTCACCCGTTTCACGGTCCGCTTCAGGGCCGGGCAGTCCAGGCGGCTGTGGTAGACCGTTCCATAGGTCGTTACATAGAGAAGCTTCCCGAAGCCGTATCGCCCGCATTTCGGACAGGGAAGATAGCGGTGGCCGCTGGAATTTCGCTCTCCGGCCACTACATCTTTCATGACGCAGCGGATGTCCGGCTCCAGATAAGGACAGCGCAGGTCCTTGTGGTAGGCCTTTCCGTAGGGTGTCACATAGACATAGGTTTCTTCACTGCCGGCGCTGCCCGGCCGGAAACCGGTGAAACGCCGGGCATAGGCCCGGTTCTCAATCCGGAAGCCCTTATAGCCGGGCAGGGGAACCAGGGGATTGATCCGGTAGGTCGCGACAAGAGTGATGTCGTCCTCCGTCACCGAAGAAGAGGCAAAGCTGATGCCGGCCATGTCGCCCCAGATATATTTGACGGGCACCCCGTCCTTCAGGATTTTCGCCCGGGCACTTCCGGCCAGGACCACTTCAGAAGGATTCAGGGCGCTTCCGGCAATGGCTGCCCCCCGGACCACCTCATGCATGGCCGTCTGCACGCCCCATTCCACCTGCAGAATCCGGCAGAAGGAGAGGACCGTGATGGCCGCAAAAAGAAAGAGAGGGAGAACCAGGGCCGCTTCCACGGTGTAGGAGGCCTTCAAAAGACTGGAGGTGATGAAAGGGCATCCCTTCCCTCCTTTTGCTGCGGCGCAATTTCTGCTGACCGGAACGCCATGCCGCCGCTCCGGCTCGTTTGCCCCCGGGTCTGTCTTCCGAATCCTTCCCTGAGCTGCGCAATCTGCAGGGCCGGAATCTGTTTCCGGGTCGGAATTACTCCCTGATCTGCTTTTCCGGGACATCGATGATCTGACCTTGTTTGCGGTATTCCACCTGAACTCTCTGGCAAGAGACACCATTTCACCACCTCCTTCCTCCATACAAAATTTCATTACTACTGCAAATCTCCGCACACTGTAATTTTCTGAGTGTCTGAAATTGTGTTAAACATTATCCAAAGTCCCATGCGGCTGTCGGCACGAAGCTTTCGCATATTGCATTTCATGTGACATAGGACTGCTTCTGGGGATTTTCGAACCGGTAGACGCTCACATCCCCCTGCAGGATCAGGACATAGGACAGGAAAAGGGGTGAGGCCTGGTAGTTTTCCCGGGTCTCCACGTAGTACATGCAGTTGTCCATGCGGAAGCTGTTGTAGTTCCCGTCCTGCCGCACGAAGCACTCGAGAATGTCGCAGGTCCTTAAGGCACTCGAAGCCGTAGGCACCGTCATCAGCAGGGTTAAAAGGTAGTCGTTATAGGACTGGCCCCCGCTGCACTCCGTCGCCATCCGTCCTCTGTTGGAAATATAGGAGGAAAGCAGATAGAGCTGGGTCGTCCATTCGGCCGTATTCTTCCGGATGGAGACATGGCCGCCGACCAGGAGCCGGCGCAGGTCCACAATGCTTTCGGTATAGGCCCAGGAGGCAATAATGGCGGCCTTTATGGCTTCCACAATGGCAGGGTTGGCCGTGGCTCCGGCAATAGACCAGGCCAGGGCCTCCACCTGCCCCATCTTCACATAGTCGGACGTGATGGTGCCTATATTGGCGGCCTCCCGCAGGGCCAGAATCCGGTGGACGGTTCCCTTCAGGTTCTCCCGGTCGGAATCATGACCGCAGATTACGTACTCGACTTCATACTGGAGGCCGGACCGGCCCAGACTTTGCCGGTAGCTCTGCAGCCTGTCCATCTGCCACAGACGGTACCAGACCAGGTCGTCGACCCCGGGCCCCTGGCCCCGGCCGTTTCCCGTATGCCGGGCCCTTTTGGACGGAATATCATTGTTCACAAAAGAGGCTCCGGAAATCTGGGTTCCCTCGGGCAGAACCAGGTCCAGAATCCCGTCGGCGCTGATGTTTCCGACCGTATCCACGGGGTTTTCCGTGGCTTCCAGCTTCTTCTGCGTCGCCGCGTCGGGTTCCGTCCCGTCCACCGTCTCCAGGGTCCTGAGACCGTCCGGAATTGTTTCCTCTTCGTCCTTTCCCCTGTGCCGGTTCTCCTCGGCCGCGTCCATGGCCTTTTTCCCGCTGCCCAGAAGCTCGTCCATGCTGGGCAGGCCGTCCGCTTCAGACAGGGAAGAACGGCTGTTGTCCCGGACCGCGTTCAGGGCGGCGGAGGGCAGGTTCTCCTTCATATGCAGGGCAGCTTCCCGGACCAGGCCGGCGCCCCCGTTGTCCGTCAGGAGGCTGTAGGCCACCAGGTCCGAGTCAGCTGTGTAGGCCTGAAAGAAGTGAACCCCGTCCGACCGGCCGTTCTTCTCCATGTATTCGGAGAGGCGGTCTTCGTAAATCTTCCTTCGGAAGTTCACCGCCCCGTAGCCCCCGTCCAGGCCCAGAATGCCGAACTCCGACCACAGGGGGCGGCAGTAGTCGGCCAGGGTGCTTTCGCAGGCCAGGGCAGAAGCCCTCGCCGTCTGGTCCCGGAGGCAGTAGAAACGCACCACCTCACTCATGGTAAAGAAGAGGCCGGTCACAAAGACGAGGACGAAGGAGAGGAGGACAGTGATGGAACCCCTGAGCTTCATGGCTTTCAGACCGTATCGGACTGCTTGTTGATCTTCTCGAAGATGTTCTTGACCAACTTCGTCAGGTTGTCCCGGAAGAGGATGACTAATCCAATCAAAACCACAATTATGAGGATCATTTCTACGACCCCGACGCCGTCCTCTCCGACCAGGAACTCTTTTACTCTCAGTGTATTCATGGCATTTTCTCCTTTTTGAAAATCTGTTGATAGTTTATGTTTTACATTATTCTTACATTTCGAAAGGCGGCCCGGCCAGGAAAGCCGGGCCTGAAATAGGGGGTTCTCACGCAAAGGAGCGCAGGAATATATTTCACACGCCCATGCCCATGAAGGCAGGCAGCATGAGAATCAGGATTACGGAGCCCAGGAGAAGGATCATGGGAAAGACCAGTTTCGTCGAGGCCTCTTCCCCCTTCCGAAGAGCATTATTCTTCCGGGTCACAAAGGCATCGCTTTCTTCCCGGTTCAGTTCGTCCGCCAGGAAGCGGTCTCCCTTCTGCAGGTTCTGGGTCAGCATCAGGGTCAATCGGCGGAAGTCCCTGTGGTCCGTCCGGTCGCCCAGGCGGAGGTAGGCGTCGTATTCACCGACCCCTTCCTCCATCTCGACCACGGTCTTTTTCACTTCCTCGTAGCCGGCAGAGGCAGGGGCTCCCCGCTTGCGGTTTTTCTCATAGGAGGCGGTGATGCGGCGGAAGGCCTCCCGGGGCCGGATTCCGGCTCCGGTGAAAAGGGCCAGTTTCGAGGCAATGGCCGCATAGTCCCGGGTCAGTTCCTCATTCCGCTTCTTTACATTCGTCACTTCCTGCTTCTTTTCCGCAATCAGGAAGAGGGGGATGAGGAGAAGGCCCAGGGCCGCGAATTCAATCCCCCGGAAGTCCAGGGGAACGGACAATGTCACGGGATGTCCCCCGGCCTCTTTGGGAAGAACCAGCTCCTTGCCGCCCTGCGCATCGGCTTTTGCCAGGGCATCCTGAATGTAGAGGGTCAGCCCGTCCAGAGTGGCGGGATTCGGGCGCACGACCCGGAAAGGAATAATGTAAACCTCGCTCGTATCCCCGCAGACCAGGGTGGCTTCGGCCTTGACCATCGTAGGCTCTTCGATGTCCATGGAAAGGACGGTCCCGTCCGTATCGATGAGGGGATCCGGATCAAATGTATAGCGGCACTCCACCATCCCGTCCGCATAGGTCTTTGCGATGGAAAGGGGGCGCCAGACGGAAGCCGCCGACTTGTTTTCTCCGAAGAGGGTCTGATTGATTTCGGCCTTGGCCTGCTCGATGTAGGTCTTTTCTTCCTTTGTGGTAAGGCCCGTCTCGCTGACCGTGAAGGCCGCTTTTCCTTTCAATTCCCCGCTTTCGAAGTTCATCTCCACGTCGTCGCTGCCTTCCCCGTTGGCCGGGCGCTCGAGAGTCTCGGGCGGGTGCATGCTCGTGTAGATGTCCTTGCCCAGCATGGCGGCCGCAATCAGCTCGATGGCGATGATGACCTTGCCGTACTTCCGCAGGGCGGGGCTTCTGATCCTGCCCCCGGCTTTCTTTTTTGTAATACGTATATTCTCGCTCATTTTTTAAACCTCAATCTTTACGATCTTCGACCCCCAGGCGTAGGCTGCCACATAGGCGGCCAGGCAGGCGCAGACCAGGCCGACCCCCAGGGCCGTCCCGTAAATCGGGGAAATGAAGTCCGGGGAGGCGAAGCGGATATAGGTCAGCATCCCGGGCGGCAGAATCAGCATCAGCTTCAGTTCCAACCGCTTTTCGGAGGTCAGGGTCTCAATCTTGGCCTTAAGCTCCAGGGACTGGCGGATCTTTTCGGCCGCCTCGGAGATATTCTTCACGTAGTTGCCGCCCAGGCGCTTGCCGATGGCCAGGATTTCAGCCATGTTCTCGACTTCCTCAATCGGGTGCCGGTCGGCAAAGCGGCTGAAAACCTCCTCCACCGGCATGTTCATCCCGATCTGCCGGTTCATCTGGGTGAGCTCCGCCACGAAAGGGTCGGAAGGCCCGTAGAGGACCGTCAGATTCTTCTGGGCATCCACAAAGGCGTTCTCCAGCGAATGCCCGGCCCGAAGGCCGCTCGAAAGGCCGGTCAGAAACTCCCGGTACTTTTCGTCGAAGCGGCTGGCCGCCTTCTCCTTGTCCTTCTTGGTCTGCACAAATATATGTAGAACAAAAACAGGAAAGAAGGAGACCATGCCCCAGACGGAATCGAAGAGGACGTAGGAAATCCAGGCAGATAGCCCGAAGTCCATGAGGAGGACCAGAATCAGGCTCTTTCCGGAATTGCCGGCCTCTTTGACCGGTCCGGGCAGCCTCTTTCTCCTGCTGCCTACCGAAGTCCTGCCATGACCAGCTTGTCGGTATGGATGATTTCGTTTACCTTTTTCCATGTCCCCTTCCCTCCTTCCAGCGTATAGGTATAGATGGGTACCAGCTTCACGTGGCCGTTTTCCATCCCGTCGACTTCATTGATGGCCACGAGCTTTCGCGACCGGTCCCGCATGCGGGAAACCTGGACGAAGAAGTCGATGCCGCCCGCAATCTGCCGGCGGATGGCGTCCACCGGCAGGTCCATGCCCATGAGGACCATGGTCTCGAGACGGGCCAGCATGTCTTCAGGAGAATTGGCATGGGCGGTGGTGAGTGACCCGTCATGTCCGGTATTGCAGGCCTGGAGCATTTCCAGGGTCTCCTCCCCGCGGCACTCGCCGACGATGATCCGGTCCGGCCGCATTCGGAGGGTGGCCTTGAGAAGGTCCCGGATGGTCACGGCCAGCTTTCCTTCCAGGGTAGCCGCCCGGGCCTCTAATGTGACGAGGTTGGGAATTCCCATTACTTTCAGTTCTGCGGAGTCTTCGATGGTAATCACGCGCTCGTCACTGGGAATGAAGCCGGTCAGGGCGTTTAAGAGGGTGGTCTTGCCGGAGCCGGTCCCCCCGCCCACCAGAATCGTGTAGCGGGCCACCACCAGCTTTTTCAGGAAGTCGGCGATTTCCCGGGTCATGGTGCCGTTTTTTACCAGCATGTCCATGGTATAGGGCTCCTTGGGGAAGCGGCGGATGGTGACCGTGGCCCGGTCCACCGACACGGGCGGGAGGACGATGGAAACTCGCGAGCCATCGGCGAGCCGGGTGTCCACAATCGGAGAGCTTTCGTTTACCATCTGGTTGTTGGCGGCCACGATGGTCTGGATGATGTCCGAAAGTTTCTCGGCCGAGGAGAAGTGGCGGTCCAGCTTCATGAGTTTCCCGGCCTTCTCGATGAAGATATTGTCCGGGCCGTTGATCATGATCTCGGTGACCTCGTCGTCGGCCAGAAGGTCCGACAGGACATCGAGGCGGCGCAGGGCGTTAAAGACATTGTGCTCCAGGGTCAGCCGCTCGTTGACCGAGAGGGGATTTTCCCTGGCCGTCACAAAGATCTGTTTCCGAATCTGCTCCCGGATGTCCTCGTCCGAGACCGTCCGGTCCATGTTCAGGTTTTCTATGACGCCTTTTCGAACGGCATCCTCAATCTGCTGCCGATTCAAGGCATTTTTGCCGTTCTGCAGGGCGTCCTCAATTTGCTGTCGATCCAACGCATTCCCTCACGAAATTTCCAAGGTTCCCCTCCAGCAGGCTGGGCAGGTACCAGGTCCCGTCCGATAGCCCGGCCGCCGACATGGGAAGGTCGATTTCCCGCCGCTTTACGGAAGGCAGCCGCTCTTCGAAATAGTCCTCGAACTTCTTCTCGCTCTTCCGGTAATAGTCGCCCCGCTTCGAAAGCAGGATGACCTCGGAATTCTCCCCGCACCACTCGGCCAGGTGGATGGGCAGGCGGTCGGAGAGAATCACGACCGTGGAAAAGGCCGACGAAAGCACGGCCTTCATCAGGTGGCTCCACTGGGCCTTCGTCACGTCCGAAAGGGCTTTGGCATCGGCAGCAGGCGGCAGGTAGTAGAAGCCGTCGTAAAGCATCACAAACTCCTCCGGCAGGCTCTGTTCCGCCTCTTCCCGGTCGAAAACCTCCCGGCTCTCCAGACTGTAGATCAGGTCAATGAGGTCCGGCCCGCCCAGCTCGTAGGGGATATTTTCCTCGTCAAGAGTCTGCTGCATGAGCTCCGTCAGGATGGAAGCCTCGGACAGGTCTATGAATAATGTGCGCCCCGACTCTGCATAAATCCTTGCGAGTGCCAGCGCAAAGGGAAGGCGGAGCTCGTGGTAGATGGGGGAGCAGACGAAGTGGAGGTCGGGGATGCCTTCCTCATCGCTGCGGCGGCCTTCAATCCGGGCCGTGAAGGCATCCATGTCCTGGAACTTGTAGATGGACTCGATGCCCTCGGGCCCGCCCCCGCGCTCGCTCAGTAGGCAGAGGAGGCGGCCTCCGTGGCGGTAAGGGTCCCCTGCCTCCAGAAATTCAGGGGTCATGACCGCCACATCGTAATGGCAGAAGTCATCGGCGTAGATCGCGGTCTCGGAGTAGGTCGTCACCCCGTAGCCCTGCAGGGCCAGATAGCGGGATGCGGACTGCAGATAGGCGGCATCGGTGTCGCAGAGAAGTACGGATTGCTGTTTCATGATTCACCTCCGGAAAAGAGAAAGAAAGATAATGACTGTGATGTAAGAAATGCTGATGGATATGGCGAAGTGCAGTTCCCTGCACCGTCCGACGGGGACATAGGGAAGGGGTTTCTTCTGCAGAATGCAGAGTCTTACATGGGCAAAAAGGCGGGAAAGACGAAAGAGCAGGTCGCCTGCGACTAAGCTTTTCACGAGGGCAGCTGCGCCGCCGATGAAAAAAGCCAGGGCGATCATATAAAGGCCGGCTTTATTATTCATGAGTAATGGAATCAGAGCCGAAACCAGCTTGACGTCACCGGAGCCCAAGCAGCCGATGTAAAACAGAAAATAGAGGAGAAGAAGCGGCCAGAGTGCGTTCCATGCGAACGCCGGGAAAAATCTGCTTCCCTGGGAAAGATATGTGTAAAAGCTTCCGACCGCATAACCGAGAAGAATTAGACCGTTCGGGATTCTGTAATCCCTGATGTCCCCTGCACAGGCGCAGGCACAAATGGCTGCCCCGGCAAGGTAGGCGTACAAAACCTTTCATCACCTCCTGACCGACATATGAAAAATGCTCTACTGTCACAGAATTCGCGGGGGCTGCGAAAGCGTCCCGGGAATGCTGTTTTCTGATGGCACCGATATTACGCCATTTGCTTTGGAAAAATCTACCCAAAAAAACTCCCCCGGAGGCGGGGAAGTTATGAACAGACCTGTCAATATCCGACAGATTTTACAAACATGATTTTTTGTAATTGTGGATAAATCGACCTGCGTTTCCGGCGGATGATTTTTCGCAGCTTGTCGAAAAACAGAAATTCCGGGCGGGAGTTGCAGGAAAAAGTTTTCGGCGCGCCGAAAACTTTTCTTTTCATTGTGCAATCTGCCTTTTGGCATATCTGCATAAAGCGGCAAAACCCTTGCAATTACTGCATTTGCAAAAACAGGTGGTTGAAATATTGTTTATGCAATGCGGTATGTGTATGTGAAGGTTTCTCCGCCTTCAGACGAAAAAGCCCCGGTTGGGGTCGGATGTTCCATACTCGGACAGGCCGGCCCGCCCGTAGGTAAGGCCCGCCAGGGTGGACTCGGCGTTGGACATCATGGGGCCCCGTTTGTCGCTCTTTGCCGCCTCGATGAAGGCCTCGCGCAAAGGCTCGGCCACCTTCAGGGCTTCTTTCACCGGCTCCGCGTCTTCGAGGTAGAGGGCTTTCGAAATCTGCCGCAGCATATAGTCATAGAGACTGTAGAGGTGGCGGGACATGTCCGCCGCTTCTCCCTGAAAGGAAAGAACACTCCGAAGCTGGTCCACAACCCGCTCCGCATGCCGAAGGTCCATGAGGCCAGTTTCGGTCCCCCGGACAATGGTCAGGCTCCCGGCCGGTTCATTCGCTTCTCCTGCTGCCGGAGCGGACAGGATGTCCTGTGCTTCCAAAAGGTCCCCCAAAAGCATGTCGTAGAGAACCACGATCAGCTCCATGGGATTGGCTTCCGTAATGCGGCGGGCGTAGGTTTTCTTCTCTTCGTCGGTCATATCAATAATTTCACTGCAGCAGCTGCAGGGCCATCTGGGGCATGTCGTTGGCCTGGGAAAGGGCGCTGGTGGCGGCCTGGGCGATGACATTGTCCTTGGTGTACTCGGTCATCTCTTCTGCCATATCCGTATCCTTGATCCGGCTCATGGCGGCCGTCATGTTCTCTTCGGTGTCATCGAGGGAATTCGTGGCAGACTCGAGGCGGTTCGAGTAAGCGCCGATGGCCGAGCGGATTTCATTGATCCGGTCCATGGCGTAGTCCAGCTGGTCGATGGCGTCCGTGGCCCCGGTCTTTGTCGTCACGTCGACCCGGTCCAGATAAAGCATGTCGGAGCCGCAGTCGGGAATCTTCACGGACATCTGCTGGTTGGCATTTGCCCCAATCTGCAGGTCCATGGGGCCCTTGTCCGTAACTTCGCAGGAGACGTAGCCGACGCCCAGCTTCTGGACATTCGTCCCCTTCTCGTCATAGTACTTCTGCCCGGCACTGGCATTGATGGAGCTCGTCGTCACGTCCGCAGGCAGCTTCGTCGTCACATCCGTCGTCGTGGTCAGCTTGGTCAGGGGGTCCGACTTGATATATTCATAGGCATTGTCCATTGTGACATCCGTTGCGGCGTCCAGCAGCAAGGACAGCTTGAAACCTCCCCGGTCCGTAAAGGTCACCTTGTTCCCGTCCACGGTGTAGGTGGCGGTCTTGTGGTCCTTGAAAGCCGATGTGTCGGAAACGTCCATCAGGATTTCCGCCTGGTTGCCGTAGAGGGCCTTGTAAGAAATATTGAGATTCTGCTCGTTCTCCTCGGTCACGTCTTCCTTTTCCAAGACTGCGGGGTCCTGATCCAGACCGAAAGCAGTCGCGGTTTCCGCATCGGAAACCTTGAAGTCCAGGACCCCGTTCTTCCCGTAGTCCGTGGACCAGATGCCGTCGATGATATTCCCGTCCGCGTCGGTATTGAGCTCGGCCTTGCCCTTCTCGGCCGCGTCCCGGACCGCTTCCTGAATTTCGGACTTCGTCATATCCGGCTTCAGAATGGCCACGGAATCATTGATGGAAATCGAGCATTCCTTGTCGACGGAATTCGGAATCGTAAATTTCGAATACACGGCCCGGGTCGAAGGCTCGCTGACGTAGAAGTTGTAAAAGCCGGCCTCCACCTCTTCGGAAGCCTCTTCCCGCGTGGCTCCTTCGGCGTAGACTTTTGTGTCGAGGTCCCCGTTCAAGAGCTTCTTCGTGTTGAATTCCGTGGTCTCGGACACCCGGTCGATTTCGTCCCGGAGCTGGCCGATTTCGTCCTGGATGGCCTCGCGGTCGGAGTCGGAATTGGTCCCGTTGGCCGCCTGAATCGAGAGCTCCCGCATACGCTGCAGCATGGACTGGACCTCATTTAAAGCTCCGTCTGCGGTCTGCAGGACCGATGTGCCGTCGGAAGAATTTTGAGAGGCCCGGTCCAGGCCCCG
This sequence comes from uncultured Lachnospiraceae bacterium, assembly GCA_900316075.1. Taxonomy (GTDB): domain Bacteria; phylum Bacillota; class Clostridia; order Lachnospirales; family Lachnospiraceae; genus RUG306. Next base: position 15,689 of record ONBT01000024.1, on the reverse strand, counting down.
GATCTGGGCCCGCATGCGGTTACTTATCGCCATGCCGGAAGGGTCGTCCTTGGCGTAGTTGATCTTGTAGCCCGAGGACAGGCGCTCCATGGAAGCGGCCATATTGTTCTCGTTCCGGAGTAGGTGTTTATTTGTAATGACTGCGGAAATATTGTTGTTGATCTTCATGAAACGCACCTCGCAAACACATGTAAAAAACCGTCCGCGTCCGTGCGTATTTCGGTTGAAATGCATATGACTAATGTAGAGCCCCTTGTTTTCTTCCTGCTCTACATAGCTGAGAAGGACCGGCTTCCCTGCCGGCTATCTTTTATATCGGTTTCGGCGTCCTTTTTCTAAACCCCGAAATCCGCTTCCGAAATTGTCTTTATAAAGGCCCGGGCCAGGCTGAAGAGGCGGCTGGTGGCCATGTATTCCTGAGCCTGCTCCGCCCGGCTGAGGGTGGACTCGTCCACGGCATCATTTTCCGTATTACGAATATTCTCGAAGAGGTCCACAGGCTCTATATTATTCTCCTGAAGCACCTGCACGTCCACGGGCACCCCGGCCCCGGCCTGCATGGCGTCGATGAGGTCGTGGGACAGGCCCGCCAGCTTTTCCCGGGTGTCGGCATTGTCCGTCGCCACGGACCCGGTCACAAAGCCCTGCTCGTACTGGAAGGCCGCCCGCATGTTTCCCAGCTTTTCGGACAGGAAGGAGAGCTCGACCAGGCCTTTTTTGTCCTGCCCCTTCATGATTCGAAGCTGCATGGTCCCGTACTGGTCGGCCACGAGAACGGGGATTTCGTAGGACTTGCCTTTGGCTCCCAGCTGGCCCATGACCTTGATTTCCTTCTGAAGGAGCTGCATGGAACGGACGTCGACGGATTTGGTCCCGGTCTCGACAATCATCCCGTCCATGGCGTGCTCGGCCAGATCGGCCAGCTTTTCCTGAGCTTCAGCCATTTCCTCCGGGGCCTGAACCGCCTCCCCGTATTCCCGGATCAGGTCGGCCATCACGTCCTCTATTGTTTTCCCTTCGGCCTTTTCATTGGTCTCGGAGAAGATGTTCCTGTCCTCTCTTGCAAGACTGAAGAGACGGCGGTACATGTCGCCCGAATTTTTCATCATGGTGTTGATGGCCTCGAGATAGGCCGGAGTCTGGGGGATGTCCAGGCGCTCCAGCATTTCGTAGGCCTGCTCATCGCTCATAGCCGTGATGTTTTTGACCTCTTCGGCCTCGCTGGCCGTATAGGCTTCTTCGGTCACCGCGTCGGTCGGCGTTGCGTCGAAATTTTCCATGGTGGTCGCAAAGGCGTCCGGAGACATGGGCATATAGTTTTCTTGTCCGACCGCCGCCATCTTGCCCGGGGTCATGGCCTTCCCGGCGTCCTTCATGCGGGCGGTCTGGAAGCCCTTTTCAATCTGCTGGCTGATGGAGAGCTTTTCCGTCGCCCCGGCGTCAACCCCGCTGAAGTCGTCGTCGATGGAATAGTCGATTCCACCCTTCTTCATGGACCGCAGTTCCCCGAGCATGTTCGAAAGGGTAATTTCCCGGCCCTCGGAAAGGAGGCGCCCGATGACGGCCCCGTCCGACTTTTCCACCTGGTTGATCAGGCGGGCGATACCGATCATGCTCTCTTTTTCGTCCGCGCTGATGTCGCCGGACTTTTCGGCCTTCCAGATGAACTTGGCAAACTGGTCATCGGCGGAGGAGCCCGAGCCGGACTCGTTCTGCCGGTCCGCTTCCGCTGAGAGCTCGGCGAGGGACATAGAAAGCGGGTTCTTCCCGTCTTTGATCATCTGCGCCACCACGGCGGGCTTCAGAGCCTTTAAGGTGCTTTCGACCTCTTCAGCCGCCTGGCGGACCGTCAGGATATTTTCCTTCGTAATATCCATGCTGTTGTAACCCAGGATGCGGACGGCCTTTTCATTGGCTTCCGTGTCCTCGAAGCCCAGACCGGCAAGGATTTCGGCCACATTGCCGAAAGCCTTTTCGATGGAGTCGCCCAGGTCTTCCCGGACCTGGGTGCCCATGGTTTCATAGGCTTCTCCGGCCTTTTCATAGGCGCTCTGCATGGAAGCGGCCATATCGTGGGCCTCGGACAGGGTATGGTCCATGGCCCGGGAGTGGACAATCTCGAAAGCCCCGCCGTTCGCTGAGCTCATGGAGCCGGTCTGCATGGCCGCTTCGGTCTTTGCGGAAGCTGACAGAACCACACCGCCTGCTGCGGCCTGACCGGAAGAAATCGTGTCGAAGGCCATGCGTCCGAAGGCCGCGAGGGGCATAGACGCAAAGTCGGAAACATAGGCATTCGTCGTATTGTAGACGTCGATTCGGCCCGGGAGGGTGGCCAGGGCCTGGTCGGAGAAAACATCTACAGCGAACTCGGACATCAGGGCCGAGCCCTGTGCGAGGCCCGCGGCGGAACCCCCATCTGCCCCGAGAATGGCGGAGTAGAAGGCCTCCTCCTGCTCCTGCAGAGTCGTCAGGATGTCGGCAATATCCGTTGTACTGATATTAATGCCCCGCTGCAGGAGGTTGTAATTGACGGAAGAGGTCATGATCAGGCGGGCCTGGACTACGGCCTGCTGGGCCTTCGCCTCGGTCAGGCTGCCTTTTGATACGGTCGGAAGGCCCCCGTTCATCCGGGCATAGCCCTCAATTTCGGAGGCCAGTTTCTCCGGGCTCTTTCCTGATGCCGTCGACGCAGTTTCTCCTGCCGCAGCCGCCTGCCTCCCGGCTGCAGCGCCATTTGCCACGGCAGCCCCGACGGCCCTTGCGGCCTCGGCCTTCTTTGCGGCCAAAGCGGCATCGGACTTACCGGCCGCCGCCCTCTGCTCTTTGGCATTGGCCGCATTCTCGGCCGCCGTCTTCGCCAGGTTGATGACGTTCAAGTCCCTGCCGGAATCGACAAGAGAGGTGACATCTTCGGGAGTTGCATTACTAATGACTTCGGCCGCGTTTTCCGCCATATCTGTGGCAGAAAGACCGGCAATGATGAGGGTATCTCCGGGCTCCCCTCCCCGGGCTACCGTATCCATGACGGCGTCCGATAGCTCCTGCCCGCTGAGCAGGGTCCCTGTCGAAAGCGCTGCGAATTTGTTGATATTGTCAAAGGTCAGAGGAATTTCGTTCTGCAGAAATTCGGCCGCCGTAGCCCGGGCATTGTCGTCGTAGGTGAGACCGGCCCGGCCGAAGAGGCTGCCGACCTGTCTGTCCATGATGGACACCTGGTCGATGGCCGCCTGGGATACGGCTGAACCCTGGTCCCCCTCCCCGGCCCCGAAGACGGCCCGATAGACATTGTCAATGGTGGGGGCCATATTATTCTTGACAAGATATAATGCAGCCTTATCGGAAATTTCCGGAATCTCGCGGGCCTTTGCCACTGCTGTATCTATGGAAGCAGAATCCGACACGGCTGCATTTTCCAGAGTCTTCTTCAGGACGGCCGCCTGGGCGGCATTCCCGGTGCTCTCGGCAATGGCCGCATCCGATACCCCGCCGAACTTCGACACATCGACCCCGGCCTTGGCCAGGTTCAGACGGATTTTGTCCCCGACCGTAACCAGCTCCTCCGGGTTCATGTTCTTATAAGAAAAGCCTTCCTCGCCTGCTGCCTGTACGTCTCCGGCGGACAGGTCGGCCGTGGCCTTCGCCACCATCTGGTTCTTCATGGCCGTATCGGACATGGCGGCCGTGTTCGTGTTCATGGCGTTAGAAAGAGCGTCCTCGGCCAGGTCCTTCTTCCCGTAGAGGGTGTCCCCGGTCCGGAGACCATTGTTCGTGAAAATCGTATTGGAGGTATCCACGTAGGCGGAAAAAAGAGAAGACGCACCCGCGGCACCCCCTGCGACTCCGGTCTCCTGACCGGTCCCCCTGGGCGTCGTCGCCGTCGCGTCATTTTTGATCTGATTCAGTCGGATTTCACTCAGCAGCATAGTTTCGCTTCCCCGCATTACTTACACCTGTCCTGCAGGCAGAAAATAGTTTTCTTTTGAAATCCGTTTCTGTATAGACAGAACTTCCCTGTCTGCCTTTACAAACAATATCGGCAAATCGAAAAATATCTTGAAGATAACCTTCCTCCATATTTTTCACGCAAATGCGAAAAAGAATGATAGAATAGACTCGTGTTTCGGAGGGGGAATTCAGACCGAAGCTTTTAAAAAAAGAATATAGTAAAGGAGATGCGGCATGAAAATCGGAATGCTTACGAGCGGCGGGGACTGCCAGGCCCTGAATGCGGCAATGCGGGGCGTGGTCAAAGGCCTTTCGAACAATGTCAAGGACCTGCAGATCTTCGGCTTTTATAATGGCTACAGGGGCCTGATTTACGACAACTACCGGCAGCTGACGGCTTCGGACTTCTCCGGAATCCTGACCCAGGGCGGCACGATCCTCGGTTCTTCCCGCCAGCCCTTCAAGCTCATGCGGGTGCCCGATGAGAACGGCCTGGACAAGGTCGAGGCCATGAAGAAGAACTACAAGAAGCACAAGCTGGACTGCCTCGTCATCCTGGGCGGCAACGGGACCCAGAAGACGGCCAACCTCCTCCGGGAAGAGGGCCTGAACATCATCCACCTGCCCAAGACCATCGACAACGATATCTACGGGACCGACATCACTTTCGGCTTCTACAGCGCAGTCGGCGTCGCCTCCTACGCCATCGACTGCATCCATACGACTGCATCTTCCCACAACCGCATCTTCATCGTGGAAGTCATGGGTCACAAAGTCGGCTGGCTGACCCTCTACGCCGGCGTCGCTTCCGGGGCCGACATCATCCTCCTGCCCGAGATCCCCTACAGCAGCAAGAAGGTCCTCGACGCCATCGAAAAGCGCCACAAGGCCGGCAAGGGCTTCACAATTCTGGCCGTAGCGGAAGGGGCGATTTCGAAAGAAGACGCCAAGCTCTCAAAGAAGGAGCTGAAGGCGAAGATGGCCCAGGAGACCCATCCGACGGTTTCCTACAAGCTGGCGAAGATGATTTCGGATGAGACCGGTACCGAGTGCCGCGTCACGGTGCCCGGTCACACCCAGCGGGGCGGCAGCCCCTGCCCTTACGACCGGGTTCTCTGCTCCCGCCTGGGCTCTGCGGCAGCAGGCGCCATCATGGACGGAGACTTTGGCAATATGGTCGCCATGGTGAACGGGGACACGAAGCTGGTACCCCTGGCCGACGTGGCGGGCAAGCTGAAGATGGTGGACCCCAACAGCCGCATGATTGCTGAGGTCAAGCGGATGGGCATCTCGTTTGGAGATTGAAGAAAAATCATAGATAAGGAGTGATGGCGGGCGGGGCCGCTTCGCGGCCCCGCCCGCCATTTTAGACGGATAGTGGGTTATTTAGCCTTATACAGAAAATTCCGCCCCCAGGTCTTTTCGGACGTGAAGGGGCAGGACCATATCGTGCGGACCCTGGAGAACCAGCTGAAGACGGACCGGATCGGCCACGCCTATCTCTTTACAGGCACCCGGGGTACCGGAAAAACCACGGTGGCGAAGATTTTTGCCAAGGCCGTGAACTGCGAGCACCGGGACGAGGAGGGGAACCCCTGCAACGAGTGCCCTTCCTGTACGGCCATCACGGACGGGAATTCCATGGACGTCCTGGAGCTCGATGCCGCTTCAAACAACGGCGTCGACAATATCCGGGAAATCATCAGCGGGATGGAATACCCCCCGTCCCAGGGGAAGTACAAGGTTTATATTATTGATGAGGTGCATATGCTCTCGTCGGGAGCATTCAACGCGCTTCTGAAGTCTCTGGAGGAGCCGCCTTCCTACGTAATCTTCATTCTGGCGACGACAGAGGTGAACAAGATTCCCCAGACCATCCTCTCCCGCTGCCAGCGCTACGAATTCCACCGGATTTCCATAGACACGATTGCGGTCCGGCTGACGGAGCTCACCGAAAAGGAGGGCGTGGAGGCCGAGGAAAAGGCCATCCGCTATATCGCAAAGGCGGCGGACGGGTCCATGCGGGACGCCCTTTCATTGCTCGACCAGTGCATCGCCTTCTACCTGGGCCAGACGCTGACTTATGATAATGTACTGTCCGTCCTGGGTGCGGTTGACACGGCCCAGTTTTCCCGCCTCTTCCGTTCGGTCCGGGCCGGGAACATTCAGGATGCTCTCGCGGTCATCGACGATGTCCTCTTGGAGGGTCGGGAGCTGACCCAGTTCGTAAACGACTTTGTGTGGTACTTAAGGAATCTTCTCCTGGTCAAGGGCGGGGAGACCAATGAAGAGGTCCTGGGCATGTCCTCGGACAATATGGCGGCCCTGAAGGAAGAGGCGGACATGGTCGAAAGCCCGGTCATCCTCCGCTACATCCGCCTCATGAGCGCCCTTTCCGACCGTCTGCGCTTCGCGACGCAGAAGAGGGTCCTGACGGAGGTTGCGATTATCAAACTCTGCAAGCCGGAGATGGAGAAGGATTACGACTCCCTGGTGGACCGGGTCGGAAAAATCGAGACGGAGATTGCGACCGGGACCATTCCGGCAGCGCCGGCCGGGGCTTACACGGGCCCGCAGGCAGCAGGAGGAGCGCCGGCTGCGGCCTCTCCCGCCCCGGTCAAGCGGCACAAGCTCCCGGACGCGGCCCCGGAGGACATACAAAAGCTGCTGGACAACTGGAACCAGGCCCTGAGCCTCCTGTCCGGCCTTTTCAAGGCGGCTCTGAAGCAGGGGACCCCGACCCTGGACGAGGACGGGGGTCTTCTGATTGTATTTGACGCGGGAAGCGCGGTCGCGTACAATCAGCTGGTTGAGCCGCAGAATCTGGAGCGCCTCAAAGGGGCCTTCAGCCAGGCGGTCGGCAAGGAAATTCCGGTGAAACTGAAGCTACTGGACTCCGGCCACAAGGCGGCGGACGAGTACGAAGACCTGATTCAGAAGTTCGTCCACTCCGTCGGCATGGAGGTCACGGTCGAGGACTTCGGAGATGAATAGGAGGAAATAATTATGGCAAAAAGAGGCGGCTATATGGGCGGCATGGGGGGCGGAATGCCCGGCAACATGAAGAATCTCATGAAGCAGGCCCAGAAGATGCAGCGGGAGATGGAAGAGGCCCAGGCCAACCTTTCCGATCAGGAATTTACGGCGACGGCCGGCGGTAACGCAGTGGAAGTCACGGTTTCCGGCGACAAGACAGTGAAGGGCGTGAAGATTGCTCCCGAGGCCGTGGACCCCGACGATGTCGAAATGCTGCAGGACCTGATTGTGGCGGCGGTGAACAGCGCCATGGATCAGGTTGACGAAGCTCAGAAGAAAGTCATGGGCGCTGCCTCCGGCGGCCTCGGGGGCTTAGGCGGAATGCCTTTCTGATTGGTCTTATACGGAAGACTTTTGCAGGCCTGTGGCATCATATCTGCGGCAGGCCTGTTTCTGTATAACAATTACCTAACAGAGAAATACAGATGCGTTGAGAGTTTGAAGTGGAATACTACAGCAAAGAAATTGGCAACCTGATAGGCGAGCTGCAGAAGCTGCCCGGCATCGGGGAGAAGGGGGCCCAGCGTCTGGCCTTCCACATCCTGAATATGCCCCCCGACGACGTGAAGCATATGGCAGATACACTTGTATCAGCGCGCACGAACGTCCACTACTGCAAGGTCTGCTGCACCCTGACGGACTCGGAAACCTGTCCCATCTGCTCCAATCCCAAGCGGAATCACAAGCAGATCATGGTGGTGGAGAACAGCCGGGACATGGCGGCCTACGAAAAGACCGGCAAGTATGAGGGCGTCTACCACGTCCTTCACGGGGCTATTTCCCCCATGCAGGGCATCGGACCGGCGGACATCCGCCTGAAGGAGCTGATGAAGCGCCTGGAGGGGGATGTGGACGAGGTCATCATCGCGACGAACTCCTCCCTTGAAGGCGAGACCACGGCCATGTACATTTCCCGCCTGATCAAGCCCACCGGCATCAAGGTGACCCGGATCGCCTCCGGCGTCCCGGTCGGCGGCGACATCGAGTACATCGACGAGGTGACCCTCCTCCGGGCTTTTGAGGGAAGGACGGAACTCTGAAATACATATTTGAAGCATTCGGCAGGCTTTCGAGTCTGCCGTTTTCCTTGAAAAAAGGAAGTGGAGGCTTTACTATTATTTATGATAATGTAATGCAGGAGGTGCATCCGATGGCTGAAACAAATGAGCTCGATTCTACAAACGGCATTTCCGACGACGAGCTGACCGAGCGCTTCAAGGCCTCCATCCGGATTGACAATGAAATCCGGAAGATCAAGGGGCTGCCTGTGGCAAAATTTGATAACGAAAAGAAAAAACCATATATAGAGTATCCTGACGGAAGGCGGGAATATGTCTATTGAAAAGACAAAGAAGCCGGAAGTTATGGTTTTCGCCGGTCCAAACGGAAGCGGGAAGTCTACAATTACCCGCATGGCAAAGCTGGTCGGTGAGTATGTCAATGCAGACGATATAAAGAGTTCTACGCATTGCTCCGATTTGGAGGCAGCAAAAAAGGCAGAGGAAATTCGCGAAAGGTTATTGTCTGAACAGGCGGACTTCACATTTGAAACTGTCTTATCAACAGATAGAAATCTAAAGCTGCTGCGGAAGGCAAAGGAATCCGGCTATTTCATCCGGGGGATATATGTGCTGACTTCGGATCCTGCAGTAAATGTGGCCCGGGTACAGGTCAGAGAATCCCTTGGCGGCCACGGAGTCCCTGAGGAAAAAATCCGTTCCCGCTATGACAAGGCCCTGAAATTGCTGGCTTCTCTGGTGGAGGTCTGTGACATTCTGCATATTTACGACAACACGAATGAACCTTTCCGGATTTTCAAAAAACGGAAGGACAGATACTTCTGTTGGGAAAATGAGTATTGGAAACAGCTTGATATTGAAAGGCTTACGGGAATTCGTGAGTTTGATAAATTTAAGAAATATTAATCTGGAGAAACTTCAATGCACATCCTTCTTGTAAATGACGACGGAATCAAGTCACCGAACCTGGCCCTGCTGGCGGAATATGCCCTGAAGCTGGGACGAGTCACAATTGTGGCTCCGGAAGCCCAGATGAGCGGCATGTCCCAGGGCATGACCCTGGGGCGGCCGCTGAAGGTGCGGCGGGAGAACTTTCCGGTAGACGGGGTCACGGCCTATTCCTGCGACGGGAAACCGGCGGACTGCGTGAAGGTCGGCCTTTCCGCCCTGCTCGTGGACGACGAACCGGACTTTGTATTCTCAGGTATTAATAATGGCTACAACGCCGGCTACGACGTGGCCTACTCGGGAACTGTAGGGGCCGCGGAAGAAGCCTTGATGCATGAGATTCCGGCCATTGCCTGGTCGGTGGACAAGGGGGCGGACCTTTCCCTGGCGCGGGAATACCTGCTGCCCCTGATGGAAGAACTGACAAAGAAGCCCCTTTCCGACGGCATCTGGAACGTGAACTTCCCCAACTGTCCCGTGGATGAATGTAAGGGTGTTCGTTACGATTGCCGGCCGGCTGATATGCAGCTGATCTGGGATGGCTTCTTCCTGCAGGAGGAGAAGATGGGACAGCTTGCCGATATGGAGAAGGCGGCGGTCGACGGGGCCCGGACCCTGGTGAGTCACATGGCCGGAAAGCCGGGAAAAGATACGGCCGGGGCCTTCACGGACCCGGAGGTACCGGGCCGGCTCGCTTCGCTCGCGCCCGGGGAAGAAGCCCTTCTCTGGAATGCCGGGACCGCCATTCCGGGAAGCCTTGCGGGCGAAGACACGGATGTCAACGCCCTGGTAAACAATTTCATTTCCGTCGGAAAGGTCCGGTCGGAAATCATGTAAGCAAATAATCCTATACGCGTTATTCCATTTGGGAAATTTCCGCGCGATTTTTGCATTTCTCCCCTACAGAATCACTGTCTTTAGAGAATTAGTGCACGTAATGCGTGCAGTTCCTCCGGCGTTCTGGAACTATTGGGCGTTGTTTTGCATTTGGCCCCCACTTGGAATTTCAGCTAGAAGAAGTCTGGGGAAATTCCGCGCGATTTTTGCATTTCCCCCCTGCAGAATCACAATCTTAAGAGAGTTGGCACACGCAATGTGTGTTGGCTTTCGGGTATAGTGGGACTATAGGGCGTCATTTTGCATTTATCCCCTATCTGCGTTTCCAGGATTTTCTATAGCTCTGTCCTTCCCTTAGTAATTACGCATCACCCTATCAAAACGACGAAAAAGCAATAAAGCAGCCCGGTTCTGACAGAAACATCATGCCAGAATCGGGCTGTATTAGTATGAGAAGGCGTTTTGATAGGGTTGTGCGTAATTACTATCCTCCCCTTTAGCATTTGACAAAGCAAGCCTTTTTTCATATAATAATTGTCGCGTTTTCGCCGGGCGGCGCCATCCCCGCACACAAGGTGCATTCCGGTGAAGACCATTATTCTGGAGACGTATCGAAGCGGTCATAACGAGGCGCACTCGAAATGCGTTTACCGCCACAAGCGGTACCAGGGTTCGAATCCCTGCGTCTCCGTATGTTATTAGAACCGGGACAGGAAAACTTCCTGCCCCGGTTTGTCTGTATACAACACTTCTCCCGGCATTATACTGCAAGAAAGGCGCCCGGAACGCTCCGGACGCCTTATATTATTCATGTAATACAGAAATTCATGCCCCGCGGACCTGGGTGGGGTCGGCCTTCTTCATCTCGGCCTTGTGGATGTACATATCGTTGTCGGCATTCTTCAGGACCTCGTGAATCGTGCCGGATTCGGTCGTCGACAGCTTCGCGGAGCCCGAGGCAATCTTCAGGGTGATTCCCAGCTTCGTAGACCCGTTCCACTCGTCCTCGAGCATGCGGAGATTGTGCAGGGCCTTCCCGTATTTCCGGTCCAGGTCGTCCCCGGTGATCGTCGCCGCGAACTCGTCGCCGCCGACCCGGTAGACGTTCCCGTAGGGGCCGAAGGCCTTCTGCAGGAGGTTTGCCGCGGCCTGGATGACCTTGTCGCCGACGTCGTGGCCCAGGGTATCGTTTACGTGCTTGAAATTGTTGATATCGAAATAGGCGATCAGGAGGTCGAAGTGGGAGTCCAGGTAGGAGTTCCCGCTCAGGGTGTCCCGGGAGAAATTGTCCCGGAGGGCATCGGAATCCCGCTCGTAGGCCGTCCGGTTCAGAAGGCCCGTCAGCTGGTCCGTATAGGCCTTCTCCCGCTCGTTCATGAGATAGCCGGTGTCCGCCAGATGCTTCCTGGCCTCGATTTCCGTATCCACAATGGTCAATACCAGCATGGTCAGAAGGGCCCAGGTCCCCGTCGGGGCATCGTTTATATTGGTGGAACTGCTGATGAAATAGATGGCGTCAAATGCCACGCTGACCATACAGAGAATGGCCCCGGCAAATATGATCCAGTCGATTCCCACCGGCCTGTGCTCCGTTGCCGCATCCGAGAAGGAGGCAATCGTAAGCTCCGCCACCACGATGACCACATAGAGGACCATGATGTAGAAGAAGAAGAGGCACTCGTGCCACTCAAGGGTTCCGGAGGCCGTCAGGCCCAGGGATGCAATCACGGAAATGATGTCCAGCACCAGCAGGGCAATGGACCAGGATTCGTTCTTGTGGGGCAGGATAGAAGCCACAAAATTGAAAGCCGGATAGGGCAGGGCCATCAGGACCAGGTATTTCGCCACGGTGATGACATCCGCCGCATAGGGCATCATGAGGACCGGAAGGGAGGATTCGAAAAGAATCCAGAAACCGGCCAGGATACCGGTCATATGCAGGGCCGTCCGGCTGTAGTTGTATTTCAGGTATTTCTGGGAAACGTCATTGATGAGACCGATGAAGCCGGTCATGATGACAAGGACGCCTATCAGGGCTGCGAGCCCCTTCTGCAGGAACATATTCTGCACATAGATGGCAGAAGGCCCGATGGCGATATTCTGGAAGCGCATCCGGGCCGTGCCGCCGTTGCTCTTTGCGACAATCTCCAGCTGCCGGCCTTCCATCGCCGGTGTCAGGGGAATATGGTGATAGGCCGTATCCATGATGCTGCCGGCAAAGCCCTGTTCCATCTGATAGGAATAGATCTCGTCCCCGCTGACCAGGACGGTGAAGTTCACGAAGCGGGACTCGATATTCAGGCAGTCGCCGTCAATGATGGAAGTGGGAAGCTTCTTGTAGACCTGAATCGTCCCGTCAATTCCTGTGGAACGAATATCGTAGAACTGCAGCATGTCGACCCGGGCGCCCCCGATGGTCTCCCAGCCGTTCTGAAAGGAGCGGACCAGATTCCGGTCCCTGTTACGGCTGGGGCTCTGCAGGGAAAGACGGACAAAAACCACGGCCAGCAGGCAGCAGGCGATGACGACAATCAGAGAAAGCAGGCTTCTCCGCCTCGTATTGAAAATTTTTCGCAGCTTTTCCATTGACCGGCTCCCCTTAGTCGTCCCGACTCCAGCGTCCCCTTCGCATGACTAATGTAAACCGCTTCTGTCCGGGCGGATCTGCACTTCTCCAGAATGCTCCTGGAACAGAAAGCAGGCGGTATCCCCCTTGATTCCGCCCGTGCGAATGTTTACGAAAGTTCAAAAAAATCCAAAGAACAAAGATATTATAGCATAAGCCGAAATGAAAGTGTTATCATAAGTAGCATGAATTCTGAGAATATGCCGGTAGAAGATAGGTATACAGAGAGTGTGCAGGCTAAGTGCCGGAATCCAGAAGCCGTGCAGCCTGAGGACAGGTTTTTCACCTACATGCTTCGCTGCGGGGACGGCAGCCTCTACACCGGCTACACGGACGACCTCGAAAAGCGCCTGAAGAAGCATGCCTCCGGAGAGGGGGCAAAATACACCCGGGCCCACCTGCCCGTGGAACTGGCCTATTATGAAGCCTTTGCCACGAAGAGCGAGGCCATGAAGCGGGAAGCCGCCATCAAGAAGCTTTCGAAAGCCCGGAAGGAAGAGATGGTAAGGGACTTCGGATCTGGAACTGAAGCTCTGGTGAAGCCGGCACGCTCTGGGAAACAGTCGGCTGCCTGCCGGACAGAATGACCAAAACTGTTCTGCGGTTTAGAGTTTTTTTAGGAAGAGTTCACAGGGAGTTCACAAACAGGTCTTTATTTTTTCACAGAATCCTGTTATATTTACAGCATCGAAAGCGAAGAGACACCACCGATCCTCCCTCCTCCCTATTATCATCGGTTCTTCGGTTTCGACGTAGAACACAATATGTTTCTTCACAAACGGCCCCGGAAAGCAGCGCAGCTTCCCGGGGCTACTCCTTTCTATGGAAATCTTCCGCGGTGAGGAGGACAGCACGGAGATTGTTGCCGCAGGGCAAAATTCTCAACTTTTGCACAAATGACATCTCTTCCAGTCTCCACGTGGGGCAAAAATTTCTGTCTCCTCGCAAATGACATCCCTTCAAGCCTCCGCACAGGGCAAAAATTCCTGTCTCCTCGCAAATGACATCCCTTCAAGCCTCCGCACTGGGCAAAAATTCCTGTCTCCTCGCAAATGACATCCCTTCAAGCCTCCGCACAGGGCAAAAATTCCTACCTTTCTGCAAACGACTTCCCCTACAAAAGAACACCCCGGTGTGATAAACTTAGAATAGTTTTCCGGAAATTTAGTTTTCCTTATAGGAATCATGCGAAAGCGAAAGGAGCTATCGGGATATGGACGCAATGGAGCAGTACAGGCTGTGGTGCACAGACCCCTACTTCGATGAGGAGACGAAAAAAGAGCTCGAGGCCATCAAGGATGACACGGCGGAAATCGAGGACCGCTTCTACCGGAACCTCGAATTCGGAACGGCCGGCCTCCGGGGCGTCATCGGGGCCGGAACGAACCGCATGAACAAGTACACGGTCCGCCAGGCCACCCAGGGTCTTGCCAATTATATTGTAAAGAATCACGGGCAGGACAAGGGCGTAGCCATCGCCTTCGACTCCCGGAACTTCTCGCCTGAGTTTGCCACAGAAGCCGCTCTGGTCCTGAATGCCAACGGCATCAAGACCTACCGCTTCGACACTTTGCGGCCCACGCCCGAGCTCTCCTTTGCGGTCCGCTACTTGGGCTGCATCGCCGGCATCAATATCACTGCCTCCCACAACCCCCGTGAATACAACGGCTACAAGGTCTACTGGGAAGACGGGGCCCAGATTACTCCGCCCCACGATACAGGCATCATGGACTGCGTCGCAGCCGTCACCTCCTTCGACCAGGTGAAGACCATGTCGAAAGACGAGGCCAAAGCTGCAGGGCTTTATATTACTGTTGGGCAGAAAGTCGACGACGCCTACATCGCCGAGGTCAAGAAGCAGCAGATTCATCCGGAAATCGTCCGGGAGCAGGCGCCTTCCATGAAGATTGTCTACACCCCCTTCAACGGGGCCGGCAACCTCTCTGTCCGCCGGGTCCTGAAGGAAATCGGCTTTGACAATGTGTATGTCGTAGAAGAACAGGAAGCCGCCGACGGCAACTTCCCCACCCTTCCCTACCCCAACCCCGAGCTGCCCGAAGCCTATGACCTGGCCCGCAAGCTGGCTGAGAAGGTCGATGCCGACGTTATCCTGGCTACTGACCCCGACTCCGACCGTCTGGGCGTCTGGGCCAAGGACGGTAAGACCGGCGAATGGCACTCCTTCACCGGCAATATGTCCGGTTCCCTCATCATGGAATACCTGATCCGGGAACACAAGGAAAACGGGACCCTGCCCATGTATCCGGCGGCTGTCACCACCATCGTTACAAGTGACCTGGTCAAGGCCATCGCCGCCGACTACGATATCAAGTGCATCGAGGTTCTGACCGGCTTCAAGTACATCGGGGAGCAGATCAAGCTCTTCGAGCAGAATCATACCTTCCACTATGTCTTCGGCATGGAGGAATCCTACGGCTGCCTGGCCGGAACCTACGCCCGGGACAAGGACGCCGTCGTTGCCTGCATGCTCCTCTGCGAAGCTGCCGCCTTCTACCGGTCCAAGGGCAAGACCCTCTGGGATGCCATGATCGACATCTATGAGAAGTACGGCTATTACCTCGAGGGCCAGAAGTCCGTTACCATGAAAGGCGAGAACGGGGCCTCAGAGATGAAGGCCCTGATGGAGAAAGACCGGAAGAACCCGCCCAAGAAGCTCGCCCGCTGGGACGTCCTTTCTGTTGCCGACTACGAGACCGATGTGAAGACAGACCTGACCACCGGCGCTACGGAACCCACAGGCCTTCCCAAGTCAAATGTTCTATATTATTCTCTTTCGGACAATGCATGGTGCTGCATCCGTCCGTCCGGCACGGAGCCGAAGATCAAGTTCTACTTCGGCGTCAAAGGCAAGAGCCTCGAAGACAGCCGGAGCCTCATGGACGAGCTTGGAAACGCCGTCATGGAGACGTTTGCGAAGTAAACTCAAACAGAATTGAAAATTATAGAAAGGGCCGCCCAATACCATTTTGGGCGGCCCTTTCCGTGACACTTCGCTGCCTTCCTCTCAGAAAGGCCGTGCGGCACTCGCTCCTGCTGGTCCTTCTACCCGAATTTTCCCGCACCTGGCTGTCGCCTTCGAAAATGTGACTTTAGCAAGAGCCGACTGTTCCAATTCCGCGGAAAAGAAGGGAATCCCGCATGCCGCCAGCCGGCCTGCGGGCCGCTGCGGCGTCCGTCGGGACCCCCTCCTTTTCCTGCTTATCCTTACATCGGGCCAGGCTCTTGAATACTCACATTTTGTTCAGGCGGGTTTGGCC